>CACOUL010000001.1 GCA_902630355.1 Planctomycetaceae bacterium
AAAGCCCGCATCGCCGTCGTCGATCAGTTCGGTATGGGCAACTTCATCGTCGGTGATCTCCAGCGAGCCACTGCCATCGGTATAGCCGGTCGCCGTCGCCAGCACATTTACGGTCTGCGTGCCGTCAAAGAACAGATCGTCTACCGCATCGATGCTAAAGGCTACGCTCGCCTGACCGGCAGGAATGGTCACACTGGCCGGGACCGACGCCTCTGTGGTGTCGTCAGTCGCCAGGCTAACGACGAGATCACCTGTGAAATCTGTTGTACGCGTCACGGTTGCCGTAGTGCTCGACGGTACGCCTGCACCCGAACCGGAAAGAATAACTGTCGTCGGCGAGTAAGCATACCGGACATTTCCACTCGCATCTTCGACCCGGCCAAACAGATGGTACTCACCATCAGCCGCCCCGGCCAAGCTCAACGAAACAGCCTGTGTGCCCGTCGCGGTTCCGGTGGTCCCGAGTGCCGTGCTACCTAGTGAAAAATCACTTCCGTTATAGGGATTGGAGTCGGAGTCAAGGAAGAACGCTGCGGTCAGGTCGCTGTCGTTATCGTGATAATCAAACGCCACGCTCGCCAGTCCGCTGCCTACGTCGATGCTTGTTGTGACTAGATTCCAGATGTTTGGCCATGTTGCGGAACTGAAATCAATTGCAGCGCGATTCGACGCCCATGATGCCTCATCAAGCAAGCCTTCTGTATCGCGAACGCCGCCAGCAATTCGGCTTGCCGAAAAGCCCGATTCCAATCGTGGTGGCTCGCCGCCCCCATACCAATCGAGCGGTACATCCATCGTTCCGTCGTTTGGAACCGGAGATTCTGCTAGCGGAATCGTCCCGTGGTACCACAAGGTCACATCACCATGTTCGGATGTATACCCATTACCGCCAGCATCAAATGAACCGCCCAGTAGCTCTTCCGAAAGTTGTACGTTGGTCGAACCGGCGATATGCGCACCGTCGAAGTCCCAGTATTCTTCAAAACCTATCAAGCCGTCGGTCCGCCAGATAGAATCCGCATAGATGACATTTCGCGTGACGGGTTGGGTCCACACGTCGTAGTCACCCGGCAAGAGTGGATGCGGGTCGAGGTAGGTCACGTGATCGACGTACACCCCGTATTCACCGAGCGATCTTGCCAGCGAGCCGACCAACGAGCCGCCACGACTATGCCCTAGCATATGGATCGGGAGCTCGCTGAGCGCTATATCGAGCCCCGTGATACTTGAAAGGCCTGTCAGATACGGAGCCACGGCGGCAGCGACAAACTGCGTGTTCCAAGGATCGGCCGCGTTCATCAGCGCTTGAGCCGCCCCCCAGTCAAGATAGACAACGATCTCACCGCTGTGGTTGGCGTCTGTAATGGCCGTCGTGCTTGTTGGAAGCACCTCAGCCGAAAGCACCTCGACATTCACATTGTCGCTGGTACCAACAGTGATTTGAATTTCCGTCGCGGCATTCGCCATACCGGAGACCGTATTTGCGCGATCGATGACTGCACTGCCCATCGCTCGGATATAACCGCCTTCTGCAGTATCCCCGAGGTGTCCGTGGGTTATGAGGGTGACCCCGCTGCCCTTCGAATGAGAGGTGGTCGTGTCGAGACCCTCGCTCATCGAATTGGTCTCGATTTCGATGTCGAGCCCGGGGATTTTCTGCAGGTGAATCGCATCCGCTACAGAAAATCTGCTGGCCACTGCTCCTGCACCAAGTTCAACCGTGAGAGAATCTCCAGTGATGGCAACGGTATCGAGCGTGTGCCACCAATAACCGAGCGATTCGAAGTCACTCGGCGATTGGGTTTGATCGACGACTTGCGAGGATAATACTTCACCAGTTCCATTGGTGATCGTGAACGGGGCGTCCTCCGCGTTATAGGTGTTGCCGTACTTATGTGCCCACATCGCCCCGACGCGGTAAAGTCCCGGAGACAATGTGTCAAAAGTCCAGCTTGCGACGCCCACGCCCCCCTGCATGTGGTGATTGTCGCCATCGTATGCGGCCGTCACCTGGGCATTGTTTTGGTACGTGAATCCAGCCTGGGTAAACCCGGATTCGCCATTGTCGATAATCGTTACCGGTGCGGCGCGAACAATAAGATCCATCGTAGCGCTCGCAGAGCCGTTATCCTCTACGGTAAGCAGGTCGCCGTCCGCACCACCGTCGGCCACAGTCACAGTAAACGTTGCGGTTCCGACCTGGCCCGCTGCAGGCGTGAAGCCAAAGGATCCCGTGAATGGCCCCGATCCAGTGACTGAGCTTGACGGTGAGGCGATAAGCAATGGATTATCAATGGCCAGAGAGAGCTCAAGCTCGCCCGGATCGGTCGCAACATCGGAGAAAATATCAAAGGAAATTAGCTGTGCGCCTGTGTCCTGAAGGATGATGACCGGGCCGGGCAGATCAAAGCTTGGTTCGTCAACTGTCGCAGTGATCGTGAGAGGAATCGTGCCCGTTACGTTTTCCGAATCGCCAGACTGTGCATCTGCCTCATCACTGAGTTGAATCGAAAGCGTATCGGACCCGTTGTATTGTGTATCGGGTTGGTAGACGAGGCCGTCGATCGCCTCGTTAATTGACGAAAGATAACCGGTGAATTCGAGCGCCTGCGCAGTATTGTCCCCGGTGAGTGCCAAGCCGGAGGTTGAGGGTAGCGTGAGGGTGCCGTGAGAGACCTCTAGCCGCATCCACATGGTCGTTGTGTAAAGCGCATCCTGGTCCGTGATCGAAATTAAATTTCCGCCAGCAGATGAAAATGCCAGGCTCGCGTCTTCGCTGATTTCCTCAGCAGGCGGTAGGGCAATCGCCGGCGCGTCATCAACATCGCTCAAATAAATCACCACGGGGGCGGTGCTCGCAAGGACTCCGTCGTCGACTCGAATCGCGATAGGCCTCACGGGGCCGGATTCAAAATCGAGGTCGCCAGGATCGTTCACGACAAGGTTTGATCCCTCAATCCGGAAAGCATCATTGCCGTCTAAATCATGGTCGTCATTGTTGACGATCGAAAATGAAAGCGCGTCGCCATCCTCGTCCGTCGCTGCGAGTACGCCGACTATCGTATCGATAGCGCTCTCTTCAGGCAGGCTGAGGCCGGTGACGGTGAGGGATGGCGCCTCATTGACGTCCGTGAGTCCGACAGAAATCACCGCATCGGTTGTCCGTTCGCCATCACTGGCAGTCACGGTAACGTCCATCGACGCGCCTGCTTCAAAATTGAGATCTCCCGCGTCGTTGACAACGAGTGTGTTATTTTCAATGCGAAATGCCGCTGTTCCATCTCCGTCCGTATCGAGGTTTGTCGCCAAAGCAAAGGAAATCGGGTCATTGTCTTGGTCTGTCGCAACGAAATCGCCAAGTTGCGTACCGGCTTCAGAATTTTCAGGAACAGTAAAGCTTTGCGACTCGAACACGGGTGCATACTCGTTTGCGTCGAGTATGGTCATGGTGAATGTCGCCACCGTTTGATTGCTTCCGTCTGAGGCGAACATCGTGAAAGTAAGCGGAGTGGAGTAGGTTTCATAATCCAGATTGCTGCTATCAGTCACGACCAGCGTGTTACCTGAAATCACTGCAACGTCGTTCAAATCGAAATCGCCCGATGTCGTATCCTCGAATCCGTAAGTCAACGCTGCGCCTTCCGGATCGCTCGCGACGAAGGTCGTCATAATGCTCCCGCCGGCAGCGTCCTCCATCACACTGAAGGCGAAATCCGCAAAGAGCGGTGATTCATCAATATCGTTGATGCTCAACGTGACTAGTGCATCGGTGACGAACGACCCGTCATACGCTCGGACTGTAATCTCAATCGATGGATTTTGCTCATGATCGAAGTCGTCGGCATCGAGCACGCGCAGCACGTCGCCGTCCACTTCGACGGCCGCTGAACCATCACCATCGGGGTCGGAATTCACAAGAATGCTAAAGGTGACCGCCTCGCCCTCCGGATCGGTGGCACTCAAAGCCCCAATCTCGGCTCCCGTAACAGAATTTTCATCAACAGCATACGCGCCGCCCGCAAATACCGGGGCGGTACCAAAGGCGGCATCGTAGGCAGCGAGCGTTTCGGCCGATGCGCCGGTGGTTACCAAAAGGGAGCCGAGTTGCTGGGTATCCACTGCACCGATGATTCCATCACCATCAAAATCACCGGCTGCGTTGAAGATCGTATCAGCGCTGTTGGCAGCAGTTGCAAAAAGATTGATGTCATCCGGGGTCACTGAGCCGTCAGCATTAAGGTCCCCCAGGCCTGCACCCGTGCCGGCTAACGACTGTCCGGATATCCGCTTAATTACTCGTCGCCCCGATTCTTCGGTGGCCACGATCGTTAATACGTGGTTTCCACCAATCAGACCCGTGTGCTGGGAGGCAAACTGATCGACATCGATTTGCGTGCTTGCCATCGCGGCGTCTGCCTGAAGCAGGATATCGGCGTCGCTTGTGGCGGCCGGGAGATCGACCAAAACCACAACATCCGTTGCGGTGCTATCGCTTGATTCGGCTACCAGATTGAGCGCGCCAGGCGACGATTCCGTGACGTCGGCAACGGTCATATCGGTTCCGACACGATCGATCAGAATGACCCGTTTGAAATCTCTGTAAATCGGCTCATTTCCACTACCGACGTCCCGGAAGGCGCGGGCCGTTAAATAGTGACGGCCTTCACTAAGGATCGTGGTATCGACCGATTGCACAAAAGTGCCAGCGCCGTCCACCGCATAGCGACCGGGCGCGTTTGTCTCTGTGAAATCCTCAAATCCATACAGGAGCGAGCCGGGTGTGACATAATCGACACCGTTCAAGGGATTGCCGTTGGGACCAGTGATCCCGTTAATGTCTATTCCGGCATCAAGACGAAGGGCCGCGAAATGCCCATCTGCTGCCGGATCGCGGAGCGCCGGATCTCCCAACAGCTCGGCTGCGAGCGTATCAAGCCGCACCTCAAAGGTATCGGCTGAAATGATATCGATTTCGGTGAGTCGATTGGTCGGATTCGCTTGTGCGCTGGTTGCATCGGCCGCGATAGTTCCGCTGACATTGCTTAAGGAAAGGGTTCCGTCTGGGGCGGCGGGCCCATAAATCACATAACCAAGGCCATGCTCGACGCCCGCGCCGTTTTTGGTTTGCGGAACCCGCAGTTCGATGTATCCGTCAGTGCCTACCGTGATGACCTCTGGGATTTCGTATTGTGTTCCTTCATTGGTATCAACAACCGGGTTGGACGCATTGCCGGTAAGCTCTACCAGGAGTGTGCCTTCCGCAAAATTGGTTTGGATCGTGCGCGAATCCCAGTCTCCAAAACCGCCATGCCGACTGTTAAGCCCGACAATCATCGATCCATCGCGCTCAAAGGCATAATAATTTGAGAACGTCGGATCAATCCAACGCTCGTAATAGTTGCCCCGACCGTGGGTATTACGTATA
Organism: Planctomycetaceae bacterium; assembly: GCA_902630355.1. Taxonomy (GTDB): domain Bacteria; phylum Planctomycetota; class Planctomycetia; order Pirellulales; family UBA7805; genus UBA7805. The sequence goes on from CACOUL010000001.1 coordinate 5,426, forward strand.
TCAACGAGGCGCGAAATCGCGTCGCCGTAATGCCCACCGAGTGCATCGCGGGAGCCATCGTGCGGGAAGGGCCGCTCATCGACGGTGGGGTCCTGGTTGAATTCGCGTGCGTTGAAATAGACCACGGCGTTACCGGGTCGGGTCAACATGTAGGCGTGAGCAAGCGACGTAAGATACGCCCCCTCCTCGTCGTGACTCCGCACAAAGGCGACCGACTGGCTTCCATTATTGGCAAGCCCATCGTCATAGACGTCCTGGCTTGCATAGATAATGTCGTGCCAGTTGTTGTTGTACCCGTCGCTCGTGAGATGGTCCTCCATCGCAAAAAACAGCGGCATGTCCAGCACATCACGATTACCGCCAACGGTGGAAGGGTCTGCCGGATCGATGTCCTTGGAGATGAAGGTTTGCAGATGGCCCATGTCGCCTGTGAACGACTCAAGGAATGAAAATACCCCCTTTTCAGAGCCGTCGAGCAGCGTGTCCTGCTCCGCACGATAGACCGCACGGTCGTAGAAATCGTGCACGAACGGGTAAACGTGGCGGGCTGCATCAACACGGAATCCGTCAACGCCGACATGTTGAATCATCCATCGCGCATAGCGCATCAGGTAGGCATTGGCGTTTTCAGCGACGGGAATGCCCGAGTTGACCTCATCACCCGAATAGTTGTAGAGGACCACTCCATTTTCAGGCGTCGAAGGATCGCCCGGGACGTGGTCATTCACCACGATGTAACTGCTTTGATCCGGGTAAAATCGCCGGTTTGCCTCCGACGGCAGATTGGCGGTACGCGGACTGGGGTTGAGCGATTCGGCGTGGGTGGTCAGGTCATACTCGGGAAGCAAAAAGCCGGCTGTGCCCGCCATGGGGATGTTATCCGCGTCACCATCCACTACCGGTTGCCGAATGTACTCGTGCGATTTTCGATGATCAATGTCATAAAGCTGGGCAAGCTGGAACTGGTACTCCCAGACGGGGTCGCCAACTTGTGTGTCGGTCGGGTTCGGATGAAAATCGCCATCGGCATCGCCCGTTACAAACTGCAAAAAGGCTGGATTCGCACCGCCGTGTGGAGTCGCCGGATTATTCGGATCGGGAGCAAACAGAACGCCATTTGCATCAACGTCGGTTAGGTCAAACGAACTTGCATGATTGATCAGATAGTCTGCATACACGAGACCGCCGGCCGCCTGGATTGCCTTAACTGCCTGCATATAGCCAGATTCCGTGCCATACAGCGTCGGGTCGCCTGCAGACCCTAAGTCAAACCGATCGTAAACGTCGTAGCCAATCCCGGCGCCCGCCTCCGTGTAAATCCCACGACCCGGTGGCGGTGTCCAAACTCCACCGTATCCGATATCGAACAGATCCGACGCCCGGTCGGTCATGGTTGCCCAACTCGTCTCGAACCATTCAAGCAGGGCAGGGGCTGAGACATCGCCGCCAGCGTTCTGTGGTGGATCTGCAATCACCAGGAACTGACTGGTCGAGGCCACGTTCGCTGCACCCGCCAGGTCGGTGAAGGTATCGGCGTTCACATCGACGGTGACCACACCCGGAACCAAAGAGCCGGTGAAACTGTAGCGGTACACGCCACCTCCTTGATCGACGGCTGTACCATCAACTACCGCGGTGCCTGCGCCGTCGCCACCGAGCGTGATTTCGTCACCGTCCAGCCAGGAAGGATTGATCCCCTCGTCTGGATCACTAAAAGAAACGTCGAGATAGCCGGCTGCATTCAGTAGTCCGACAGGCCACACAGAGGCGGCCAGCGGATTCGAAAGGCTTGCCGTTGGTGGAGTCTCGGCAACCACCGCGACGGTAACCTGGGTACCGCTTACGGTGACCGCCGCCGAATCGCCGTCCCCATCGTCTGTCACGCTGTAGTTGAATGTCCCGGTCCCGATAAAGCCAGGGCTTGGGGTGAATCGCGCCGTCACACCATCGCCGAGCAATTCCACCGAACCGCCGATGGCACCAGAGACCGCATAGCTGATTGAGGCGGCATCAGTTTCGGTATCGGTCGCCAGGAGGGAGAGGTCGATATCGCGGGCAACGTCAGTGCGAGTAAAAAAGCTCGCGGCAGAGGGCTGCGGTGCGTCATTGACGGGCGAAATTGATAGGTCCACTGTCGCCTGCGTCTGCCCACCATAACCGTCGTCGGCGTTATAGGTGAATGAGTCGGTCCCATTGAAGTCGTCGATCGGCTGATAGCTGAAGGAGCCGTCTGCGTTCAGATTAAAAGCGGCGGCCTGATTGGGTCCTGAGGCCAGAACCGCAGAGAGCGGTTGCCAATCCGGATCTGAATCGTTTGAGAGTACGCCCCCAGCCGCGTCGACCGTGAGCGTTGAGTCTTCCGCAAGGGAATAGGCATCATCGGATGTCACCGGAGCGGTATTTGCCAGGGCCGCGTATGCACTCATCACACTCCCGTCGGCTCCAGCATTGGCAAGATGGGTGCCAAGCAGTTCATAGTCGACAAAATTAATAATTCCGTCGCCGCTTAAATCGCCTGCAGGAGAAAATTCGCTGCCACCATTGCCCATGAACCACGAAAACGTGTCAATATCATTCACGTCGTAGAGGCCATTGGAGTTCATGTCACCGAAGCCGAGTCCTACACCGTCGAGATATTGGCCGGTGATCCGCTGCACGTTCACCGTGCCGGTTGGCTCGTAGGCGACCACGGTAAAGACGTTGTTGCCGGTTTTGAGATTCGAGAAAAAGGTCTTGAAATGACTCGTGTCGACCCGTGAAGCGGTGCCCTGGCCGGAGGATGCCATCGCGATGATTTCGCTGTCGGTCAAGCTCGGCGCGAGATTGGCAAAAATATGCGCCGAGTCGGCGGTCTGGTCGACCGATTTGGCGACCACGTCATAGTTGCCGCTGCCGCCGTTATTTACGGATCGTGCCTCAAAAATCTCCATCTCCGGCGCTATCCGGTCGAGGTAGAATACCTCTTTCCACGTCGAGAAAACGGGAGGACCACCATCGGTCCGATGCCGAAATGCGCGGGCCTCGAGAAAGTGCACCCCATCGGTGAGCTGAGTCGTATCGATGGTCTGCAAAAATTCACCATCGCCGCGCGGCCCGGAAATTCCCTCGGAGCCGATCAGCGGACTGGCCTTATCGGCAAAATGTTCAAATCCGTAGGCGGTCTCCCCGGGAGTCACCACATCGACATAGCCGTTTTGGTTGATGTCAACTCCGCCATTGAGTTTAAGCATCGCGTAGTCACCGTCGGCCCAAATATCGCGCAGCTCGTCAACTCCGAGGTGACGCACTTCATTGGTGAGCAATCGCACGCCGAGCGAATCTCCAGTGACCACGTGAATGTCGTGTTGCCTAGTCCTACCGTTCTCATAGTGATTGGTGATGTCGGTCGAACCGGTCCAGACCTCATCGACACCCGTAAGCTCAACTCCCGCGGTGGACTGCGGTGTCCCGAGTCCGTAGATAACGAATCCGAGTTGGTGCTCATCACCGTTCGCGTTCACGTTACGAGGAACACGAATACTCGCGTAACTCTTGCCGTCGCCACCGTCGAATACCGTAATCACCTCGGGGATATCGTTGTATGGATCGACCAACGCATTGGAGGCGTTGCCGGTGAGTTCAACCAGCTTGGTGCCAGGTGCAAAACCCACTTCTACGGTCCGCTCATCGAATCCCCAGTCGCCTCGATTTGACAGGCCGACCACCGCATTGCTGACTCGCTCAAAAATGTAGACACCTTCGTTATCGCACCAACGCTCCGCATAATTTCCTTTGCCGTGAGTTTCGCGGATTTCCACGAGTTTGGTCACGATCGAGTCGCGACTTAGCGCGTCGTCCCGTCCCGGCTTGGGAAACTCGCGTTCCTCACCGAATTCACCACCGTTGAAATACACCACTGCATTGCCGGGTAGCATTAACATCAAGGCATGGGAAACATTGGCGAGTTTCCACGGCTTGTAGACGTCGTGATTTTCAACAAATTTAACGCCCGCTGAACCGTCATGACTTCCGTTTTGGGCCACATCGAGGCCAGCGTCTTTGACGTTGAACCAAGCGCCCCCTTGTCCGTAGTTTTCGAGATTGTCCTTGACGGCGAAATACCACTTGAAGTCGAGCGTGTCGCGGTTTCCGCCAATCGTACCCGGATCGAAGGGGTTGATCGTCTTCTTCACGTGCGGCAGCAGAACCGCCGGATTGGCATCATATGTTTCAGAGTAAGAGAAGACGTGTTTTGGGCTGCCATCAAGGAGTGTTTCTGGATGGGTTCGATAGACGGCCCGATCAAAATAGTCGAACGTGAAACCCTGCATGTGCTTGCCGGCGTCGATCCGGAGACCGTCCACACCCACGGTTTGTACGAGCCACTGGGCATTCCGCATCAGCATGCCCATGGCATTTTCAACCGTCGGGTCACCTGCCATCGGGTCCGCCGTGTTGAACGAGTGGACCGGAATATCGCTCTCACCGGTCACCGGATCATAGACATAAATCGTGTTATGACCGATGTCGGGATAGAACTGTCGATTGTTTTCGTCCGGCACGTTTGCAAGTCGTCCGAACGCGGGCACAGTACCGGCAGGGATATTTCTTGGGTCGTCCGGATCGACCGGATGGCGGATAAACTGATGATTTTTCTCCTGGGCAATATCGATCAAACCGGCGAGCCGTTCGTATTCGTCGCCGTACCAGTAAAAGCCGTGAAAATCGCCGTCGATATCATCGGGCAGAGTGATTGCTAGCCCGGGGTAGCCGCCCGCTTCCACAAATCCAGGGGTACTGAGGGTGGAGTACCCGTTGTGGTTCATAATGAAATCAATGTGAAGGTCTTTGCCAGAGCGGGCGAGCATCCGCTCAAGTTCTGAAAGGCTTTCTGCCGTGCCATAGAGGGTCGGCTTGTACCATTGCCCCAGATCAAACCGGTCGTAAACGTCGTAGCCGACCGTGTAGTCGCTCGTATCGCCCCGGGAGGGGGGCGGAGTCCAGACGGCTCCATAACCGGCGTGGAAAAGATCCGCAGAGCGGTCGATCATCGTGTCGTGCGACGATTCGAACCATTGAAGAATCGGTGCGGGCGAAACATCAACTGCCAGTAGGCGGCGTGGCTCGAGCGATTGAAACGCTAATTGTTCGCCAGTTTGAGTGCCTATCGAGCGGGCAACACGGCGACGATCACTCGAGATCCATGCGGCGAGAATGCGGCAGAGCGAGCGAATGTAAGCGCCAATTTTGATCACGAGGCCGACTCGCCACCGGCGTTGAATCTCCCGAAGAGGTCGAGTGCTACCCTGTGAATTTCTGACGCAGCTCAACGGAGAGGTGTCAGGGAAAGGTAAAAGCGCAGTCTTTTTCCGGAAGGACTTCCAACGATCGCAGTAGCGTCCCTTGGTTGCAAATATTGGATTTTCGTAACTCTCTACCATTTAAGCAAATAAGGCATTTTTTTGCAAAAAAAAAGCCAAAAAAACAGGGTTTCTGATGCGTCTCCGTCCCTTGCCTGTGGGCGGTTGCCCCCTGGGTCCAGGCCTGAGCCTCAATTCATGCCGTTTTTGGACAAATTCCACTGTCATGATGTCGCCACGCGTGACACGGTGTGTAAGATGACTAAAAATAAAATAAGCTAATTTCTCCCGGGAAGAATCGACTTTCCGTCTAAGTCACCGGCCCGGTGTGATCAATCCACCTGCTCGGGCAAGCTGTTGATGGACCCCTATTACAAATGGCTCGGCATCCCCGCCACTGAACAGCCGCCGAATCACTATCGCCTGCTCGGCATTAACCTCTTCGAGCAGGATCGTGATGCCATCGAATCAGCAGCCGATCAACGGATGACCTACCTTCAATCGCTCAGCCAGGGCGAGGATACGCTGCTCGCCCAGCGACTGTTGAACGAAGTGGCTCAAGCCCGCGTTATCCTCCTCTCCTATAAAAGACGTGTCGCATACGACACAGAACTGAAAACAGCAATTTCCGCTCCGGAGCCACCGCCCATGAACACCAGCGGCGAGAATCCGGTGGATCCATTACGTGCGTTCGCCAAAACACCGGAAACCGTCACGCTGCGATCACGCAACGAACGGAACGAATCGATTCGCACTCAATCTTCATCGCGCATTCGGCTGATTGCAGTGTTCTCGGTGGCGTTGGTTTTGCTGATCACGCTTCTCGTACTGTCGATTCCATCCGACAAGCCCCGTCAAACTGCTGCGGAGACAGCAACGGAAAAGGCCCGCGACGAGGCACCGCCCATCTCACGGACGAGACAACGGGGTGTATCACACCTGCAGGAAGATACGGCCTCCCTGCCTAAGCTCGAACCCGCGCCGCAGGCCCCGACAATTGAATCCGCGCCGCCGGACGAGGATCAACCGGAGGTATCGTTTGAAATAGGCAGCCTGCGACCCGCGGACCCGCCCGAAACGCGGTGGCGACTCATCGAGGATTTTGGCTGGGGTGCACAGGTCCTACGTGGCGAGGGGACCGATGTGTACAAATTCACTTTTAACGGCTTCCACGATGCTGAGCGGGTGGCCCTGGTCGGCACGATGAACGGCTGGGACTCAAGCCGGAATATTATGCAAAAGGAAGGAAATCACTGGATTTATGAGATTCAACTGCCGGCCGGCGAGGTGCAATTTAAATTCTTAGACAACGCGGGACGGTGGCACCCGACGGGCGACGATTTGACCCTCGCGGAAAGGCCCGCTGCGGCAGCTTCCCCCAGTCCACCGCGGGGTAGCCCGCAGGATTTCTCATCAGAAGGGCCGGCAACTGACTCGCCCGATCCCACAATATCCGGTGAGAATAATCCCGCTGAGGTCGAACCGAGAAGCCTCACGCGAAGCGACGCGAAGATGATTCTGCAGGACCGCGGGCTCTACGAGGGTCGCCCTGGGGTCTGGTTTTTTCCTCAATCGGGACGTCTCGTGAGCCGCCAATACGGACGCATTCTCAAAGACCCGAAAGTAAAGCGTGCCCTGCAGCGACTCGGCGCGCGACTCCCTACGCCCGCTGAAATGCAAAACCCTCCCAGGCGGTAAGGCTTTGTGCGGCTTGCCGTCCTCTTCGTAAAACGACAAACTATTAAATGATCTCAAGCGATTCACCAATGGCATGTCCCATGCATATTATCGTTCGACCTTCGATTGCTTTCCTTCTGGCTTTTCTCTCAATGGCCGTACACGAGCAACTCCATGCAGCCAGGCCCACTCGGGTTCCGGACTGGGTGCAAGACGCGGTTTTTTATCAAATTTTCCCGGAGCGGTTCCGAAACGGCGATCCTCAAAACGACCCCGATCATGCGTCACTCGAAGATCCCGACGCCATTCCGGAAAGTTGGACCATCACGCCATGGACCAAGGATTGGTATGCACGCGATGAATGGGAACGAGAAATGGGGCCGGATTTTTACGACCACGGTGTCTTTCACCGACGTTACGGAGGTGATTTACAGGGCATTATCGACAAACTCGATTACCTGAAATCGCTCGGGATCAATACGATTTACCTCAATCCCGTTTTTTATGCCCGTTCGATGCATAAGTACGACGGAAACAGCTTCCACCACGTCGATCCGCACTTCGGACCCGACCCGAAGGCGGACTTCGAGTTGATGGCAACCGAGACGGCCGATCCGAAGACCTGGAATATGACAGCCGCCGATCGGCTATTTTTCGATCTCGTTGCCCGGGCGCACTCGAAGGGGATCCGCATCATCATCGACGGAGTCTTTAACCACACGGGACGGGATTTTTTTGCCTTTGATGACATCCGTACCAAAGGGAACCGGTCCCCGTATGTTTCCTGGTACATCATTCATTCCTTCGACGATCCCGCCACACCGCAAAACGAGTTGAAGTACCAGTGCTGGTGGGACCACGACACGCTTCCGGAGTTTGCCAACAGCGGAGATGGTTCCGACCTCCACCCCGGCCCCAAGAAGTACATCATGCAGGCCACTCGGCGATGGATGGACCCCAATGCCGACGGTGACCCGAGTGACGGCGTGGACGGTTGGCGGCTCGATGTCGCCAACGAGGTTCCGAACCGATTCTGGCAGGACTGGAATCGGTACGTTAGGCAACTAAACCCTCAGGCGTATACGGTGGCTGAATTCTGGAGTGATGCCGGAGACTATTTGCGCGATTGCGGCTTTTCGGCAACGATGAATTACCACGGGTTTGCCGTGCCAGCCAAAGCATTTCTCTTTGACCAACGAGTCGGTGCCACCGATTTCGGGATCATGCTCGATCAGCGGATGCATGAACATCCGCGCGACGTCCGCTACGGACTCCAAAATCTACTGGACTCCCACGACACGCCCCGCGCGGCCTCGATGATCGTGAACGGCGCACTGGATAAGAGACTCGATTACATAAATCATGAGAACTTTGATTACGACTCGTCGGATCGTTCAAGCCCCCGCGGATTTGATCAATACGATATTTCTGCGCCTAATCGCAAGCAGATTGACATTCTCAAACTTGCCGCACTTTTGCAGATGACCTCCGTAGGCGCTCCGATGCTCTATTACGGCACGGAGGTCGGCATGCACGGCGGGGACGACCCCGACGACCGCATGCCGATGGTGTGGGATGACCTCGAGTATGAGAATCGCACCAAGGGGCCGCGTGGACTACGACCCGGCGGCAACAAGCGGGTTCAGGTAAATCGCAATCTTCTCGCATTTTTCAAAAACGCGATTGAACTACGGAATACGGAACCTGCTCTTCGCCGTGGTGAGTTTTCAGTGCTCGCCACACACGATCACCGGCAGCTCATTGCGTACGACCGCACACTAGGTGACGAGCGGCTTATCGTGCTGATGAATCGTGGACCGAAAGCGAGCGCGATACAACTCCCGGAAGGAGCGATTTCCGCTACGGCCTCGCTTAGGCCGCTTTTTTCGACCAATGGAAAGCCTGCTTCACTGCGTGCAGTAAAATCCAAAAGCAATGTTTGGACACTCGGCGCGCCGCCCCGTACCGGCGGTGTCTGGAAGGTCGCAAGCCCATGAGCCTGCGCGAACACGGGGCAGCAATTGGCTTTATGGCCGCGCCATCTAAAACCCGAAGGCGTGCGGCAGCGCGGAACGTTCTCTCGCTACTTGGCCTGCTGATTGCAATATTCCCACTGGGATGTCGCTCTGAGTCTAACGCGACGCGCACGGTGACCCTTTGGCACCAAATGTCCCCGGCTGAGCGGGAGACGCTCAATGAAGCAGTGGATAGGTTTGAACGCGACAATCCGCAAGTTCGCGTCAACGTCCTCTATAAGGAAACCGAAGAACTCCGAAGCGGTTTTCAGGCAGCGGCACTGGCCGGGACCGGGCCTGATTTAATCTATGGACCCTCCGATGCCGTCGGCACTTTTGCTCCGATGGGAATTATTCAAGACCTCGGGCCCTATTACTCGGATAATGAGTTAAGACTCTACAGTGGCGATGCCCTTACCTATGCCACCACACCCGAGTCCAAGGAGACGTCTTCTCTTCTCCAGATCGGTGACCGCATCGGCAACCATCTGGCGCTGATCGTCAATCGGAACATTGTTAATGAAATCCCCAGGAATTCAGATGATCTGATAAGGATAGCCAAACAACACACGCGGATGAGGCGAATGAACAAGGAGGTTAAGCCCGGATTTCTCATTTGGGTACTACTGGGCCTTGTCTTCATTATCGCTTGCGGGCTTCTGTGGTCGCAGAGAGGAAACATCGGCAAGTTTGTTGGTGACAGTCGGGTGAATCTCCTCGCCTTCCTAATCGTAGGGCTCGCAGCCTTTGTCTTGACAATCACTATTGTCTTCCAATTTCTCAACAATCGGAGAGACGATGGCGTTAATCAGTACGGCCTCGTCTTTAATTTCATCGAACCCTATTTCGCCATTCCGTTTATCACGGGACACGGGGGCTGGATCTTCGACGATACCGTCGAGTCGATCCAACCTGCACTCGATACACCTGAGGTCGTCGATGCGCTGGTGTTCGTGCGGGATCTTCAAGAAAAACATAATGTGCTACCCGCTGGATGCGACTACGAGATGGCCGATACGCTCTTCAAGACGGGCCAGGCCGCAATGATTATTAACGGCGACTGGAGTTGGGGTGATTACCTCGCCAACCCAAAACTAGACGCTGCTGTAATTCCGCTACCTACGATTGTCTCGACGGGACTGTCAATGGCTCCGATGGTCGCCCCGCGCGGCTATAGCCTTAACATCAATTCGCACGGACAGAGCCGCGATGATGCGATTGCGCTGATGAAACATCTGCTGAGCAAGGACGTACAGCAGAAAAACCTGACCAAACTCAAGGCACTTCCATCGCTTTTGTCGCTTTCTGTTGAGTCCTCCAAATTGGCTGACCCAACCCTTCGGGCAGCGGCTACTCAGCGTGAGCAGGGGCGGATGATGCCTACCTATGCGGAACTGCGCGGAGTCTGGGAAGCAATGCGGCCCCATTACCAGGCGCTTCTCGGTGGAGATACCACACCGCAGGAGGCGGCTACTTTGATGCAAGCCGATGCAGTCCGCAATATACGTCGAATGAACGAGGAGTTAAAACCGGGGATCATTGTCTATGGTTTGCAGGGCTTTGCGTTCCTCTTCGCCTGTGGGTTTTTGTGGTGGCAACGAGGTAATATCAAACGTTTCTTCGGCGACATTAAGACGAATCCGCTCGCCTACCTACTCGTCGCGCCCGCCATGTTGGTATTAGTAATCACGATCGTCTACCCATTCCTCTATAACATTGCCCTTTCGTTCTCCAACATGTCGCTGCGACAGTTCCGCAACTGGCAGCTTATCGGGCTTCAAAACTATGGTGAAGTACTCACCGAACCTGCGTTTTTCGTGATTCTCTTAAAAACCATTATCTGGACACTCGTCTGTGTGGTGATGAGTGTCGCAATCGGACTGCTATTGGCCGTTGCACTTAACGGGAACGTTCGCGGGAAAGCAATTTATCAAGTCACTCTGATTCTTCCGTGGGCGATCCCGGCATACATTACGGCGCTCACCTGGCGTGGAATGTTCGATGCGGAATTCGGCGCAATCAATCTGATTGGCAACGGTGTGCTCGGACTCCCGACTGTCAATTGGCTCGGTGAGCCGACCGCCGCCTTCACAGCCTGCATTATCACCAACGTCTGGCTCGGGTTCCCCTTCATGATGGTGATCGCCCTGGGCGGGATGCAGGGAATCCCCCGGGATTTGTATGAAGCAGCCCGGATTGATCGGGTATCTCGATGGGGACAATTTCGGCACATTACGCTACCGATGCTCAGGCCCGTCCTTGCGCCCGCAATCACGCTCGGAACCATCTGGACCTTCAATAATATCAATGTCGTATGGCTCGTCTCTGCAGGGGGGCAACCGTCAGACAAAACGCATATTCTGGTTTCGTATGTATATAAAGCGGTTTTCAACCTCTACCGATACGGTTACGGCGCCGCACTTTCGATGATTATATTCGTCTTGTTGCTCGGCTTCTCGCTTGCGTTTCTTAATAAGACGAAGGCGACCGATGCTGTCGTATAACCCAAGGCGCCCAAGATGAAAGAACCCATCAAAATTCAAGCGGCACGACACGCGGTTCTTCTGTGCTTTTCGGTGCTCGCCATCTACCCCGCGCTCAATGTGCTCTCGATCTCTCTCAGGCCGGGCGACCGCTCGCGCAGCACCGATCTTTCAATTATCCCCGACGACTGGAGCGTAGACTCCTATATCAAACTTTTTACTGAGCAGCCTTTTTTTACCTGGATGGGCAACTCGCTGCTCGTCTCGTTACTCGTGACTGTCTTTGGGGTTACCCTCTCATCAATTGGTGGCTACGCATTCAGTCGTTTCCGCTTTGTGGGACACCGGGCCGGCATGATCACGCTGCTCACGACACAAATGTTCCCCGCGACCATGCTGATGTTGCCCCTCTATGTGATGATCGCAAAACTCCACTTAGTGGATACATTCCTCGGCCTCCTGCTATTCTATACGGCGACCGCCATGCCCTTCTGTCTTTGGCAGATGAAGGGCTTCTACGACACGATTCCAGTATCCCTCGAAGAAGCCGCCCGCATCGACGGGTGTTCCCGATGGCAAGCGTTTACGCGGGTCACGCTTCCCTTGGCGGTACCCGGTTTGGTAATCACAGCGCTTTTTAGTTTTATGACTGCCTGGAGCGAGTACCTCGTCGCCGCCCAGGTCCTCCAGTCAAGTTCCATGTTCACCCTCCCGCTCGGACTCAAGGGCTTTCAGGAAACGATGTCGACCCAATGGGGACTCTACGCCGCTGGCGCCATGATTGTTAGCCTGCCGGTCGTCATCATCTTCATGCTCCTAAGCCGTTATCTTGTTTCCGGTCTTACCTTGGGGGGCGTCAAGGAATGAGTCATTTCACCACCCGAGGATACTACTGATGGGTATCATTCGCCTCGAACATGTATTCAAGCGTTACGACGACGGTTATGTGGCCGTGCAGGATGCAAACTTGACCATTGAGGATGGCGAATTCCTAGTCCTCGTCGGTCCCTCCGGTTGCGGTAAGTCCACTACGCTGCGGATGATTGCAGGCCTCGAATCGATCTCTGACGGTGATGTTTATATCGATGGCGATCGCGTCAACAACCGCGAACCGGGTGACCGTGATATCGCCATGGTGTTTCAGAATTACGCGCTTTATCCTCACATGACCGTGCGGGCTAATATGGGCTTTGGTCTGAAAATGCGCGGCGTAAACGATAACATCATTGAGGAGCGAGTCAAAGATGCTGCGTCGATCCTCTCTCTTGAAGACTTACTCGATCGGCGACCTAAGGAAATGTCTGGTGGGCAGCGACAACGCGTCGCGGTAGGACGCGCAATCGTCAGACAACCAGCCGCCTTCCTCTTCGACGAGCCGCTCTCAAACCTCGATGCAAAACTACGGGTCCAGATGCGAACTGAGCTTTCTCGTTTGCATCAGCGACTCGGAACCACCACCGTGTACGTCACTCACGATCAGGTCGAGGCCATGACGCTCGGCCATCGCATCGTCGTGATGAACAAAGGCGTTATTCAACAGGTCGACACCCCGCTGGCGCTCTACCACCAACCGGTCAATCGTTTTGTCGCCGGATTCATTGGTTCGCCTGCGATGAACTTCATCCGGGGGTTGGTAGGGGAGGGCAACTTCCGCGCTGGTGAATTTACCTTGAGTCTTCCATCCGAGGTAACGCGAGGTGCGGTGACGCTCGGCATTCGCCCAGAAGACCTCCTGCTCGCTGAAGCGTCCTCATCGCATGAATTTTCAGTGCGCGTGGACGTGATTGAACGGATGGGGAACGAAACGATCGGTTATTTCGATTTCGATGGACAGTCGCTTGTCGCGCGGCTTGCGGGCGATGTTGCGCTATCGCCGGGAACGATGACCGCTCTGGCGATTCGCGACGCCAACTGGCACCTCTTTGAAGCGGGCGACGAGGGCGCCCGCATTGCGTCGGGCCACGCTGAGCGACACCCCCGATAAACAGACGTTTGTATGGCATTACTTACAGCAAATAACGCAAATAGTGCAACCTGTGCGGCACTAGGACTGGCGTTTCTTCTCCCTGGCCTCTGGGGTCCGTTCATGACCGTGGAGACCCTCGGTCGGCACGATGGATACTCAATCATCGACCTGACCGTCCGCCTGACGGCCGAAAAGCAATGGGTGCTTCTCGGCATCGTGGTGACTTTCAGCATGATCTTCCCGTTGGCAAAGCTGATTTTCATGGTGATTCTCACGACGACGATTATTCCCCTATCGCCTTCGCTATACCGGACGCTCTATCATGTCACGGAAAAGACAGCAAGGTTTTCAATGGTGGACGTCATGGTGGTCGCGCTGATGGTGGTGGCACTCAAGGTAGATGGTTTTGCCAGTGTGGATATCGGCTGGGGAACAATCTGCTTTTTTATCTCGGTGGTCTTTTCCCTTTTTGCCGGATTGCTGGTGGATGTGGCCCGCTTTCAATCAGAGGGCACTCCTACGACTGAGCCGTAAAAGATGACTGGAATCTTTGCTGGGAAAACAACGTGAACGCCGAACATCCACAGTCCACAGGACAGACATCGTCAAATCGCGGGGTTACCCGCGCTGGCCCAGCGTTCATCGGCTTGGCGATCCTGGCCGGGGCGATCGCATTTTTTCTCTGGCAATCCTCGCCGCCCCAGATGGTGAACAGCATCGTACTGAACGAGAAACCGGCAATGACATCATCCCTCGGTGGCCTGCAGTTGGGGGAGCGGATTGCAGAGGGCGGAGTATTTGACTTGTACCTCAAACTCGAATTTTTCGATGGTGAGAACGATAACGAGTTTAAGACCGATGTGATCGAGGTTGAGACGCTCGGTAACGGCGTTACTTTTGACGTGCCGGATGATTTAATCGAGTATCGTAATCTCCGGCGAGTCACCGCCATGGACGAAGATCTGATTTCTGACGACATTTACGATTCGATCGACGTCACACTTGGTGAGCCCTATGTCGGCAGCGTCTACCAATTTCATATCAGCCGCACGCAACCGCGGCGAATTCCGCTCCTTATCCTGCTAGCCGCCAGTGGCAGTTTGTTTCTGCTTGGCGCTATCCTGCACCTACGCCGCTTCGCCCGATAGAGGCTTACTCCGGAGTTTACGATCACGACCAGGATCAGACGCGACTGGGGCTATCCAGGAATTTCTGCCCCGGCGTAAGATCGTCCACTCTTAAAAGTGTTTTTGGCTGAAGCCGCACGCACTGCTTCGCCTGTGATACTCCTGCGGCGATCCTCCGTGTTCAACAACAAATCACCCTTCTCGTCTTAGCGATCGCTGAGATTAATCGATTTTGCGGCACAGTACCAACCGGTCACCTTGTCGACGGCGACCTTGCCGCCTTGCAGGAGCATGGTCAATCACAGCGATGAGCCGCGATTTTTGTATTGCTAGCAGTCGTTTGGTCGACGAATCTCACGTTGGCCCCCCGTTATCACGCTGCTAAGATGCCGCCGGTCAATTTCGGACCCCGCGAGATACCATGATGTCGCCCACCCATCCGAAGCTGTTTGTCCTCGATACCAATGTCGTTCTCCACGATGCCGGATGCATCGATAACTTCGAGGAGAACGACATCGCCATCCCGATCACCGTTCTCGAAGAACTCGATAAATTTAAACGCGGCAGCGAGGACATTCACTTTCAGGCGCGGGAATTCCTACGGATGCTCGACGCGGTCACCGGGCCGCTGCTGAGTGAAGAAGGTGCCTCGCGTGGCGACGGCCTCGGCAATATCCGCGTCGTACTCGGCGGGCCGCTCGATGATCGGATCTACACCGCGTTTCTTCAAGATTCGCCCGACCACCGGATTCTCAATACGACCCTGCGGCTCACTCGCGAGAACGCCGAGCGGGCGGTGGTGCTCGTTTCAAAGGATATTAACCTTCGCATGAAGGCGAAATCGCTCGGAATGCAGGCCGAGGATTACGAAGCGGATAAGGTGAAAAACATGGAAAAGCTCTACACCGGAAAACGGATTGTAGAGCACTGCCACGCCGACCAGATCGACCTGTTGTACAACGGCCGCGGTTTTGTCCCGCAAGATGAAATCGACCAGGTCGAAGAACCGATGGCAAACGAAAACTTCGTTCTTCGCAACGGCTCGCGGTCCGCGCTGGCCACGTTCTCGGCCAACGATAAGATGTTCCGCCGAGTCGACAAAAACCAAGCCTATGGGATTCAACCCCGGAACGCTGAGCAGGCCTTTGCGCTCACGGCTCTCTTGAACGATCAAGTACGTCTCGTCACCATCGCGGGCAAAGCGGGCACCGGTAAAACGCTTCTTGCCCTGGCCGCCGCACTCGAATCGCGTGCACGCTACCGCCAAATTCTGCTGGCCCGTCCAATCGTGCCGCTTTCCAACCGCGACCTCGGCTACCTGCCGGGCGACATTCAGGAAAAACTTGATCCCTACATGCAGCCCTTGTTCGATAACCTCAATGTGATCCGCGGGCAGTTCAAGGAGAACGACCAGAATGCCCTTCGGATCCGCGACATGCTCGACAAAGAAAAGCTGGTGATCACGCCACTCTCCTACATCCGCGGGCGAAGCCTCCAGAAAATGTTTTTCATCATCGACGAGGCGCAAAACCTTACGCCGCACGAGGTCAAAACCGTGATCACCCGGGCAGGCGAACGGACCAAGATCGTACTGACCGGCGATCTGCAACAGATCGACCAGCCCTATCTCGACGCCCTTTCCAATGGGCTCAGCCACCTGATCAATCGCATGACCGGTCAGCCCCTTTACGCGCATATCACGCTCGAGAAGGGCGAACGCTCTGAGCTAGCCGATCTGGCGAGCAATTTGCTCTAAGGGCTGACAGGGCAGGGCAGGTAGGTTACCTTGGGAGTGGTCCCACTCCTGCTTACGGAAGCGCGCCCATGTCTGAACGCTCTGAGACGCGTCGCAGTTTTTTACGGTCTGCTGCTATTGCCGGTACGGCCGCGGCAGGCATCTCACGCAGCACCTTTGCCTCCCCTGCGGCTGAAACCTACTTCGCCGGCGCCGCCGAGCGGGAGATCACCCCCCCAATCGGCATGGAAATCACTCACTTTGTGCGGGAAAACATCGGTGTTCACGATCCCCTTTTCGTCAGGGCGCTCGTGATCCGCGATGCGCACGGCCAACAGATCGCCCTCGTCAGCGCCGATGCACTCGGCGCTGGCTTTGCCACCTGCGATGAAATACGCAACCGCGTGAAGGATCAATGCGGGATGGATGAGGTCTGGTTCTCCTGCAGCCACACCCACTCGGGTCGGTGGGTTCTCTCGACACCCACGCCGGGCAGAAAATACACCGAAGAACTCTGGTGGGACGACGGCACCCACGTCGCTCTGACCGACCGCCCGGCGGAACTTGAATGGAACACGGCGGTCCATCAGAAAATCGTCGAAGTGGTGCGCGAGGCGAAAGAACGACTCAAGCCAGCAGAGCTGCGCACCGGTCGGGCGAAAGTGAAGGTCGGTATCAATCGCCGCGTCACCCGTCCAGACGGATTTACCCACATGGGCTGGAATCGCCAGGGGGTGATTGTTCCCTGGGTCAGCACGCTTTCAGCCCACAACAAAAAAACGCAAAAGCCGATATTCGTACTCTTTGAGCACGCGGCCCATCCGGTCACCGTTCCGCATACGAGTCGGCTCGTCAGCGCTGATTTTCCTGGGGCGGCAGTGACTGCCATGCGAAAAGAGCTACCGGCCGAGTGCATTGCGGCCTTTGGACAGGGCTGCAGCGCGAACATCAACAGTTTTCCTCTGCGCACGACACACGAGGATGCCACCGCTGCCGGTACAAAGCTGGGCGCAGCGGCCCTTCTTGCGATTGAAAAATCGCAGGTTGTCGGTGGCGACACCATTCGCTTTCAATCTATCCCCACACTCCTTCCGACGAGGCCCCTTCCGAGCGAAAAACTAATCGAACAACAGCTCACGGCACAGCACAACCATCCCGACCGCATCAAGCAGCTCAACAAAATCGCTGCCTACCGCGCAACCCGGAAAGCGCCCCCTCCAAGACGGCTCGATGCCCACGGAGTGATGCTCGGCCGGGAATTTTGTCTCATCGGCCTGCCGTATGAGCATTTCAGTCACACCGAACGCTGGATCGACCGCGAGGCACCCTTCGCCAATACGATGGCATTCACTCTCACCAACGGTGGACGCGGCTATATCGGCAGCGACGCGGGGCTGGCGATGGGCGCTAATGGCGGCTACGAGGCGGGCTGCATGCCCAACTGGAGCGCACACGAAGTGATGTCGCCCAATCTCGGTCCTCCCGCTGTTGGCAGTGAACGAATCATCCAAGATGCCATCACGGCACTGTGGGCGTAAGCGGCGACTCTCGACCCATCGAGTTTATCTGGACACGACCACACTTTTGAGGTTCACAAACGCGCGAATCCCTTCGCGGCCAAGTTCCCGGCCAAAGCCACTCGACTTAACTCCTCCGAAAGGCACTCGCGGGTCACTGCGAACAAAATCATTCACCGCCAGGCAGCCTGCGTCGATGCGTTCGGCCGCCAACTGCGCGCCGCGTTCGGTATCCGCCGTAAAAATTCCGCCGCCGAGCCCGAATCGCGTGTTACCGGCTAGATTCAATGCATGGTCAGTATCGTCGGCACGAATGAGCGCCACGACCGGCCCGAATATTTCTTCTTCGAATGCCGGCATACCGGGGTGCACATTTTCGAGCATCGTGGCCGGGTACCACCATCCGTCGCGCTCCGGCACTTTGCCGCCAAAAATAAGATCCGCACCGGCGGAAATGCTCTCATCCACCTGTTGGTGGACCTTGTCGCGCAGATCCTCGCGCGCAAGCGGTCCGAGTCGGCAGTCTTCTGCCGCCGGATCGGTCATAACGTACGGCTTGAGTTGCTCAAGGAGCATGTCCCGGAACCGCTCATAAACCGAATCGACCGCGATCATCCGCTTCGCGGCAATACAGACCTGTCCGGCACAGAGCATGCGACTCATTGCGCATCGATCCGCAGCGAGTTGTAAGTCGGCATCCTCGAGAATCAGGTACGGGTCGCTCCCGCCAAGTTCAAGCACGCACTTTTTCAGGTGTGACCCCGCTTCGGTCGCCACGGCGCGTCCCGCCCGTTCGCTTCCGGTCAGCGTCACGCCGCGCACGAGCGGATTGGCAATAACGGCGGGACTCTCTGCCACGTCCATCGGCAGATCGGCAAACAACCCGGGAGGAACGCCCCCTTCGGTAAAGATCCGGGCAATGTCTTCGCTGCACCCGGGAACGTTCGGAGCGCCCTTAAGCAACATGGCGTTGCCAGCCATCAGTGCAGGTGCGGCAGCGCGGAAGGCCTGCCAGAAGGGAAAATTCCAAGGCATAATTGCATAAATCACGCCAAGCGGACATGCGACGACTCGCGCTTCACTTTGCTCGAGCCCTATTGGCTCTTCATTGAGAAGTCGCGCGCCTTGCTCGGCGTAATATCGACAGACGAGTGCGCATTTTTCGACCTCGGCAATCGCTTGCATGACGGGCTTGCCCATCTCAGCGGTGATCCTCGCGGCATAGCGGCCTTTTCCAGTAAGTAACTGGTCGGCCGCGGCGTTGAGCACATCTGCCCGCTTGGCAAAGGGGACTCGTCGCCAGTCCAGAAAAGCGTTATGCGCCGCTTCAATGCGGCTTTGAACCTCCGCGCCACTGACGGCTGCATGTTCGCGCAGGAGCGTGCCGGTGGCCGGATCGATTACCGGAAGAGACGTTGCCATGCCCATCGCTTTTCTCCCTATTTCGGACCGGCACAATGTGCCGTTTTTTGAGGTCCCCGTCCAGCGACCCGCGGAATCGTACTCATAAATGCCCAAAAACGCAGTGCTTTTCTGCCTGTTGTGGCAAATGTTTCTTTTTTCTGTAACACGCCAGAAGCCGCTGCGCCTTAAGGGGTGAGGCGGGCCGTTCGGCTCAGATGATAAAAGGCCCACCGCGAGCTAGGATCGCGTTTTTCCAAGGGGAAAATCAATTCCGACGGTACAACTCACACCAAATCGTAGCAGCGCGATACTCGGGATCGAGGAACTCAAAGCACATCGGTTGTTCTGCGCGGGAACCTGCAGGCCCTCACAGGCGCCAAAAAAAACACTCGCCCCACGACAACTTCCTCGCGGTACCGGGCGGGTGTCTTTTGGCACCTGCCCGGTTTCTTCGCTCTGGGCCAAGTTTCGCTTGACGGAATGGATAGAGCGGAAAATAATATCGCCATTGATCGGCACTTGCGCCGAAGGGTACTTGTGTTTTGACCGCGCTTTTGGAGTTTTTCGATGCGATCCATTTTATGTCACTCTGGCTGCTTGGTTTTTCTTTTCTCCCTCGTCACCCTTCCCGGTGCGCTAGCCCAATCGCCAAAGGACGCCGGCGAGCAAGCCCCCGCACTGGACCACCAGGACGTCGCGTCGGTTGCCCATGCACACAACCTTTCGCGCGCCTTCCGCCGGGCGGCGAACAGCGCGACCCCGGCCGTCGTGGCGATCACTGCACGATCAAGTCGTCCCGCGGCCCAGCGGGGTCACGGCGATCAACTACAACAAATGCCCCCGGAAATCCGTCGCTTCTTCGAGCAGTTCGGCGGCGACTTTCAATTGCATCCATTCGGAGATGGGCCCTCGCAGCCTGCCGAGGGCACCGGTTCCGGCGTCATTATCGATCCACGCGGAATTGTCCTGACCAATAATCACGTCGTTCAGGGCGCTGATGAATTGATCGTGCAACTTGCCGATGGCCGGAGATTTAAAGGCACCGACATCAAGACCGACCCCCTGACGGATCTCGCGATCTTTTCGCTCAACGGAGCCGACAAACTCACCGCCATTCGGATTGGCCGATCGAAGGAAATGAATATCGGCGACTGGGTGATTGCAATCGGTTCGCCGTTTGAACTTCATCACACCGTCAGCGCGGGAATTATCAGCGGCAAGGGCCGCTCGCTGGCCGCAGCGCGCCGATCGCAGTTTCTGCAAACCGACGCCGCCATCAATCCGGGCAATTCGGGTGGTCCGCTCGTGAACCTCGAAGGAGAGTTGATCGGTATCAATACGGCGATCGCCTCGCGAAGCGGGGGATACAACGGTATCGGTTTCGCCATCCCCTCCGATACCGTTTCCTGGGTACTCCAGGGTTTACTCGAGAAAGGGCTCGTCGAACGCGCATATCTCGGCGTCCAAATCCAGGAGATGACCGCCGACCTTGGCAAACAGTTTGGCCTGCCGCGACGCGGCGGTGTCATCGTCGCCGCGGTGGTGCCCGGCTCACCCGGACATGCGGCCGGCCTCGTACCGGGTGATGTGATCACCCACTTCGGCCAGACTCCGGTTTCGACGCCGTCGACGCTACAGTCCACCGTGGAGCGATCACCACTTGCCGTCGAACATCCGGTGCGGATACTTCGCGATGGGGAGCCGATGACGGTGATGGTAACGCTCGCCGTACTACCAACCGCTAATCAGGTATCGAGCGCTCCACCCCTACGTGAATCAGCTCCGTTGGACGAGCAGAGTGTGACGAGTGAAAAACTTGGTCTGACGGTGATTCCCGACTCCGGTGACGCCGAAGGCGTGAGAGTGAGTCGCGTAAGCCCCGGTTCGCTCGCCTCCCAGGCGGGAATTGCTGCAGGCTTCGTCCTTGAGAGCATCGATCGCCAACCGGTACGTACCACCGCCGACTTCGCTGCGCGGGCAGCGGCAGTCGATATTGAGCAAGGTGTCATGCTCCAGATCCGCACACCCGGGGGCAGTGCGTTCATTGTTCTGCGACGAGGCTAAGGCAGCCCTACTCCTGCACGCTATCATCGGTGAAGCGATGCCTTCGCTTGAACTACGCGGCCGATGTATCAGAGAGCTCGGCGTCGATACACAGGATGTGCACGGGCGCGTTATGCGAAGGGCGCGTTATGCGAAGGGATTGTATTGGCCCGGAATCGGTACCTCATATCTGCCACTCGAATCCGGTGCGGTCGGGGCAGGGGACTCCATCGTGAACTGATCGATTCCAGGTGCCAGATCGCGACCCTTCTCGAGCAATTTATCCCAGCGGACAATTTGTCCGCTATAGCACGCTTCTCGTCCAAGAATGGAGGTAAACGTACTCTTTGCCCCATATTCGCCTTCGTTATAGATATTGCCTGCCATCAGGGCCTCGATCATATCGTGCTGCTCCTGCTGGTGCCCGTTCGGGTAGGGTCCCGAAAATTCCCATACCCCGTCGATACTTCCCGCGGGATTGGCGGTTCCCTTAGTGCCGTGGACCGCTTCACCGACATGAGACCACGCGCCCGCAAGGTGCCTCCCCTGGCTGAAGAGTTTACTGCCGTCAGGATAAGTAAATTCACAGAAAGTATGGTCGTAGATTTGGCTCTTACTGCGGTCGCCTCCCATCCGTTGTTCGCCGCCACCCATACCGTTGCACTCCACCGGATAATCGCCCTTCACCCAGTTTGCTACATCGAGGTTATGAATGTGTTGCTCGCAGATTTGATCGCCACAGACCCAGTTGAAGTGGTACCAATTGTTGACCTGAAACTCCATTTCACTTTGACCGGGCTGACGATTGCGGTACCAGATCCCGCCTCCGTTCCAATAGACCCGCTGACAGATGATATCGCCGATTGCGCCATCGTGAATCCGCTCGATCGTTTCCATATAGCGAGGTTCATGCCGTCGCTGTAGGCCGAGTGCAACCATGAGGTTTTTTTGCTTTGATGCTTCCACGCTATCGAGTACCCGCCGGACGCCTGGCGCATCGGTCGCTACCGGTTTCTCCATGAACACGTGCTTGCCGCGATCGACCGCGTATTCGAATTGCTGCGGCTTAAAGCCGGGAGGGGTCGCAATCACCACCAGATCGCAGTCACTGTCGATTGCCTTTTTATAGGCGTCGAGCCCCCAGTGCATGTTCTCCTCGGGAACCGACACTTTTTCGGCGGAGTGACGGGTAAGTCGTTTGACAGCACTCTTGGCATTCTTTTCAAAAGCGTCGGCAACCGAAACGAGCCGGGTATTGCCTTTGGTGTTGAATATCTGTGCAGCCGCTCCGGTCCCGCGGCCTCCACAACCAACGACACAAAATCGAATCTCATCCGAACCTGCAGCGTGCGCGTTGCGAGCAGCCTGTGAACCGAGGATACCGGTCGAAATGAGAGCTGAGGTCGTCTTGAGAAAAGTGCGGCGGTCTCGAGGTTGGGACATAACAATCTCCGGAGAAAAGACACCAACGGTTCGAATACGAACACGCTAGTATCGTAAACTGCCCGCGTACTTTTGGCAACCAAAGTTTGCGCTCAAAAAATAGCGGGACCGAGTCTCGCCCACGGCGATGCAACTAGAGAAATAGGCAATCAAACGCGGCGAACTCACGCCGGCTGTGGTTGATGGCGCATCTCCTGCAGAGCACCATCCCAGAGACGTTTCCGGGCACTGTACGCGATAAACGCACCGTCCTTTGCGCGAGCCCAACGTTCCGGCGACTCACCACAGAGAGACTCAATCAGTCTCCGGGCGGCCGGTTGATGATCCTCAGCGTCGAGTTCGATGTGCCGCTGCAAGTAGTAAAGCAGTGCGTCGAGTCTACCGCCACAATCGAATGAGATTTGCCGAACCATTTCAGTGAATACGTCGGGCAACAGATCTTCCCGCCCAAAAAGGAATGCGCCCGCAATCTCCGCCGGGTCATTACGCTCGATCACCTCAAACGTGGAACTGAGAAACGACACGACCGATAGACTGAGTGCCGACTCGCTGATGGCCCGTTCGATCGGAAGGCCCTCGCGAACACGCAAGAGGAATTGCTCGATGCGGGCCGTCGAGGCACCTGCCCCCCGCATCGCATCGAGATACAGTTCAAAATGGCTCTGGTAACCACCCCGCCCGTCCTGATCGCTTTCCTCGCCCAACGCGATTTCATTGACAAAGCGAACCGCATCCACATCGCTGGAAGGGACCCACGGCACTGCAAAACTACCGAGCGATCGCTGCAGTGCTTTGAGCAGCGACATAAAATCCCAAACTGCAAAGACGTGATGCTCCATAAACGCCTGAATCTGTCGGAGCGTGTCTAAATCCGAGTAAAGGGCATGAGAGACGATACCGTCTCGCTGCTCCTGAAGCTGGCGTTGAATCTGATCGAATTTGCTATGCATATCGTGACCTCTTTTCGCTACAGCACTCTACTATAGGATGGTTTTAGCTTTTTCCAAGGTCTCATTCATCTCGGCCAGCTCCAAGCCGGTCCGCCATCCACCAAACGTACCATGCACAACGAATTGCCGCGCGCTATCATCTCTTTCCCGCTGCCGGGCCTTGAACTCACGTCGATAACTGGGCAGAACAACCTTCAGGTTTGGGTTAACCCGACGGCCAAGATGCTCTCGCGTGAATCGCTCCTCGCGCATGCGCGCGGCGTCGCTGGCGTATTGGTCACTCCCGGCGATGGCCCGATCGACGATGCCTGGATGGACGCGGTGGGTGATTCGCTCCGCGTCATCAGTTGTTTTTCAGTCGGTGTCGATTACGTCGATCTCGCCGCTGCACGGCGACGAAACATCCTCATCGGCAACACCCCAGGCGCAACCACGCAACCGACCGCCGATATCACTTGGCTCCTGATTCTCGGTGCCGCAAGAAAGATACGGCATGCGACCGAAACCCTCGCAACCGGTTGGGCCGGAATCAAGCCAGACGATGATTATGGCCTAAGACTCGTCGATAAGACGTTACTGGTAATCGGGGCGGGACAGATCGGTACGGCAGTGGCCCAGCGCGCTGTCGGATGGGGAATGAAAACGCTTTACGTCGCGCGATCACCCAAGGCGGCCATTGAGGCGGAGCCGATTGGCGCGCGACGCGTAACACTCGAGGAGGGGCTCGCCCAGGCCGATATTGTTTCCCTTCACGTCCCACTCACGGCCGAGACCACCCACATGATCGGGAAACCGCAATTTGATCTGATGAAGCGGAGCGCTTTATTGATTAATACCTCGCGCGGTGCCGTGGTCGACGAGTCCGCGTTGATCGCTGCGCTTGAGGAGAATCGCATCTATGCCGCGGGGCTTGATGTGTACGAACGAGAGCCCGCAATTCCACCGCGATTGATGCGTTTGAAAAACGCCTTTCTGCTACCACATATCGGAACCGCGACACACGATGACCGGTCGGAGATGACTCGCATGGCAACCGAAAACCTCTTGGCCGGAATTCAGGGCAGAAAGCTCCCCTTTGCCGTCACCGGCGAATAAATGTCTTATTCTTTTGTTTAAACGCCGGCGCTTTGATACGCCTGACGCATGCGGTCAAGCGCTTCGCGAACCTGTGCGGTGGAGGTGCCAAAATTAAATCGCAGGAACCCAGGTGTGCCGAATTCGCTTCCATTACTAAGCCCCACACCGTGTTCCTCGAAAATCTGGCTCCAGCGGTCATTTGCCGCACCGCGTGTATCAATCCATGCGAGATAAGTTGCCTCGAGGGGCGTCAGTTGAAAGCGTGGCATGTCGTTGGCGATTGCTTCTTGGACTAATTTGTAATTTTGGCGCAACACATCCAGCAACTGGCCACGCCAAGTCTCACCCCCACGATAAGCTGCAGCGCACGCCGCGTAGCCGAGGCAGTTCAATTCGTTAAACAAACCCCGCATCGCACGGTGAAAGTTGCGGCGAAGCGATCGATCCGGGATGATCACGTAACTGCAGGCGAGCCCACAGAGGTTGTACGTCTTGCTCGGGGAAAGCAATGTGATGCTGTTTTCGTGTGCCCACGAGTCGGCACCTAGAATCGAATGGTGCGTAATGTCTTGCTCTAGGATCAGGTCGCAATGAATCTCATCAGACAGTAATAGCAACTGATGCGCCTTGCAAAACTCAATCACCTTTGACAGTTCTTCCCGAGTCCACACCCTGCCGACGGGATTATGCGGATTGCACATGTAAAAGATTCGCGTCTGCGGAGTGATCGCGCGCTCCAACGCCGACCAATCGTAACGGTACCGTCCCTGCTCGTTGGCGAGTGGGGCAAAATTTAGTACGCGGCCTTGATACCGTGGCGCTGAGAGGAAGGGCGGGTAAATCGGCACGGTCGTCAGCACGCTTTGGCCCGGCTCGCAGTAGGCCCGGGCCGCCGTGTTGAGGGCCGGCACCAGTCCAGGTGTCCAAAGGAGCCAATCGGGCTCGATGTCGATTCCATGCGAGGTCCGCATGTAATCCACAACAGCACGCACCGCTGCATCGGTTGGACTCGTGTATCCAAAGATTCCGTGTCCGACCCGTTCATGCAACGCTTCAATCACCTCTGGCGGTGAGGTAAAATCCATGTCGGCGACCCACATCGGCAGGACATCCCGGTCGCGATACCGATCCCATTTGATCGAACCGGTTCCCGCGCGCGGTGGCGGATCGGTGAAATGATACTGCTGTTTTTCGTTCAACGTTTCCGCCTACGTTTCATGAGGTCTATGTCGCGAACCCGCAGCTCGCTTTACTTCACGATGCAATCGAGTGCCTCTTTCAGCCGACTGCACGTGCCCTGAATGTTACGCCATTTATCGAGGCCGAACAGCCCGATACGGAACGTGGAAAATGCATCTCCCTCGCCACACATCAATGGGACGCCACCGGCAACCTGGACGCCTGCGGAAGCAAATTTCGACCCACTTTTGATCTCGGCATCATCCGTATAACTCACGACGACCGAAGGACTCTGATACCCGTCCTCAGCCACACTCGGGTAACCGTACTCTGCGAGCATGTCGCGGACGGCGCCACCAAGTTCTAATTGTCGCTGCCGCGCCTCCTCGAGCCCCATCTCAATCGTTTCCTTCATCGAATCGCGAAACTGAATCAGCGAATCGGTCGGCATGGTTGCATGATATGCATGATGCCCCTCCTCGTATTTTTGCATGATCGTGAGCCACGCATTTAAATCACAGGCAAAGCTCGTACTCCGAAGTTCGGCAGCCCGACTCGCCGCTTTTTCTGAAAGTAGCACCAGCGACGCACACGGGGTACTACTCCAGCCCTTTTGCGGTGCGGTGATCAGGACGTCGATACCGAACAGCTTCATGTCGACCCATAGTGCCCCACTTGCGACACAGTCGAGAACAAACACCCCCCCGGATTCGTGAACTAGCTGCCCCAGTTCTGCAAGATACGCGTCGGGGAGCAACATCCCACTCGAGGTTTCTACATGGGGCGCAAACACGATCGCCGGCCCCAGCTTTTGCAATGCCTCTCGGATTGAGTCGAGACTCGCTGGGGCAAACGGCGCCGTAACCGACGAACCGCAACGTTCGGCGCTGAGGACGCAGCAGTCCGCAGGAATGGAGCCCGCCTCGAAAATTTGGGACCAACGATAGCTGAACCATCCGTTACGTATTACGAGGCAGCGCTTGCCGGTGGCGAAGAGCCTCGCAACCGATTCCATGCCGAAGGTTCCACCGCCGGGGACAACCGCTACCCGGTGTGCGGCGTAGGTCGCCTTGAGCATCGCACTGATCTCACGCATTGCGCCACGGAATCGTTGCGACATGTGGTTTAATGATCGTTCCGTGAAGACAACCGAAAACTCATCGAGGCCATCCGGATCGATCTTCTGGTTTTGTCTCTCTGCATTACTCATTTTCACTCCACACTTTTCGTCCGCTGAATTCGGCATAAATCGAAACGACACGTTGGTCCCATTTTCACACCACGACTGCTTCGATATAAAGGGGCATAGACTTCGATTCGCTCAGAAAGGGCCTGCTTCATGTGGCTATTTACTCGCTGGGGATTTTTTAGCTGTGCTTGCACTCCGCTCGCCGACGAGTCGGGCGAGAGCGAGGTTGACCCGAATGGGCTCTCAGTCCGGTCCCGTTTGCGTTCACATCTCGAGAAACTTCAGAGTCACCTGCCCGACCTGGTAGGTAATTGCGAGATTGAGGAGTATCCGGATTCCGACTACCGTTATCGGATCTACGTCGACAAGGCGATTTGGTCCCAGGTAATGATATCGCTTTGCCAGGAACTAAACTACGACAATTTTCGCGAGGAGATGGTACAGGAACATTCGATGGATGATCCCGGGTACGTCAAACGCCTATCTGAAGTGGCTTCCATTATGAAAAATCTTCAAAACGGCGAGGCCGAGGCCCCATAGAGGCCGACGTCTTGGAGATCGACCGCGAGGAGAGTGCGCTGTGGCAAAGGTTGAAGAAAACGTTAAATATATTGTCTTCGATATTGAAACAATCGTCGACGGCGAACTGGTGCGGATGATCCACTATCCGGATGAATCCATCACGCCTAAGGAGGCCCGGCAGCGGTACGCGAAAAAGCTCGTCGAATCTTCCGGCACCGACTTCATACCTATCACATACCATACCCCGGTCTCTATTGCCGTTGCTAAACTCGATACCGATTTCAACTTTCTCGACCTCAAAACTCTCGATGAGCGACAATCGCGACCTCATAAGATGACCCAGGATTTCTGGCACGGATGGAAACGTTATGTGTGTCCCTGTTTTGTGACATTCAACGGAAGGTCGTTTGATATCCCGGTCATGGAACTGGCTGCCTATCGTTATGGAGTGAATATCAAACGTTGGCTTTCACCCGGCGGAACCCTCTACCAGAAACCGCGCTACCGCTACAACGAGGGCGGGCACATTGACCTCCAGGAGCTACTCACCAACTTCGGAGCATCGCGGTTCCATGGCGGCCTCAACCTGGCGGCCACAATCCTCGGAAAACCGGGTAAGATGGACATGATGGGTAGCGCCGTTCAACAGGCCTATGATGCGGGAAATATTGAGGAAATCCATGGATATTGCCGCTGTGATGTCCTCGATACCTTTTTTGTCTTCCTGAGGACGCGGGTCATGTCGGGTGATATCACGCTTGCGCGAGAGGCCGAAATTGTGGCCGCCACCAAGTCCTGGCTCGAATCGCGATCGGCCAAGATTCCCGGATTCGACACCTACCTCAATCATTGGGGCGATTGGGAAAATCCCTGGGAACGCGCGTCAAACTAGAGTCCTGGGTCTCGAATAGCAGCAAAAACGTCGACGTTTTTGCCATTTTTATTTTTTTTGTAAATAATTGTCCGGTGCGTCCGACGCACGGCAATTAGAGAGTTAGTTCGGTAGAGGGAAAGACAACTTATCGAAGACCGGCCTATTCTGGCGGGTGCGATGGCGAAGGACAGCCGCGAACTATTCACACCATGATTCACAACAATGGATACTGGCATTTCCGCTTTCGCCTTTTTTACTTCTCGGTGATACCGCAGCAGGCCGAAGGGGGAGACCAGGGCGCGTGTCCGAGAGAGGGGTTGCCGTATG
Source organism: Planctomycetaceae bacterium (assembly GCA_902630355.1). Classification (GTDB taxonomy): domain Bacteria; phylum Planctomycetota; class Planctomycetia; order Pirellulales; family UBA7805; genus UBA7805. Next base: position 34,293 of record CACOUL010000001.1, read on the forward strand.
CAGTACGATCTCAGATTCGTTCGAGGCCATAATGTCGGTCGGTCGGTGGTGGTCGCTGAAAATCAGCGACTCGTGCTCGGTCGCTCGCGCGATACGAACGTTAATTTCCAGGATCCCTTGGTTTCGCGCCAACATTGCGAAATTTCAAACTCACAAGGAAAGCTCTCCATCTTCGATCTCAAGAGTTGGAACGGCACCTACGTGAATGGAAAGCGCATTGACTCAATCACGTCTCTTCGCGAGGGTGACCGCGTAACCCTCGGCAAGAGTCTCTTCGAGGTCCGCAGTCGCAGTCCACAGTCAAACGGAACAACCAAGCTTGATTTCAGTGCCGAGGGAAGCACCCAGGAAGGCTGGCGGCCAGAAAAAGGATTACCCGAGCCCGCAAACGGCGCCGGAACGGCAGCGCCGAACGGAAGCAGCAGTTGGTCCCCGAACATGGTGCGCGGCTACCATATCAACGGAAAACTCGGCGAGGGATCGGTCGGCACGGTCTTTAGTGCAACGACAACCGACACGAAGAAAACGGTAGCGCTGAAAATAATAGATCCCAACTATATTTCCAAAGATAGCGGGGCAAAGCGATTCAGTCGCGCGGTGAGCATCTGCAAGGATATCAAACACCCGAATGTTATCCGCATTTACGATGCCGGAGAATCCGAAGGCGTTTATTACATTGCGATGGAATATATCGCAGGTAAAGAGGTCGGCACGATTATTCATCAATACGGACACTTGTCAGTGGCCACGGCACTTCAGATTGGCATTCAAATCACGGCGGCTCTCCAATATGCCTACGAACGGGCCATCGTTCACCGTGACATCAAGCCACGTAACATCATGGTCACACGGCGGGGCGTCGCTAAACTTGTCGATTTCGGTTTGGCGAAACGGCTCTATCGCCCGATGCAGTCGGTGGTCACCATGCCGGGTGAGGCTGTCGGCACCCTTGCCTATATGCCCCCCGAACAGATTGATGACGCCGTCCATGCAGACCACCGGAGCGACATCTATTCGCTCGGAGCGAGCCTCTACCATATGCTGAGTGGAACACATCCGTTTGATGAGGGATCATTCGCGGAGTTTGTAACCGCTGTAATGGAAAAGTCGCCGACTCCGGTCCATGAGATAAAATCGAACGTTCCGCCGGAACTCTCCGAGCTTATCGCGACTGCTATGGAGAAGGATCCTGACGCGCGACATCAGACACCGGCGCATTTTGGCAACGCACTTCGCGCCCTAGCGATCAAACACAATTGCATGGGTCGTGTGGGTTCCTCGACCGCCAAAACGATGCGCCTCGGTCGCTCGAAGGTGGTCAACTAAGAAGGCACAAAGGCAGCGCAAATCCGAGTGTCTACCGGGGGAGAGCCATTCCCTTTGTTTTCGCACGATCACCCACGCTGATTTTGTGAATAAACGATAAATTGCGATAAATTCGCCTCCCGGTGGCTTGCCCGCTGAAACGAGACGTCTATATTTTCTCACTACCCATCAACTCGATGGATATTCGCTCATTCGTTTGAAAAAGGAACATGCTATGAAGACTGCTGGTATTATTGTTCTTGCCCTGGTCGTCAACATCGCGGCGGTCTACGCCGGGTGTGGAACGTGCGACAAATCGGTTGTCGCTGCTGCAAAGCACAACAAAGATTTCTCGACACTCGTGGCTGCCATTGAAGCTGCCGGGCTGGCCGACGCGCTCGACGGCGCTACTCAAGTGACCGTGTTTGCACCCACGAACGAGGCCTTCGCTAACTTGAAGCCTGGTACCGTGGATTACCTGCTCAAACCAGAAAACAAGAAGAAACTTCAGGACATTCTGAAATATCATGTCGTGGAAGGTAAGGTCAAAGCAAAGGATGTCGTCAACCTGAAAAAGGCAAAGACCCTCGAGGGAGAGGATCTCAATATTTCGGTCGATGGATCCAAGGTGAAAATCAACGGAATTGAGGTCGTCAAGACAGATATTCCGTGCAAAAACGGAGTGATTCACGTCATCGACGGCGTCCTCATTCCCAAGTCGTAGTGCGCGTTTAACATGGGGATGGCGCTCCAGACGGATCCGCCATCCCCATTTTTTTTTTCGCACACTCCTTAAAAGCATGTCAGCTTTCTTTCTTTCATTGATTCTGTCGACGCCCCCCGCGGCGGGACAAACAATTGTCGCGGTGCGACCCGCGACGACCATCACGCATGACGTGGAAATTTCCAGCGATCATGGGCGCGACTACCGGTCGATCGAGTTAGTCGGCCCGCGATATTACGGTACGTTTCTTACCGACGATCCCAGTGCACCCGATGATCCAACGCCGATCACCTACGCCTGGTACAAGATCACTTCCCCGGCGCCTAAATCACCGACGTTCGCAGGGCGATGTACAATCCAAACGGACACTTACGCACTCGGAATGGCCCGCTTTCTCCTGATTCCCGCGATCACGTTATCCGGAGACAAGGTAGAGTCCAAACAGAATAGCGGAAACATGATGGTCGCCGTTGATTTAATCCCCAACGACAACTCACCGGATCGCCCGAATGTTCCCCAGATGGTTTGTCTCCCGATAAGCCAGAGACATCATTCGGAGATTTCTGCGGTCCGGCCCCAGGAGAGGGTGTTCGTTGTTCGCAAATCACCCGATCTACCGGAGGATGGAACGATTGGTTTGATCGACCAGTTTGGGCTTCATCAGTGCAAACAACTGCGATCTGTATACGTGGTCACGCCCGTGCCGCGCAATCGCTTGTTCCCCGCTGCCACTGCCCGCTAAAATCGGGCATGGCACTCACCCGACCGCGGGTCATCATCTTCGTCTATGGCACTCTGAAACGGGGCTTTCCGGGCCACGCACCATTACGCGGGGCGACATTCCTGAAGGACGCCCGAACCACGTCCCAATTTACCCTCTACGACTGCGGCGATTGGCCCGCGATGGTTGGGCGCGGGAATGGCAGCGTGAGCGGGGAGTTGTTCGAAATACCGATCGAAACATTAAAGATTCTTGATCAGTACGAGGGTCACCCGCACCTCTTCCGGCGCACGACAATCACGCTAGCTGAGCATCGTGCAGAGGCGTGGCTTTATCCGCGGGATATACCTCCCACGTGGCCTGTCATCACCGACGGAAGCTGGCAGGGTCCACGGTCTCCGTGAACATCGATTTCGTATTTGTCGCAGCGAATGCATGTGGTATATCTGGGCGAGACCGCCACCGCAATCAGGTGATTTATGCATCCTTACCGCCGCCTCTGCTGTTTTTGGCTGACCGTATTGGCCACTGTTTTCATCTGCACAAATCGTGCGGACTCTTCGCTGGCACATCCCCAACTCATTGAATCCCACGTTACTGACGTCGCGATGCTCGAGGAGGTGTCTAAATTTCGTTCGGCTGCGGGACACGACTTTTCTTACGACCCGCTGTTTGCTTACGGCGGCGAATATTTTGGCGCCACGGACTCCACTGAGCCGCCAAGTAGCATGAAACATTATTTAGCGCCCTACGCAGCACATCTCGGCGACCAGAGTACCGTCCCGATCTACTCGCCCTTCGATGGCGCAATTACGCGAGTCACTGAAGAGGTTAACGAGGATAATCCAAGTATTGTCAACAAACGTGTCGAGATCACTTCATCCGACAACCCGGCGTATACTCTTGTTGTCTTTCATATGGACCTTGATGAGGACTACCCACAGATACTCAATGATTGGCCCGCCGCCGTGTGGCCGGCACACCAACCGGATGACGCATCCTATGTGACCGACACCCTGTCCGCTGGAGACTTGATGGGGTATGCCGACATGCGGACTGGTCATGACTTCGATGTGGCAGTCCTTTACTCCGTCACTTCGACGGAAAAATACTGGGTTTCTTATTTTGACCTGATGCCAGACTCGCTATTCAGCACCTACAGTGCCCGCGACGCGACGCGGGAACTGCTCAGCATTTCGAAAGCCGAACGGATTGCAAACCCAATCACTTCGTGGAGTTCCGGCAGCTCCGAGGACTGGGTCGCGCTTCGCAACGTTCCGGAGAGCTCCACTTTCAAACTTTCGCTTTTCTGCATGCTTTTTTTCGTTGGTCGCCTGCGGACCCGAGACTAAGACCTCTCTTCGATTCACCGTTAAAATATCTCTCCAGGTTTCGGGCGAGGCATTCACCATGCATTCATTTATTCTCCGTCTCATCGTCGGCGGGTGGGTCACCTTGGTTGCCGCTTTCACCTCTCTTGCCGAAACAACGCGACTCACCGTACCGCATACCTTCCCCGCACATCCGCGGCTCTTTACTAATCCGGCTGAAATTGCGGAGTTCAAGTCGCTAGCGCAACGTGATCCGCAAATCGCGATGTTCGTTAACTCGTTGATCGAGCGACTTGAATCACAAGTCAAGGACGTACCCGAACCGAAGCGGACGATGACCGGAATGGAGAATCGATCGATCAGCACCTATGCCCGCGATATGGCCATCGGCTATATGCTTACCGATCGCCGGGAATTTGCAGATGCTGCGGCGCAGGTTCTGCTCGCGTATGCGAAAGTCTACCCGGGGTACGAGGTGACAGAAACGAAGGGCAAAGCGATGCCCTCCACGCTGAATGAAGCCCGTTGGGCTATCGACCTCGCAACCGCATACGACCTTATTTTCAACTCGGGCACCCTCACCGATCAGCAGCGTTCTGCTATCGAGGAGAATCTTTTTATTCCGTGCGGCGAAGTACTCCGAATCTGTAATCACAAAACGAGAAGTAACTGGCGCGCACGCGCCATCGCCGGACTAGGAGTGATCGGCTTCCTGATAGGCAACCGCGATTTTATAGACGAGGCGATTAACGGCTACATATCAGAGGATGGAAATCAACGCCGAAACGGATTTATTCAACACTTACAATATTCCATTCTCGGCGACGGGATTTTCTACGAACGATCATTTGGCTATCAGGCCTACACGACCGACAGCTATTTTCTGCTAATGGAGGCGGCTCGTCATAGCGGTGTTGACCTGTGGAACCTTGCAGTGAACCACGACTCGCGCGACGCGGGGTCCGATCTCGAGCGAGAATTCGGTGCGCCGCGATCAAAAACCGTAAAACCAGTCTTTGATGCTCTCTTTTACAGGACCTTTAGCGACGGTGCCGTCACCAACGTCGCGAATGCGACGGCCGATCATTTTGTGCCCCGCCGATACTATGAGGCTGCGTGGCGAGCGTGGCGCGATCCGAAGTATGCATTCGCCGCGCGTTTATCTGCTGATGACACTCGTCCGTGGGACGACGAGCCCACCGGAAATACCCGTCGAATCGGGGATCCCTCAGATATCCTTTGGATTGAACCCGGACTTCCCGCCGGCTTCTTTTCGCTCGCAACCGACACCCGCCTCGGCAATTCAGGAATCCATCAAAATGGATGCACGCTTTTTCCGAACGGTGGTTTTGCAATTTTGCGCCAATCGACAGACCCCGACTCCGTGTGCGTTGAAATGAATTTCGGCAACTGGGGATCCGGCCATTCGCACCCCGACAAACTCTCAATTGTCATCAGTGACGGTCGTCGCAAAGTGATACGCGAGGCAAATTACTTTGGATATGCAGATGACCAGTACCTTACCTGGGACCGGCAGACAATTGCCCATAACACGATTACCGTGGATGAAACATCGCAACTCCCACAAGGCGACGAGGCCGATCCGTGGCCCGTTCCGGTTCCTGGCACCACCGTTCACGGGCGACCGATCTTCTTTCATCCCGGAAAGACTCTCAAAGCGTTTCGCGCGGAGTGTATCGATGCTTACCCGGGCGTCACGCTTACTCGAACGATCGCATTAGTCGACTCGGTGGTATTCGATTTTTATTCTGCAACTTCATCGAAGCCGCACCAATACGACTATGCGCTTCATGTCGACGCACCCGTCACCGCGACAGGCGGAAACTTCCATGATGTCTCTCCACATCCGCTCTCTGAACGCTACGGTTATCGCCATATCGATTTCCGCTCACAGGGCACGTCGCCCTTTGAGGCATCTCTCGGGCCAGACAGCCGCATCCAGTTTTTCAGCTCCGCCACAGCGATACTCGGCAAGGGCATCGCCAATAAAAAAGGGTCCCGCATGGCAGTGATTCTGCTTCGCAGGTCGGGGAACATGGCAAGCTTTGTAACGGCATTCAACCTGGCCGGTAATCACGCTTGCTCGCTTGTGCACAATGAAGGCAATATCCAATCGATCCGCATCAGCCAGGATCGCATCCTCACCAATGGTCCCAAGGACATCGAACTGCGGACTGCCGACGGCAAACTGATTGATCGCGCATCATCACAGTCCGCTTCGGTGCGTTAGGCTCCCCGCGATCCCCTTTCTTACGCGGGCCTAATTACTTACGAGTACTTCTAACTGATAGGGCTGATGCGACTTTGACGCCTCGTTTCCTTGTTCATCCAGCGTTGCCACTCTCCGCAATCGGCAGGCCGATAGCATACGCTCCCATTGCGCGCGATCGTATGTCCGCAATCGATAACTGTCGCTATGAGTTTCGACACTCTGTGGCCGGCTTATCGTAAGGCGACTGTGGACTTCCTCAATCCTCCTGGCACGACTTGGTCTTTTGTAGGTGATTTCCTGTCGTATATGACGGCGTCCCCTCGCTGCCAACCATAGATCCGTCTCATCTTTGTCCAGGCCATACCGCGCAAGGCTGATTCCCACAATATAGATGCCACCGGGTGCGAGGCTCGCGGCAATCTGATTAAGGTGTGAAATCGCATCGCTCTCATCGAGAAGATGGCGAAATGAACTGTGGGGATTGATCGCAATATCGAATCGACGCTTACGTATTGGCCGGATGAAGTCGGCCATGCCAGCCCTAAAAATGTGGGCCTCGAGTCCTCTCGTTTCGAGAGAGTCTTTCGCGTATTGGATCATATCGGGATCGAGATCAAAGCCGCATGCGGAGAAACCTCGGCCGGCAATCACGCGAAGATGACGGCCGGTTCCGCACGCAGGCTCAAGCCAGGCGTTGGGCTTGCGCCCATAACGCCTTGCAATTCTGCAATAGAGATCGATGTCCTCCGCTGTACCTGGTGTGTTTAGCGTGTCGTAGTAGCTCGGCAGATGGTACATGATGCGAAGCGGCGCTTTTCAGATCCGGATAAAGATCTTTCGTTTATAGAGCCAGAAAAATCCGAGCCAGATCAGGACAAAGGCGAGCGCGCTGACCAACAGTTGCCGCCACTCGGCCGACGCGAAATAAAATACCGTGTGGTTCAGATGTTTTCCTAGATTCGCTACCAAGGGCCGACATAACGTCCACGTAAGAATGTAAATTGCGATAGAATTTGCCCCGAATACCACAAACAGAATGGCCCCGCGCCGAAAGCCCCACACATCAACCAGGGCATAAATCAGGCCAAGGACAATCGCACAAATGCCTCCGCTATAGAGAACCCACGAAGGAGTCCAAATTTTTTTAATAATGGGACAGACACCCAGCCAATCAAACGAGAGCCCTAAAAGCAGGCTTCCAAGCCCAGCAACCAGGAGTAAGGTGATTTTTCTTTTCTCTCCCCGATTGGATTTAAGCAAGTGTCCGGCAAGCAGGCCCCCAATCATCGTCACCAGCGAAGGAATGAAATTCAGCGTGTAATAGGCGTGATTGGTAAATCCACCCGGTCGTTGAAACAGCCGCGAATTAAGTAGCCATGAATCGAATGCCTGTCCGGGATTCGTGACCACCGGATTGCGATCGTATCCGGCAGGCCATCCCGCGAGCGCAGAATCGCCGAGTCCGAACAGGGATGCTACCCCAGGCCAGAATTGCCATAACGCCCAATAGAAGACCAGAATTGCAGTCCCCGCACCCACCTGCACCCTCCACGATCGATCCCACAAGAGGAACAGAAACAGATACCCGAGTCCGATCTGCGAGACCACATCTTCAAAGGTCCAATAAGTGGACGTCACGTGAGGGCGAAGCGAGCGGAGGACGACGCCCAACAGAATCAGAAATGCGGCCCGATAGAACGCATGTCCGAACATTCTCCCGTACGACTGACCTAAGGCTTTACGCTTACCGTAGGAAAAAGGAACCGATACGCCCACAAGAAACATGAAGGAGGGCTGAATCATGTCCCATAGTCGAAACCCGTTCCATTCCGCCACACTCGATTGCCAGTCGGCATGGGTCCACTGCGCCGCCAGCACAGACCACAGAGAGCTTCCCGGAAATATCTTTTCTACGATTTTTGGCGTCAGCGCCACCGCTCCGGCGGCAAGCAGGAACATGACAAGGCCCCGGTAGACGTCGATCGATAAGAGTCTCGGAGGCGAAACCGCGGGCTCGCTGGTTTGTAGATCGTTTTCCCGGCTCATCGTTACACTCTCGCTCTGGCCCTATTTCCGGCGGCCCGACCCGTGCCATACATCTGCGCGACGCGGCCATCTTACTCAGAATCACTCCCAACCGGCAGCCCAGCCCTCGGAGCCCTAAGGGAGAAGCGTCCCCTTAGGATGCGGTGGTTGGCTGCATCAGCCGAGACACCGGTACTGGAGGCCGACCCCATAATCGGCCCCTGAACATTTCGGGCTTCGCCCTGGGGTGCAGCGAGCGTTATATTAGATCCTCGCAGAGCCCTTTTATCGCCCGATGACCGCGATCGCAGCATGATACGCCACTCCACACCATCAGACCCGAAAATGAGCGACAGCCCTCGCATCTTAATTATCGGTGCGGGAGTGAGTGGGATCTGCATGGGAATCCAACTCCTCCGGCATGGGCACCGAGATTTCCGGATCATCGAAATGTCAGATGATGTGGGCGGCACATGGCTCGACAATACCTACCCCGGTTGCGGCTGCGATATTCCCTCCATGCTCTACTCTTTCTCGTTTGCAATGAACGGCAACTGGAGCAGGAAATATGCGCCACAGGATGAGATCCTTAATTACTTTCGCAAATGCGTCGATCGTTTTTCCCTTCGGGATCATATCCAGTTTCAATCGGCCGTTGAGAAAGCCCAATGGCACGAAGAAGACAAACGCTGGGAGGTGGCCCTCAAAACCGGCGAGGTGATCCATTGCAATATTCTTATCAGTGCCGTAGGGCAGTTGAGTCGTCCGCGACTGCCGGCGATTGAAGGGATCGATTCGTTCAAAGGGCCACTTTTTCACTCGGCTCGATGGGAACACTCCTTCAACCCCGCGGGTAAACGCGTTGGGGTGGTCGGCAATGGCGCCAGCGCGATTCAACTGATACCAGAACTCGCTAAACAAGCCGAGCAGGTGGCGGTCTTCCAGCGATCGCCCAATTGGATCCTGCACCGCCACGACCATAGGTACCCGTGGCTCTGGCGGCAGTTGAATCGGCTGCTTCCGGGTTTCTCTCGCGTTCAGCGATGGATAATGTATCTCTTTTTTGAACTTCGCATTCTCTGCTACAACCGCCGCACTGCATTGAACCGCGCATTTACAGGCTGGAGTCGCCGCCGAATGAAACGCGTCGCACCGCCAGACCTCCACGACCAACTCATTCCGACATTCCCGGCAGGATGCAAACGGGTCCTCCTGTCCAACAACTATTTACAATGCCTACACCAATCGAACGTCGACCTCATTACCGATTCGATCGCCGCAATCACAGAACGCGGCATCCAGACCGGCGCCCGCGAGATACCCCTCGATGCCATCGTCATGTCAACCGGCTTCGAGGCCAACCGCTTTCTCTATCCGATGGAGATCATTGGCCGCCGGGGCCAAACCCTCGATGACTTATGGTCGCGACGGCCGAAGACAATATTAGGACTTATTGCGCCAGAGTTCCCCAATTTTTTCATGCTGTATGGACCAAATACGAACCTAGGCCACAACTCCATCATTTTCATGGTGGAATGCCAGGTCCGCTACATTCTTCAAATGCTTTCGCTCCTTGACCGAAACGGGGCTGACGCCTTCGAGGCAACCGAGGAGGCGACGGATCGCTTTGACACGATTCTCCAGAGCGAACTGAAGCGAAAGGTATGGAGTGGCTATGCGGGAAGTTGGTACAAAAACGCTTCGGGAGACATCACGAACAATTGGTGCCGATCGACGCTGGCCTACTTTTGGCAGACACGTCGGGTCGACAAATCAGCGATCCGTATGTCGACCAGGCAGTGTTCGACTGCCGCCGTATCGACACCAATTGCCCGCTAAACCACACTTGCCCTTATTTTGTGTGTGGCGATGATTACGTCGCCACCAGTGGCTTTGGCATTTGGTTTCCATAAGTAGATGGTCGCCCGACGCGGAAGACGGACACGTTTTTGAACAAACTAATCACTTTTTCGGTTTTTCATGACAAACCAACACGATGTTTTTCGTGCAGAGGAAAACGTTCACTTTATCGTGCAGCTTGAGGGAAACGCCGACGATCGCGAAAAACTGGTCGCCGCACAACAGGAATTCCAACAAGCTGCGAGTCGCTTTCCCGGATTCCTCTCAGCCGAAACCAAAGAAATATCCGAACATTCCGATCGCGTGATCCGACTCGTCGGCATCTATTCCTTCACATCTGCCGAAACCCTAGTGCGATGGCTTGAATCTGACGAAAGGCGCATGCTCATCAAGCGATTTGATAACAAATTAGGCAGGCGCGTCCTTGTCCAATATCCACAAAGCGCCGCTGGCTTTACTGCATGGCTCCACCTTCCGGTCGAAAGAGGACATCTACCGAGTCACGCGCCCAGGTGGAAAATGTGCCTTATCGTTCTCGCTGCTCTTTATCCACTGGTGATCACCCTCGGCGCATGGATTCCGCAATGGCTCCCCCGAGCGACCAAACCAAGCCTTCAACTGTTAACCGCTGCGCTCGCGGTGACAGCGATGGGGTTTGTTTTCGTCCCGATCATCGGTTGGATGATGAGATCCTGGCTTGCCACCGAACGTTGGACCGGGCACATTACCGGATCAATCCTGCTCGCTGGACTGATTCTCGTGGTGTGGCTTATCGCACACTGAGGTTGTCACGGCCGACGTACCACAGCTCATCGCCCGGGCCAACGCGAGCCTACCGATCGAATTCGTCCTGAACTCCGTGCCGGTCGAGCGGGGGGCTTCCGCACACGATAGATTCCTCCCATCGCCAAGAGGCTGGCGATCCCGACACTTGCAAGAACGTAAGAATAGGGCTCGGGAAGCAGGCGCTGCATCTCTGTGGCGTGACCTGAAGCCTCCTCACATGAAGTAAACGCGGCATCACCCGGTTGCCCGTACGTCACCGCATGCGACACGCTCAAGATCGAATATGCCTTATAGCCACTGGCGCACTCGGCCTCTCGCGCCGCTAAGAAAAAAACCATCAGCATGACTGCGCCCGGCAGAATCCGAGAACCTCGCCAGATCTCCATCGCCATCTCCTCACCGCAGGCAAGCCATTACAAGCAATGCCCAGCGCATTCCCGATCCTGGCACATCGGTCCGCCGGCTCACCTGCCTCTCTGTTTTGCACCCCCGACCTCAAAATAACCGCATCATTATTTTTCGACAAGAAATTTGAAGGGGGAACGAGCGCGAATGCGAAATTTTCGCCTTACCCTGAACGAGCAATTCTTTTTCAACGCCGATGTCGAACGAGCCCGTGAGGGACACGCACCTTCCACTCCCTCACGGGCTGTCCGACGTAATGAATTCCCGATTACCTTCGGCCGATCAGGTCAGACCCGGTAATCTTGACTTCCGAGACCCCCAGGTCGGATGCAGCAAGTGCTTTCTCAATGTCCGCCTGCCGCAGTTCATCACGCACCACCGATACATGCCGCGGTGCTGAAATACCTAGACTCACCCGTTTACCACGCATCGTACAGACCACAATCTTGATTTGATCTCCGATCCAAACAGACTCTCCTTGCCTTCTGCTGATCACTAACATGACGGCCTCCCCGTGATGAGATAATACGGTTTGCGCAATCGTCGTCGAACGCGACCACCGCGCGGATTCCATCGACTCCAGCACCCAGAACAGGGGGCTGAAGGGCCCTTCTCACGCGTTCATCCGCATGTCCCGGGGACCTTCGGTCGTCGCCGTAAAGCTCCAGGGCGCGGCGAAGAAAAAACCGCCAAAAGACGAGACAAAACGGTACGGTTCTTCCCTCAATGCGCTGTATACCCGTTATCGAGTCCGCCTGTCAAGTTTTTTGCTAGCCGCCCGGAAAACTTCGCCAACAAATTCTTTCCAACTATCCATTTCGCTTCTATTGCGCCAATTTATCGATTTCTTAAACTTCAATGCTTACCCATGGCCCACTTAACGACCATTGCACGGCACTGAAACCCGCACCTCGCCACCGTATGAGTTCTGCGTTAGAATATTTGCCTGCCGGGCGGTCTTTTTTAATGGAAGGATACTTTTAGATGTATCGAGTACTTTTGCTGGGTGCCGGAAAAATCGGGCGCATGATCACGCGTCTCCTTTCGGATACTGGGGATTATGAACTTCTCGTCACCGATGCGAACGCCGCAGTGCTTGAGCGGCTCGACGGGTGGCCTCGTGTCTCGACCCGCGTGATCGACGCCGAAAACGCCGACGAGATTGCCGACGCTATGCAGGGATGCGATGCAGTCATTTCGGCGCTAAGTTTTTATTACAATCCAGTTGTTGCAGAGGTTGCCCTCAAAGCCGGCGTGAGCTACTTCGATTTGACGGAAGATGTTGCGACCACGCGTCGGGTACGTGCCTGTGCCGAATCGGCCAAAACGGGTCAGGTTTTCATGCCACAATGCGGCCTTGCCCCCGGGTTTATTTCCATTGTCGCAAATCATCTCTGCGCTCATTTCGATAAACTCGACGCCGTACGGATGCGAGTAGGAGCACTCTCGAAATTCCCAACCGGGCAACTGAAATACAATCTTACGTGGTCAACCGACGGGCTGATCAACGAATACTGCAACCCCTGTGAGGCGATTCACGACGGCAACCCCATCGAGGTGCTTGCTCTTGAAGGTCTCGAGCAGTTTTCTCTCGATGGTGTCCGCTACGAAGCATTCAACACCAGTGGCGGACTTGGCACGCTGTGCCAAACACTTGCCGGCCAAGTGCGTGAGCTCAATTATAAAACCATACGCTACATGGGCCACCGCGACCTGGCGGTGCTCCTCGTCCGCGAGTTAGACCTGGGGCAGCGTCGCGACATATTCAAAGACATTCTTGAGCATGCGCTTCCGGTCACGTTTCAGGATGTTGTAGTGACGTTTTGCACGGTCACCGGCTGGCAAAAGGATCAGTTTGTCCAAATTACCGACGCCCGCAAAATCTACCACCAAACGATTGACGGGGAAAATTGGAGTGCTATACAGATCACTACGGCTGCGGGTGTTTGCGCTGTTCTTGACCTGTTCGTGACCGGACATCTGCCAAAAACTGGCTTCCTTCGCCAGGAAGAAGTTGAGTTCGATACCTTCATGTCGAATCGCTTCGGTCAGCTCTATGCATCGGACATTAGTGCTTCGACTAATCCGACCAATATCTCCCTGGCCAACGTTACTGCGTAGTATCCCAACTCCTCCACGCTGGGCCCCTTTCCCATGACACGTTCGCTCCTGGAACCATTTGGCATCTCTGATCCACCTTTTGCGATTTCCATCGGTGGCAACTGGACTTCTGGAAATGGCGGCGACGTTCCGGTGCAGAGCCCGATCGACGCCACCCACCTCTCATCGATTCGATGGGCAACCCCCGAGCAGGCCGAGCCGGTCATTGCGGCAGCACAAAATGCATTCCGTGTACTCCGCGTCATTCCTCCGCCGCGGCGAGGCGAATTCGTACGCCGTTTCGCCGAGGTGCTGCGCGAATATCAGGAGCCATTGAGTGAATTGATCGTCCATGAGGTTGGTAAAATCACGGCTGAAGCGCGTGGTGAGGTCCAGGAAATGATCGACATATGCGACTTCGCCGTCGGTCTCTCCCGGCAACTCTACGGTAAAACCATTGCCAGCGAACGGCCCGAACACCGCATGGCCGAGCAGTGGCATCCTCTAGGCCCGATTGGTGTAATCTCCGCCTTCAATTTTCCTACCGCCGTGTGGGCCTGGAACGCCGCGATTGCGTGGGTTTGCGGCGATCCGGTCATCTGGAAACCATCCGAAAAGACTCCGCTCACCGCGATCGCCTGCCAATCGCTATTCCAAAAGGCACTCGAGCGCGACAGTGATTTTCCGACTGATGCATCGAGCCTCCTGATCGGCGGCCGCGATGTGGGTGAAACGCTTGCCGCCGATCCCCGGCTTCCCCTTATTTCAGCCACCGGTTCGGTGCCGATGGGCAGGGCAGTGGCTCAAACCGTCGCCGCACGGTTGGGCCGAAGTTTGCTTGAGCTCGGCGGAAACAATGCGATGATCGTCACTCCGACGGCAAACCGCAATCTCGCCGTCCGTTCGATTACCTTTTCTGCTGCCGGGACCTGCGGACAGCGGTGCACATCGCTTCGACGGCTCTTTGTCCATGAATCGATCGCGGATGAAATGGTTTCCACACTCCGCGGTGTATTTGACAAGCTGCCAATCGGTGATCCGCGTCAAAGCGATACACTGGTTGGACCGCTCATCGACAAACAGGCCCTCGATCAAATGCAGAATGCGCTTCGCGAGGCAGAGACACAGGGCGGGACGGTACACGGCGGTCGACCCGTGACTGCAGATGTGCCGGCAGGGGGCGCCTACGTCGAACCGGCGCTCGTGGAGATTCGTCCCGACGCGCCCATCTTACAACACGAGACATTTGCTCCCATCCTCTACATCATCCGATATAAGACACTGCCTGAGGCGATTGAACTGCACAACGATGTCCCACAGGGCCTCTCGTCGGCAATCCTCACCGGCGACGCCTCGGAGGCCGAACGATTTGTCTCACCGGCGGGGAGCGATTGCGGAATCGCCAACGTCAATATCGGTACCAGCGGTGCCGAAATAGGTGGCGCATTTGGAGGCGAAAAGGAAACGGGTGGTGGTCGGGAGTCGGGCAGCGATGCATGGAAGCAATACATGCGGCGCGCAACGAACACTATCAACTATTCAGACGATTTGCCGCTAGCCCAGGGCATCCGCTTCGACCTGTGAATGCCGCACTGCACCGCAGCATTTCCTCGCTCCGGGTACCTCTCGCTACTCTCCCTGCTCAACTCGCCACCCAGGTTTGCGGACCGCATAGATTGCGAACGGCAACAGAGTAAAAATAATAAACCCGAGTGCTACCACCGTCACATACGCGCCCCGCATGTCGTCACTCACATTCCCAGGGGGCAAAAACGCAAAACAGATTGCAACCAGCCCTGCCGCCGCTCCGACTATTGCCAATACCCACATTCCGACATTTCCGAACGGAACTCGGTACCTTCGCGGT
The DNA here is from genome assembly GCA_902630355.1 of Planctomycetaceae bacterium. Taxonomy (GTDB): domain Bacteria; phylum Planctomycetota; class Planctomycetia; order Pirellulales; family UBA7805; genus UBA7805. The sequence goes on from CACOUL010000001.1 coordinate 49,650, forward strand.
ACATCCGGATGCGTGTACCGCAAACGAACGCCCGCCGCGAACATGAGGAAATACATCACGATATAGAGCATCGTGGGCACTACATTCATCAACCAGAATGCGATCTGTACATCAAAAAACAAATAGATCGTTGAAATCGCCGTAAAGATGAAGCCCTGGAACACGAGAATTCGCTGATGGACTGCGTGTTTATTTTCCTTCTGCCAAAACGGTGATAAGGTGCCATCGCGTCCTGCGACAAGCAAGCCACGGGTTGGTGCAGGAATCCAGTTATTGACCTCTCCCACCATTCCGAGCGCGATGATCAGTCCCGCAACCGGAAGAAGCGGTAGCAAGCCCGTCGCCGCAAACATCCGTTCTATCGCCTGCATAATTCCTGCATCAAGATTAATTTCGCCAGCGGGAACCACCATCGCAATAGCCAGGGCGATTAATGTAACGAGCACCAGTGCAATGCACGCCGAAAATATGATTGCAATCGGATAGTCGCGCCTTGGATTTTTCGCAGATGCCGCATTCGAAGCGGATGCTTCAATGCCTGCGAACGTCAGAAATGCGCCGACAATAAATGACAACTTATCCACATCCGTAAAGTCGGGAACCAATTGGTCCCACGAAATTTCGCAACCGACTTGATTGCCTTTGCCGAGGTAGATGAGCGCTAGGGTGAACATAAAAAGGATCGGCACGATACGACCGAAGATTGTGCAGATCGTAGCCACCGCGCCGCTCGTCTTCATCCCGAACAGGTTGGTCAGCGTGAGAATCCAGAAAAGACCGTTAACGGAATAAAAAATATACCAGTTATTATCCTTCAACTCCGGATCGATTCCGTAGGACGCCGCAACGATCGTGACGGTAAGGATAGACGGAAACCAGATGACGTTTTCGATCCATTGCTGCCAAACGGCAATGAACCCAAATCGTTCACCGAAGGCCTGTTTCACCCATACATAAACACCGCCGTCTTCCGGCCAACCGGTCGCCAACTCGGCTGAAATCAATGCCGACGGCATCAAAAAAACCGCTGCTACAAAAAGGTAGATGAAGATGAGGGAAATTCCATATTCCGCCATGGAAGGCGCACCGTGAATGCTGGTGATAATCCCAGTCGTGATCATCACCAACCCGAACACCGTTAGCGTTCGTTCAGGCTTCTGACTCGCATCGATCATTTGGTGCACCCGCTTCAGACTATTGGACGCGGTGGCCGTATATCCCTCTCGGGCCCCGGGGGCCCGATTGTAACATATGAAAACCACATTTTGCCTATACCCCGAACCGTCCTTCACAGCGAAACGAGCAGCCCGCCCGATTTTAGCCGTAATCTAGAAAACAAGCCGATCCTCCGGTACGTATCTACCAGTAAGTGAACCACCACACCGCTATGCGGGAAGTTGTTCTTTCGAATCAATATTGACAGAATGGGCTTGCTTTCCAGCTTTGTGCATCTCCCACGGAGAGAAGGAGCCTCTATGAATGCCTTACCCGGACTCGACCAAACACTTCACGGTCTGATGAGTCGTTACCGCCAACGGGTACCCGATGTCGGAAAAATAACATCTTCCCTGATTCAGCGGGGCACCGTCGACAGCCCCGAAGATCTCGCCAATGACCATGTGGCATTCCGGACACTCGGGGTTGAACACCTAGGCATCGCGTCGCTTGAAAAAATATTCCTGGCGTACGGCTATCAAAAACGCGATTATTATCGTTTTGATAACAAAAAACTTAATGCGTATTGGTATGCTCCTCCGGAACCTTCGTATCCTCGGATCTTTATCAGCGAATTGTGCGTCGACGAACTGAGCCCGGAGGCACAACAAATCATCCGCGATTATACGGGCACCGTAAAAGGCGACCCGGTCGAGAATATTGATATCAGCAAATGGGAACAGGTCGATCGCTTCCTCCACAGTTCGCTCTGGGAGTTACTCACCTGGGAGCACTACTCAAAACTCCTCGAAGAAAGTGAATATGCCGCATGGGCGCTTTACAATCGCTATTACCTCAATCACTTCACTATCAGTGTTCATGAATTACCTGATGGCTACAACACGCTCGAGGATTTCAACGCCTTTTTGGAGTCAATCGGCGTAACTCTCAACGATTCGGGAGGTACGATCAAAATGTCTCCGGACGGCCTCCTTAAGCAGAGCAGTACGGTGGCGCAAATCGTCTCAAGCGAATTCCGATCCGGTAAAGACGACATTGTAAAACGTGATATTTCCGGGTCCTATGTGGAGTTCGCTGAGCGACTGCCACTCCCCGAACACGCGCACCTTCCCCCTAAGGAGCTAAAACGCGAACATCGTCGCGATGGCTTCGAAGCGGGTAACGCCGATCGCATTTTTGAAAGCACCTATACTTCCCAGACTAATCGTGCCGACACATCGGATCACTAGCCCGTTATCACCGCGCTCGGCCCATCTGAGGCGATTCTCATGTCAACGCGTTTCAGCGAAACACTCGACACACTCGAGCAACGCTTCAATGCCCTTAAGCCAGAAGTTGAGCTCTCGGTCAGTGATGACGAGTTAGATATCGAAGGACACGTCGTTGTCTGGTCGACCCGGAACGCCATCGGCGGACCACTCGGCCGCTGCGGCAAGGGTGGAACGCGGATCACACCCACACTCACGCTCGATGAAGTCCGGCGACTGGCACGGACACAATCGCTCAAAAATGCGGCTGCGGGGCTTCCGCTCGGTGGCGCAAAGTCGGGTCTCCGCGCCGATCCCCAGGGCGACGATTTTGAGAGGCAGTATCGGCAGTTTGTTCAACTGGTTGCCCCCGCGCTCCGCCAAAATGGTGGACGCTGGGGCGGGTTCGGATTCGATCTCGGGGCCCAGCCGATTCACGCTCAATGGGCCTGCGACGAGCTTGATCGCCTCGATGTCTTCACCGGCAAACCGGTCGAAATGGGTGGAACCGATTACGACAAGGAGGGGATCGCCGGGCTCGGTGTCACCGAGGCAGCGATCACGCTTCTGAGCGAACGGGGCAGGGCGGTTGAGGGCGCCACCGCGGCTGTCCAAGGACTCGGGGCGATGGGCGCCGCAGTCTGCCGCTATGCGGTCGAGCGGGGCATGCGACTGATGCTCATATGCGACCCCCGTATAGATGGCTGCTGGAGCATACCCGAAGCCACACAACCCGAACTGATGCAGAGCATCTCCACCATGGATTTTGTGACAACGAAACGTACTCTCGAGTCAGCCGGCCTCGCCCCCATGCCGCTCGATTCCATTTTAGAAGCGGACGTCGACGTATTATTTCCTTGTGCCGTGCAAGATGTCATCGGAGCAAAAAACGCTCACCTCGTGGAAAGTCGTTCCGTCGTCGAGGGAGCCAATAATCCGGTCACCGCGGACGGACGCTCTGCGCTCTTTTCCCGCGGCATCGACGTGATCCCCGATATCATCGCCAATCCGGGAGGCGCAATTGCCGCCTTCGTCGAGCTCACATCTAAAGTTTCCATCGAGGAAAATATCCGCACCGGCGCCAAATCACTCGAGGCCAAACAAATCACGCGCAATCGCGTGGCCGAAAACGTGCGTGAGGTCCTACACTTGGCCGGCGAATCAAACTCCAGCCCGGTCGAAGCGGCGCACTATCTGGCGTACCAACGTATTTTCTCCGCATAACACACGCAGCGATCACGTCTCGGTCGCACTCGAACTCGGCGTTCCGAGCTTCCATGCCGCGACGATCGATAAGAAAAGGATTGCAATATAAATCGATAAAACATGCTGATATGCCTCGAGTGGATGCCAATCACCAGCCCCGATAAAAAAACCTGGCATGACCTGAAGGATTGCTCCCAGAAGGCAACCTGCGCCATTCACCAGGGCAATTGTCGTTCCGGCATACCGCGGGGGTATCGCGTCGCACGCCACGCCAAAGATCGCCACCGACGTGCCGAGAAAGAGTCCACTTACGACAAGATTCAACACGAGTGCCCAATAGGGAATGATCAGCGGAATGAATATCAAACCTGCCACGCCCGCCAGCGATCCAGCAGCCCCCGCTAGCAAAAGCGGGCGGCGATTGGTTAGTCGGTCGGCCAGGACACCGGTGAGTGGTGCCGAAACGGCGAGGCCTACAAAAATCCAACTGTTCAGATTGACCGATTCGATCTTATCGAACCCGAATGCATTCTGGAGACGGATATCCCAAAGCCCGCCAAACCCGAACGCAGTGCCGATCATTCCACCATAAAAGATAAGGGCCCAGAGAACCGTGGGGTTGCGCAGCAGGACCCTGAGTGCATCGATGACCTCCACCCTCGAGGAACGATCCTCCATGCCCGGAGGCCGGTCCCGTACGATCAGTGCACAGAGAAGTCCGATCGCAAAGCCAGCGACCGCAAGGCCTATCATAATCGTTCGCCATGATACCCCGTCCGTAAGCAGCAGGGCAAAACCCGACTCTCCCCCCACCGCGCCAATGCCGAACAGAAAATCGATCAGGCCCATGGCAAGGACAAAAAAAGATCCTGCGATCCACCGCCTCGCCAGCAAACCCGCTCCTGGGAACCCGAATGCCGCGAAGAGCCCGAGAAGGCAACGAAAAAGAATCGCCGATCCAAGCGTATTGCATTGCGAAAATCCGTACGCTGCGGCGCCACACAGCGAGGCCGAAATCCCGAGAAGCCAACGGGGACTCAGGCGATCGAGAAGCCAACCCGCCGGAACCTGCATGAGCGCATAGGTAAAAAGAAACGAACCGGAAAGAAGGCTCGAATCGAGAAGCGATAACTTCAGGTCCTCTGAAATATCTTTTTCAAGTGACCCATATCCGATCTGAATCGCCAACTGATAGATCGGAAAGAGCGTGGCGATGGCCCAGATGATCCATCCCCGGACATTGTATCCCCCACGCAAGCTGCTTGACATCATAAGCCCCCATCACGCACCGACTGTCTCCGGTGGACCATTATGCCTTGGAATCGGTACGGCGGGGAACGCCGAAATGATGCATCGCATTACGTACAATCATCGAGAGCTTCGGATCAGCAGAAAGTGCCCATCCAATGGCAATCGCACCGAAATGCAGCACATTTCCACCTCGGGGACGCTCCCAATAGATCATTTCGGCGGAAATTCCATCTCGCGTTCGCGCAGGGTTCGTAAAATAGTCGAAGGTGCCTCCCCCCGCATCCCGATAACCCTCTGCCAGCGTCACAATGCCTGCCGGCTCGTCGTCGGGAAGCACGGCGCCCCGAGGGATGTGCGTGGTGACCAGTGCGAGCGTCGGGAGCCGAACGTCCCATTCGTGCCCGACGGCGTGGGGCAACCCTCCGTCTGGCGCATGACCGAATGTGTCGCCTCGCGCAAGGCCCACCACCTCCGGCTCGTGGAATAGAAAATGGTCCTCCGCCACCGTATGGTAGACCCCATAGTCTTCCTTCTTCTGAAGCCCGTCCCAACCGATGCAGGCGAGTCCTACGAAGTGGTATTCCGGGAAGCCGCACTCCCGCAGGAGACTGCCTCGATTCCCATCCTGGCTATGCCAGGTCTCACCCATCGGTGCTGCGCGACGTCCGCCGATACGGGCATCGTATTTACGGCACTCCATCACCGAACCGTCGGCACTGTAGCTCGTCCTCCAGAAAAATGTATTACCGCTCATCACAATCAAATTTCCACCCTGCGACAAATACTTATCAAGTCCCTCAAACGCCTCAGCAGACCAATACTCGCTATGTCCGTTCACGATAGCGACGCGGTAATCGTTTAGGAGCTGAGGATTGTTGTGCAAGTCCCAATCAGTAACAACATCGTAATCATAGGCGGCTGCAGGATCGTAGACTCCATCAAGCCAACGATGCGTAAAGAGTTCACCTCGCATCAAATGACTGTAATCGACTTCTTTCGGGCTGAATAAATTGTCGGCGCCCGCCCCGGGCCAAGGACGATTGACGCCTAAGTAGTAGGTGGGCTGCCCGGCACGATGATTGTGATAGCAACAATACGTTGGCGCATCGGGCAAACTCGGTGCGTTCCAGTCGCGGCCAGCCGGTCGCGGACGTGGAAACGGAGCGCAATTGTATGCCAACCAAGTCGATGTGCTGCAGATCATCAGGATAGGCGCCGCAGGCCGCTGACTATTTTTCCTCACAATGAATGTGCAGTCGTACTGCATCGGTTTGCCGTCCCAGACATAATGGAATCGGCCGACGTAGACTCCACTCGGTGCGTCGCGAGCAATCGCCACGCGGTGACTTTCATCCCAGCGGCAATCGACGAGGTCATCGCTACAAAAACGAAGCCCATGGCCGCGGCCTCCATCCTGCGCCGGGTCGTAGTCCTGCCCGTAGCGTGCGATCGATTCAGCTCGAAAGGAGGGGCCGCCGATCTGCCACGAGCCATGATTGATAATTTGGCCCTGTCGTTGGTTTTTTTTGATATCGCGGACCGTATCACCCGACTCCTCATCAAGCGGCCAACAGGCAAGAATCGACTCGTCATCGACACTCGGCACTTTCAAGCCGCGAATTCGGTAGCGATCCGCCACTTCCTCTGCCGAAAGGGAACGTCGGTAAAGAACCGGCATCGCGATATCGCCGTCAAGAAAGCCCGCAGCGCCTTCCGTACCCCCCGTCGCACCAAGGCGTAACGGCGCAGCAAACAATCGCAGAGGTTCTTCTAGCGCCGTAGACGCAACGAGGACGCCATCGGAATAGAGTCGAACCTGTTCGCCACTTATGGTGATTACCACATGGGTCCATACGCGGCGAGCCAAACGCTGCCGTTCCGCTTTGAGAGATTGTTTTTTTCCTTCTCCGTCGGTCCAACTCCATTCAACCCGACTATCGGCATCAAGATAGAGGCCGCATCCCTCCGTATCGGATACGGATTGAGTAACGATCCCTTGACGCCGATTGAAGCCCCAGGGTCGGACCCAGCACTCCACCGAAAGCCCCTCGGCGATTTCACCCTCCTGAAGGCCCTCCGGGACGTTGACGTACGATCCGAGATGGATGGGCTGTACGCTTGGCGCGTCCTCACGTAACGTCGCCAGTTCAACATCCGAGTTCGGGTCATCGACTTCACCTGCTAATCGAAGTACGCGAAGCTTATACGGCACAGACGAACTGACGCGAAATACAGCCTCGTCTCCTGCGGCGATACTTTTTTGCGCATAAGCGTGGAGACCGGGAAGCGCGAGCGACTGATGCGGCGGTATGCCCGATCGCTCCATGTCCGGAATCGCCCCTTCACCGGACGACTGTCCACCGAGAGACAATCCGGCCGTTAGGCCGGCAGATAACTTGAGAAATTGGCGACGCGATTCTGTGGTCATCGATCCTCTTTCGGCTATGCCCTCCTTCAGAGTATAAGCTGACCCCGCGAGCGTGCCTATTGAGCGGCATTGAAGTTCGACCGCTTCTCTCGAAGCAGGAAATAGAGCATGCTGCCCACAAAGAGAACCATGCCAACCACGGCCATCAGATAGCTGAAATCGATAAAAAACCCGAGCCTGTCCGCACCTGACTCCTGATCAACCCGATAAAATACATCGCGGTAGATTTGGACCGCAACCGAACCGGTGTAGCCAAGCGCATCCATAATATAGATCGCAAAGACTGCGGTCCCGACCACGTGACTCTGGGCCATCAACCGGTCAAAAAGGACGGAGCCGTAAGGCACATACGCTAAATAAGCACCCAACCCCACGCAAGTCATCCACCAAAACCCACTGATTTTTTCTTGCTCAAGCAACCACGTACTACCCCCGAGAATCGCAACGCCGGTGATCATGATGCCATACGTCCCAATCAGACCCGCCCGATTATTACGAATCAAAAACAAGAGACCCAAAGGAACGAGCACACCGAACGCGACAATCGTTTCGGCCTGAGAAATAATCGCCTTATTGCTCTCGTAAGAATAGTTGAGTGAAGAGAACATCTCGACCTGATAATTATCGCGATAGTCGCGGTACGCGGTAAGAAAGAAATAGGCAACCACCAGCATCAGCAAACCCCAAAAAAACTGCCGGACAAAACCGACGCGTTCGCGCGCATCCATCGGCTCTCGATGCGTTCGGGCTCGCTCATCCGCTGCTGAGGGCGGCGGCATCTGATTGAGCAACCAAACCGCCGCAAAGAAGGGAAGCAAAAAAAGCAGGCCGACGATTGCCGGCATCCAGCCTTCACTCACGCACCACGCCTCCATGACATGTCGCCCCACATCCTTCACTACCCCGCTGGCGAGGATAAACGAACAACTCAAGCCCGCGAGCAACACCTCCGAAACCGCGCGGCCTTCGAGATACCACACGACTAACCCCCACACCATTCCGAGTGGCAGTCCGGAAAGAAAGATAAAAAACACCTTGAACGTATCCGGCACCAAACCGTAACCTACCAGGGCTACGAGTGCCAGAAGAATAGTGACCACCAGATAGGTTGCCCGCCTTGTGGGCGTCACCTCACTGCAAAGTTTGATGCCGATATATTTACTGAGTGCATAGCCGATAATCTGACTGATCACGAGCGCCGTCTTCAACTCGATTCCCGTAGAGAGAAATTCCAGCGGTTCACCCGAACCGTCCCGGAATGTGGCGGCGGAGAACGGTTTGCGAAATGCGTACATGCAAAAGTACGTAGAAAACGCGGCGACAATCCCGTAGACCGCCAGAACCCACGCCGGCGATCGCGCGAGCCGTGCACGGAGGGGTGAAAGCATGCTTATTTCATTCATGTTCTACTGGCGAAGGCTTACTTCGATCACTCCCCCTCACGAAGTGCTTCGTAAGCGATTGAAAAGGCTGACTCCTCAACCAGTGCAGCGAGTTGAATTAATACGCGCTTCGCCTCCTGCTTGTTTTTAGATAGAAGCGCCTCAGCCTGCTGAAGCACGACCTCCCTCTGCTTTTTCTTCACAAGAAGCTCATCATAAAGCGAATTCAAATCGTCGTGTCGACGATTTTGTTCGTCGAGTACCTCTTCCTCATGCCGCAGCGCCATCCGAGCGAGCTTGCGCTTGATAAGCACGCGTGACTGTTGTGAATTTGCTGTACCGACCTCCGCGGTAAAACGCCGCACTTTACGCTTCAGATCGAGAACCGTCTCCTGCGCCGATACAATCCGTCGATTCACCTGCTCAAGCTCTTCTGCCCACTCTGCCCGTTTATGGTTCATCCTTTTAAGTTGGCCGATGACCTCATTGCGTTTCACTTCAATTTCCTTGCGCTGCTCAAGCAACTGCGCCTGCAGTGCGCGCTTATCGGTGATTCGTTCTTCAACCGACGTGGGGTTCAGCTCAATTTCGCCGCGGACTGCACCGGTGTCGGTATCCAGCACCACCACACGCCCCGAATAATCTCCGGCGATCATACCGCCCCCGGGACGACTGATTGCCAACGAAGTTGCCCTGGCCGCATACGGGGTATGTGCGCGGATCGATTTCCCCTCTGCGTTCCAGATCCGCACAAGATTGTCGCGCCCGGAAGTCACCCAACCATCGCCGAACGTTTCGTGCGCAACGACTCCCTCCGGATGGGCTTTGATCTTCTTTTCCTCCTGGCCGCCGTCAGCAGACCAGATGCGAACAAATCCATCATCACCACTCGATGAGAGGGAATTTGAATCTTTGCTCCAACTCAACGAGTGGATCGGCTGTTTATGCCCTTTGAGCTGCTCGTACAATTCACCCGTCCACCCGTTCCAGAGAAAAAGTCCGCCCTGTCGGTCAGCGGAAGCGAGAAGTACCGCGTCGTCACTGAATTTGAGCGCGGTCACCCAGTCGTTGTGCCCCTCCAACTTTGCGACCTGCTTACCTGAGGCGAGGTCGTAGAGAAGAATCTTCGATCCCGCAGCGGCCAGAGCGACGCGTTTATGGTCACTACTAATTGCGCATGCCCGCACCTCGTCGAGCCCCTCTCCGATCGACATAATTTTTTTACCCCCGGCGACATCCCAAAGTTCCACCCACCCCCGTGCGCCAGGATTTCCGCCACCAATCAACAACAAACTGCCGTCGTTACTGAACGCCATATCGCGCACATCGCCCGAGAAGGGAATACTGCCGAGGGATTCGAGCGTGTCAACGCGGTGAAACCACACCTGCCGAACCCCCGCAACCGCGACGAGTGGCGCGGTCGGACTTGCAGCAAGCGAAAGGGCCGCAGGGCGATTCGCCCCACGATACGCGGGGCGTTTCGGGAGCCGCGGTGGTAAAGAACCGTCCTCCGTCCCCGGCGATATCGGGGCAGGGACCGCACCGCCCGCGGCAGTATCGATCACGTCAGCGCCGCCTTCCCCCGCCGACTGAGGGGCGCCGCTGGCAATCCACTGCTTAATCGCCGCCACTGACTCAGGCGCAATCATCGGCGTTTCCGGCGGCATGCTCGGCTGATCCAGATGAGCCACCAGTCGGTACAGAAGGCTCTCGTCGGGATCGCCCGGATCGACCACCGGGCCACTCGCGCCACCGGTCATCAGGCCATCGTACGACGCGAGATTCAAATCCCCCTCCGCATCGTCCTCATTGTGGCAGGCGATACATTCTGCGCGGAAAATAGGAAGAATATCGCCATCGTAGCTGACCACATCATCGCCTGACGCAGCTGCTGCCACCAACAGGATGCACCAGACTCTGAGGCTCCTTGCGATCACGTGTCGTTGTTTCTCGCCAGTCATGATTTGTTTGCGTTCGTTGTTTCAGGCGGTCATGTGCCGGATAGCCGAATTCATTGCCACCCAACTCCCAACTTAATGATTCATCGAAAACTCAGCGGAATTGAGGATGGCCCAGAAAACATCATTGAGCCCCTCTTGTGGAGCTTTCTCGTCAATCAACGCGCGGATGGCGGTACGCTCCGCCGTCTTCGGCAGACGGGAAAGGGCACGAACATAAAGGGCATCAATCACACCATCCACCCCTTCGCCGGAAGACAGCATCCCCTCCACCACTTTTCCCGACGTGATCTTTCCCTGGACCGAATCACCATTCACCAAGTGCAACGCTTGGGAGAGGGTTGGTTCATTTTTCGCCTCACAGGTACAAACTGTCGCTCTCGGGCTTCGGCCGAAGGTCTCGAGAAACGTGTTGGTGATCGCGGCATCGGAAAGTGAGACTGCACTGGTGCCCGCAGGTGTTTTTTCAAATTTGGTCTCCGCTTCGGTGACCTGCACGATGGCGTCGTGGAGTACCGCCGCCGGAAGGCGACGCAACCGCTGACCCGCAAAGAGCTCCAGTCCGGCTATGTCGCTTCGTATGGCTGATTGATATGTTCTCGATTGGCAAATCTCTGCCATAAGCGCACGCATATCGTACCCATCTTCTCGGAGTCGGCGGGCGAGATAATCGAGCAACCGTGCGTTGGTCGGAGGATTGGAAATACGGACATCATCCGGCTTATCGACGATGCCCCGATAGAACAACCACGACCAGAGCGTATTTGCCATATGCTTTGCAAAGTAAGGGTTTTCGTCGTCGACAACCCATTCCGCCAGGACAGTTCTGCGGTCGCGATCCCCAACGCTGGGCGAATGCCCTCCGAGAAATCGCGGCGGCACTGCGCCTTTGGTCAGCGGATGCTTGATCTCACCCTCTCCTGTATCGTAAAGAATGATCTCACGCGGATCTTCGCCCGGCTTTTTACCTGTCTGGACTAAAAATGCCGCGAATCCATAGTAATCGTCCATCGTCCAACGATCAAACGGATGATTGTGACACGAAGCGCACTGGAGTCGCATCCCCAAAAATATCTGCGCAATATTCTCCGCCTGTTTCGTTTTTTCCTTTTCAGTCTGAAAGAAATAGCCGGCTGGATTGTTGCGCGAGTCACCCCGAACCGATATTAAATCATGGACCCAACGATTGAGTGGCGTATTGTTCTGGATCTGACTGCGCAACCAGCCCGCATAGCGGTGTACGCCCGAACGACTGACCACCGTCCCGGAACGTATTTTCAGCACATCGCTCCAACGCATAGTAACCGCATCGACGAACTCTTCTGATTGCAAATATTGCTCGATCAAGCGATCTCGCTTATCGCTGCTTGAGTCGCTGACAAAGTGTTCCCACTCTTCCTCGCTCGGCAACCTGCCGCGCAGGTCGAGCGATACACGACGAAGAAAGGTCTCGTCGTCACACTGCGGGGAGGGGCTGATTCGGCGCCGTCGTAGTTTCTCATCTACCAGTCGATCAATTTCACCAAGCGCCGGTTGAGGTTGCCACGCTTCGGTTGCTTCGTCATCCACAACCACCGCCGCCTGGCCAGCCAGGAGAGTGTCGAACCGCGCCGTGACGTAAGCTTCGCCGGCACCGTTTGCCTGGAGCGACCCATCGTGGTCGACCTGTGCGATATCGCCATTGGTGGTATTGAATTCCGCAAGATGGGTAACGTCGCGGCGGCTTCCATCTTCGTACCCTGCGATCGCAACGATTCGATGCGAGGCGCCCACGCCGAGAGTCAGTTGGGCGGGGTAAAGAGCCAAACGGTCCACTCGCGGGGGCTTTGTTTCGTCGTCAAGTGCGCCCTGCCTAATCCACTCCGCGAGCGTTCTGTATTCTACGCTTCCGGGTTTAACGCGACTCCCACCGGTATGTGGTACTGCACCAATGGCTTTTTTCAAAAGTAGACTTTCTTCCGGCAAACTTTTATTGACTCTCCGTCCGACCCATTGCCGGGTGATGACCTGATAATCGCCGGTTGGATCATATCCGAAGAGGGAGAGCCCGAATCCGTCCTGACCGGAGGCCGCTCCGTGGCATGCACCACTGTTACATCCCGACTTCGTGAGCACCGGAATCACGTCGTTTCGAAAACTAATTTGCTTCTCGGTCGGCAGTCGCTGGACCCGCAGAGGTATCGATAGAGACTGATCTCCTCTCCCGACAATCAAGCGTGTTTCACCGGGCTTCATCGGATAAACCGTTAGACCGTCAATGCGCGCGACCTGCTCGTTCTCTATTTGCAATTCGCATTCACTTGTCACGTCGTAGTCCCGATCGCCCCTCGACTCCGTGGCCACAATCGATGCAGGATGTCCGTCGAGCACCACCTCCTCCGGAACCACCGAGAAACCATTCGGCATCGCCGTGGCAACGAGTACGACCAGCGGAAAACACGTGGCGTGGATCATGGCCTTCCATTCCCCTTTTCGCGGCGCTTGCGCGCCTCGGAACGAAGACGCTCCAACCGGGTCAGGGCATCTGCATTTTGAGCTACCTGAGAATCCTCGGCATCCGGCTCGCTCCCTGAAGTGATCGTCAGCGTCACCGCATCACCCTTGGAGGTAATCTGTTCTCCACCCACGGGGACATGCAACCGTAACCCAATCCCCCGATAGGCATCGGGTGCCACCGCATTGTCGACCGACAGCGGAATTGATACCTGCTCGTCTCCGGAACGAAACGTGCCGCCCTCGCTGCGAACTCCTTCGGGCAACCCGGTGAGTTCTACTGTGGCTTCACCTTCAAACGGCTCCAGGCCGACGACCTTGCCCGCGAGCGTCGCCTTTCCACCAACCGAAAGTTCAGTATCAGCAATCGCAACTTGAGCGTAGCCCTTGCGGACATTCAAAGGCACCATTTGGGTCGAAGCCCACATCCAATTATTTTCCTGACCTGCGACCCCCATGACGTAAAGCTGCCAATCGCGCGGAGTGATCATCGGATGGGCCGTGAGCTTAAAGGTCGCTTCCGCCTCACCCGGCGGAATCACCTCTCCGGAACTCGTTGTGATGCCCGGGGGAAGAAACGGCATGGTCAGGCGAATCTCCTCATCAAATCCCTTGTCTCGCACTGCGCGCACCGTAAGCTCCCATTCACCGTTTCGAACAATCGGACCTTCCGGCGGGATCGCCTCCAACCGGAAGGGAAGTTGATCGACGACCGCAATCGGTACGCGATCGGCAATCCGTGTCTTCAACAAGGTGTTTCCCGGATTGGCACGCAGTAAATCAGCAAAGTGATAGTAGCCTCCGCGAATATTCGTTCCTTCATCCTCGGGGCGTCCTACCATTTCGAAGAGACCTCCGGTCAGTGGCGCATCGTCAGCAGCAGTAAACACCACAGGAAAGGCAGTGGTCCCGGCGGGTATCGTTTGCGTCTCGAGCGTAACCCCCTCTGGAAGCTGAGGAATCTCCAAGGCCATACGACCATTAAAATCTCGCGTACGAATGCGCACCAACGCTGCAAAGCGGTTGCCCCGGCCGACAAATATCTGTTGGCGGTATTGTCCGTACAACTCATTGGGATCCTGCACGCGCGGCAGCCGCACGATCAACCACGGATTCACTGTGGAACACTCAAGGCGATAAACATGCAGTGGACTCCCGGCGCCGAGTCGGTCGCGTATTTCGACATAGTAGGTGCCATCGCTCGGAACTTTCACGCGCAAATAGCTATCCGGCCCGCGTGGCTCCGCATCCGCGTGCTCGGTTACCCGGCCGCCGTCATCATTTGCATTCAGTCGAACACCTTGCTGATCGTAGATCGAAATAGCTGAATCGAGCGGACTCCGCATGCGGCGCGCGAAGATTTCGACGTTCAAAACCTGGCCCTCTTTTGCCTCAAATGCATACCAATCGCGGTCGCCTGGCACCGAGATCACTCCGCAAGGCGCCTGCGCAACGCTAAATCGATTGGCAGCATCCCGCCGATCATTAGGCTCATTTTCTAAGAGATTTTCATGATCGCTCACGCGAAACGGGATGGGGGTCGGTGCGTGTCGCCCCTCCGGGCCGAGTGCAAAACTAAAGCTGCGTCCCGGGTTTTTGGGTACCGTTACCTTCCGAGAATACGCTCCAGCGCCGTCGCCGCGAAACTCAACCGTCAATGCGGAATCTTTGGCCGCCCCGGGAGGAAATATCGCCTGCGGACGCGGAAACGTACCGGCAACGAGCACGTAATGACTTTGATCATTCCCCTCGCCGAGCAACTCGCGGATCTCGATTTCGTATCGACCGGTTTTCTCAATCGCGTAGGCAAACATCGGGTCACCGACCGTAAACGGATGGCCGGTCGATTCCACCAACCGTTTGCCAGCGTCATCAAAGAGCGTCACAACCGTGTCGAGTGCCGTGTTTCCAAGGCGCATAGCAAGCACCTCGACTCGAAGAATATCACCCTCGGCGAGATCAAGTTCATAACGATCTGTATCTCCGTGGGGCAGGGTACCGTAATATGCGAAGCCGGGTTCGATTTGCTGTAAATTGCCCTCTCGGCCCTCGTCCGGTCCTCCCTCAGCTTCAGCCTCGGCTTTTAACGCGTGCGGAACTACGTAAAGCGGGCGATACTCCGTCAGTCCGGATCGCGTGCGCAGGTGTCCAATGTGTTCGCCAATCCGGCAATCTTCAGCTACGCGTAAGATGACGCGACACGTCTCCTGCTCATGCCGGATATCCACCACTTCAAAGCCTTCCTCATAGAAGTGCAGATCGAGCGGATCCTCCATCCGCTCTCCTTCCAAAATCAGCTCGGTGGTCGCGCCCCGCTCGATTGCACCGGGAACAAATCGCGCCAGTCGAGGAGATGCCGCCTGACTCGCCGAAACGGCAATCAGAAGACAAGTGACGAATGTCACTTTGAGAATGGCCCGTCGACACATAAGATCGCTCGCAGTACGAGATATCAATTCTACAACAGCAACTCTTTCCGCACTTCGCCGCCACGAACGATCTCGATGGGGCGATCACCGGGCGCCATCAATGTCTCTCGACTATCGATTCCCAACAAGTGATAGATCGTGCTCGTCCAATCAGGTATGGTCAGCGGGTCGCGAGCCGGCTCCGCTGCGATCGCATCCGATGCTCCATAGACGAGACCGCGCTGGACCCCGCCTCCCGCCATCGCGATACTGAATACCTTGCCCCAGTGGTCGCGGCCCGCAAGCGTATTGATGCGTGGAGTTCGCCCGAATTCAGTGGAAGCGACCACCAGTGTCCGCTCGAGCATTCCCCGTGCCTCAAGGTCGGTAACGAGCGCGGCAAAGGCTTGATCAAATGGCGGAACGTGTTTCTTGATTCCTGGCTCGAGCTTCGCGTGATGATCCCACTCGCCATATTGCACAGTGATAAACCGAACCCCCGCTTCTACAAGCCGACGCGCCATCAGCAAACGCGCACCCACCTCGCTTGGACCGTACGCCTCACGCGTCGCTTCACTTTCCCGGGAAAGGTCAAACGCCTTTTTCGCCCGCTCGGAATGAATGAGGGCATAAGCCCGCTGATAAAATGAATCGAGCGCATCGAGCTGGTCGTCGCTGTGGGCGATTGAAAAATCACCGTTCACCGCGGAGAGCATCTTTTTACGTCGCTCGAAGCGGTCACCGTCGATTCCCGCAGGCAGACTCAGATCACGTACCTTGAAATCATCCTTGACGGGGTCTGCCCCCAATGAGAAGCCGTTGTATTTTGCACTGAGAAAACCGGGTCCTGAGGAAGCATCGATCTGGTTCGGAATATTGATGAAGGGCGGCATTTCATTACGATCGCCCAACTTGTAGGAAACGACACTCCCAAAACTCGGGTACGATACGACCGGACTCGGATCGTAACCGGTGAACATAATATGGACGCCGCGGTCGTGATCATTCTCCCCGTGGGTCATCGAGCGGATCGTGGTAATTCGGTCCGCAATTTTTGCCGTGTGGGGCATCAATTCGTTGAAGCGAATTCCCGGCAGCACGGTCGGAATACTGCCGAACATCCCCCGGTTTTCTACCGCTGCGTTCGGCTTCGGATCCCACGATTCCTGCTGCGCGATCCCACCCTGCAAAAACAGATAGATAATCGAGTCGGCCTTTGCCAAAGGCGATACGCCGCCGAACGATTGAAGGCGAAACAGATCGGGAAGCGACAGGCCAATACCGCCGGCAAATCCGAGGCGTAGCAATTGACGACGTGAGTGGGTGGGGCGTGGCATTTTCCCATTATAGCAAGAGATTCAGCTCGTCATACGTCTAATATGACATCGGTTTTTTAAGATCGCACCACGGTTTTTCCTCACAGACATCAACCAGCGCTGGTCCATCAAAATGAGCGGGAGACAAAATTGCTAAAAACACCAATGGTTCCGCTGAATTGTTATACGTCCCATGTACGACATTTTCCGGGATATGCGCTGCCTCACCAGGCCCCAGCCGCCGGCACTCCTCGTCAACCCACTGCTCCGCGGTACCCGAGATCACATAAATGATCTCTTCCAACTCCGGATGCCGATGAAACTGATGCGCCTTACCCGCAGGCATGCGGACCCGCACAAGCAACAAGCCCTCTGCCGCAGCCAATCCCGGACGCACAAGCCAATCGTGTGGACCCCAGGGCAACTCATCAACCTCGACGTCATCCGATCCGATAAAACGCAACAGTTTTTCTTTGCCCATCAAATCGATTCCTCGTTTGCACGCTCGTTTGCACGATTGGTGATCTTTATCCGGACCACCCTCCACAAGTATACTGCCCCATAAGTCGGCGTGAAGGAGAGCTGATCGGCCGACCGACAGAATCCGACCCGAAGACAGAAAGATTATACGTGACAATTACGGTCTATTTCACGGCTCATCTCAAGGCGGCCGCTGGCAGTGCGCGTCAAACGCTCCCGTTGGAACCTGGCGGCACGCTCGCAGATTGCTTTAGCCTCGTGTGCGACCGCGCGAGTGATGCGCTTCGAACCTTGATCGTCGACGAGCGGGGAGAACTCCGCCCCTCGATCATCCTTTGCGTGAACGATGAGCAGACATCCCTGACCGACCCTACCCCACTAGCAGAGGATTCTGAAGTCACCTTCCTCGCTGCGATCAGTGGCGGGTGAATCGACGATGTCCGGAGAAGACCACGTGACCGAACACCGGCACCAATTAACGGACGAGGAACGGGCGACCTACGAATGGCAAATGTGGGTTGACGGATTCGGTGAGCAGGGCCAGGAAAAACTAAAATCCGCAACCGTTCTGGTCTCCCGCGTTGGCGGTTTGGGCAGCGTGGTTGCCTATGAACTCGCAGCCGCCGGGGTGGGGCATTTGATCATCGCGCATGGCGGTAACATTAAACACAGCGACTTAAACCGCCAGCTCCTGATGACGCACGCGCGGCTCGGCACCTCGCGCGTTGCCTCCGCCGAGCAGCGACTGCACGATTTAAACCCCTCGATGAAAATCACGTCCTTTGCTGAAAATGTTTCTTCGGAAAATATCGATCGGCTCGCGGCACAAGCGGATTGCATTGTGGACTGCGCACCGCTTTTTGAGGAACGATTTCTCATGAATCAAGCTGCAATAAGTCGAAACATCCCACTTGTTGAGTGTGCGATGTTCGACTTAGAATTTCAGCTAACAACGATCATTCCCGGGCAAACGCCATGCCTTCGATGCCTCTATCCACAAGAGGTACCTCATTGGACACGGCAATTCCCCGTATTCGGCGCTGTCTCGGCGACGGTTGGCGCAATGGGTGCGATGGAGGCGATCAAGGTGCTTTCCGGGTTGGATGCCCCCCTGTACGGTAAGATGCTCTGCGGCGATCTACGATTGATGAGATTTCGCACCCTCGCAATCAACAAAAACCCACAATGCGTTGCGTGCGGAACACCGGCTTGAGATAGTCACAAAAACGCCCCGGCTAGGCAGTGGTCAATTACGTTTTTAGCGCGGGTGACATAATTCGATCTGATGAAATCAACCCTCTTACCGTTTCGCCGACTTTCGCTTTTATCTTTGTTCGTGGTCTCGGGTGTCGCGCTCAGCATTCTCTTTGCCTCATTATCGTGGCTCGCCCGAGAAACCGGTTCGAGTCGCGTCTTCGATGGGGACCAGTCAGAACCGATCACCGTATTTGCTGCGGCCGGCATGCGCTATCCCATCGACCAAATTGCTGATGCTTATACGGCAGAATACGGGACACCGATTCAAATACAGTATGGCGGATCAAATACGATGCTCTCACAACTCGAGGTGGGGCAGGGGGCCGATCTCTATATCGCCGCCGATGAACAATATGTCGATCTTGCCCGAAACAAAGGCCTCGTGAATGAAAGAATGGCGATCGCCTCGCAAATCCCGGTGATCGTAACACGCCGAGGCGGACCGCACGATATTTCTGATGTTTCAGACCTTTACCAGCGCACGCTTCGTTACGCGATCGGCGATCCACACGCGGCGGCCATCGGAAAAAAAACAAAAGAGGCACTCTCTCAGGGCGACGCCTGGGCAAAGCTCGTCGAGGGCGCCACGGTCCTCAAACCGACAGTCAACGAGATCGCGACCGCTGTGAGTCTCGGAAGCGTCGATGCGGGCATCGTGTGGGACAGCACAGCCGCTCACTATCCGGAGCTCGCAATCATCCGCGACCCTCGCTTGAGTCGTGGCGTATCGGATGCCGAACTTGCAATCACATCGACCACCAAAAACGCCACCGGGGCACTTCATTTTGCCCGATACCTCACCTCCGCTGATCGAGGACTGCCCGCGTTTCAACAGCACGGATTCACACCGATTCAGGGCGATGACTGGGAGGAAACACCTCAAATCACATTTTTTGCCGGGGCGGTCAATCGACGTGCTGTCGAACCGGCGATCGAGGCATTCGAAAAACGCGAAGGCGTGAAGGTGAACACAATCTATAACGGATGCGGCATCCTTACCGCCCAAATGCGATCCCTGCACAATAACCAAGGAGACGGCTTCCCCGATTCCTTCATGGCGTGCGACGTGTATTACATGGATGCCGTTCAGGATCTCTTTATGTCACCGGTGAACATTTCGGACACCGACATTGTGCTGGTTGTGCCGAAGGGAAACCCGAAGAACATCGCGACCCTCAAGGACCTTATCCGGCCCGGCATCCGCGTTGCCATCGGTCAACCGCGCCAGTGTACGATCGGGACCCTGACGCGACGTCTGCTCGAAGATCAGAACCTAGAAGAGAGGTTACTCCAGAGCGACAACATTGTGACTGAAACAACGAGCAGCGCACTGCTGGTGCCGAACATCGTTACCGGATCGGCAGACGTGGCGGTCGCCTACCGAGTGGATGCACAGTCAGTTGCAGACCAGGTCGATATCGTGCCGATTGACTCACCCCTCGCTAAGGCGATCCAACCTTTTGGCATTTCGAAACAGAGCAGATCAAAACGACTCAACGCGCGACTTTTTGACGCCATCTCGGCTGCCAAAGGAAATTTCGTCGATCAAGGCTTTACCTGGCGACTCGTCGATGGCGAGCGTCCAGCAATCTCCGCACCGACGAAGACGGAACCGAAAGACAGTGAACCTTAGTCCGCGCTCACCTGCCTGACACCTCGCTGGCCCGAGGATGCTTTTGCATGTCTCAACCAAACCGACAGAATGAGTGGAAATCGCAGGGATCGGGCGATACTCTGTTCTTCCTCACGCTCGCAGTACTCGGCGGTACCTACGTGGTTCTCATTCTGCTTCTGCTTATAGCAGATATCGCATACCTTTTCCGCGCACCTATTCAGGAAGAGGTCGTCCTCGACTTTTTTCAGCGTCGAGACGTAGCTACGGCAGGCGACACGTCCCACTCGGGGGACTATCCGCAATACGCATTAACCATCTGTGCCGGGGAGGGAGACCAAAAGCCCGTATTGTTCGATACGACCCGCCCTGAAAACTTCCCCGCGTGGGGAAGTCCCCACCGCGATTTCGGCGGCCCTGGTTCCGGATCAGGTGGTGGCAGGGCGACGCCACTTCCTAATAATCGCTCGCTCGGAAACATTCTCGTTCCCCCCGGAAACCCTCCCCCCTCGCCAGGCCGGATTCAACTTCATTGGGAGCAACCCGTCACGCTACGAAAGTTACTCTTTATGGCAGGCGACCGGCCAGTAGCCGTCACGCTTCGCGATCTGGCAGGAAAAGAAATCGCCCTCTCTTCTCAAGGTGGCAGCGGTCCGGGGTCAGTGCATCAAGTTGCCCCCGCAGCAGACCAGATTACCGATGCGGATATCGAATTTCCGCAAGGTGGCGGAATCGCCGAAGTTCGCTTTGCCTGGCCCGGAAGACTTCTCTCAAACTGGGAGGTTCGTTCCCCGTGGCTCAGTCGCCTCATCTACAATCCCGTGATCGACGCGCTGGCAAAGCCCGAGATTCAATACTCGCTTGCTCTCAGCCTGATTAGTTGTACGGTCACCGCCATCATTTCGCTTTGGATTGCCGTCCCACTTGGGTATCTACTCTCGCGTTTCTCCTTCGCTGGCAAAGGGTTTATTGACGCAATTCTCGATATTCCAATTGTGCTCCCACCCCTGGTGGTGGGACTAAGCTTACTCATCCTCTTTCAATTCATGCCCTCCAAATTCTCCTCACTGGTGGTTTACCAGGTCCCGGCGGTGATAATCGCGCAGGTCGCCGTCGCGTGCGCGTTTGCCGTGCGAACGATGAAAGCCGCGTTTGATCAGATCGATCCACGCTGCGAGCAGGTCGCATTAACCCTCGGATGCAGTCGCGCAGCAGCCTTTTCTCGTGTGGTTCTGCCTGAAGCCGTCCCCGGCATGCTGACGGCCGGAACCCTTGCCTGGGCGCGCGCCCTCGGTGAATTTGGCCCACTTCTCATTTTCGCGGGGGCGACCAGAAACAAAACCGAAGTGCTCTCGACTTCAGTATTTCTCGAGTTAAGCGTAGGCGATTTGGCGGCCGCCGTTTCGATTTCGCTCATCATGATTCTCGCTGCGGTCATCGTCCTGGTCCTAACACGCCTCTGGGGAACCAAGACGATCTCGCTCTAAGTCAAAGCAACGCACACGACATGATTGAACTGAAAAATATTACCGTCTCCGCAGGCGATTTCACGCTCGCTGATATTTCTCTCACGGTCCCCACGGGTGCTTACGGCATCTTAATGGGAGCGACCGCCGCGGGAAAAACCACGTTGCTCGAATCGATCGCCGGACTTCAAACGGTGAGGGACGGCGCAATCCATCTGGGCGGAGCGGACGTCACCCAACTGCATCCTGCCGAACGTGATATTGGCTACCTGCCGCAGGATGGCGCTCTATTCTCAAAAATGAACGTTCGCGATCACCTTGCCTTCTCGCTTGAAGTCCGCGGCGCCGCGAAGGACACGATACGCGACCGGATTGCCGAACTATCATCGTTACTCGGCATTGATTATCTACTCAACCGCGGAATCCGAGATTTAAGCGGCGGTGAAAAACAGCGCGTCGCGCTCGGCCGCGCATTATCTGCCCATCCAAGAACACTCCTGCTCGATGAGCCGCTCAGTGCACTCGACGAAATCACCCGTCAGCAAATGTACGACCTTCTCAAGAACATCCAAGCACGCATCGGTGTGACAACCCTTCACGTAACGCACCACATCATTGATGCTGAAAATCTCGGTGATACGTTCCTTTATTTGACCGGCGGACGCATACAGCAACTCGATCTTCCGTCGCTCCGCAACGAACTGAAAAACAAGGGCGGGGTCTCTCCCGCAAACGCCGACTAATTCGTATAGTTACGTTTCCGCAGAAACGCTCACTCGCGCCCAACAAGGGAAGGCACCATGTGTCATTTATCACGTTGTTTTTTTAGCACCGCCTGCTTTATATTGTTTTTGTGCGCATCCGCCTCACTACCCGCGGATGTTACGCTGCCGAATATCTTTGCCGACCACATGATCTTTCAGCGCGACCAGCCGATTCGCGTCTTCGGTCAAGCTTCGCCGGGTGAGTCGATCACCGTCACATTTGCTGGCGAGTCGGGAAGCACAGAGGCTGCGGCGGATGGGCATTGGCGAGTGCAATTACCGGCGGTCGCGGCGGATCGCTCCGCCCGCACATTAACGGTTAAAGGCAACAACACTGTAACGTTCGAAGACATCCTGGTGGGTGACGTCTGGCTTTGTAGCGGACAATCAAATATGGAGTGGACCCTCACTAACACTTCCCGCGGCATCAAGGAAATTGCGGCAGCCAATTATCCCGAAGTGAGGCTCTTTAACGTCACCGGACACACGCAGAGTCGGACACCGAAAAATAACACGACCGGAACTTGGCACCGATGTACCCCAAAAAGCGTGCGCGGTTTCTCGGCAGTCGCATATTTCTTCGGCCGCACACTATATCGGGAATCGAACGTCCCGGTCGGCCTGATTGGCACCAACTGGGGTGGCACCCGGATCGAACCTTGGATTCCTAAAGAAGGCTTTGAGGGGATCGAGGAACTCGGCCGATACCGTAGCGGATTGGACCGCCTCGACCTGAAAACCCCTCACGGAAAATCAAACCATCGCGATTACCTCCGTCGTGTCGAAAGCTGGCTGGGCGACGCTCAGACGAAAATCGACCAGGGAAATCATCCCGGATCACCTCCGTCACCGCCGAGTTTTAGCACCGTTGATGGAGCTACCACAATTTACAATTCCATGGTTCACGGGATCGCACCCTTCAGCGTGCGAGGTGCGATTTGGTACCAGGGCGAATCCAATGGCGAGGAGGGGGACAGCTACTATCACAAAATGCGGGCGCTGATCGCCGGCTGGCGTAAGGCGTTTGAAAACCCAAACCTGCTCTTTTATTTCGTCCAACTCGCGAACTGGCAGGCACCGACAGAGGATCCCGCCGGTGGCGACGGTTGGGCTGCCGTCCGCGATGCGCAGCGGAAGGCACTGAGCATTCCGCACACCGGAATGGCTGTGACCACCGACATCGGCGATGCAGGTGATATTCACCCGCGAAACAAGCAGGATGTGGGTGACCGGCTCGCCCAATGGGGGCTGCGGGACGTACACCAACGCGATGTGATCCCTTCCGGACCCCTTTTCAAATCGGCCAAGCAAGAGGGAGATTCGATCCGAATCACCTTCGATCACGTTGGCGATGGGTTGATGGCGGCAACGAAGGATGGTCTCAGTCCACCGCAAGAAGAACGCGATGGCAAATTGCGCCGTTTTGCCATTGCCGGAGACGATCAAAACTGGGTTTGGGCCGATGCTGTCATTGATGGCCCGACTGTCGTTGTCTCCTCCCCGGAGGTGAAACATCCGGTGGCAGTCCGCTACGCCTATTCGATGAATCCCGAGGGCGCCAACCTCTATAACCGAGCCGGACTCCCGGCGTCCCCTTTCCGAACCGATGCGTGGTAGCACAGGTTTGCGGCAATATTCACCCGAATAGGGGGCGAACTTGCCTGAATTTGCCCCCTTAGGTTATCTTGTAGGGCAGAATCGCAAGCGCGCCGGCGCTCACCGATCAAGTTTACCTTCCCACCTCGGCCGAATCAGAGGCACCTCCATGACGATCCGCAATACATCACGACGAAAATTCATCCAATCGGGCGCGTTGGCCGCCGCCACTGTTCCATATTTTGCCTGGGCTCAAAAGTCCTTTGCCAACGACTCGGCAAATGATCGCCCTCGAATCGGATGCATTGGAACGGGGAGCATGGGAACCTGGGATGCTCGCGACCACGCTAATTATGGCGACATTGTGGCGGTTTGCGATGTCGATACTCGGCATGCGGATCGCGCGAAACACGATGAGAAGATCGGGAAGGGCAAAGCGGATACTTACCGGGACTATCGTGATGTTCTGGACAGAAATGACGTCGATATAGTCAGTATC
The DNA here is from genome assembly GCA_902630355.1 of Planctomycetaceae bacterium. GTDB lineage: Bacteria > Planctomycetota > Planctomycetia > Pirellulales > UBA7805 > UBA7805. Next base: position 74,189 of record CACOUL010000001.1, read on the forward strand.
GTCACCCCGGATCATTGGCACACGAAAATTGCGATCGAGGCACTCCAGTCCGGCAAGGATGTGTTTTGCCAGAAACCCTTAACTCTGACGCTCGAAGAGAACAAACTGATCCGGGATGCCTGCCGAAAATACCCAGACCGCACGTTCTTTGTCGGCACCCAACAGAGGAGCAGTCGGCCCCTCTTTTTGCGTGCTGTGAACATGGTGCAGAAAGGGCTCCTCGGCGACATTAAGAAGGTTACAGTCGGAATCGATGGCGCCCCGACGGGCGGTCCATTCCCCACGGCGGAAGTACCCAAGGAACTCGATTGGGAGATGTGGCTCGGCCAGGCACCGATGGTCGACTACCGCGAGAAGCGATGCCACTATCAATTCCGTTGGTGGTACGAGTACTCGGGCGGCAAATTTACCGACTGGGGTGCGCATCACGTCGATATTGCAACCTGGGCGCTCGGGCAGGATGGCGAGGGCATGGGCCCCGTGGAAATCGACGGGACGTCCGTCAAGCATCCGGTTCCCTACAAAGAAGGGTTTGCGGAGGTTGATCACTCCTACAACGCATCTCACGATTTCTCAATCCCCTGTCGTTTCGCGAATGGGACCGAAATGATCGTGACCAGCGCACCGCCGAACGGCGTATTGTTCGAAGGTACCAAAGGCCGGATGTTTGTGAATCGTGGCCGAATTTCCGGAAAGCCAATCGACGAAGATTGGGATGCCGGGCATTATGGACAAGACGATCTGGCACGACTGTATAAAGGCAAGCCGCACGAAGGCCACAAGCAGAATTTTTATCGCACCCTTCGGGAAGGCGGCCTGCCGGTTTCGGATGTGTACAGCCATCTCCAGGCGATGAATACGTGTCACCTTTGCACCATTGCGGCGCGAACTGGCAAGAAAATCAAATGGGATCCCAAGACCGAACAGATCATGGGCGACGATCATGCTCAATCGTTCGCATCGCGCACCCCACGTGCCGGATACGAGATTCCGCGAGTCGGTTGACCCTGAGTGTAATTCGACAATTTTGCCAATAGTTCCGCTTCTCAGCCCCGCGCATTTGAGATAAAACACTCACATGCACGAGGACCAAAGTGGAAAACTTCCTCCCGGACAACAACTGTTGCGACCGGGCCGCTGGCCCACGGTGGGCGAGAAGCCACCTGAAGGTCCGTTTGATCGCTGGACCCTGAGCGTGCGGGGTTGTGTCACTCAGCCCAAAACACTATCGCTTGAGCAACTTCTCGCCGAGCCACATGAAGAGCAAGCGATTGATATCCATTGCGTGACTCGCTGGTCGCGGCTCGGTGTTCCGTTTACGGGAATTCCCCTGGCGCGTTTCCTCTCCCCCGAAGCACTCACCGCCGATGCAAAGTTTGTTTCGTTTGTCGCGCGCAGCGATCGAGGCCACTCCAGTAGCGTGACCCTCGAGGTAGCGAGAATGTCTCTTCTCGCCTTGTATGCTGAAGGCAAGCCGCTGGCAATCGAATATGGCGGACCGGTGCGGGTCATCGTTCCCGGACGCTATTTTTATAAAAGCGTCAAGTGGCTCGAGGCGATCGAAGTACTCTCCGAAGATCAACTCGGATACTGGGAACGCGACGCCGGATACCACAACAACGCCGATCCCTGGCAGGAGGAGCGATATCTTGCCAGCGGGATCACCAAACAGCAAGCCAACCGGCTGATTGCCGATCGGGACTTCTCCAGGCAGGACTTGATGGGGATCGATGCCTCTCACAGACACCTCGAACGCCTCAAAGCCAAGGACGCACTTTTAAGAAACGCGAATTTCACCGGGTCTCAATTAGTGGAGGCCTGTTTCGATGGCGCTAATCTCGCCAACGCGTGTTTTCGCCGCGCTGACCTGAGTGGCGCCAGTTTTATCGGTGCGGATCTCGAGGGGGCAAACCTCGTGGGGGCTAACTTAGCGGGTGCTGACTTAACTGGTGCCTCTCTCTTTGGGGCCGATTTTATCTCTCTCGACGATCGCCAGGAACATGCGACGCTCGATGAAAATACCAAGTTATCGGCCAGTCAGATCACTCTGCTCGCCGACCACCAGGAAGCTTTCCTCAAAGACAAGACCACGATGCCATGAAGACACCCGAGATCTCCGATGCTCAGCGGCGGCTTTCTCCGCGACGCAATTCGTCCGAAGCCAATAATCTTGAGGGCCTGGTTGCCGAGCAGCTCGCGCACTTTTCCATCCAGCGCAATACCCCGTTCGGCGACCATCTCGCAGCGATTGCAATGCATCTTTACCAAGGCCAGCAGAGCGTGGAGTCGCTTTGGGAGACAACGCTTGCGGAAATGTCAGAACTCAATTCAAGCGACCGGATCGCCCGTTTCAATGCACTCAAATTCCTGTCTTTTCAGCTGGCGAAAATCCTGGACTCCGTCCAATCTCCGTTTCGACGATCCTATCAGTCCCTCAACATGAGTGCGGCGACAAAAACGGCTAAGGGCCCGTATCCGATCATCGACAACGTTACGGCGCTGTTCTCCGCCACGCCGGTGATTTCCAGAACGGCGACCTATATATACGCCTGCGCCGAATGGATCGAGGACGCTTTCGTCGGCAAAGAGCCGATGCTAGAAATCTACTCGCGCCTGCTCAATCCCACGAGCATCTCGCTCGCAAATTACATTATCGACTTGGAGACGGATGCCGATGCGACCGACTACCTAGCCTGGAACTACAGCAGCGGCATGGCCGCGATCGATGCGACGCTTTCCCATCTGCTCGGCCGCGATGACATCCTGATAACGAGTCGCAATATCTACGGGGGTGCACATCAATTAATACACGATTGGTTTGCAAAACCCGGCAACCTTGCGGTTGCAGTCGAAACATTTGACGGTTTCACGGCAGCGGACTTTACGCAGTGTTACGAACAAGCCCTCGATAAATACGCCGATCGCGTTGTGCAGGGTCGCCGGATTTACCTCTACCTTGAGTCACCGTGCAATCCTCACGGATACGTCCTCGACGTCCCGGCAATCTGCAAGGCGGCCCACGACCGCGGCGTCCGCGTCATGCTCGACGCCACCGTCGGCACACCATTCCTTCATCGGCCACTCGCTCACCCGAAACCGGACCATCGTCCCGATTTCTTGATCCATAGCTACACAAAAGACCTTTCGGGATCGGGAAGTGTGATCGCAGGCTGCGTTATCGGACGCAACGAAGACATGTTTCTCCCGAAGGGCTTTGATGACGGCACGCGTAAATGGAGCGACACAATGTTCTGGAATGTCTATTACGTCAAAGGCGCGTTCCTGAGTGCCGATGCCGCGTTTGAGGTGATCCAGGGAATTCGCACCCTCGATGTCCGCATGCTTCGAAAATGCATTAATACGATCGTGCTAGCCCGGTATTTAGACGCACATCCCGCTATCACGGTCCAATCCAACGCACTTCGTGCCAACGACAATCATGCGCTCGTCTCAAAGTTATCTTATCTGGGACTCTCCGCACCGCTCTTTACAATTGACCTGGGCAACCTTCCCCGCAGTTGTTTCCAGCGGTTTTTCGATTCGCTCTCACCGGTGTTCAGTCACATGATTAGCCTCGGTCAGTCCAACACGATCGTCAGCTGCCCATCCTTGACCACACACTCGGAACTCGATGAGGCCGCCCTTCGGGATGCAGGCCTGACACCAACGACGATCCGCTTTTCGATTGGTGATGAAGACCCGCTCGATCTGATTGCACACCTCAAGGCGACGGCCCATGCGACCATCGATGCGCATGTACCCGGATTCAGCGACCAGTTCCTCGATGAGGCAGCAACTGCAGACCTCGTTCGCAATTGTTACCTCGCAACGCACGAGTCGTTCATCGAGAACCGCTTGGATTGTCTGGTGTAATGGAAAACGATGAGATGCCGAACAGCGAACTCGTTTGCCTTCACCCTACGGGGCTGTCTCATACATTGCAGCCAGGCAAAGCACAAAAAGAGCCAACGCCGATCCCGTGAAGACGACCATCACTTGTACGATCTTCCACTCACGTGCGTGGACGCAACCGATAATAAACCCACCGACAGGCGTTAACAGCACCGACAGGACTGCTAAAAGAAAGGCGCGATGCCTCAACGCCGAAACGACCTGGACAATCCAGCAGAAGAGCAGTCCGCTAAGACACGCCCAAAAGAGCCAGTCTGTGATATCAAGGAATGCAATTGCCATCGGACACGCTCGCTCGCTGTCGATTCTCCAATGATCGATGCTGCACACAGCCACATCACAACCGATGCTGTCCTATTTTAATTCAAAACGGCGACCTGTCACGCGTTTTTTTACCGTTTATCGCGCACTTTATAGAGGTGGGTGTCGGTCCGGATCAGCAGCGCATCGCCCGCAACCGCAGGCGACGCAAGGATCCGGCCGTCGAGTTGATTCTCAGCGACCGACTCAAACGAATCTCCGGCCCGAAAAACAGTACTCCTGCCATCGTCGCCGAAAAAATAAAGACGCCCGCCCGCAGCGATTGGTGATGCGGAGTAACCTCCCCCGAGCCGCTTACGCCACCGAGGGGTTCCTGAAATTGAGTCTAAGCACGTCAACACACCACCGCGATCAGAGATAAAATAGAGGTCGCCCTCCACCAGCAGTGGCGAAGATTTCTGCGGAACCTGCTTCGTGTACTGCCACTCCACCGATGGTGGCGCATCAAACCTGATGGGGCCGAAGGCAAGCAAGTGCGACGATACATATCCGGTGCAAACGTAGACTCGGTCACCCTGAATCACAGGTCGCGGGACAATCGAGAATCCGAGTACCCCGAACGGCACTTTCCACAATTCCCGTCCTGTCCGTGGATCGTATGCGTAAAGCCAATTTGCTGCCGGCGAGATGAGGATGTCACGACCCGCATCCGACATGAGCACCGGCGTACCATATGCTTTTTTTAGTTGTGGATTGGAATGCATCGCGCCGGTACGCTTCGTTTTCCAGGCAAATTTCCCGGTTGCCGTATCGATCGCTGCAACATATTGGCGATCGCTTCCATCGCAATGAAAAATCAGCAGATCCTTCCATAGCAAGGGACTGCTTGCCGGTCCATTTTCGTGCATCACCTGATGCTCGGTATTTTCCCATAATTTCTCGCCCGTTTCGGTGTCTACACAAACGGTCCCAAACGTGCCGAAATGACAGTAAAGCTTGCCGTCGTCCACAATCGGGGTCGGAGTTGCATAACTATTCTCAACGTGAACCCACTGTGGTTTATCGACATGGAGCAATTGGATCTCTTTGATCATCTCGCCCGTGTGAAGATCGAGACAGATCGCCTTCATCGTTGCGTAATCAGATACCGTGATCGGTTCGCTCCCAGTATTGTCCACGGTCCGCCGGATCACCTCTTCCGGGCTACTCTCTTGATGAAAGGCCGTGGTCAGCCAGACGCGATCGCCGTCGATGACCGGCGCTGAATAACCGGTACCTGGGATCTTCGTCTTCCAATCGATGTTCTCCACCTCCGACCATCGACTTGGCAGGGCGTCACTCGCCGCATGGCCTTGTCCACCCGGACCGCGAAAGTTTTTCCACGCCGCACCGGCTTGGGTCGCCTGCTCAGGAACTTCTGCCCTGAGCGATGCAGTGGAATCAAGAAAAACCACGATTCCCAGCACCAGCAGCGATCTCGTGTATTTGTGATACATTGTTACTTAGCAATCCAACTTCTTGCCTCACGCGGTAACCGCAGGCAGGCACATCCTCGATATCATCCACGACGTTTGAGATACAGAGATTACTTTATGCCAATCCTTTCCGCGCGACTAGCCTTTTTGTCCACCCTTCTGATTCACTGTCTATCCCTTACGCTCGCGGCCGACGATCTCACCGAATCGTCCTCCCCAACGCGTCCTCCGTGGGATCGTGGCTGGGAACGACTTTTCGACGGAAAAACAACGGACGGCTGGAAATGTTATGGCTCAGATCGGCCGATCACGGGGTGGCGCATCATCGACGGTGCGCTGGTGCGGGACAGCGACGGTGCGGGCGATATTATTACGGAAGACCAATTCGACCATTTCGAACTCGAGTTCGAATACCGGATTTCGCCCGGCGGCAACAGCGGCGTGATGTTCCACGTGGACGAGGCCCTCCCGTACTCCTGGATGAGCGGGCCCGAAATCCAAATCCTCGACAATGAAAAAGGGGCCGATCCCCAGCATGCCGGATGGCTCTATGGGCTGTATCAACCGGTGAAAGCAAAGCGAATTGCCCGAGCTGAATCTCTAGCGGGTATCGCGGCACCCGAAATTATCGACGCCACCCGTCCGGCCGGGGAGTGGAACCACGTTTATCTCCGCGTCACGCCACATCAGGGCGAAGTGCTTCTCAACGGGGTTCGCTACTATCGCTTTCAGAAAGGCTCACCCGATTGGAAGCAGCGGGTCGCAAAGAGCAAATTTGCGGCCTATCCCGCCTTCGGAACCGCGCCGACCGGACACCTCTGCCTGCAGGACCATGGAAATCCCGTCGGCTACCGAAATATCCGCATCCGTCGGTTGGATGCGGATGGATCGCTCAAGCAAGGCGACACTGCGCCACTACCGATCGACGGCGTTACGGCGTTCGCGGGGCTCTCACTCCCGCCAAACCATCCCGCACTGGCGGAGGGAAAAGCCCCCAACATCCGCCCCGTCGCCCTGCACGATCTCGGCAAGGGAGACTTTATCACGGCACTTCAACGCGGTGAAATCTATCGTATCGCTCCCCGCGGAGACCGGTTTAAAATGATCGAAATTGCAAACCTTACGGATCGTGTTGCCGATTTTAGAAAGGGGAATGAAGAGGGCCTGCTCGGCCTTGCGCTCCACCCGCGTTTCGCCGAGAACCGACAGGCACTCATTTACTACACTGCAAAAACCCCACCACGCCGTTCAGTTGTCTCGAGACTCACACTACCGAAACAATCGATCGCTGATACCACGCCGGTTGAGGACGTTTTACTCGAGATCCCACAACCGTTTGCCAATCACAACGGTGGATCGATCGCCTTTGGTCCCGACGGTTATCTCTATATCGGGCTCGGGGATGGCGGCGGACAAAACGACCCACTTGCCAACGGACAAGATCGCTCCTCGCTACTTGGAAGCATTTTGCGGATCGATGTTGATTCCTCGTTGCCGGGGATGAAATACGCCATCCCCGAGGATAATCCACTCCTTGGCGACGAGGGCTTCCGCGGAGAAATCTATGCGTATGGTTTTCGCAATATCTGGCAACTTTCGTTCGATACCGGGACCGGCGACCTCTGGGCAGCGGACGTCGGGCAAGACCGCTACGAAGAAATCGATCGCATTATTGCCGGCGGCAACTATGGATGGAGTCTCCGCGAAGGCACGCTTCCATACCAGAATCCGCTACACCGGCAGACCGCGGACGCTGGTGCCTTAATCGAGCCGGTATGGCAGTACGACCGCCACGATGGCCGTTCCATTACCGGCGGCTTTGTGTATCGCGGCGCCGATTTGCCACTGATACGCGGACACTACCTCTTTGCCGATTACGTATCGGGCAACATGTGGGCGCTTGAGCTTACAGACGATCAACAACGGGGCGTCAGCGCCAAACCGCTCAAAGGCAACGGCCTTCCTGTGATCGCATTCGCACGGGACCACCGTGGCAGCGCTTATTTCCTTACCGAAGGCGCACCGGAACGGGCTTTTTATCGCTTGATGCAGTCCCCACCTGTCGACGACTGATTCAGACGGCCGACCGGCGACGACGTACCGCAGCGACTCCACCAAGGGCAATCAGTACCAACGTCAGCGTCGCGGGCTCCGGCACTCCCGAGCCTCCTCCGCCATATGGATTACCATAGCTCGTCTGGTAACCGTAAGGACAATGGTATGGCGGATCGACGCCGTAAGGGACGATTGCCTGATACTCAAAAGCCACCTCATAAAACCGATCGCCAATCAGCGGTACCGAAACTGCCGGATGCGGACCATAAAAATCCGAGTAAACCCGGGCGCCCGATCCAGGGTGGATCTCCGTGACAAACACATTCTTTTTTGTTTCAAAGGCGTTCAGTGCGAGCTTATCGAAGAGCAGATAACCGACCCGCGCTCCGCTCGTTCCACCGCCATGGCTGGCATCGATATAGAACTTTGACAGCGTTTTGACTTCAACTTTCGCATCTGACGGATCCCCTGCTGAGTTGTGGGCATCCATCGCACTCATCGTACCCGAGATATCGAGAGTAAATTGATCGTCCGGTAAGGTCGAACCTAAAACGGGCGAGCCGAAATCGAGATTAAACCGAGTGGCCCCGGTGATATAATCCTTGGCATAGGTACTCCCGCCCCCGGGAGTCAGCATCAGCGGCGCTGCCACACTGTCGTAATGATTCGAAAGATAGGAATTGGCAATCACATGGGGGCCGGTCGCCGTCGAGGTATCGGTGGTACCGGACCCATGAGTATCCTCGTAAATCAGCCACATCTCGGTGTCGAGCGTAGCAAAATTGGGCGCAAAGTCGTGTAAGACTGAATCTCCATGCGCCGCTGCGTCGGTGAACAGGATAAGCGCCATGCATACGCAGAATAGGCGAGCGACCGCCGGGCAGATCGTACTATTTCGTCTCATTAGTCTTCACCCCTCATGTATTAAATCTGAACGACCGTTCTGTCGTTGGGGCACGTGAATACACTTCCGCGCCCGGCCATGAGGCCATCGACCAACAACTCACTCAACCGTTCACATTCTCTTGGCCGCCCGATAGTCTAAATGAGTTCTCGGGACTGTCAATGAGTTTGAAATTGTTTCGTCGGGACGTCGTACGCGACCAAAAACGCCCAATCCGCCGTAACCGCAGTATATGGCGACTCTTATAGCAATCGCATAAACTTATCCACAGATGCAGTAAGGTTCACGCGTCCCCTTTCCAATCGCTAAAACCAATTGGTGCGAGTCGCCTTTGCAAGTTGAGTTGATCCGATGTCCGATAAACCACACCCCTATCCGGGAATTTATCTCTCCACGACCGATACAGCCCTCCCGGAATGGTTTTCGAACAACTTTGAGAAATACGTCAACCTTCAACCGATGCCTCAAGGGGGCAGGGGGATTCTGTATTCGTGTGACGATCTCAACTTGGGTCGTAAGGTCGCCCTCAAGACTCTCGCGCCCGATAAGAAAGATTCGCCCGTCGACCGTAAACGCCTGTTGCGTGAGGCGAGGGTTACCGCCCAGTTGGCCCATCCCAACACGATACCGGTCTACGAGATCGGCATCACGGATCAAGATGCCATCTACTTTACGATGAAAAAGGTCGAGGGAGAGTCACTCTACGAAATTTTGGTCCGAATTGCGCGGGGCGATGCACCGACGCTCGAGCGACACCCGCTCGAGCAGCGCATCGGGATTCTGCTCAAGGCCCTCAGTGCCCTTCGCTACGCGCACACCCACGGTGTGGTCCACCGCGATGTGAAGCCCGAAAATATCCTTGTTGGAATCTTTGATGAGGTGTATCTCATGGACTGGGGAGTGGCCAAGGTGTGGGGTATGCCACGCGACGAGGCAATCGAAGCCTCGTTCGATCTACCTGAGAGCGATCGCATCACGCTCGCCGGAAAGCGCCCGGGTACCCCACTTTACATGGCCCCCGAGCAAATCCGCGGTACCCCGCCGGTCGATGAGCGGTCGGACATCTTCTCATTTGGAGTCATGCTCTATGAATGCCTCGTGCAGCGCGAACCGTTTCGAGGAAAAAGCATCGATGAGACGTTTAAAAATATCCTCCACCATACCCCACCGCCACCGAGCACGATTCGCAGCGAACTGAAAAACACACCGATCTTCGACGAGATCTGCGGTCGAGCGTTGAGTAAAAACTCGGCTGATCGCTATCAATCGGCGGGCGAACTGATGGCGGTTCTCCAGCGCGGCCGCAACCAGCTACTCAAGCGAGATGCCGACTGACTAGCACACGCGATGTTCACGAATGCGTTGTATCGCCGCATTTCGTGCCTAAATTTTGCCCAAAACCCCAGCGCTGCGGTGCCACCAATTGCAAACTTCCCCGCATAATCTAAGATAAATGGAAGTCCAACTCGGTTGGCATTCAAGTTGCTGCCACTACCGGTTGAGATGACGCCGTTGGATCATCGCACGGTCGGAATTAGGCGGACCGCCCGACGCTCTGCATCCTCGCAAAGCATCAATATTTCTAAACCCTTTTATTGTTTACAAGAGGCCGAAGATGAGTAGTAAAACGAAGCTCGAATACATCTGGCTTGATGGATACAAGCCGACGCAAAGCCTGCGATCAAAGACCCGTGTCGAAAACAATTTTGGTGGTTCGCTGGAAGATTGCCCCATGTGGTCCTTTGATGGAAGCAGCACAGAACAGGCAACGGGCGATGATTCCGATTGCCTGCTTAAACCCGTCGCACTCTTCCCGGATCCATGTCGCAAGAATGCATTCCTGGTCATGACCGAAGTCCTCAACGCTGATGGTACCCCGCACGATTCCAATGGCCGGGCCACGATCGACGATGATGATGAAGACTTTTGGTTTGGGTTTGAACAAGAATATTTCCTCTGGTGCACCAAAAACAACAACCCTCCGGGCTTTCCCGCCGGCGGCTTTCCCGGCCCCCAGGGACCCTACTATTGCTCGGTAGGAGCAGCTAACTGTCACGGACGCCAATGCGTGGAAGAACATCTCGATGCGTGCCTCGAAGCGGGCATCAATGTCGAGGGCATCAACGCTGAGGTGGCAGCCGGACAGTGGGAATTCCAAGTTTTTGCCAAAGGCGCTAAACGTGCTGGCGACGAAACGTGGGTGGCCCGCTACATTCTGGAGCGATGCGGCGAAAAGTACGGCTACGCTATCGACTGGCATCCGAAGCCGCTCGGCAAACTCGATTGGAACGGATCAGGCATGCACGCCAATTTTTCCAACGAGATGATGCGATCGTCTGGCGAGGAAGAAGTGTTTACTAAAATCTGCAATGGTTTCGGCGCGGTCGTCGATCGCCACATCAGCGTTTACGGCGCCGATAACGACCAGCGATTGACCGGTGAACACGAGACCCAATCGATCGACCAATTCAGTTTTGGTGTCTCGGATCGCGGAGCGTCGATTCGCATTCCCGTCGGCACGATCGACGATGGCTGGAAGGGCCGACTGGAGGACCGACGGCCCGCTTCCAATGCAGATCCCTACAAGGTGGCTGCAGCTATTATCAAGACGGTCAAAGAGGCTTGCCCTCAGCCCGTCGCCTGATCGACGTCAATCCTCACGAAACCCCCAACGGCGTCGCTGCCGCTGGGGGTTTTCTTTTGACCCCTATGTTGCGGCAACGACTATGATAGAAAGGCGGTCAACTGAACGCTCGGGGGCTCAAGTGACGCACCGAGGCGGTGCCGCCCATGTGGAACTCACCATGCCTGAATTCGATCTCTCCTCAACGCACGAACCGTTAACGGATTTGTTTCGGCACACTTCGGCGTCATCCGCGGCACTCTCCCAGGACCAGATCGACTCCTTCCAGCACAACGGATATCTGAAGAATATCCCCATCCTCTCGACCGACCAGGTTGAAATTCTTTGCAATGAACTTGATGCACTCAGTGCCGCGGACCATCCGGCGCGCGAGCTGTGGTACGAATTTCACAGCAATGAGTCGTCGAGCAATGGTTCGGTCCTGTTCCACGCACTGGGAGCATGGAGGATCAGCCCTGCGTTTCACGATGCGCTCTGGAATCCGCGGTTTACGATCCCCGCACGACAGTTGCTCGGCGGGTCGGTACGATTCTGGCACGATCAGGTCTTTTGTAAACCGCCTCGCTGCGGAGGCCCGGTCGCCTGGCATCAAGACTACTCCTATTGGACGCGTACCGGTCCGATGAATCACCTCACCTGCTGGATCGCCCTGGACGACTGCGACCGGGAAAATGGCTGCCTGCACTACATTCCCGGCAGCCATCGCTGGAGCCTCTTGCCGATGCCGGAGATTGCCGGATCGCTCGACGAAATCCGGCAGAACCTAAGTCCCGAACAGCAGCAGCAGTTTGACCATCCGGAAGCAATCGAAATATCAGCCGGCGAGGCGTGCTTTCATCATCCACTCACGCTCCACGGTTCCGACAAAAATCGCTCCGATCGACCGCGCCGCGCGATGGTGATTAATGTGATCCTCGACGGAACGAAATCGCTTTCCGATGAACCGCTCCTCAAGGGTGTCGATCCGATTCCCCACGGCGAGCCACTCGGCGGACGCTTCTTTCCGCTCCTCACTGCCGGCGAGACGTCGCCCTAGAGATACGGCAGCATACCCTTTTCGGCGTTGGCGAGACTCACCATCAGCTTGCCAAGCGCTTCTATAATCGCCTCGCAGTAAGCCCGTCCCTTTTCCTCGGTCGCCGTCGAGGGGTCACCGCAGCCGGTGTCGGGGTGCGTCGCCGACCACGGCCTCGGTGTCCAGACACCGCTTTGGCGAATCCCGTCGATCTGAAATGGATTGGCACTCCCGCTTTGTGCCTGCTGCATTTCAACCAAATCGGGATAGAGGTGTAGCATCACACTCGTCTCAAACTCATCCGCATGGTCCCCCGGATTCTCAAATACTGCTTCGAATACCTCGGGACATAGACGGAAAAAATCGACGACGACGATCAGAATATCGAATTCGCCCATTAGATCGCGAACCAGCGGCTGAAAGTGATTTCCCCCATGGCCGTTGACGATCACGAGTCGGTCGATTCCTTGCGTCACCAGCGAACGGACAACATCCCGCAGCAGGGCATAGGCAGTACTGGTCGACACACTCACCGCGCACACCTGGTCGAGTTGCTGTTCGTCGTTACCAAACGGTACGGTCGGCAACACCACCACTTCGGCCCCCTGCGCATCGGCTTGCTCTGCAGCCTTTTCCGCAATCGTGCCGGCCTCCAGGACATCGGTCCCATAGGGCAGGTGGTGGTTATGCGATTCAGTCGCCCCCCAAGGCAACACCGCAACCTTGGGTGGCCTCTCGAGCAACTGTTCGTGATTTGCCTCGAGCAAGAGATATCTTCGTGGCGCCATTGGGACTTAATCCTCATCTAACATTATAACTATCGAGCCTCCGGCACGATCGCAGTGCCCGACGAGGAAGCCCACCATTTTCAATTACCCTTCCCGGGCGGTTCTGCGAGAACCTGAGGCTCAAAATCTTCCTGCAGGAACGCAATCTGCTGGGCAACCTCTTGGACCGATGCCTCGTTTGTGTGGAGCGTGTAGGTCAACTTGAATTCAGCTGATTCCCCGGCAGACAGTTTTTGCAGCCTCCCCGCTTTGCGCTCCACGCTTCGATTAAATGGATAATTGGTTCCAGGCTCAATCCCCATGACATAACCGCTGCGGGGCAGGGCAGTATTTTTCCAAATCGTGAGAAAAGGCATTTGACCCAATGAATATTTCACGGAACAACCTAACTTTTTATTCGCATTCTGAAGAAGCACTAGCGTCTCCCCCTGTGGATCGGAAAGCGGTTCAATCAGAAATACCTCTTCCTTCTTTCCAGCCACCGGCCCGGAGATCTGCTGGAATCCTTCAAGCGACTTGGCGGCAGTAGCATTCATCGGCTGAACCTTTCGAATGGGTACCGCGAGGCTCGCACCCGACTCAAGGAGCGGGGGCCCAAAATTCGCGTGATAAATCACCTCAAACTCCTGCGATTCAGCACCACGATTGGTCACAACATCACGTATCTCAAACTCGCGACTGCCCACCACCATCGAAATCTGCGTTTGCAACTCGAGGGCGCCACCGTAAAAGCTGATCTCATCCACCCGGCCGCGAAGCCTGATGATGGGAGGCGGCCCCGGTTCAACCGAGACGGTCACCTCGGACGCGGGGATGTTTCCAATTTTCCCGTGCAGGGTAAGGCGCCGCTCCGAAGTAGCACCCGTGTTATCGCGGAACGTGTCGATGCCCGGGTGTCCGGCAAACTCCAAGCCGCATCGCACCAGCCATTCATTGAATCCATCAAGCCACCCCAGTCCCTCGCGATCGTGCAAGTTAATCAGCGAAGGGTGAACGACCTCGCGAACCGGCGAATCCCAGCCGAGGCGGAGTGGGCCCATCGTCACTCCTAAAATACTCATGCCGCGAGTGGGCACCACGACCATCTTGAGGCGACCATTGTCGATGGTCACAACATCGACACCTTCCTGCTTTCCCCCGTGAAGGACCGATTTGATGATAGAAAACTCGGTTCCTTGTTCAGCCTCTCCCTTGTACTCCCAATTCCATTCCCGGATATTTTCCTCGACACTGATCAACGTCTCGCTTACCGGTTCGGCCGCTGACGCGCCGCAGGCCGCTATGAGGACCAAGAGGGCGCTCGCAGCGCGTGGATCAAAACGATTCATTCTATTTTCTCCCGTCGCGGTTTGTCCTCAGCTCAATCATTGACCGGATCAAGAATTCTAACCTATCAGGGCCTTGCCGATATCCGTCTCACCAGCGCAACAAACTGCCCCTTTTTCAATGAATCAACAAACACCGCTAAAAGAATCAGGGCCCCCATGACAACACCCTGGGTATAGCTCTCAATATTCATGAGATTCATCCCATTACGTATCACCGCAATCGCGAGTGCCCCACAAAGGGTTCCAAATATTTTACCTTCCCCTCCGGCGAGGCTGGTTCCTCCCACGACCACCGCGGTAATCACATCGAGCTCTAGCATCACGCCGTAAAGTGGTGAGCCACTTTTGAGCCTCGAAGCCTCAAGTACGCCACCCACGCCAGCCAGAGCACCGGAAGCCACATACGCAATCATCAACACCAGCGCAACGGGCACCCCGGACAATCGCGCGGCCTCCCGATTACTACCCACGGCATAAAACCATCGGCCCAAAGTGGTTTTTGTCATCATCAGGTGCGCAGCACCGTAGAGCACCAGCATTACGACAACCTCATTGGGCACCCCCAGGGGTTTTCCCACGGCCAGCCATGAAAACGACTCCGGGACCTGGTAGACCGACTGGCCCTCGGCGAGGATTTGGGCCAGTCCACGTGCAATCGACATGGTGGCCAACGTGACGATAAAGGGAGGCATCCCAAACCAGGTGATCATAGCACCAGAGAGCGTCCCGACCAGAGCGGCAAGGCAGACAGCCACGCCGACCGCAGCGCAAATCCCACTCCAGTCAGCATCCGTACCGCCAAAGAAGTCGCGCATTGCCATCGCCGCTGTGACTGCGGAGAGCGCGACAAGACTTCCCACCGAGAGATCGATCCCACCGGTTATGATCACCAACGTCATGCCGATGGCAATAATGGCAATGACGGCCGACTGTCCTGCAACATTTTTAAGATTCCCGGGCGTGAGAAAATTAGAGGAAGTTGCTTTACGAGGAAAAATCAGTGGCACATCAGCCCATGGCGGATACTTTTCTCCGCGATCAAGCAACAGTGACCAGTGTGACACCGACCGCGTTCCAACAATTGCGCTCGCCACGCTTCCATCGCTGGCACGGCGTTCAAGTTCCGCGCGCACGACGCGCGGTGAATCCCCATCGAGAAACAAAACCTGCGCGTCTGAAAACCCGCTTTCCTCTTTGATGAACGAAGTGAATTCTCGGTCCTCCGGTGAACTTTTGGCAACAACGAGGATTGTGCCGCCCGAGTGCGTGATTTCACGCATCCGAGGAAGCAATTGTTCCGCACCGCGACTTCCGGTTGGAATTTGCGTATCGAGTGTTGCGATTGAGAAAAACAGACAAAGCCCCAGCAATACTAGAAGCATGCTGTATTCAATGAGGAATTTTTTTACGGCTTGTCCGACGCGGTTCATGATGATTCATTCCCAAATGCCACATCCATAATCTGCCTCTGACTAAGCGATGACTGGTTTTCAAATTCCGCCGCAATCGTTCCATGCCGCATCACGAGAATGCGGTTTGCCATCCCCATAACTTCGGAGAGGTCCGAACTGACCATCACCACCGCCTTCCCCTCATCGGTGAGCATCCGCACCAGTTGGTAAATTTCATAGCGGGCAGCCACGTCGATACCGCGCGTCGGCTCGTCCAATAGAATCACCTGACACTCGCGGCATAACCACCGGGCGAACAGTAACTTTTGCTGGTTCCCCCCTGAGAGCGTTACGGCTCGACTTTCAACTCGGTCCGATGCAAGCTTCATCTGAGACGCATAGCGGCGAAATGCCGCGCTCTCGGCCGCCTCACGAATCAACCCGAATCGGCTGAAGCGATGTAGATTGGGCACCGCAAAGTTTTCTCGCACGCTTCGCTCCAAGAAAAGGCCATCTGCCTTTCGATCCTCCGGTAGCATACAGACGCCTTGCTCAAGCGCCTCCCGCGGCGATCGCGGACGAAGGGCTGTGCCGTCGATCATCATGGTTCCCTCGGTCGCCACATCGGCACCGCACAGCAATCGCAATAGCTCGCTTCGTCCACTGCCCACCAACCCGGTGATGCCCACGATTTCCCCCGCTTTGACGTCAAAGCACACGGATCGTACATCGTTCCCCCTGCCCAAGCCGGAAACCGAAAGCAGAACCTGCTCCTTGCTGCGGGACCGGGGCGGAAATTCGCCCACCAAATCCTCACCCACCATCGAACGGATCAGATCGGCGCGTTCGATTTGGCTCGTATGAAACATATCCTCTGTACATCCGTCCCGTAACACCTGTACCCGATCGGTCCATTCGAGAATCTCTTCCAGCCGATGGCTAATGTAAATGATCGCCATTCCGTCTTGCTTTAATTTCCCGAGGAGTTTCTGGAGCCGTTCCGCTTCCCGGGCTGACAGGGCCGTAGTCGGCTCGTCAAGAATGAGAACCTGCGCGTCGATTTGCAATGCCGCCGCAATTTCCACCACCTGCTGTTCTGCAACCGATAAATCGCGACACAGCTTATGGGGATCGATATCAACCCCGAGCAGACCAACGAGCTTTCGGGTCTCTTCTACTTCCTCTGCGCGACGAACCCACCCGCGCGAGGCAAGAAACATGTTCTCCCAGACCCGGAGCGTCGGAATTAAGCTCATCTCTTGATGGATGATGGCGATGCCAGAGTCCCTTGCCCTGCGCGGCGACTCCAGTTCGCATGGCCGCTGGTGGAGAAATATTTGGCCCGCATCGGGGTACGTGGCGCCCGAGAGAACCTTCATCAGCGTGCTTTTGCCCGCTCCGTTTTCTCCGACCAGGCCAAGAATTTCTCCGCTGGACAAATCAAGATCGACGCCCCCCAGGGCCTGGACACCCGGATAGGCCTTACAGATGCCCCGCATCTTCAGAATCGGTTGCTGCGCATCAGTGGTTGATTTACACATGATACTCCGTGAGGGGATATTGGCTCTCGCATGTGCCTGATCTATCGTCACTCAAACCGAAAACACGCGCTCGAGCGATTCTCGCATCACGCGCGTATCCGCATCGATGCCGGCCCAATGCCGGATACCAATCGCTCCCTGAGCAACCAACATCTCCAGACCATCAATAATTTCACATCCGCGATCTGCGGCACGTTCAAGAAATCGGGTGCGCGGTGGATTGGGAATCACATCGGCCACCAACATCCTGCTCTGCAGCGATTCGTACTCGACCTCAACAACCGCTTCGGTATCGGGAAACAGACCAATGGATGTGGCATTAATCACAAGATCGGTGTCTTGCGGAACCTCATACGCACACTGCCACGGCACAAACTCTGCCGTGAGTCGGCCACCCGTCGTTTCGCGTACGCGACCTTGCAACAGCTCGGTCAAAGACCCTCCGCGGGATACCGACCGGTTCACGATCGTAATGTGCGAGACTCCCTCCAGTGCCAGTTCGACGCTAATCGCCCGCGCGGCACCTCCAGCGCCGAAGAGGACAACCCGTTTGTCGTTAACATCCATGCGCCCCGCGACACTTTCTAGAAATCCCTTGCCATCGGTATTTTCACCTATCCACTCCGTCCCTCGCCGAACGACACAGTTCACGGCCCCCATCAACTCCGCGGACTCACCGAGTCCGTCGAGATACTCAATCACCGCCACCTTGTGTGGGATAGTGCAATTAAAGCCAACAAACCCCATCGCCTTCGCGCCCGCTACCGCGGCCTTGAGATCCGCGGGTTCCACTTCGATTGAGAGATAGCGCCATTCCAGACCATGGTGCGCATAGGCCGCCTCCATCATCGCCTGAGTTGGATTTTCCGCGATCGGCTGTCCGAACGCACCGGTCAATTCTTGCTTAAAGTTAAGTGCCTCTGGCATTTGAAACGGCAACCATCGTCGCCTCCTCAATCGAGCGTGGGATCATTTTCTGCGTCAGCCTTCCGATAAAGTGCTGTCGGGATAAGCACCTCTGCCTCCACCTCCTCGCCATCGAAGTGCGCAAGGATCATCTCCATCGTCTTCTTTGCCATCCGGTCTGGAAATTGAATCGGGTCGGCGTAAATACGTCCACTTCGAATCGCCTTCTTTCCTTCAGGTTGTCCATCGAATCCGATTACAACCACCTGTTGCTCCTTGCCATCTTCTTCGAGTGCGGCACAGGCGCCGAGTGCCGAAGGGTCATTGATGGCAAACACGCCCACCAGATCGCTGTGCGCCTGAAGGATGTCCTTCATTGCCCGATGTCCGGTGGATCGGTTCCCCCCCGAGGGAAGTTCACTCACGATTTTGACAGCATCTTGGCCGGCGCGATTGTGTTGATCGATTACCGCCTTAAATCCCTTGACGCGGAGCAGGCAGGACTCAGTGACCTTGTGGTCGAGTATCGCAATCGGTCCTCCACGTCCGTCGAGTGCTTCGAGCATCGCTTCACCGGCTTGCCTGCCGCCCATCTCGTTATTGGTTGCCACGTGGCACACCACCTGACAGCCATCGGCCAAACATCCGTTATCGACGGTGAAGACCGGAATTCCCGCCGCGTGCGCCTCGGCAATCGCCGGTCCGATCGCCCGGGAGTCATACGGGGCAAGGACGATCGCGGCGACACCGCTCACGATAAAATCCTTTACTTGCGCAGACTGCTTTGCGGCGTCCTCATCCGCACCCACGACCGTCACATCGTAACCCGCCACTCGTGCCTCTTCGGCGATGGTGTCTCCAATCACCTTGAAAAAGGGATTGGTGAGCGTCATCAGCGAGACGCCAATCGTCCCCCGCGATGTTCCGCTCTCAGGCGCCGCCGAGTCTCCCTGTGGAGAATGGCACCCGATCAGCGTGAAGAAAATAACAAAACCTAAGCTCGCAAGGCGAATGACGCTCATCAAACCCACCCCTTCAAAATAAAAAACTACGTACCATCGTTTTCATTTATTGCGGTTGTATGCGGACATTTCGCCAGGCAACCTCATAGGGACCTTGGCCGCGCCCGATCCCATGGACTTGAAGGCCGATAAAGCCCTCCGGGTGTGTCTTGGCGGCTTGTTCGTCGACCAGCGTGCCGATCTTCTCGCCGTTAATCCATGTTTCGATCTTCGGGCCACGCGCTACCACGCGATAACGATTCCACCCATCGTCGTCAAAATGTGTATGTCGCTTTCGGTCTTCTTCCGGAGTCAACCAGCCACGCCCCGTTGCTTCCCCGTAGACATACCCCGAGAGACCACCGGCAGCGGTCGATTCGATTTCGACCTGTGGTCCATTCACTCGCCCCGAACCCTCCTTCGCCTGCGAGCGAATCTGCACACCCGAATTAAGCCTCGGGTCACACTTCACTTCAAATTCGAGAATAAAGTCGCCGTAAGGCTCGGTGGTGCATAAAAACGAGTTCGGACTCCCATCGGTGGTGCGTCCCACGATCGCGCCGTCCTCCACGCGGTAATGGGCGGTCCCGTTTTTTTGTACCCAGCCCTGAAGCGTGCTACCGTCGAAGAGATTCTTCCAGCCCTCGGTGGCCTTTCCCCAGCCGAGGCTCACCGTGCCGAGGACGACAATGAGAGTGAACGTCAATTTTTGCATCCGCTGTACTCCACAGAACATAGTTTCTCCTTATTCGTTGCCATCGTGTCCCGGCACTGACGCCTTCTCACGATCACGACCTAGACAAACGCGAGCGACATCCTGCATATAGGAGCCCTCTAGCGATTCTTCCGCCGCAAGCGCCAGGTGTTTTTTCGCACTCTGATGGTCGCCAGCCACCTCATACTGCAACCCAATATACAGATGCGCATACATTCGCGAACGGGGTGTGCCATCCTTCTCCGCTGCCGAGAGCACTTTCTCGCGGGATCCCTTACCTGAATACATCAGATAAATCTCTCTCATCGGCACGCGGACATCGTGTTGCAACTCAATCGGCATCATCTGCTTTTGCGCAAACTCGAGTCCTTTCAACCTGCCGACACACAGGAAATGCCAGGCCGCGTTTTCTACATCGTGCGGGTTGACCTCCTTATGGATTTCAAACTGCTTACGGCCCGCATCATACTGCCCCAGACAATACTGACTGATTCCCCGCTGCCAGAGATACGGCTCAATCCGCGGTTCGATGGCAATGGCCCGCTCAAACTCTTTCAGGGACTCTTCCACGCGGGCCTCACGGAAAGCCCGCATCCCGCGATCGACGCAGGCGGAGGCGGTTTCCTGATCGTTTGCACAGAGTACTGCGATGATAAAAAGAATTGCATTCATCTTGATGTAACATTCCCTCGCAGTTGATTTGCCGACCGATCCGCCTTCATTGGTTCTGCTCGCCCGCTGGATGGAAGACACGAAGTGTCGGATGGGGCGTGTAGAGTCGAAAGCCGTCATCCACCGCAACCAGTTGTCCGCTTGAGAAGTCACCTTCGAGGATGGGATTTGCGGGACATTTCTGCCACTCAATGAGGTCATCCGATACGGCAAGACACATCCGCCAATCCCCGCGCCACTTCGGATCGGCGTTGGCGTGATAGACGGCATAGTAACGCCCGTCGATTTTGATGATTTGATTCAGTGCAATCGCGTAACGGTCGTATGCCTCAGGCCCCAGTGCGATCACCGGAGTGTCGCTTACGTTCGTCCATACCTTACGGTCTTTCGACGTCGCGACCCAGATGCCGCGATCACCCCGCTCGTAAAACAGGTACCACGTATCACCGTCACGGAAGAGTGTGGGTGTGCCATAGGGCCCCTCACTAATCGGATCCCCGTTTTTTTTCCGGACATCGAGTCTCTTGTAGCCGGTCCAATGGACACCGTCGTCCGACCGTAGCGTGTGTGCGATATCCTCGCGTCCTTCAGCCACCATGATAAATTCGCCACCATCCCTGACGACCTGCATATCTTCAACCCACTCATCCGCAACAAGGGGCGAGGAACTTATGCGCTTCCATCGAATACCATCTTCGCTGGTCGCATACCCGAGCCGGCGCAAATCAGACTTGCCGAGATTGTAACCCGTATACCAAAAGTGCCACTTGCCTCCATCCCGCAATATCCAGCCCCGTTCGCGAATCCGTTCGTCCCATGCTCCCGGACCACCTCCCGTAAAGATCGGATTCTCTCCGTCCGCGACCCAGCGGAGCAGGGCAGGGGGAAACGGATCATCACCCCGGTCTTCTCCATTGCTTTGGCTTAGAGCGAGGCCGCACCCCACCAGGATCACCGCCATTAGAGGGAGAGTTATTTGCTTCACGAATTGAAATCTACTTCGGAGGGAAATGGAAAACCTGCGTCAGTATAAATCCCTAAACCACCCTCTCGCAATCACCCGCTTCCTGGCGAAATGCCCATGTGTTGTTTACCTCCCCCATCGGTGCAGGTTAAAATGTGGTCATGCGATGGCCCACCCCCAACCCCGCCCACACCAGGTCTCTCGCCGCCTGCGTGTTAAGCCTCTCTCTGGCTTGGTGCCCCCTTAGCGCAGCGACTGCAGAGGACGATGCGGTCGATCGCGATTTCGTGCAGCAGAAAATTATTCCGCTCCTCGAGGCTCGATGTTTTACCTGTCACGGGCCGGAAGAGATTCGCGAGGAGGAGCATCCCGCAGGCGGCCTGCTGCTCACCTCGCGCGACGCGATGATGCGAGGCGGCGATACGGGCCCGGCAATCATCCCGAGCGATCCCGAGCAAAGCCTGCTGATGAAGGCCGTCGACTGGGAGGAACTGGAGATGCCCCCCGATACGAAGATGCCTGCACAAGAGACCGAACTGTTCGCCCGCTGGATCCAGGCGGGGGCACCCTGGTACGGCCCGGCGGATCCCGAAGAGCAAACGATCAAGGAGCCCTTTCCGCTCGAGTCGCGAAGAGCGGAACACTGGTGCTGGGCGCCACTCCAGTCGCAACCCATCCCTTCGGTCGTCGACGCGGACTGGTGTCGTAACTCAATCGATTACTTTTTGGCCGATGCGCGGGATCGCCAAGGGCTCAGTTCTGCACCCGATGCCGATCGACGCACATTGGCCCGGCGGATCTACTTTGCAATCGTCGGACTGCCACCGACCCCCGCCGAGGTCGATGCTTTCGACTCGGACCCGGCCGACGACGATCAAGCCATCGAAGCACTCGTAAAACGGCTCCTTGATTCGGAACACTTTGGTGAACGCTGGGGTCGCCATTGGCTCGATCTGGTGCGGTATGCCGAATCGCGCGGGCACGAGTACGATTTCGACACACCCAATCCATGGCATTACCGCGATTACGTGATTCGCTCACTCAATGCCGACCTGCCATTCGATGAGTTTTTTATCGAACACGTGGCGGGCGATCTGCTCAACGAGCCGCGCACGCACGCCGATCACCACGGCAATGAATCGATTCTCGCTACCGGCTTCTGGTACCTGGGTGACTGGATCCACTCACCGACCGACATTCGAGCCGACGAGATGGAACGCATCGACAACCAACTCGATGTCTTCGGCAGAGCGTTTCTCGGACTCACCATTGCGTGCGCTCGGTGTCACGACCATAAGTTCGATGCGATTTCGACCGAAGACTACTACGCTTTAGCAGGCTATCTCCAAAGCTCATCCTATCGGCAGGTCCGCTTCGACACGATGCTTCACAATCAGAAAATCGCGGAAGCAATCTGGACCCTCAGGGAACAGACATCACAGAAGGCAAAGGAAACGCTACGGCGCAACTGGGACGCCCACCGCGATGCGATCCGCCGGGAGATCGTCGCCGGGTTCATGACCCCCGAGGATTCCTCCGATCCGGTGAGTTGGACAAAGATTCTATACGATGCAAAAAATGACTCGTCCCATCCGCTCTTCTTGCTCGCGGCGGCCGCCGCGCGTCCTCCAGAAAATCGGATCCGATACTGGAAGAAGCAGTTTGCAGAAATTGGTCCGATCGATGAAACGGACAACAAGATCGTATTTGACTATCGCGAAGACGCCTCCCTGAGGCAGGACGGATTTGCGTTCGGCCGACGCGCACGACGCCCCGGCGAGCTTTCCTTCAGCGACGAGCACGGGGAGCCGCAACTCCACGTATCGATCGAACCGGCGGCAAGTCATGACCTCCGGTGGCCCGCCCTGGCACTTGCGCGGGGCACCCAAAAAGACCAAGGATTCCTGGAAGATCTCGATCGGCCCGGACAGACGCTCAAGACCGATACCTTCGAAATCGATGGCGCCGTACACTGCCTCGCTCGCGGCAAGGGCACTCTGCAAATGGTTGTCGCCTCGCACCGCATGATTAACGGACCGCTTCACAACGACCTGGTGCAAAAATTCGACACCGAGGGCAAGTGGAAGTGGATATCGTTTGACCTTTCGCGGTACACCGGAGAGAGAGCCCACCTCGAATTTGTACCGGAGGCCGGAGCGGTGCTCGATTTGCAAGCGCTCGCAACGGGACCGACGCCGCCTCGCCTTCAGCCTCTCGGCGAGCGGGTTGCTCTTGCGAGCAATACTGCCGAACCGGAATCATTTCAAAAGCTCGCTGAAGCCTACGCCGAAATGACGGTGCGGGGAATCGAAGCGGCCCTCTTCGGCACCCAGCGGCAAAACGAGAGACTCACGGCTGAATATGCGCTTGCCGATTGGGCACTCCAGCATCCCCATATTGCCGAGGGGCTCAGCGAACCGGCCCGCGACCTGCTGCTCCACCACGGCGAACGGGAGGACGCGCTTTTAGAACAGGTGCGGACCCACTCACGGACCGCATTGGCGATCTGGGATGGCGATGCTGAGGATGAAAATATTTTGATTCGCGGCTCCTCGAAAAACCCCGGCACAATCGTTCCTCGCAGGAACATCACCGCGCTGCGGCACAATCGCTCGGCGGACGAAAAAGCGGGCAGTGGACGCCTCGAGTTGGCTTACCAACTGGCCGACCCGCAACTCAATCCACTGCTCAGTCGGGTGATCGTCAACCGCGTCTGGCATCACCTCTTCGGCCGAGGAATCGTCGGTTCGGTCGATAACTTCGGCTATCTCGGAACGCGTCCCACCCATCCGGAACTTCTGGACCATCTTGCCCTCGAATTCGTCGAGGAGGGCTGGAGCCTTAAACAGTTGATCGAAAAAATGATCACTTCGCGCACCTTCCGACAGCAATCGACTCCTCACGATCACCAGGTCGCCCAAAAAGATCCGGAAAACAACTATCTCTCGCATATGTCGCTGCGACGACTCGAAGGCGAAGCCATTCGCGACTCGATCCTTGCGGTGAGCGGCAGGCTCGACCGGAAGGTGGGTGGGCGCAGCATCCCGATTCACTTAACAAAATTCACCTCTGGCCGCGGTCGCCCCGCGAGTGGTCCGCTCGATGGCAACGGACGCCGAAGCATTTACCTGTCGGTGCGCAGGAATTTTCTCTCGCCCTGGATGCTTGTTTTCGATACACCAATTCCACTCGGCCCGGTGGGACGTCGCAATCAATCGAACGTACCGGCCCAACCGCTGGCACTGCTCAACGACCCCTTCGTGCTCGAGCAGGCGCGACTCTGGGCTGAAAAGACGTTGGCAGATCCGTCGCCCGACGGCGACCCCCTCACGGAAGAATCCATTATTTCACGCCTCTACGAGGATGCGTTCGCCCGTCGTCCCCGCCCCGATGAGATTGCTCGCGGAAAGGCTTTTATCACTCATCTCGCCAAAGAGCGCGGCATTCAACCCGGCGACCGGGCTGAGAGCATCGATTTGTGGGCGGAATACGCTCATGTGCTGCTCAATACTAAAGAATTTATTTTTCTTCCCTGAGACAGGCTATGATATGAGTAACCATCAGGAGAGCGCCTGTGTATCCATGTCATAAGATCGCTGCCACTCCCACGAGTCGCCGAAGCATGTTGCGGCGCACTGCGGCGGGCTTCGGAGCGCTCGCCACTGCAGCCCTCTTTGCCGAGTCCAGTCCATCGGTTGCAAACGGTGACGAAGCCATCGATCCGTTCGCACCGCGCAATCCGCATTTTGCGCCCCGTGCAAAGAACATCATCTTCCTCTACATGGATGGCGGGCCGAGCCAGGTCGATTCCTTCGACCCCAAGCCACGATTGGAAAAAGATCACGGCAAGCCTTTCCCGATGAAGATCGACACGAAGACCCTACAGTTCAACAACATGGGGAAAACGCTGCAGAGTCTTTGGCCCTTTCAGCAACATGGAGAGAGCGGAATTCCGGTAAGCGACCTGTTCCCGCACATTGCGAAACACGTCGATAAGATGGCGATGGTTCGCTCGATGACATCCAAGTTTTCGGAGCACACGTTTGCCAATTATTTCCTCCACACCGGCCACGGGATTCAGGGACGGCCGAGCACCGGTTCTTGGGTCACGTATGCCCTCGGCAGCGAATGCAGAAACTTGCCCGGATTCATCGTACTCAACGGCGGACTGACCCCTCCGGGAGGATTGGATAACTTCAACAGCGGATATCTTCCGGCGAGTTATCAGGCCTCGGTGTTCCAGCCCGGTGAATCACCGGTTGCGAACATTCCCTCAACCCTTGCCAATGCGCAACTCCAACGCGAGAAGCTTCGCCTGATCCGGCAATTGGACGACCGATATCTCAAGGAGTCTGGCGATTCCACAGCGCTCGAAGCGGCAATCGCAAATTATGAGATGGCCGCCCGCATGCAAACGGCCGTGCCTGACCTGGCCGATCTGAGCGACGAAACCGAGGCGACCAAAAATATGTACGGGCTCGAGGCCGAATTTGCCAACACCCGCAGGTACGGGCGGATTTGCCTGCTCGCCCGGCGACTGATCGAACGCGGCGTGAGGTTTATCGAGTTGACATGCACCGACGGAAATGGCGACCGCTGGGACCAGCACAGCGGGCTCCGCGAGGGGCATACTAAAAATGCCCTGGCGGTTGATCAGCCGATCGGCGCAC
Organism: Planctomycetaceae bacterium; assembly: GCA_902630355.1. Classification (GTDB taxonomy): domain Bacteria; phylum Planctomycetota; class Planctomycetia; order Pirellulales; family UBA7805; genus UBA7805. Next base: position 100,431 of record CACOUL010000001.1, read on the forward strand.
TACTCGCCGACCTGGAGATTCGTGGACTGCTTGACGAAACCCTTGTCCTCTGGGCGGGGGAGTTCGGCAGGACACCATTTGCCCAGGGAACCGATGGCAGGGACCACAATCCCTTCGGCTTCACGGTCTGGATGGCTGGTGGCGGGATACGCGGCGGCACTGTCTATGGGGCGACCGACGAATTCGGCTACAAAGTGGTCGAGAACAAGCTGGAAATTCACGACCTGCACGCCACCCTCTTGCATCTACTCGGCATCGATCACGAAAAGCTGACTTTCCGGTTCAGTGGTCGCGATATGCGACTGACCGATGTCCATGGCCGTATCATTCACGACATCATCGCCTGAGCCATTTCCGTCCGTTCAACTCATGCGGACCGTCCCAGCGATGCACCCGCGGATTGCAATCAGTACGCTATGTGTCGCTTTACGATGTCGCTTTACGGTATCGCTTTACGACCGCTTCGCCAGGCGAGTGATTCTTCCCGGCGCGACCCATTCGGCAACAAAGATATTCCCGTCCGGATCAAAACACGCGTCGTGCGGATGAAGAAAACGTCCCGCCTTCCATTCGTCCGGGCGGGTACGGAGTGCCATGCCGTCTTTGAGCACCGCCTCTCGCCATGCGGGATCTTCACCCAATTGCGCGACCACGCGATTCTCACGGTCCAATAGAGTAATCCGGGCGCTCAAGTCGGGTACTAGGAGGGTATCGCCATACACATCGCAGTTGGCCGGCAGGATGAATCCATCCTTCGTCCGGCGATGTTCTCCGTCAAGGGTGAACCACTGGAGACGCCCGTTGACGCGATCTGCAACGACCACCTCTGGCTCATCTCCCCGTGCATCGAGCCAGAGGCCGTGCGGAAGGTTAAACTCTCCATCGTCCTTGCCGGGCGAACCGAAGGCCGACATCCATTTCCCGTCCGCGTCGTAGCGATGGATACGAAAGGAGCCATAGCCGTCGGCGAGCATAAAACCGCCATCCGGCATGAAGGCAAAATTGGTGGGCATAAAACGGTCGCGACCCCAGGTCCCGGTCGTCGCCTGATGTTCTCCATCCGCATAAAGCCCCGACTCCATTGGCGCACGCTTCAGCCAAACTCGTTCTCCTCGCAAATCATATTTTGCAAAATTCTTGAGATGCTGATACGCAGTGATGTAGAGAAACTCACCGTCCAGTTCGCTTCGAATCTCAAGCCCGTGTCCGCCACCCTGAAACTCACTGCCAAACGACCGCACGAAACGGCCCTCGGAATCGAACACGAAAATCGACGGATGATCCTCGAGTTTGCGATTGCCTTCATGAATGACATAAAGATTACCAACTCGATCCACCGCCACATTGTGCGTCGTCTGCCACGAATACTTGTCCGGCAGTGTCGGCCAGTCGTGTTCGACTTCATAGGTGTGCTCACCGCTTCCGACAACCACTGCCGGTTTGCCTCGCTTTTCGGTATGAACTGCCGGTGACCGCCGCCGCCATCGCCATTTCCGTGCCATCGCTTCGTTGACCGACAACCCGCCAACCACGCCAGCGGCAGCGGTGAGCATGAATTTCCTTCGTGACGATTGCATGTAACACTCCTTTAGATTCCGCCTGGCCGGCCTTGGAAAACGATCGGATGACCCCAATTCGCACGATTTGGACCCGAATCGCGGTCTTCTATACACTAACCTCGAGGCTGAATTCGCGAAAGATTAGGCCATAATCCCGGCAAATCTTCATCTTTGCCCCTTTTCTCCACCGCTATCGCGTAAGGGGATGAGCGGCCACTCGCATCGGCCAGGGCGGGATCCGCTTCACAGCCTGTTTGCACTCGCAGCACCCCATCGACTCCACAGCCGTGCAGACAGGCTTTTTTTATTCCTCGCGGCTCGTCACCTCCAGCAGGTGATATCCGAACTCGGTACGTACCGGACCCTGAAGTTCACCCACCGGGCTTGAAAACACGACGTCGTCAAATTCCTTTACCATCTGGCCGGGCGCAAATGAGCCCAGATCGCCGCCGCGTTGTCCGGACGGACACATCGAGTGCTGCAGAGCGAGCTCTTGAAAATCACCACCCGCCTCGATCTGCGTTTTGATTTGATTGCATTCCTCTTCCGACTCGACCAAAATGTGTCTCGCAGTTGCTTTGCTCATCATGTACTCCCTGTGATTCGGCGCCCCGGCACACCATAACCGGAAATAGCTCAAGGCGATAGTTACCTAAGACCAACGCCTCCGACCGAGCGGGAGATCAGGCCGCATTGTCGAACATCGAGACGACATAGGTTGCAAACAGCAGCAGGTGGACCGCTCCCTGCAAAACACTGGTCCGCCCGCTTCCGAAGGTCACGATCGATACCATCAGCGTCAAACTCAATAGAAAAACATCGAGCCAGTTGAGTCCCAGCACGATGCCTTGATCCAAAAAGATGGAAATACCAAGCACACAGGGAATCGTGAGACCAATCGTCGAAAGTGCCGCCCCGAGACTGATATTAATCGAACGCTGCAACTTGTCAGACCGCGCCGCCTTGAGTGCGGAGATTCCCTCGGGAGATAACACCAGAATCGCGACAAGAGCACCACCCAATGCCGCAGGCACCTGCGTTTTCTCGATCGCATGGTCCACTACCTCTGCCAATGTCTCCGCCAGAACGACGATCGGAATCATCGTGGCAATCAACAAGAGTCCCGACCGCGCACATCGCCATTTAATTTGAGTGTTGTCCTGAAATTCAACCCCGGACAATTCGCTCGGATCGCCCCCGCGGAACATATCGCGATGCCGCGTCGTCTGAATTCCCAGAAAGATGATGTACAGCAGCGTGGTCGAAACCATCAGATAGATGCCGAGCATGTCCGATACTCTGCCGCCGGGCGCCGAATCGGTCAGACGAGGAAGGACCAGTCCCAGGAGGGAAAGCGGTATCAAAACGCCAAGATACGCGTTCGCCCCCCGCAGATTATAGGACTGCTCAAAGTGACGGATCCCGCCGACGAGTAAGCTGAACCCAACAACCCCATTAAGGACAATCATCAGCACCGAAAATATGGTATCGCGGGCAAGCGTCGGATTATTTTCACCGTGGAGCATGACGCTCGCAATCACTGCGACCTCGATGATCACAACCGACAGAGTGAGGATGAGCGTTCCATACGGTTCTCCCAAGAGACCAGCGAGTCGCTCGGCATGCCGGACGACCGAAAACGAGGATGTCAGCATCACCACAAAAACAATGACGAACAAAAGACCGATTGCCACGGGAGCGAGCGAACTGACCACAAGGGATTCACTCATCGCAATCGAGGCAATCATCATCGGGTAACTGACGAAGAGAAGCCAATTGCCGCTTCCACCCGAAGACCGCTCAACTTCATTTGAGGCACTCACTCCCAAGGCTCCCCTGTCAATAAACCATCGTTGCTGCGACTACCGCTGAGACTACCGTAACCTTCGCTGCCTGCCACACACCACTCCCGATTACCCCTTCACGTGCTGTAAGTATTGCGTTGCGGGTCGCTGATGCAGACGTTAATCTAACCGCATGACTGCTCAGCACTCAGAGGGCCCCATTCTAACTCGATCATCCGACCTTCGCATCGGGCGTCTGGCGATCTGCGCAGTCGCGGTCGCATATCTTTGGCTCCAATCGCCACCGGACGGATTATCGACGAGTGGATGGCACGTCTTCATCGTCTTTCTGGGCACCATTCTCGGTTTCATCTTGAGACCCATGCCGATGGGTCCTCTCGTTTTGCTCTCGCTGGCCACTCTTATTCTCGCTGAGTCGATCGGCGGCGCACCGCATCTATCGATTAAATCGGCGCTTTCCGGCTTTGCGAATTCCACCACGTGGCTCGTCGTACTCGCCATCCTCCTCTCGGGTACGGTCATCCGCACCCAATTGGGAACGCGCCTGGCTCTACTCTGCTTTTCCCTGCTCGGTCGCTCGTCGCGCGGCCTCGCCTATGCCATCGGCCTCACCGAATTAATCCTCGCGCCATTCATCCCATCCAACACTGCTCGTGGTGGCGGCGTGATTGCTCCGGTCGTTCGCAGCATCAACGAGGCGCTTCGCGAATCACTCGACGCACCTTCGCTGCCTATCGAGCGTTATTTCATCAGTTGCGGCGCACACTCAAATTTGATCGCGTCGGCAATGTTTCTCACTGCCATGGCCGCCAACCCCCTCGTGGCCGCGGCCGGACTGGAGGTGTACGGGATCGATTTCACCTGGACGATGTGGTTTGTTGGTGCCATCGTACCCGGTCTCGCCGGACTGTTCCTCCTGCCGCTACTGCTTCGCGTCATCTTTCCTCACGACGTGTATGCTGTGACTGCTGCACGGCAGCGGGCGGCGGATCAACTTGAAGAACTCGGCCCGGTAACCCGAAACGAAATGCTGCTTATCGGGATTTTCATCGCAATGATCTCACTCTGGATCACCTCCCCATGGCACGACATATCGACCACCGCGGTCTGTCTGTGTGGAGTCGTAGCCGCACTTCTGCTTCGTATTGACCGGTGGGAACACTTCATCGGGCACGCCGAAGCGTGGGACACCTTGGTCTGGCTCGGTGGACTGCTGACGATGGCCAACGCACTGAAACATTATGGTGTGATTCACTTTTTTTCGGGTCGGGTAAGTCAAGAACTATCGCTTACAACCCCGCTGCTTGTCGCCCTCGCACTTGCACTACTCTATTTTTATTCAATGTACGGTTTCTCAATGCTGACCGGACACATCATCGCACTCGCCGCGGCATTCTTCATTCTCGGACAACAAGCAGAAACCCCGCCGCTCTTGATGATTCCGTTGATCGCCTACCTTTCAACCCTTTGCGGATGCCTCACCAATTACTCCACCGGGCCGGTGATCATCTATTTCAATCAGGGATGCATTCCGCCTGCCACCTGGTTCCGCAGCGGCTTCTTGGTTTCGATATTCCACCTGACAATCTGGCTGGGCCTCGGCCTCCCCTACTGGAAATGGCTCGGTTGGTGGTAAACAAGGCACGAGCAATCCGGTCCGAGACACCGCTTCACACACCTAGAGTCGCCAATGAACATCCCGACCAAACAGTGCGGTTTCCGCACGCGCGATTGCGAGGCGATCTAAAAATAAATCACGGGGGATATCTTTCGCGCCGAAACTCAGCAAATGGGTGGTCATCTGCTGAATGTCGATGAGCGAAAATCCACCGGAACGCAAATGTTGAATCAAGGCGACGAGTGCAAGCTTCGACGCCCCCGACTCGTAAAAGAACATTGACTCGGCCGCGAACATACCACCAATCGCCACCCCATAGATCCCTCCGATCAATCGGCCCCGTGCACTTACTTCAACACTGTGCGCAACACCCATGCGATGCAAGCGGCAATATGCCTCGACCATCGACGGCGTGATCCACGTATTGCCGACTCGATCGCCGGCTTGACTGCAACCCTCAATCACCTCCTCGAACCGCTCGTCGGCGCTCACTTCCCACCGAGTACCTTTCAGCGTGCTCCGCAAGCGTCGTGGAATATGAAAATCATCAAACTCAATCACGGCGCGTGGATCGGGTGACCACCAGGCGAGGACCATCTCATCGGTCTCCTCGACACCCACCGGCCACGGAAAGATTCCATGTTGGTATGCGTCCAGCAGCACCTCCGGTTCGAGGATTCCGCCGACTGCGACCAACCCCTCGGCATCCGCCTCGTCCGGTCGCGGGAAATATCGGGGAACCGATTGAGAACCCATAGTGCAAAACGAGAAAAAACGAGGATGAAAATAAGATTTGCAAACAAACCCGATGCCTTGCCAAATGCACGGTATATAATACCCCCGGGCACCTGTACCTTCCACATCGCCGATCCGCTGAATCAGAAAGCGTAGAGTGACCCGATGCAAGAACAACATCCCGACGAAACGCCCACGCCGAGCACCTCGCTGAAACAACCGGTGGAACTGACCAGCACCCGACCAAAAGGACCTTCCCCACTGCTGCGTATCTTTCCCCGTTTTATCCTTCTTCTGCTGATCCTCTCTATCCCCCTTTATGCCGAATGGATCGGTTACCTGATTACAAAGGGTCAAGTGCGAGCGACCCGCGATTCGCTCTCTGAGTTCAATTCGACCAGCTTTGCCGGCACCTCACGACTCGTCGCCGACACGATTGCGCGAAGCGTCGTGCACATCAGTATCTCGGGTGACGTTGGCGGCTATCATGGACAATCCGCGGGACAGGGATCCGGAATCATCGTCGACCCGGAAGGTTACATCTTAACCAATCATCATGTGGTCGACCGAGCCGAACACATCACCATCACCCTCTACGATTCCACCAAACACAGAGCCACCTTATTGGGCATTGACCCGCGAACCGATCTTGCCTTGCTTAAAATCGACACTACGCTCTTGCATGCTGCTCGATGGGGCGAGAGCGATCAGCTCGCTCCAGGAGACCCGATTTGGGCGATCGGCAGCCCTTACGGATTGGAACACAGCGTTAGTTTCGGAATCGTCAGTGCGCTGAGTCGTAACGGGATCGGCAGCGGGGGATACGACGGACTCATTCAAACCGATGCAGCGCTCAACCCGGGTAACAGTGGCGGGCCACTGGTCAACGCGCGTGGTGATCTCGTCGGCATTAATATGGCGATTGTCGGTCCCAGTAATCGCGGAATCAGTTTTGCGATACCGAGCAGTATTGCTCGCGACGTCTATCGACGATTGAAAACGAGTGGGTCACCCACCGGAGGCTGGATCGGTGTGAGGCTTCAATCAGCTCCCCGAGGTGCGCTCGCAGACACAGAGGCCTCGGGGGGTGCCATGTTCATCGACATTCTCCCCGACTCGCCTGCCGCAGCGGCCGGGTTACGACAAGGTGATATCGTCACGGCATGGGGAGGCGAACTGGTCCTCTCGCCGCAACATTTTTCCAATCTTGTCGGTTCATCGCTTCCGGGCTCGTCGGTGGTCGCCGAGCTGATCCGCGACGGTGAGACGATTTCCTTAACGGTGCGGATACGCGAAAAACCACGGGTTCGTTAAAGGGATCTCCGACACACCACGCAGGCGCCGCTGTCCCTGCATGCTTGTCATTTTTCCGCATTCTGAGATAATTACGACGCTGCCAGGATGGCGGCTGCCAATGCTCCGGGTTCGCGTTGACCTGGGTTGGGCGCCGCGCTATAATCCGCGTCCCTGTCTGGATGACGGGACTCGGCCCCCGCAGTCGTGCCGAGGATTTAGGAGGGTCAAGGAAGACTCGTGCTGTGGCGCTCGATTGATTGCGCATCTTCCTCGATCGGTAAGCGTCACAGGAGCTATCGGTGTCACAGGCATCGGCATCAGACGTCAAAGAGCAAGTCCGACAGGCGACTGACATTGTCGACCTCATCGGCTCATCGCTCACGCTGCGTCGTGAGGGACGACAGTACCGCGGTACTTGTCCTTGGCACGACGATACGCGGCCGAGCCTTCAAGTGAACCCGGAACGTCAGAGTTGGAAGTGCTGGGTCTGCGATATCGGTGGCGATATCTTCAGCTTCGTCATGAAGCGTGATGGGCTCACGTTCCCCGAGGCGTTGGAATTACTGGCAGATCGAGCCGGCGTCACGCTGCAGCGACGTGGAAATGCGAAACACCACAACCAGAAAAAAGAGCTCTATCGCTGCGCCGCCTGGGCTGAAGAAGTCTACCATCGCACCCTCTTGGAAGACCCCGCCGGCGCACCGGCTCGCGAGTACCTTCAAGAGCGGAAAATGAGCGACGAAATGATTCGCCGATTCCGTCTCGGCTTCGCTCCCGACGACTGGAACTGGCTCATCCGGCAAGCGGAGCGGGACTCAATCCCTATCAACGAACTTTCGGTACTCGGCCTGGTAGCGACTTCCTCGAGGACCGGAAGACCGTACGATCGATTCAAGGGCCGCGTTCTCTTTTCCATCCGTGACGCGCAGCAACGCCCGATCGCGATGGGCGGCCGAATCCTCCCTCAATGGGCCGAACAGAATCCGGCAAAGTACATCAATTCTTCCGAGTCGCCGCTCTTTTCCAAAAGCCAATCTCTTTATGCCCTCGACGTTGCGAAAGACCACAAGACACCATCGGGCGAGACTCGATCAATGATTGTGATGGAGGGCTACACCGATTGTCTTGCCGCGCACGAATATGGGTTTACCAATTGCGTCGCCTGTCTCGGTACGGCGCTGACCGAACAACACGTGCAGTTGCTATCGCGTTATGCAGACCGCATTACCCTGGTACTCGATGGCGATACGGCTGGCCTCGCCGCCGCCGACCGTGCCCTTAATCTCTTTCTATCGGGCGGTCTCGAGTTACGAATTTTATCGCTCCCCGAAGGGCTCGATCCTTGCGACTACCTTCAGGACTCGGGTCGGGAGGCATTTTCAGAGTTATTGCGGAGTGCACCCGACGCACTCGAACATAAAATCAACATCACCACCCGCGGGAAAATGCCCGAAATCGGGACACACCAGGCGGCGAGCGCCCTCGAAGATATTTTGGTCACGATGGCCCGAGCGCCCTCGCTGCAAAAAGGCGGTGACACCAAGCACAAATTGCGCGAGGAGGCGATCCTGGCGCGCATCGCGCGCGATTTTCACGTGCCCGATGATACGATCCGCACCCGCCTGCGGGAACTCCGAGGTCAAAATGAACGGGTACGTTCTTCCACTGGCAGGTCGGTCGATCAGATTCCGCACGACCAGCCGATTCAAATTCGGGATCCGTGGGAACAGGAACTGCTCGAAATACTCCTGCAGGAACCTGAAGCAGTTCTCAAGTGTGCCGAGTCCGTTACGCCCGACGAACTGAGCGACCCGGTGGCGCAGGTGATTTACCGGCAGGCAATTGTCATGGCCGAGGAGGGAACTACTCCCGATTTCTCCCAACTCATCACCGCGTTTGACAACCCATCGATGAAAAACTTACTCGCGACACTCGACGATCGTGGCTTAGCCCGCGGGGGGAGTGAACTCGCAAAACAACTCCCAGATCTCCTCGCCAGTCTCCATGCACGAACTGAACAATCGGCGCAACGTGACCGAATTGCAACGATGCGAGGTGGCGAAATTGCAGAGGATCGCAAACTGGAAATGCTTACTGAGATTATTGCAAACGAAAAAAAGAGATATGGGCAACCACCTCACTAGGAAGCACGCCCGAAGGATCGCGTAGTTCGCAACCCACGGATGGGAGACGATGCCGATCGACGTTTATCACTCTTATCGCGCAGGAAGCGCGGGGGGAGATGTACTGTGACCTACTCAGACCCGGAACTCCGAAAGCTCATTCAAAAAGGCAAAAGCCAGGGATACCTCACCCACGATGAGGTCATCTCATACCTACCCGACGAGGAAATGGGCTCGGAGAAAGTAGATCTTCTTATTTCCGCCCTCGATGAGAGCCGGATCGACTTGCTGGCCTGCCCGCCTCACAGTGCCGCCGGACAGAGCGATTCAGCCGCCGAGGAGTCGGAGGACGATTCGGCGCCATCGCTCGAACTCGCCCCCCTCGAAGCCGTTAAGGGAAGTTCGGACCCGATTCGAATGTACCTCACACAGATGGCGGAGATCCCGCTCTTGGAGCGAGAGGAAGAGATCGCCCTTGCTAAAAAGATTGAGATCACGCGCAGATCATTCAGGCGTTCGCTCCTCTCTTGCGGCTACGCGCTTGAGCAGACAATCGACTCCCTCGATAAGGTCCATCGGGGCATTTTACCGTTTGATCGTACCATCAAGGTATCGCTCACCGAACGGCTCACGAAAGAGCAGGTGCAAGCCCGCATGCCGCACAACCTCCCTACACTCCAACACCTAGTGAGCTCTGCGCGTGGTTGCTTCACCAAATTAATCAACCTGAGAACACACCGCCATGAGTGGACCGAATGCCGCAGTCGCTTTTTGCGGTTGCGTAAAAAATGCCTCACGCTGGTGGAAGAATTAAGTTTGCGATCACGCCGCATTCAACCGATGATCGCCCATTTGGAACAATCAGCGCAACGAATGAATCAATTGCGATCGCTTATTCGCCAGAATCGCAATAGCCCGCTGCTCGCGGCGCAAACCACCAAATACCGTAAAGAGCTACACCGATTGATGATCGAAACCCAAGAGAGTCCGCGGAGCCTGACCAAGCGAGTCGAGAAGGTACGACGCCTTTACGATGACTTTGAGGCCGTGAAGCGGCAACTCTCCGGCAGTAACCTGCGACTCGTCGTCTCGATTGCCAAAAAATACCGCAATCGCGGGCTCAGTTTTCTGGACCTGATCCAAGAGGGCAATACGGGACTCATGCGTGCGGTCGACAAATATGAATACCGTCGAGGTTACAAGTTTTCGACCTACGCGACTTGGTGGATTCGTCAGGCGATCACCCGGGCAATTGCCGATCAGGGTCGTACGATTCGTATCCCGGTACACATGATCGACGTATTAACGAAACTTCGACGCGTGGCAAAATCGCTCGAACAGGAGACGGGCCGGACACCGACAACCGAAGAAACAGCCCTCGCAGCCGGCGTGAGCATCGAAGAAACTCAGCGGGTACTCGATATCGGACGACATCCGGTGAGCCTTGACCGACCGGTCGGAGAAAGCGAAGATAATAGCTTCGGCGAGCTGATCGAGGACAGCACCTTCGACAACCCACTTCGACTTGCGAACCACGGATTGCTGCGAACTAAAATCGATGAACTTCTCAAGACCCTTACCTACCGAGAGCGTGAAATCGTCCGGCTGCGTTACGGACTCGACGACGGTTACACCTACACGCTCGAAGAGGTCGGACGTATATTCCGGGTCACCAGAGAGCGGGTTCGACAGATCGAAGCGAAGGCACTTCGCAAGCTGCAAAATCCCGTTCGTTGCGGCCGCCTGGAAGGCTTTCTTCCAGCCGAAGCGGCATAACGCTCCATGCCCCAAGGCAATCAAGCCGCTGGCCCCAAGCCAGCGGCTTTTTTTATCTCTCCTCTCTCCCAGTGTACGAGGTGAAGCGGAATGAATTCTACAAGCACAGACACCATGTCGATCCTTCACGGCATACTGAAAACGATCACCGACAAACAGCAGCAGTTAGAACGTGGCCCCCTACGCGTTGGTGCACATCAGCATCGGGTTGATAGCCTGACCACCGAGATGGAGACGGCACAGCAGAATCATCGTGATTCGCGCATGACTGCCGATAACAAACAGTTGCAGCTGAAATCATCGGAAACAAAGATTGAGGAACTGCAAACAAAGCTCAACACCTGCAGCAGCAACCGTGAATACCAGGCACTACTCGAACAGATTGCCGCTGATCAAATGGCCGGAAGCGTGCTGGAAGATGAAATACTCGATGCACTGGAAACCGTTGACACGCTGGGCGAACAGGTAACCCTCGCCACCAAGACGGTCGAGGAGGCCAAGGGGAAATTGAAAGAAGAAACAGTTCAGGTCCAGGCTGAGGCGGAGGTGCTCCGCAGAGAAATCGAAGCACTTGAGGCCGAACTCGCTGAGGCAGAAACATCTCTACCGCCCGAGATTCGCCCCGATTACGACCGCATCGTGAAAACTCGAAGGGATGATTCGATGGCTTCGGTCAATGATGGAATCTGCGAAGGCTGCTTCCAACAGATCACGCCGAATATGATCGCCCAACTGGCGCTTAAAGAGTCGGTCATTTGCACCTCCTGCGGGCGACTTTTGTATCCCGCATCGTCAGACTAACCGCCCTTGATCTCGCCGAGCGTCCCGCGGTAGGCGGCATCGAGCAACTCGACCGTGTGTCTTACGCGAAGCGAACTGGCCAGATTCCGCAAGTGAACGTCCACCTGCGTCATACACCCGATGTTGCCCATCACCACCACGTCGGGCTCTGTACTCAGGATCGCCTTTGCCTTCCGCTCACCGAGACTGTTCGCCAGTTCAGGCTGCTCAAGCGAATACGTCCCAGCTGAGCCGCAGCAGAGATCGCTCTCCGGTATTTCTACGAGTTGCACTCCGGGAATGCGCCTCAAAATTTCTCTCGGCGAGTTACGGACCTGCTGTCCATGCACCAGATGACACGCATCGTGGTACGCGACGCGCAGAGTGCCTTCCCAAGCCGGGGGATCCTTAATCCCGATATCGCAAAGATATTCGCTCACATCGAGGGCTCGAGTGGAAAACTCGGACGCCGCTCGCGACTCTCCGCGCAACCACATCGGATACTCTTTCAAACCGGAACCGCACCCGGCCGCGTTCGTGATGACTGCGTCCACATCGTGTGGAAATACCTCGATATTTTTTTCCGCCATACGCCGGGCATCCTGCATCGCACCGGTATGCGCCGCCAAGGCACCACAACAGACCTGCTCCGGCGGCACGACCACCTCAATTCCGTTGACCGCCAGCACCCGCATCGTCGCCATATTGATCTCCGGAGCCAGTACCTGCTGCGCACATCCCGAGAGCATCGCCACGCGTCCGCGTTGTGGTCCTTGTGCGGTCATGCACTCCGGCAACACCACCGCTGATGGTATTTGCTGCGGCACAAGTTGCGTCAACGCCCCAAAGCGACCAGGCATCCATCGCAACAACGGACGAAACCACATCGAGAAACGGAGTGCCCAGCGAAAACGGAAAGGGTAGGGGAGGGTGCGAAGAAGCATTGCCCGCAGGACTCTCGATGCAATGCCTCGTTTCCTCGTTCGCTCCGCGCGAGCGCGATAGAGCGTAATCAGGGCATCGTACTCAACTCCCGAGGGACAGGCGGTCACGCAGCCAAGACACCCGAGGCAACGATCGACGTAGGGCGCCGCCGCGTCCGTTGTCAGCGACCCCTCAAGCACTTCCTTCATCAAGAAGATGCGTCCTCGAGGCGAGTCCATTTCTTCGCCCAGTTCCAAATAGGTCGGGCAGGCAGGCAGGCAAAACCCACAGTGGACGCACGCCTCGATGGCAGTTGCCATCGATCCTTCCGATTCACTCAAAGATTCCACTACGATGCGATGCTGCATTAATCTAGCCCGATTGGTTCGGGGATTTGTCGGTGAATTTTTGCTGTGGATCAAAAATACTGCGGAGTCGTTCCAAGAACAGATTCGGTACGTCCGGTATAAACGATGGCACCTCACCTCTCAGGACGACTCCGGGCAGCGATGCCAATTCTGGATCGGCAAGGTCGTCTGCGTCGCTGAAGCCGAGATAGAGAACGTTACCTCCACAGCCGTAGCGGCGGGCAATAGGCCGACTGAGACTACAGAAATATCGCTCAAGATTCCGAATCCGGCCTGGCGTAATTGCCAACTTCACAAGCGAACGCTGGTCGTGGACCCACTTGAACTCTTTGGCGGAACTCCAAATCGATTCGTCGTCGTCGTGCCGCTGAACCTCGCAACCCTCTGGCAGTGCGTCTTTAAATCGCTGAATCTTTTTTTCGATTGCTTCCGGCATGCCGCCAAGACGAGCCCACACGCTATCGGGCGGGCTCATGTCCAAGGAAATCAGATCCCACGGCCCCATGGCGACCACTCCCATCACATCGACTGCCGCATTCGCGTCCCCACACCGCAACTCAAGCGTCACCATCGCCTTCGGCTTCGGAAAAACCTTGAAGGTCAGTTCCGTCATGACGCCAAAGCGGCCTTGCGCGCCAACCATCAATTTTGGCAAATCGAATCCTGCCGCATTCTTGACAACCTTCGCTCCGCCAACGAGCATCTCCCCGCCGCCGCTGATCATCTTCAGACTGATAATGAAGTCCCGTATTCCGCCGTATCTCCAACGCCCCGGCCCGGAAATTCCGCTGGCCACAGTGCCCCCAAGCGTTGCACCCGCCTTCGCCAGCGGCGGATCGAACGGCAGGTATTGCCCCTTCTCCGCGAGGGCCGCATCGATCTGGCCTATCGGTGTTCCTGCCAGTGCCGTCACCGTATATTCGTCTGCCCGATACTCGACAATTCCCGAAAGACGCCGCATCGAGACGGTCGGATTGTGAGAAAGACCTGGCTTGCTGCCACCACCGACCGCGCGGACGACCTCGCTTGAGGTTACATGCTTTTTCAACTCGTCAATCGTGTTTACTTCAACCACCATCGTGATGCTCAATTACGGAATATGATTCCCTCTTTCTCGAGTGGATGCAACCCAGGGGTCATCAGGGCCGGCGCCTCGCTGGAGGCGAGCATTTTACCGCGATTCGATAATCGCTTTGGATCTACTGCATCGCGAAGCCGGTGCATGAACTGCGTATCTTCAGGCCCGTACATTTCAGAAAGATAGCTGAGTTTCTCCAGGCCGACTCCATGTTCTCCCGTGATCGAACCCCCAAGTGCGATACAAAGCCTCAGTATTTCGGCCGCACACTGCTCGGCCTTTTCGTAACTTCCTTCCACTCGTCCGTCGTAGAGGATAAGAGGATGCAAATTACCGTCGCCGGCATGGAATACATTGGCGACCCGGATGCCGTGCCTCTCGGAAATCGCAGTAATCTCCTCGAGCGCCTCGCCGAGCCTGGACCGCGGCACGACACCATCTTGCACAATAAAATCCGGGCTCAAACGTCCAGCTGCGGAAAATGCACTTTTTCGCCCCTTCCAGATCGTCATTCGCTCCTCGGCATTTTTGGCGGGGCGGATATCGAACGATCCGGACTGCGCGAGCAGACTCAGCAGCAGCGGCTTTTCCGCCTCCACCTCCTCGCTCAGACCCTCCAATTCCACGATCAGAACTGCCGCAGCGCCCTCCGGATACTCGGCTCCCACCGCTGCGTGAGCCGCTTCCATCGTGAGCGCATCCATGATTTCCACTGCGCCGGGCAAGAGCCCCGATGCGACCAGCAAAGATACCGCGTGCCCCGCTTCAGCCAAAGACGAGTAGGCGGCAATCACAGTGAAGAATGATTCCGGTTTCGGCAACAGTCGAACCGTAATCTCCAGCGCAATTCCAAACAGTCCCTCGGAGCCTACGAACATTCCGGTGAGGTCCGGCCCACAATGCTCCAGACTCGACCCGCCCAACTCTTGAATTTCCCCCGTGGGAAGCACAATCTTTAATCCGAGGACGTGATTACTCGTCATCCCGTATTTCAGGCAGTGCGCACCTCCCGAATTAAACGCGACATTACCTCCGACCGTACAAACCGGTCCACTCGATGGATCGGGTGCGTAGTAAAGTCCGTCCGCCTCACAATGGGTTGATATTTTGGCGTTGATCACTCCGGGCTCGACAACCATACGGCGCTCGTCGGGCACGTACTCAAGAATGCGATCCAATCGATTCATTGCAATCACGAGACCGCCTTCCACCGGCACTGCACCGCCCGAGAGACTGGTGCCGCTGCCGCGCGCCAGAAAGGGAACGTCTTCTGCAGAACACAACGACACGGTCTTCACAACCTCGTCTGCAGAGAGCGGCAATACGATCCCCTTTGGTTTCGCGCGAAATGCCGTGAGACCGTCCGACTCGTACGGAAGCACCTCCGCCTCTTTCCAGAAGACTCGTTCCTTCGGATAGATCGAACAGAGTGCACGGTAGAATGGGTCAGCCATGGGAATAAGCGTATCGATCTTCGGGTCGCATCGTGTCGGTCAACGGCAATTAAAATGCGAAATGCTTCGTGGCCTGCGAAAACGCTTCGTGCGCACCGCTGGAAATAAACCCCCAACTGTGCAGCAGGTGCTCGGCGCCGGTAATCATCATTTGAATTGCGATACAGATCAGCAAAAACCCCATGATTCGCGTGATGGCATTCATACCATTCACTCCCAGTACTCGCAGAAGCAGGTCTGAGTGACGCAGGCAGATCCACGTCACGAGACTCACGGCTGCGATCGCCAGGCTAACCGCCAGGTAGGCGCTCCAGTCGTCCCCGCTCGTCCCTTCTTTGATTTTGGCCGACGCCGCGATGACGACAGCCAACGCGCCCGGACCGGCAATCAGCGGCAGAGCCAAAGGGCAGAACGAGATGTCGGCCATTTTGGTCGATTCCTGTTTTTCATCGGACGAATGGGAATTTTCCTCCTTAGGCGACAGCAGGGAAAAGCCGATCCTTGAAACAATCAGCCCTCCCCCGATCCGCACTCCATCGAGGGTAATACCGAAAAATTCCATAATGTACGTTCCGCCGATAAAAAAAACGAACATCAGCAGAAAGCTGTAGAGGGACCCCTTGAAGGCCTGCTTACGGCGAAAGGACGCATCATCCCCTTCTGTGATACTCAGAAAAATGCCGATATTCCCAAAAGGGTCTGTTATCACGAATAACGAGATAAAGATAGCGATGAAATGCTGCCAGAAATCCATACGACCGCTTCCTCAGTGGTGTGCGAATTTTTCTCGTGCGACCGAGATCTATAATAGGTCGGGGAAGAGAACAATGACAGAGCAGGGGCTACCTTTTTTGCCGGTGGATCAAAAGAATACAGGCCGCCTTCGCCAACGGGCTTTTTCGGCCCGTTAACCCGATAGGCGACCGAGGGAACATCTCCCAGCGGAAAGTAGCGAGCTATCTCATGAATGGACCGATCCACGCTCAAGTACACGCATTGCTCTTCGGCGAGACGTCCTCCACATCAGTCGAGAGCCTTCGATCGCGGGCCATACAAATAGCGAGGATTATCCAGACCCGGGCGACCGAATTGCAAACGCCCCACGAACGATCGCAACAACACGAACTGGATCAACTGATTCAGAATCCCGCTGACAAAGCAACGCTCATGAGCATGACCGACCAGGCATTCCGCTCCGAGTCGTCGCGGAGGGCGATGGACCAACTGATCCACATTTTAGACGTTCAGGGAATTCCTCAATTCTTCGGTCGCTTCGACCGCACCCTCCTGCACGGATTGCGAACGTTTGGAAGTTATTTACCGGGTGTCGCCACTCCGCTCGTTCGCGAAAAGATGCAGCGAGAAACCGCCAATGTCATATTGCCAGCCGAAGAGGAACACTTGACTGAGCATCTTAAGCAGCGGCAGCACGACGGCATCCGGATGAATGTCAACCTTCTCGGCGAAGCAGTACTCGGAGAACAGGAGGCAGAACGCCGCCTTTGCGATTACCAACGTTTGCTCGAGCTCGACGAACTAGAGGTCCTCTCGGTAAAAATCTCAAATCTTTATTCACAGATTCGTCCCGTCAGTCGCGATTGTTGCGTGCCGATTCTCTGCGATCGCTTCGAATCGCTATTACGGAAGGCGTCTCACGAGACCTTCACACGCGCGGATGGCACCCGGGTCTCAAAGATGATCTACCTCGACATGGAAGAATACCGCGATATGGAAATCACCGCGGAGATGTTCGCCGCGACGCTCGATCGCGCGGGACTCGAACGCGCGCGGGCCGGCATCGCACTCCAGGCCTATCTTCCGGATTCGTATGCTGTTCAACAACGGATTACCGAATGGGCACAGAGGCGCACCCGCGAGGGAAAAAGTCCTATCACGATCAGAATCGTGAAAGGTGCCAATATGGAAATGGAGCGCGTCGAAGCGTCCATTGCCGGATGGGTTCAGGCACCTTTCCAATCCAAGATTGAAACCGATGCCAACTATAAGCGAATGCTCACCTATGGACTGGCCGATCGGCGCGCCGAATCGGTTCACTTGGGTATCGCCTCCCATAACCTTCTCGACCTCTCCTATGCGCTCGCGGCTGCCGCAGATGCCAATGCATTCAGCTCGGTTCAGTTTGAAATGCTTGAGGGAATGGCAAATCATCAACGAAGGGCGCTGCATGAAGTGGCAAACAACCTGCTTTTGTACGCCCCCGCCTGCAAACGAGATGATTTTATCAATTCCATCGGATATCTCATTCGGCGACTCGACGAAAACACGGGACCCGCTAATTTCCTCCGACATGCCTTTCGCATCGAGGTCGAAAGTAATACCTGGTCGGAACTAGAAGCCCAATTCACCGATTCATTTTCAGTCACCTCGCAATTGAGTTCCTCTCCGCGTCGCCTGCAGAAGTCGAACGCTGCCTGGACTAAAC
Source organism: Planctomycetaceae bacterium (assembly GCA_902630355.1). Lineage (GTDB taxonomy): Bacteria > Planctomycetota > Planctomycetia > Pirellulales > UBA7805 > UBA7805. Next base: position 118,390 of record CACOUL010000001.1, read on the forward strand.
CTTCCTCGTGGCGGAATTTCCAAGGCTCGGTCCCCACCGATTTTATTTTGCCGCCCGGCAGACAGTTGGCACGCGATGTCTATTCGGCGATCGAGAAACAGGACACACCTTTGCCGGTTCAGGTGGTCTCGGTGATCGATGGCAGATCGCCCGAGCAATACCGAGAGACCCTCCGCCGGGAAGACCCTTCTGCTCCGGGCCGAGAGGCGGTCAGCACACGGATCCCGAATCCGGAAGAAATCGCTCGAGCGGTGCCTTGCGCCCACGCAGACCCCGATGCGTGGGGACGCCGCAAGCCGCAGGAACGGTGCGACACGCTTTTGCGGGTTGCAGCAGCCATCGAATCCAATCGGCGAGAACTGATGACCGTAGCCATGCTCGAAGTCGGCAAAAGCTGCGAGGAGAGTGACCCGGAGGTATCCGAGGCGGTCGACCTCTTGCGCTTTTATGCAATTGCTGCAGAGGAAATGTCGCGACTCGATTCAATGGATGCTTCCCCACGCGGCCCGGTGGTCGTCCTCTCGCCTTGGAATTTTCCGATCGCCATTCCCTGTGGCGGAATTTCCGCAGCCCTCGCGACCGGGAATTGTGTGATTCTCAAACCTGCACCTGCCGCCGCCGCGACCGCGCAGCGACTGTGTCAGATATTCTGGGAATGCGGGATTTCTAAATCGACACTTCAACTCGTTCCGTGCTTCGGTCGCGATGCGGGCACCCAACTGCTGAGCCACCCCCAAATCGATTCCGTCATCCTCACCGGCGGCACACGGACTGCCGAGGCAATCCTCAAAGAAAACCCACGCTTGCGGTTATTCGCAGAAACTGGTGGAAAGAATTCAACCATCGTCACCGCCATCTCCGATCGCGAGCTGGCGATCAAGCACGTCGCCTACTCGGCTTTCGGGTTTAGTGGCCAAAAGTGTTCGGCCACCTCGCTGCTCATCCTCGAAGCCGAAGTATATGACGACCCGCAGTTTCAATCTGCCCTGGTTGATGCGGTTGCCAGCCTCCCGGTGGGTCCGGCGTGGACTCCAGCGACCCGCATCGGCCCGCTGATCGACCCGCCAAAAAATGATTTACTCCGTGCGATTCAAAGTCTCGACGAAGGAGAGAGTTGGGCGCTGCCGCCGGCAATCGATCCCTCAAACGCACGCCTCGTACATCCCGGAATCAAGTGGGGCGTTCGAGCCGGCTCGTATTCTCACCAGACGGAGTTTTTTGGCCCGGTCCTTTCGGTCATGCGGGCAGATGACTTGGATCATGCGATCCGGATTGCCAACGACACTCCCTACGGACTCACCGCCGGACTCGAAAGCCTCGACGATCGGGAGCAAGACACCTGGGCACAAAAGATCGCGGCGGGCAACTTATATATCAATCGGCCTACCACCGGCGCGATTGTTCTACGACAACCCTTTGGTGGATTCGGCAAGAGTTGCTTCGGCCCCGGGTTCAAGGCTGGCGGTCCCCACTATGTGAATCTTTTCACCCGCTTTTCCCACCGCCCGACGTCCACTGTGGAAGTTGCCCCCTTAATCGGCCCTCTGAAAAAATTCGGTGAGTGGTTGCACACGATGGAAGCTGACCAAATCCTCTCGACGCCAGCGGTGCACTCGCTCAACGCGACACTTCACGACTACGAAAACCAGTTCATTCGAGAATTCAGCAGCGAACACGACCATTTCCTCCTTGTTGGCCAGGACAACATCCGGAGATACCTCCCGGCGGAACGCTTGATGATCCGCATCGAAGAAGATGATTCGGTCGAGGATATTTTACCCCGGATCGCTTGCGGCTACCTCACGAACCTTCCCTTTACCATTACTCTCTCCCCGAAATGCGGTAACGCAATCCGTCGATTGTTCGGTGCGATCACTGCAGGTGCCCCCGATCGAATGACATCTGCAGTGATGGACGACGGCGAACTTTGCGATACGATTACAGCGGGCGAATGCAGAAGGATTCGTTATTCCGGCAAACGCGATGTGACAGACCGGGTACGTGCAACCGCCCACATGCACGGTACGGTTCTAATCGAAAGTTCAGTCGCGCATCACGGAATGATTGAGTTGGCGTGGTACTTTCGCGAGCAGAGTCTCTCGGTAGACTACCATCGTTATGGAAATCTCGGCCATCGTAGCGGAGAAAAACGGCAGATGCCGCAATGAATTTCGCGATAAGTCCCGGATTACAGCTACCGCTCGTCCACCACTTCGCCATCCCAGCGAATCTCGGTCTCCGGCAAATGGGATGCGAGGAATTCGACCCCCGCCGCAGTCACATGGGTCCGCGTAATGATCAGGGTTTTAAGCTTCGCGAGTTTGCTTAACTCCGGGATTGCCGCGTCAGAAATGTTGGTGGATCCGAGATGAAGAAACTCAAGGTTCTGCAGGCCTGCAATATTTTGAAGCGAGCGATCGGTGATCAGCGTCTTATCGAGGTTGAGCCACTTTAATTTTTTCATTCCGGCCAAATGGACGGCGGCCGTGTCGGAAATCGGCGTGTCGTACAGATTGAGCTTCACGAGCTGAGGTATCGCGACCAGAGCCCCAATCGCATCTTCCCGTAGATTCTTGCATCCACTGATATCGAGGCTTTTCAGACGCGGATGGCGGGAAACCGCCGTCAAACCCTTCCCTTCCACTTCACTGCCGGCAACCCGCAAAGTGCTCAGCCGCGGAAGCGTCGCGAGCATCACGAGCGCCTCATCGCTAATGCGGGTCCCTGCCAACCCAATCTCGCGTATCTCTGGGTGTCCTTTGAGTCGCGCAACACCTTCATCACCAACCGCGGTAAAGTCCAACAAACACGCCTTGAGCGACTGATGCTCAGCGATCGACTCCATGGCCCGATCGCTGATACGCGTCTTCCCATTTTTCCCCGAAAGCCGAAGCACCTTAAGCGTGGGGAGTTGCTCCAACTGCCAAATCCCGTTGTCGCTGATCCCGCAGCCACGGAGATCAATGTTTTCGAGCGACGAGAGCCTCCCGAGGGCTGTCAACTCTGCGTCGGTCACGCCGGTGTCGGCAAATACCACGCGTGAAAGCTTGGGATATTTTTCCAGTCCCCGTAACGTTTCAGCGGAGACGAAGAGCCCTCGCAGATCGATAGCGGTGACCTCACCATTGTCATTGCGGGTCACAGTTGCTTCGTCCAGCACCGAGGTTTCCCGATCCCGTTCTTCAGCCTCCGCCCGCAAAGGGCAGGGGCCTCCGTATCCGACGACGCGGCAGACAATCCCCAGCGCGAGCAACCATTGTTTCATCCCACTCACCGATATCACTTCGTTCACTTTTGGCCCGGGTTTTCAAACGCTCAGCAATCACTTCGATCCGCAACGCTATAAAAATATTGCTCATATTTTTCGATGATCCGCGGCAGGGCAAAATCACGGATTCGATGATTACCTGCCTCGACCAACGCAGCGCGCCGGTCTGCGGCCTCGCCGAGCGACTGGATATTTTCAGTGAGGCTCTCCACTTCAATCTGGCAAAGCTCGCCATCGATGCCTGGAGTAATAATTTCCTCAGGACCCGTCGGGCACCGAGTGGCCAAAATTGCCACCCCCGCCGCGAGTCCCTCGAGCACCACGTTCGGCAGGCCCTCCCACCGTGATGAAAGAACCAGCAGATCGGAGGCACGCATCAGCGCGTGCGGGTTTTTCTGGAATCCCATGAATTGAACCCGGTCTCCCACATCGAGCGATTCAGCCAGATCGGTTAACTCGGACTCGAGCGGCCCAGTCCCCAGAATTCTCAATCGCCAGTCCAAATTCTTCAGCTCCGCCACCGCGCGAATAAGGAGATCAAATCCTTTTTGGTAGCTCAGGCGTCCGACGGCTAAGATTTGAAACGATCCGTCGCCAAAAGGGGGCGCTCCCTCCGCCGCGGCATGTATTTCTTTGATATTGACCGGGTTATTGATCACCGTAATTTTTTCTGCTGACAATCGATAACGAGATTCGAGGTAGGCCTTCGTTCCCTCAGCCGGAGCGATGTAATGGTCTGCAAGTCGAAAGCCGAGGCGATTGACGAGCATCGCCATGCGATCCTGCTTAAATTGATCTGCCGGGCGACTCTCCGTTTCCCGAATCACTGCCACCGCCCCCACCCGGGCCATACGCACGGCAATCGCCGCGATCGGCAGCATCATGATGAACACAACATCTGGCTTGATGCGACGGATTTCATCTCGCAAAAAAAATAACTTGGCCAGCTTTCTGCGATCGCCGGGACCCGTCACTTCGATATCATCGGGGATTTCTTCGACGTACCGTCCCTCGAATTTTTCCACATAGAGGTGAACAGAAAAACGATCACGATCCAGGTGATTGAGGAGATGAACCATCACCCGTTCCGCCCCACCGCCCTGAAGCGACGGGATCACCATCAATAGTTTTACTTTACTCATGCGTTATCCCACCGATGACTCAAGGGCAGACTCCAGAGTAGACGGCCGACTGATTGCCTTCAAGGCTCATGCGATCGTTCCTGCAGACTCAGCCCACATCCCCGAGTTGGAGAACGCGGCCATACCGCAGCAATACCCTTTCGCGAATCAACCGGTGGGAATCCTCGGCAAGACCAGGGTCACCCTCCAACAGGCGATCCGCGTCCAGTTTAGCCCGCTCGACCGTGGCTGAATCGCGGATCAGATCGGCGATGCGCAACGGAGGCATTCCGTGTTGACGCGTTCCGAAAAGGTCCCCTGGGCCTCGATTGGCAAAATCGAGCTCCGCCAACTCGAAGCCGTTCGTCGTTTGGGTGAATGCTTCCAATCGCTCTCGAGTCGCTTCCTGACTCAGATCCCCGAAGAGAGCACAATAGCCGGGATATTTACCGCGACCCACGCGGCCTCGCAACTGATGCAGTTGGGCCAGTCCAAATCGCTCCGCGCCTTCAATTGCCATCAGGCTGGCGTTCGGAACATCAACCCCCACCTCAATCACGGTCGTGCTGATCAAAACCTCGGTCTTCCCGCTATAGAAGTCTTGCATCACACTCTCCTTCTCACGCGCCGACAGTCGACCATGGAGCATTGCAATCCTCCGGTCACTCAAGACTCCATTTGAAAGTTCCTCATACACTCGATTGAGGCTCGCCACATCCCACAGCTCCGAATCTTCAATCAACGGAGCAACCACGTACCCCTGACGCCCCTCCATGATTTGTTGGTTAAAAAATTCCCACCACCGCACTCGCTCGTTATCGGACGGCAGGTAGGTATGAATCGGCTGACGCCCGGGCGGAGCATCAGTCAGTGTCGTCACGTCGAGATCGCCAAAGAGCGTCATCGTCACCGTGCGCGGAATCGGCGTGGCCGTCATCACCAAATAATGAGGCCCCGCATCTTTGAGTCCGGCCCGCTGGCGGACTCCAAACTTATGCTGCTCGTCGATAATCACGAGGCCGAGGTTCTCAAACTCGATATCGGGCTGAACCAACGCGTGCGTACCAATCACAACATCGATGGCCCCCTGAGCAAGTTCTGCCACAACCAGCTCGTGCTGACTTTTTCCCATACCACCAATCAACAATTCGGTACGGACGCGGCTCTTGGCGAGAAACTCACCAAACACCCGCGCGTGCTGCCGCGCAAGGACCTCGGTCGGGGCCATAATCGCCACTTGGTACCCGTGCGCCACGGCGAGTAACGTTGCGTACAGAGCAACGACCGTTTTTCCACTGCCTACGTCTCCCTGCAATAAGCGATTCATCGGATGCGTGTGGACGAGATCCTCCGTCAAATCGGCGATCGCGCGGTTCTGGCCCTCGGTGAGGGCAAAGGGGAATCTTCTTCGGATCCTCGCATCGATTTTTGCCGTCGACTCGAGCGACGGAGCGGTCGACACTGAGGCCCGCATGCCGCGGCGCAGACCCAACCCGAGTTGCAATAACAACAGTTCCTGATACACCAGGCGTTCCCTCGCCGCTTTTAATTCCTCATGAGACGTCGGCAGGTGAATCCCCGCCAGCGCCTCGCGGATCCCCACAATCTTCCATTCCTTGAGCAAGTGATCGGGAATGACCTCGTCTACTTCATCGAGACACGCCTCCAACACCTTCCGCATGGTGGCGCGTAGGTGGCCCTGGCGAATGCCCTCAGTAAGCGGATACACCGGAAGCAGCCGGCCGACGACCGACTCCTCATCGCTTTCCACATATTCATTATGGGGATGGGTTACCTCCCAACGACCGTTACGCAATCGGAACTTGCCGGAGACCAGCAGCGTGCTATCCGTGGTAAATCGCTTTTCCAGAAAAGGCTGATTAAACCAAATCGCTGTAAAAACACCATCTTCCGCCTTCAGCGTGACCTCTAAGATAGAACGGCGAGGTCCGATTGACCGCGATGAGACGTCCTCGATCGTCCCCAGCATCGTCGCCTGCGTCTCATCTTCGAGGTCCCCGACCCCGCTCAATTGAGTGAGATCCTGATAATCGCGCGGAAAAAAATAAAATAGATCTCTCGCAATCGTGATCCCCAACCGGGCATACGCCTCAACACGTCGAGGACCGACCCCGGTCACATATTGGATGGGGGTCGTAAGTGTCAGCTCACTGCCTGATTGCGAAGGCGCGGACATGGGGCATCCGTGAAAGGGGCCGTGATCGTTTCTGCGGTTCAATATATGGAGAAAGATTGCGGGCAACAACGGGAATTCATTATCGCAGTCTTGTGCTCGGGCGCCGGCAGGTAACCGAGTCAGCGGTTAAAGCAGTCGCTGATAGGCAGACACCGCCATCGCATCGCATTCTTCGTTCTCTTCATGTCCCGAATGGCCGGCGACCCATGAAAACTCGACCGCATGTCGCGCGACGAGTTCGTCGAGCGCTTTCCATAATTCAAGATTTTTGATCGGCGCTGTCTTTTTGCCGACCCGTCGCGCCCAGCCGTTTTTTTTCCAGTTCGGCATCCACTCGCTCAGTCCCTTACCGACGTATTGGCTGTCCGTATAAAGCACCACACGACAGGGACGCTGCAGGGCCCGCAACCCCTCGATCACTGCCATTAGTTCCATTCGGTTATTCGTCGTTTCGTTCTCGGCACCCGACTGCCGCTTTTCGTTACCCGTGCGGAGATGACGCAGTATGTATGCCCAGCCTCCGGGCCCCGGATTTCCTGAACAGGCGCCGTCGGTAAAGAGATGAATCTGTGCCTCTGCAGACATGCCTGAATTACTCGCCTGGGGTCAGATCAGAGTTGTGCGGAATCACCGGCCGTCGGTGGATCAAAAATAACACCCTCTTGATGCCGGGAGAGATCGGGTCGCGGTGGCTTGGTCAACTCGTCGAGCTCTTGAGATAAAGATGATTCCAATCGTGGCTGCTCTTCACAGACCCACGGGAGATGGACCGTAAAAGTGCTCCCCTTACCCAACTGGCTCTCCACTGAAATTTCCCCGCCAAGCAAACGGCATAGCTCCTTCACAATCGACAACCCGAGCCCCGTACCCGAATATTCACGCGTCATGGCATCGGGCGCAATATCCTGTCGACTCTGCCTGAATTTTTCGAAAATGATCCCTTGGTCCTCTTCCGCAATACCGACACCCGTATCGACCACCTCCAAGACCAGACGCCTGCGACCGTCACGGTACACGCGGAGATCAATCCGTCCTCCTTCCGGCGTGAATTTAATTGCATTGGAGAGCAGGTTATTGAGAATTTGTCTGATTTTTACCGCATCCTGATGCACGAGCGGCAATCCCTCCTGTATATCCATCTGCAATTGAAGATTTTTCTTTTCTGCAAGTGGACGTGCCATATCGCACTGTGCCGAAACCACATTCGAGACATCGAAATCGGTGAGCTGTAACTCCATCCGGCCACTTTCGATCTTCGCCAAATCGAGCGTGTCGTTGATCATGTCGAGTAGCACTCTCCCCGACTGCTGGATATTACTCACATACCGCGTCTGCTTTTCATCTAGCTGTGCAGTCGAGTTGAGTACATCTGAAAAGCCGATAATACTATTGAGTGGGGTCCTTAACTCGTGACTCATCGTAGCCAAGAAATCACCCTTGATCCGATTCATCTCGAAGAGTTGCATATTCGCCTGAGCTAGCTCATCTACCTTACCATCGAGGTCGCTATTGACCGACCGCAATTCCTCGGCCGAGTCGAGCAGTTGCTGCAACATGCGATTGAAGGACATGGCGAGATCTTCGAACTCATCGCCAGTTTGTATATCGGCACGCTGACTCGTATTCCCACGACTGATTTCTTCACTCACTTCTTGAAGGTGATGTAACGGCTTGACGATGACGTATCGCACGATCACATAAAGCAGAATCATCGCCAAAAAAACGGTGATGATGGCGGTCGCCAAGAGGACCGCCCAATTCCGATTGACCGCCGCCTGAGTTTGCTCCAGCGGAATCCGGACCTTAATAATCGCCTGAAGATCACCTTCCGATAGATTCGGGTTGCCATTTTGGGATCGATGGCAAATGACACAGGTGTCAGATGTTAAATAGACCGGCTGATAATATTGATATTCCGCCTCCTTGCGACGGTAACGCTTTCCATTGGCATCGACGACCTCTCGCTCCACCTCCTCTTCTCGATCGGCGTAGGGTGGATCGTACGACTGGGACGTTTCGGCGACGGCGATCGGATTCCCCCATCGCTTCAGCAGGCCTCGCTCAAAGGCATCTTTCGGTTTCTGCGCATCACTCGGGTGATTTGCCGCCGGTCGAATGACGCTCCAATCGTAATCGTCTTTATCGAAATACTCGATCAACTCCGCAACCACAGGCTGAAACATCTCGTTGGTTTCAAGATCTTTCCAGTGCTGCATGAGAATGGTATGCACCAGCAGTCGACCCGTCTTTGAATTCTGCTGATAGACGATCTGTTTCGTCTCTTCACCGTACCAGAGAAAACTCCCCATGATGAGCAGAAACAAACTCGAACCAAAAAACAATCGACACTTGCGTTCGAGACTCGATTCCCCCAAGACCCGCTTGATCGAACGATAAGACATGGCGCCTCTCGACTGGCAGTGCTACGTGCGAAAACTACTTTTGTTCCGCGTTTTCGAGATGCTTCCCGGTCGCACCCGCTGGCATCATCATCACCCTCACCGGGGTACCCTTCGGCGGAATCATTTCTTCATCCGCCTCGAAACCGAGTAACGCATTATCCGAACTACTCTCGATAGGCAAATCGAGCAGCGCAGTAGGGAAATTCGACACACAAGCCAACTCACCACTGCGATCCGCTACATAGAACTCGTCACCCGTCTCCGGATTCTTCACGATGCGACTGCCTGCAAATACCCAGTCGTGATCCAGGTGCTGTCCGCGGATCATCAATTCCTCGATTTGCTTACCCGCGGGACTCGGGCGGAGCACATTATCTTTATCCTTTGCAATTTCGTCCTTTCGATTCGGAAAGACGGGTTCCCATCGTGCTCGAACTCGATCCGCTTCGAGCAATCGATCCTGCTTATTATTCGCTTCTGCCTGCTCAATCCAGCGAACATGTTCTGAGTTGCTCCGTTTTGCGGGGGAGAACTGTGCTCGATAGTATTGCTCGGGTGGAGGATTCGGATGGAGTGCTCTCGGGTCGGTGAGGATCATCAACTGCTCCAACTGCTTACCAGCCCTGCTCGGGCGGGTCACATGACCCGGTTCCTTTTTGACGCGTTCCGTAAAGGCCGGATGAACCGGAACCCAGAACGTCTCGACCATGTCGAGGTACTTGGTCTGATCGTCTGTCGATCGCTCCGCACGTCGAATCAGCGCGGCATGCTGTGGGTTTCTGTCATCGGCAGGAATATCCCGGTAGCGAATCCAATCCTGACCGTGAACCTCCTGCCACTCTCCCTTCTCATCGAGCCAGCGAACCACAATCTCAACGGCCTCCCCGTGCGCAGGCGTATATTTCTCATCGTAGGAGACCGGCGCGCCGGACTGACATCCCAGCGCGAGGAGACCGGCATGGACCGTCGATGGCTTTGCATGAACACGAACGATCGATTCGTGAAGCTTACCGTTCCACGGACAGATGAATAGCTCAAGGGCTCCCTTCTGCAGGCAAATCTCGCCGTCCATCACAAGCCGACGATTTTTTTTATCGATCCAGACGCGCTCTTGGGGATTGAGCACGATTGCATTTTCCACATCCGGTAAGCCGCTCGAAGATGGCGGTTGAGCGACCGAGTGAGCACTACCGAACACACCGGAAATGATCCAAACCGCAATCAGTGCGAAAATGTCCCGCAACCACTTTTCAGACATAACTCTCCGGCATGTCATGCGTACTTGGGCTCCATCACCGACAGGGGGCAGACAGACATACGAACTTATTGATAGGATACCCGCTGGACGAGAAGCCGTCCAATGCCGATTTATGGCGCGTCTTCAACGATTCATTCACGATGCCGCAGGCAGCCACCACCGCAACCGACCGCATTGTCCCTACGCTTCGAGCGCATGCAAGGACCGCAACACGATGACCGCGACCACCTCCCCTCCTAAACATTCGCCCGCCGCTGCAAACGAAGTTGCCTTTCGTTCAGGTGATTGGCAGAAACCGCTTCCCAAAAAAACGATTACTGCACTCTCGCGCTGTGATTCCGAAGAAATATGGAGCCTCTGGAGTAGCTACCTGGGCCGCAGGAAAAAGACGAAAGGGCTCGAGGAACTGTTCCCCTATTCTCAAAATCCGTTGCTCTGGAGCCTGAATGTCACGCTCGAGCAGGAGGAAATTGAGTCCTTTATCCGTCACCTTCACGTGCGTTCACGAAGCGCAAAACATGCGGCGGCCACCGAGGGACTCCTCGAAAATTGGCTCGACAGCCCAATGGAAACTTTTCATTCGAGCGATGCGCTCATATCGGTTGCGTGCGCGTGGACGCTCGCTGACTTAAGCCAAACCGTCTCGGGTACATTGTGGTGGCGACTCAAAGACCGCCTTATCTCAATGGCTGCCGACGCCCTTCAGCTCGAGGCAACTACCCAACATCTCGCTGCCAACCTCTTGGGGGGCGAGTTACCACTCGTGCTGGCATATTTCTTCCCGGAACTGAAGTCGACTTCTGATCTTTCCAGCCTGGCGATTGAATTTTTGTCCGAGTCGTTGGTCGAAATGCTCGATGGGCAGGGCATGCTCAGGGCATCTTCCATACCGCTTCTCGGCCCTTTGCTCGGGACCTGGACCCGCTGCCGTTCGATCATGGAACAGGAGGCGAGATTATTCTGGGACGACGACGCCGAACAACAATACCGGTGGATGGTCACTCAGTCACTCCGCATGTGTCGACCGCATGGTGGCTTTATGTTTGCCTCGTCCGATAAGGCACGCAAAGATTGTGACCTGCTTAAAGCAGCAATAGATCTGGGCGGAAACAAATCCGACCAGTTGGTGGCGGAGGCCATTCTCAGATCCGACGCCAATCGAAGCGACAAGCCAATTCGTACCGAAACGTCGTACCAGTCCGAATGGGCCGGTATGGGCGTCATGCGATCCAAATGGTCGAAAAAGTCTCGTCAGCTCGCCGTGACCTACGACAACACCGAGAACCTGATTGAACTCTCGAAGGGTCGTCGGGTTCTTATTGCGGGGGACCTGCAAGTCCAACTTGACCTCGACGGACAGGCGACCAACGGTTTGGGAGCGCATGACTGGGAGCAGGTTGCCTGGGAGTCGGATGATGATTGCGATTATCTTGAAATCGAACGCGATGTGGCAATCGGTACCCGATTACAACGGAGTTTCCTTCTATCTCGACGTGACCATTTCCTGTTGATCGCCGACACAATCCTCGCAAACGAAAACACACCTATATCTCATACGCTGCACCTCCCCCTCAGCGACCAGGTAACCGTGGACAGCGAGCAAGATACGTGGGAAGTATCGCTTAAGGCCCCCCATATGGTCTCGCGACTGCTCCCCCTCGGATTACCTGAATGGAAAACCGGAACCCGGACCGGATCATTAACAATTCAGCGACGACGTTTGAATCTCCAGCAGTCCGGAAATTCTCGCCTCTTCGTACCCCTATTTATCGATCTTTCTCCGAAACGCTCAAAGAAGAAACTGACCTGGCGAAGGCTCGCTGTGGGCGAGGACCGACGCAATGTGGCCCCGGATGTCGCTGTTGGATATCGGGTTCAGATCGGAGACGAGGAGTGGCTCATTTATCGTTCTCTTATCGAGCCCACCCCTCGCTCATTGCTCGGACAAAATCTTCTCTGCGAATACCATGTTAGCCGATTTCTACCATCGGGAGACGTGGAACCACTCATCGAAGTCCAACAGGACCATGACTGAAGAACAGCGAATTATCACCGCCAACATAAGTCGGATACGAGAACGGATCAGGCAGGCGGCTGAAAAGGCGGGGCGATCTGCCGAAAACATCGCTTTGATTGCTGTGACAAAATATGCGACCGCTCCACAGACGCGCGCCGTTTCACTTGCCGGACTGAAAGATCTTGGTGAAAGTCGTCCCCAGGCACTGTGGGATAAATCATCTACCCTCGCCGAAGATTCCATCCGGTGGCACCTGGTAGGACACCTGCAGCGCAATAAGGTTACTCGTACGATCGCAATCACCCACCTGATTCATTCGGTCGACAGCATCCGTTTGCTCAAAGAGATTGAATCCGAGAGCGGAAAGCTAGGCCACGTCACCAATGTGCTTCTGGAAATCAACATCTCGGGAGACGCCGAGAAACATGGATTTGTCCCCGGCGACGTGGAGGAGGCCTTCGATTTTATTTCGACCCTAAAAAACACTCGCGTCGCCGGTTTGATGGCGATGGCCTCTCGTGAAGGCGGGCGGAGTGTCGCTCAAAAAGAATTCGCTGCCGTTCGCAGTTTGCGGGATCGACTCTCGGAGAATCTACCGGACAACGCTTCACTCGACGAACTGTCGCTCGGAATGAGCGGGGACCTGGAAGAGGCCATCCTCGAAGGCGCGACGATGGTGCGTATCGGTCGAGCCCTATTTGAAAATCTCTAGCCGTACGCCTTCATTCGTCGAATGCAATTTCCAGAATTTCAAACTTCATCGTTCCCTGGGGCACCTCGATTTTAACGCGATCCCCCAGCTTTTTACCCAAGAGCCCTTGTGCCAGTGGACTGGTGGCAAGAATTTTACCCTCGTCGTAGTTTTCTTCACCGGCTCCAACTAAAACGAAGGTCTCCTCATCATTAAAATCGAGGTCCTTCACTACGACACGCGCGCCAAAAGCCACCTCGTCCTTTGGTAGTTTCGAGGTGTCGATAATGTCCGCCATCGCCAGCTTGCCTTTGAGCATATTGATCTTCGCCTGCAGCATACCTTGGCTTTCGCGGGCACCGTGGTATTCGGCGTTTTCGCTCAGATCTCCTTCCGCCCGGGCGGTGGCAATCCGTTGTTCAATTTTGGGCATCTCGTCATTCTCAAGTTGCTCTACCTCTGCGAGAATTTTGTTGTAGCCCACCTGGGTCATGGGAATGCGATCAGGCATATTTGCTCTCGTTACTCAAGGTCGTTGTCGTCGGTGCGAGTGCGCCCGCCGGTACAATTCTGGGTTCCGACCGTATTTTGCGTTCTTTAAACGGGGAGGTAAAGACTCCCTTGCAAAAAAGCGGCGGGCCAACGGCAGTAAACCTATTGGGAATTCTTTTTTTAAGGGAATTCCTTTGCCTGCTGCAGCCACCGATCAAATCGCTCTCCCGTAAGATTCGCCAGGCACGACCCGTCGCTTCACCGTCATAATGATAAGGCCGGAGAGATATTGTCGTACACCGGCAGATCGACCAAAAGGTTCTGCTCTCTTTATTTTCTGTTTTCCTCGAGGTTCGCTTCCCCGCAGGACGGTCCTTGCATGCGGGCCTCACCAATAAAATGCCGCATGCAGTCAGGCGGGGCCGCCTTTATGTAAAATTGCCACAGACTTAACAAAATAATCTAACTGCGTTTTGCCGTCATCTCGACTACACTGGGACCAACCTCGTCGACCGGACCTAAAACACCGATCGCAATATTTATTAAAATGAAACCCGAGCGGTTCGCTCTCACCCTACTTGATCTACCGAATGCTCACTCTGGTCATCGAAGGAACAAACATTCACATCACTTTATATCGATCAAGAGGGGATTGACTTTCGCGTGCTCCTAACTCTACTATCCTGCACGCGGTATCGAGCTTTCCCGCAAAAACCGCCATTGATCAGTTGCCGCTAAAATGATCGTTGCCGATGAAACAAATCACCTGGCCAGAAGGTAAAAAATTCGCTTTTACCGTCTTCGACGACCCTGATGCACAGACGGTCGAAGACGGAGAGAAAGTTTATTCATTCCTCGCCGATTTAGGATTTCGAACGACGAAGGCCGTTTGGCCAATACGCGGCAACGGCATCCCATCGGACAATGGCGGCACCTGCGCGGATGAGGATTACCTCCAATGGGTCCTCGATCTGAAACAGCGTGGATTTGAAATCGCGTACCATAATGCGACGTCTCATACATCGGATCGCGCGGAGACGATTCGTGGCCTCGAGCAATTTGAGCAACTCTTCGGATCGAATCCCCGTTCCATGGCATTTCACTACAATTGCGATGAGAATATGTATTGGGGTGATCATCGGGTCTCAGGGTATCGACGGGCAGTTTATAACGCGATGACTCTGGGAAAGAACAAAAACCGCTCCTTCGGTCACGTAGAAGGGCACGAGCAATTCTGGGGCGATCAATGCAGAGAGCGGATTACCTACGTACGTAATTTTGGCTTCTCTGACATCAACACGCTCGCCGCGTGTCCGTTGATGCCCTATCACGACCCGGCACGCCCATTGGTTAACCTTTGGTTCGGTTGTTCAGAGGGAAGCGATGCCAAGAGCTTTAAGCGAGTCCTGCAAACACAAAAAAGGAAATTAATCGACGAAGCAGGATGCTGTATTATGTACACACACTTTGGACACGGTTACGTTCAGAACGGCAAACTCGACCCAGTATTCTGCGAACTAATGACTGACTTATCCAAGGAAGCCGGTTGGTTTGTTCCCGTCTCCACAATTCTAGACTTCTTAACCGAACAGCGCGGAACGACCACACTGACCGATCGACAACGATCGCGACTAGAAACCCGGTGGCTTTGGGAGAAGGTGCGTGTCGGATCAAACTAAGCCGCGTCTTTCAATTGAACCCAGTTCGCCCGAACTCGTTCCGGCAATCAAACGGTTCAATGAGCGACTCTGCAAATCTCCCGCCGACCCTGGACTTCGACTCGGAGAACGGCCCGGCGAGTGCTATTCCCTCCAAGCGAACCCTCCGCTGATCTACAAAGATAGCTTTGTGCTAACGGAAAACGGAGAGGTTCGCGGAGGATGCCTGCTACAAGTGCAACCCTTTTGGCTTGACAGCAATTTAACTCCTGTCGTAAACATCCAGGCACCTCTTACGGAAGGTCTCTTCGATCGCAAGTACAGCCATGTCGCTATGTATATGATGAGGCACTTATTGCGACAGCACCCTCGGATCTTCGCAGTAGGAATGGGCGGTTTAGATCGCCCGTTTCCTCGAGTGTTAAAAGCCTTCCGATGGCGCGTGGAGCCAGTCCCATTTTTCTTCAGAGTCCTCAGCGCAGGTCGCTTCCTTGATGAGATGGCGCGGCTAAAATCAAGCCCTTTGGTCCGCTTCTCCGTCGGTGTTGCTAAATACACCGGGGCGGCATGGCTGGGGTTGGCCGCCTTGCAACGGCGCCGCGGACCCGCCTTGAGTCGCCAGCAATTTCACACTGAGCGCGTGACATCCTGGGGTGACTGGGCCGACGAAATATGGCGTGAAGCGCGAGATCAGTATTCATTTGCGGCGGTCAGGAATCTCGAAACGCTCAGGCTACTCTATCCGGAAGATGACCGGTATACGATTGTGCGGGTGCTTCAGGGCAAGCGACCCGTCGGCTGGGCGGTCCTGCTCAACACACAAATGGATGGAAATGCATATTTCGGTAACATGCGGGTCGGCACAATTCTTGATTGTTTTTCCATTTCAGGATGGGAAACCGCCGTCGTCCAGGCAGCCCTTCAATGCTTTAACGATTTGCGCGTTGACGTCGTGGTTACCAACCAGTCACATGCCGCATGGGCCGCCGCGTTTGCCGCGACAGGATTCCTTAGCTATTGCTCCAATTATTTGGTGGCAACATCGGGCGAAATAACGCAAACACTCGAGAAAATGCCGCCAGGAATTGACCACCTCCATATTACTCGCGGTGACGGCGACGGTAGAATTCATCTATGATTATCAATCATTCATAGGAGTTAGAGCCTTCCAACTCGGCCACAGGGCCAGACGACATACACCACGATGAAACTGATCGATGCACTAAAAATCGCAGCGAGTGGGCCTGGCGACGGGGCCCCGGCAACGCGGATCGCGTTGATTTGCAGCTTTACACCCTTGCATTTGGAAACGTTCCTAAAAGCGCACCTTCAGTTGCGGCGACCCGACACACACATTGAGTTATCGACCGGCCAATTCGGAGACCTGCAAGGCAATCTTCAGCGCGCAAAGAGCACGAAGGCCGATGGGGCTGCGCTCGTCGTTGAATGGAGTGACCTCGACCTTCGCCTTGGTCTTCGCGAATCCGGGAGTTGGTCGCCCTCCAACCATGCCGACATGGTCGAGTCAGCATCGTTTCGATTGAGACTGCTTGAAGAAGAGCTAGCGCAACTCGCGGAGAGTTGTCCCGTAGCGATCGCTCTCCCCACACTTCCATTTCCACCCGCAAGTCATACAAGCAATATAGAAATTAGTGACTTTGAGCTGTCACTGCGATCCCGGCTTGCGGATTTTGCGGTCAACTGCGCTTCCATCGCGCAGATCCGCGTGCTGAATTCACAACAACTGCATCACGTATCGCCGCTGGCGTCGCGATTGGATTTGCGATCAGAACTAAACAACGGCCATCCCTATCAGACAGACCACTGCGATCATTTAGCAAACCTGTTGACGCAGTTATTATTCCCCGCCGCGCCTAAAAAAGGCATCATCACGGATCTCGATGACACACTCTGGAGCGGAATCCTCGGAGAGGTTGGCGTCGATGGCATCTCCTGGGGCATGGACGACCATAGTGGCGTGCATGCCCTCTACCAAAGACTGCTGGCCGCCCTCTCCGAAAGTGGCGTATTCGTGGGTGTCGCAAGCAAAAACGACTCCGAGTTGGTGGAGACTGCCATAGGTCGCGACGATTTATTGATTCCGCGAGACGAACTCTGCCCCATTGAAGCCCACTGGAACCCGAAATCTACTTCTGTGCAGCGCATCCTCGACCGCTGGAACGTCGGTAGCGACAGTGTCGTATTTGTGGACGACAGCCCCATGGAACTGGCTGAGGTGAACGGCGTCTATCCGGACATTGAATGTCTTCAATTCACCAAAGATGATCCAAATGCCGTCAACAACCTTCTGTGCAGATTGCGAGATCTTTTCGGCAAATCGCAATTACAAAAGGAAGATCGACTTCGAGTTGCAAGTATGCGAAGTGCGGCACGACTTCACGAAGCTTCCGAAGCAGGCACTGAATCGCACGAGGACTTCCTTTCAAAATCGCAGCCGGTCCTTAACATCCATTTCCAGCCCCGCCAGGATGATTCCCGGGCGATCGAACTGATCAACAAAACCAATCAATTTAATTTGAATGGAATCCGGCGATCCGAAGCGGAATGGCAACGGTCATTGGGCAGTCGGGATGCATTTGTCATGAGCGCCTCGTACGAAGATAAGTTCGGGCCCCTTGGTACCATTACCGTCATGACCGGAGAGATTTTATCCGATAGACTAAAGGTTATTACGTGGGTCATGAGTTGTCGCGCGTTCGCCAGGCGAATCGAGCATCAGATGCTGCGAGTGGCGTTTGATCACTTTGCAGTATCCGAGATTGAGTTTGCCTACGAACCGACGTCGCGAAACCTGCCCCTGCGTGATTTTTTAATTAGCTTCAACGAGACCCTAGAAGAAGACGGTGGGCCGCTACGCCTGGAAAAGGGAGACTTTGATGCATCAAGTCCAGCGCTTTACCACACCGTCAACCTCATTGCTTCCGAGGAGAATCCATCATGTCAGTGACAAAAACCCGGCTCGAGACTTGCTTTACAGCCGTGTTTCCGATGCTCGATGCGGCTGATATCTCAACGGCCAGCAACGAAAATACCGAGGGGTGGGACTCGGTTGCCAGCATCACACTTTTCATGGTCATTGAAGAAGAATTTGGAGTCCATGTCCCCGAGGACGAGTTGGCCACCCTTACGTCATTCGAAACGATTTTCCGATGGCTGAGTAAAAACATCGCGGACGAATAGGCCAGAATCCTTTGATTACTTTCCGCCGGAATCTTGCATGCCTTCGCGTTAAACAGGGCAATACCTTGCAGCGTCAACAACTACTGCATTACAAAACGCGCTCTTGCGGGTGAGTTTCGATTAATACTTCATCGGCGGGCAACCACAAGGCATGCGTGATCAATTTATCTCCTCTGCCTACCGTAACGTGCGATGCATTTGTTTTGTACTCATCGTAAGCACGCTGTCTGCACACCCATCCCTACGCGTCCTGGCCGATCCGCCTACACCTTCTGAACAACCCCCTGCTTTTGAAAGTGCACTACTAAGCGACACTCATCATTTTGCCAACAACCCTGCCATAGCAGCCAACGCAAACGATGAACTGAGCGCGGCGTGGGTCCGTCATTTCCCGGAGGAGGGTGACGAGATTGTTGCCTTGAAAACCTCGCATGACGCCATTGAGGTCATCACGCCAACCCGCGGGCAATACTTAAGGCCCGTGATTGCTTACGCCGGCAACCGTGTTCATTGCGTCTGGACTCAGACCGAACACGACAGACCGAGTACGATCTGGTACTCGGTCCGCGGCAGCGATGGGTGGTCGCCCCCAACGCGTCTGCTACCAGAGGAGGTCCGCGCACATCAAAACCCGGAAATTGCATCCTCGACTGACGGAAGGATCGCCGTGGCCTTCCAACTCCATACCGGGGAGCAGTATGAAATCTTCGTCAAAGACCGACGAGGGACGCACGCGGTAAGCCGCCAAACAAAATCCACCAATACCTGGGACCCGACGATCACCTTTCTCGATGAGTCGTGGCACATCGCCTGGAGTAATTTTTTCGAGGGCGATTACGACATCTACTACCAATCGGAAAATAACACGAAATCACCGCAGCGTATTTCTTCGCGAGGCCAGTACGACCTGCATCCCTGGATTGCAGCATCCCCCGAGGGCAATCTCTGGGTTACCTGGGATGCGGTACACTTGCCGGGTCATGCAAATTCCGGGGCTACGACCATCACGGGCGCAAATCCGCAGCATGAAATTCCCTCCAACTACGGTGCCGGACAAAATTCGTGGATCGAGGTCCGCGTTATCGATTCCGATGGAAAATTGCGTACTCCGGGTGATCCCCGGGAGCAGATCGTGCCTCCCTCCGGTTACAAAACCGGGCACGCGGCGCTGCCGAAGATCACTGTGTCCCCCAAAGGAACCCCCTGGATCGTCTATCGCGCCCTGCATGACCAGCGCGGAAGCTGGCTCCCGAGCGGTGGCACCTCTTATTATTGGGACCTCATCGCCCGACCTTACCTTACGGATCACTGGGGGCCTGCTCGCCGGTTTGCCCACTCGGACGGCTATCTCGAAGAAGCCTCGCTTGCCCCAGGCGGCGAGGCAACGTGGGTCTGCTTTGGAGGAGAAGGGCGGGTCGGATCGCGTGAGCGGCTACTGCATGCACGAGAACACCAAAAAACAAAACAGCCCGATCCTCACAATCATCACAGCGACTTTTTTGGCAAGGTGGGCTGTAATGGGGAGGTCTTTTTGACTCGCCTGCCTGACCTCCAGCATGGATCCACCACAGTGCTGGCCGATGCGGCACCCCTCCATGATCGCGACATGCCCTCGCGGTTGCCACAGGCACCTTATACGGTCGAGGTGGCTGGTAAACGCTACACGCTCTACTGGGGTGACACGCATCGCCATTCGAATGTTTCGCGATGTAGCGTGGGACTGGAACCCAGCCCTGATGATCTCTATCGCTACGGCGACGATATCTGTAACTACGACTTTTTTGCCCTCAGCGATCACGGCGAGCAATTTCAGGACACAACGGCCGACAGCAGCCAATACTACTGGTGGCTCAACCTTAAGCTGGCCGACCTGTATCACATCCCCCGCCGGATGAGCGTGCTTTACAACTACGAGTGGACGATGGACTTTCCGCACGGGCACCACAACGTCCTCTTTCCGGGGCGGCCCACCCTGCGGATGGACCGTACGATGGCCGAATCGGACACCTTGGAGAAGGGATGGCAAACTTTACAGAACGCGGGGATGCGGGCGATGACAATCCCGCATACGCCGGCCGATCCCCGACAGGGAACCGATTGGAGTATCCAGGATGACCGCTCTCGACGCGTCGTAGAGGTATTCCAATCGTGCCGTGGTTCTTACGAGCATGACGGTTGCCCGAGACAGTGGCACAACTCGGGAAACAAGAAAGGGTTTTACTGGAAAGCGCTCGAAAAGGGCTACCACTTGGGAATCATTGCCAGTAGCGATCATGGCTACGGCGTGGCGTACGCCTGTGTCTACGCCGAAGAAAACACTCGGGAGGCGATCTGGCAGGCGATCTGGGATCGGCGGTGCTACGGATCGACTACCTACGGCCTGATTCTCGACGTACGGAGTGGCGAGCATATGATGGGTGAGGCGTGGGCAAGCCGAGAGAGTCCTCAGATCGACATTTACACCGAGGGCCCGGTGCCGATTCGCTCGATAGAAATCATCGGTCGTTCCCAAATACTCCACGCCGTAGGTAGCGAGGAACAACCGCTCGGCAAACTCAGTCACCGCCTCCGCTGGACCGATCCCGATTTTGAATCCCAGCAGACCGAACAGTGGTATTACGTCCGCGTCATTCTCCAGAACGACGAAATCGCCTGGTCGAGTCCGCTCTGGGTCACCCCCGCACGGGAGGGGAGTCCTGGAAAATAATTTTTAGCCTTGCACACCGCACTCCTTGGATAACGGCGTCCATGAGCGGAACATTTTTATCTTCACGCGAAAAAACATGACGATGCAAACGAAATTCTCGCATTGCTCTTCACTCTGATCTACCATAGAAGGCATCGGTAGCACTCGCCTGCCGGTTCTGCTGCCCAACCAACGTGGTGTCCCTTGAGGGGAGTCGCTCGTGAATCAATCGTTGCTTCGTATCTCTCTTTGCCTTACATGTCTTATGGCATGGACGGTCGCTGCGCGGGCCATCGATCAGACCCCGAGTTTCTCTTCGGTGACCAAATGGGACCGCGATTACAACATCAAGGTCAAACCCTACTCGATGGGCGCCGCATCGGTGCCGGGCCTCCAGTCCTTTGCGGCCGGCCACCTCGGCAGTGAGTGGTTGGTCATTGCCGGAAAAACGGGCGGCATGCACTCTTTCGAATCCGGTAACACCTCCGCGTGGGTGATCGATCCGGTCACTCGGCAGGTCTGGGGGCGCAAGCTGGATGACCCGCTGAGCGGGCTGAGTCAGGGAGCAATCTATTCTTTATCTTCCAGTAACCCGCAGTCCTACCAACGCGACGAGACGCTCTTCATCACGGGCGGATACGTCTATGAAACGTCCATCGATAACTTCACAACCTACAACGCCCTGACGGCCGTAAACCTCCCTGAACTGATCGACTGGGTTAAAGCGGCCGGCAGCACCATGCCGACCAACACGATTCTGCAGACACCCGGGGCGATGGGGACCGATTATGAGGGAGGACTCTTCCAGGTCACCGGCGGTGGGATGCTGGAGGTCGACGGCCAAACGCAAATCATCTTTGGCCAGATGTACGAGGGCCACTATATGCACGACGGTAGCTACCAAAAATACACCTCGCAGGTCCGAACGTTCGATATCGATTACGATCACGCCACCGGATCGCTCGGCTATTCCAATGCAGCAGTGCATCCCGCCGACGGCGATCCCTCCCAGTTCATGCGCCGCGACCTCAACACATTTTCGGCCCTCTCTAAGGACAGCGGTGGAGACGACCAACTCAGCAATATTGCGCTCTCGGGAGTCTTTTATGCCGGCTCCGGCATCTGGACCGTACCGGTAGAAATCAGCCCGACGGGGATTCCCTCCATGCAGGACCCTGCCACCGATCCCTCCGTATTCAAACAGGCACTCAATGGTTACGAATGTGCCAAGTTAGGCCTCTATTCGTCGACCAGCGGCGAAATGACCGAAGTCCTCTTCGGTGGCATCACCGCCAACGAATTTGTCAACGATCCCGCCGCAGGAAATATTGTCTATCGCCCCAGCTTTCCCTTCACCAATCAGATTTCCGGAGTCACCATCGATCCAAACGGCGAGTACAGTCAATCCTATCTGGGTGACTATCCATGGCTCGATAGCCCCGCTGGAACTCGTTATCTGTTTGGCTCCAATGCTGAGTTCTTCCCCAGTGCTGAAATTGCGCTACTGGAGGGCAACATTATCGATCTTGATGCCATCGAGGGGCGAACCCTGCTTGGCTATATCTATGGCGGTATCGCCGCAGGCGGACCGAACGGCGGGTTCAGTGGCAATTCGATCGCCTCTTCCCAGGTTTTCACGGTCGAGTTGGTGCCCGTTCCCGAACCGGCCAGTCTATGGTTAATCTTCCTGGGAATCGCAATCCTTGGCACCCGCTGGCGCCGCCGACGTTAATTTGCACTCTGCACGCGACTCCTCGCAGCGTGCGTACGGTACCGGAAATCTTCGGATGACCTTACAATAGAAGGGGTTCCAATCTCCCGAGGTTCGCAGCCGATGTTTGCTCCACGTCTCCTTGCCGTGCTCTTCGCATTGTGGATAGCTACGCCTCTGGCGGCCGACGACCGCGTGCCCAATATTCTCATCGTGATGGTCGATGACATGGGCTATTCCGACCTCGGTTGCTACGGTGGCGAAATCCAAACGCCGCACCTCGACACCCTTGCGGCAGACGGCCTGCGATTTTCTGCCTTTTATAATACGGGCCGCTGCTGTCCGACGCGTGCGTCACTGCTGACCGGCTTGTATCCGCATCAGACCGGGGTCGGCAAGATGACCTTTGAAGAGAATCGACCCGGTTACCGCGGGTTTCTTCAGCCTCACTGCGTAACGATTGCCGAAGTGCTCCGCGATCGCGGCTACGACACGGGCATGGTCGGTAAGTGGCACCTCTCGCAGACGAATATGGGCCCGAGGCACATGCGCAACTTGAACAACCAGGTCATCCTCAAGGAGTTTTCCGACCCTGCCACCTACCCGGTGGGTCGCGGCTTCGATTCACATTACGGAATCGTCTGGGGGGTGATCAACCATTTCGATCCATTCACGCTCGTGCGCGGCACAACGCCCGTTGAGTCCGTGCCGGACGACTACTATGCAACAGACGCGTTCACAGACGAAGCGGTAAAGCAAATTGAAAACTATGCCACCACCGACAAACCATTCTTTCTCTATGTGGCATACACCGCACCCCACTGGCCGCTGCATGCGAGAGACGAGGATATAGCCCGCTATGCGGATACCTATCGGGACGGTTGGCAGGCGATCCGCGAGGCGCGCCATCAGCGACAAGTCGCAATGCGACTCTTTGGCGACTCACCCGCACCGCTCAGTCCCCGTCACGATGCGCACGCCGCCTGGAAAGATGAACCGAAACAGGACTGGGAGATGCGTGCCATGGCGGTCCATGCAGCGATGATCGATCGAGTCGATCATGGCGTCGGCCAAATCGTCGCATCGCTTAAAAACACGAATCAACTCGAGAACACGCTGATTTTTTTCCTCTCCGACAATGGCGCAAGTCCCGAGCGGCCCGGCGTTCCGGGCTTCGACCGTTACAGCGAGACGCGGGACGGGGAGCATGTCACCTATTTCGGCGCCGGAAAACCGCGCGATATCCTCCCGGGTGGCGAGTTGACCTGTGCCGGTATCGGTGCCCGCTGGGCCAACGTGGCCAACACACCCTTTCGATACTGGAAGGGCAATCAGCACGAGGGAGGCATTCGCACACCGCTGATCGTCCACTGGCCCGCCAGACTGTCGGTTGAGCCCGGCACGATCACGCAACAGGACGGACACGTGATGGATATTGCGGCGACCTGCCTCGATGCCGCCGGTGCCGCGTACCCCCGCCGCTATCGGAACCGTGAGATTACACCACTGGAGGGCAAAAGCCTGATGCCGATTCTCGAGGGAAGAGCCCGCGGCGGACACCCTCAACTCTTCTTTGAACACTATGGACACAAAGCAGTACGCGAAGGACCGCTTAAACTGGTGGCCGACGAAGAAGGCCCCTGGCGGCTCTATGATCTGGGACGGGACAAATGCGAATTGAATGATCTCGCGGAAGAGCAACCGGCAACCGTCGAGCGACTCGCTGGCGACTGGACGCGGTGGGCACGTAGGACCGGTGCGATCGATCCGCTGCCTGACCCATCCGAGGTGTCACTCGGCACAGGACCTCAGCATGGTGCAAAATAAGGGCCTGCAAATTGTCGGCCTCGGCGAGGCGGTATTCGATGTTTTCGACGAAGAAACCATCCTCGGTGGCGCACCTCTCAACGTTGCAGCGTGTGCCCATCAATGCGTCGCGGGGGCAGGGGGGGCAGGAATCGTTGCGAGTCGCGTCGGCCGCGATGCGCTGGGCCGCCAACTGATCCGCGACTTTGAATCGCGGAACATGGAAACAAAGTACATCCAAATCGACGACGATCGACCGACCGGTACGGTCCTCGTTTCGCTGGAAGATAACCAGCCTCACTATGAAATCTGCAAACCCGCTGCGTGGGATGCACTGCAAATGGATCGTCGCTGGGTCGAACTGGCCAGTCGCTGCGATGCGGTCTGCTTTGGCACCCTGGCCCAGCGAAGCGCTGTTTCGCGTGAAGCGATTGAACGTTTTTTAGCATCCGCTTCCGGCGCGCTGCGGCTGCTGGATATCAATCTACGGCAGGAGTTCTACTCGCCTTCCATCCTTGATATGTGCCTCGAACGGGCATCGGCTGCGAAACTCAATGAAGAGGAGCTCAAAATTATCGCTCCGCTACTGAATCTTGAAACGTCGAATCGCGACGCGGCATGCACGCAACTTCTTCAAAAATATGAGCTCACTTTTGTTGCCCTCACACGGGGAGAGCAGGGCATCGAACTGCATCACTCCTCGGGAATGGCCCAAACATCCGCCGCATCGTATCCCAAGCAACCGCACGCAGACACCGTGGGTGCCGGCGATGCCGCAGCCGTCGGACTGATGATCGGGACCTGCCTCGGCTATTCTCCCGACGAGACGCTCGAGTTGGCAACCCATCTCGGAGGATATCTGGCGTCCGTTCCCGGGGCGACACCAAAATTGCCGGCAGAGTTGATTCGGCGGGTCGGACTCGCTCGGACCGATTGACTCGTCGTGCGGTTTGCCCGACCATTGGGCTTTCCCTTTCTTCCATACGGCACAAAATCGATGGCCCTTCCGCTCACTGCACTCTTAATGAACGTGCTGCTCCCGATCCTCATCATGGTCGGTCTCGGTGCCGTGATGAATCGTCGGGGTCGTATTCAAATTGATTCGCTCAACCAACTGACGATTTATCTCTTGGTACCTAGCTTCCTCTTTCAGCAAGTCTCTACCAGTAAACTTACCTGGAATGACATCGTGGAAATCACCTGGGGCAGCGGTCTGCCGGTACTGTTCCTCGGAGGGTTGCTGCTGCTGGTTTATTGGTTGCGAAAATACCCCAGTAGCACGACCAGTGCTCTGCTGCTGGGCGGCTTGGTCTACAACGCAGGGAATTTTGGCCTGCCCGTCACTCAACTCTTCTACCAGTCGTATCCGGGACTCTTCGGCCGCGATCCCGATGATGGTGTGGCCATTCAGGCGATGGTCATTATGCTCAGCAATATCGCAGTCTGGTTGGTGGGCTACGTCGTCATCGCATGGGGCAAAGGGCAGGGCCTACGTGGCTTGTTCGGTTTCTTCAAGCTTCCCATGATCTACACGGTGATCGCAGCATTTATCGTTCGTGAAAACAGCCTTTCACTGCCCGCTTTCATCCTCGAGCCGATCAAGATGCTCTCGGCGGCTACGGTACCCGTCATGCTCCTGACGCTCGGAGCGCAGTTAGCTCGGAATGCCCGTTGGCCCGAATGGCGACTGATCGCACCGACGATGGCGGTCAAACTCCTGCTTCTACCAGCCCTCACCGCAGTAATGGCCTGGGGACTTGGTCTTTGGCCCTGGCCCGGAGCACAACTTACGATCGCCGCCGCTGCGCCGACCGCCGTGAACACTCTGATCATCTCTCTCGAATTGGAGGGTGATAGCCGAACCGCCGCCGATTGCGTCTTCTGGACCACGATCGGCTCATTCGTCACGGTAACTGGCGTGCTGATGTGGCTTGCCCACACCGGGGGATTTTGAATCCCGAAATGGGATTCCGCACGGGCCCGGTGAGCGCAAAAAGGAGGCCTCTGATGTGCCAAATACGATTTGACAGTGCCGTATGGCCAGGGGCAAGGCAACCATTCGACAGGAGTACATCAGAGGCCTACGGGCCAGTCTCATTGATTAATTCGCACCGTTTCGTCTCAGTGCACCGAAAATAAGTTGCAAGCCTTGTGCCTAATGGGGCGACTGCCCGACGAGAGTCGAATAAAAATACGTTTTGGCCTGGAAAATAGGCTTTAATTATTTTTTAAATTTTCTGAATCACTTATTTTTAAAGGCGTTAAACCCCTCTGCCTGACTGGATCAAAACGGGCCAAATGTATGAATCTGCAACACAAAATCGTACATTCGCCCAGCCGGCATGTATTTGGGGCGGGTCCTCTGATTCGATCTGAAGCACCCTGGTAATACGCTCCCACCGTCGCTTGCTTCTCCCCAGCGGTGCAAACTATATTGCCGTCCGCTGAGCGAAATGGAACTCACCGCCGGGCGCATCATGGAACCAGTCACTGTCGGCAACTATCCGTGCGGGGGTCAGAGTCCGCTGCTGGTCATCGCCGGCCCCTGTGTGATCGAGAGCGAGGATTCAACTCTCTCTCTCGCCGATCACCTCGCGGAAACCGCTCGCAACTTGAATCTGAATCTCGTCTTCAAGGCATCCTTCGACAAAGCAAACCGTACAAGCCTCAGCGGCTTCCGGGGCGTCGGGATGGAGACGGGCCTTAAAATCCTCGATCGCGTCCGCAAACATACCGGCCTGCCGGTGACGACCGATATCCACGAACCATCGCAGGCGGCCCCAGCTGGTGAGGTGTGTGATCTCCTACAGATTCCGGCCTTCCTTTGCCGGCAGACCGATCTGTTACTCGCGGCAGCCGCCACCGGCCGGGCGGTCAATGTAAAAAAGGGCCAATTCCTCGCCCCGCACGACATGCAGTTTGTCATCGATAAATTACGCGGAGGAGGATGCAAAAATATCCTCGTCTGCGAACGCGGCACTTTTTTCGGGTATGGACGCCTAGCGAGCGATGCAAAATCACTCGTTGGCCTCGGCCAACTCGGAGTACCCGTCGTGTTTGATGCAACGCATAGCGTGCAGCAACCGGGATCTCTGCCGGGAGCGACGGGGGGGGCCCGGGAACTGGTCGAACCACTCTCCCGTTCTGCAATCGCAATCGGGGTCAATGGTCTCTTTTTCGAAACCCATCCGGATCCGGATTCCTCACCGAGCGACGGCCAAAATATGGTACCACTGGCCGATTTTGAACCCATGTTGCGCCGTTTGCTCCGGCTACGCGAAACGGTCAGCGATTTGTTATCCTAGAGGCACGAGCCGCTCGGCGCATTTACTAATATACCCGCCTGCTTGAGCTATGAAACATTTCTGGATTTGGTCCGTCACAATTTCGTTCGTATGGGTCGGAGGGTGCGCCGAGAAGCCCGTCATTCCCGTATCAGCCGAGGGCCGGAGCAGCGATGCGCAAAATCGCGATTACTTCACCTTTGCCATCGAGAACCTCAACCGTCTTTCCGAGTTCGGGCCGACGCAGATCCTCAATCAAATCGTCGACCGACTCAACCAATGGTCGCGAACCGAGCAACCGAGTACGGTCTGGCAACTCGACCCTTTGCTCTCGACCTTGCCCGATCAATTTCAGTCCGGCTCACTGATCGAGAATCTCGAATCGCTACAGTTCGACACTTACGACGGTGCCTACCTACGCGAAGCCGCCATATTACACAGCATTGCCGAATACGTCACACGCGATTCGACCAACGATCTCTCGGCAGTGGAGGATTTATTCCGTTGGACCAACACGCACATCGCACTCGACACCGACCCTGAATTAACTGCTCAGCCCACCGCGCAAATGCCGTGGCAAACCATTTTACTTGGGCATGGCCGCGCCATCGATCGAGCATGGGTCTTTGCGCTTCTCGCACGACAGCTCGATTATGATGTTGTGCTGCTCTACCTTCCGGATGCTCGCTCAAAAAACCCGTCAGTGTCTCGCTTCTGGTGCGCCGGTTTTCTTCACGATGGTGACATTTACCTTTTCGATCCTTTTGTCGGCTTGCCGCTGCCGGGGCCAGCCGGCGGAGTTGCCACCCTCGCAGATGTGCGCCGCGAACCGCAACGTCTCCGCGCGTGGGACACACCCGAAGACCCCTATTGGGTAACCGAATCCGCTCTCTCGCGAGTCATTCCCTTTATCGAGGCGAGTTCGCAATCACTGACCAAACGCATGAAAAGCATTCAGGATGAGCTGGGTGGCGATTACCGCATGCGGCTTGTCGCTTCACCTTCGCGAATTGCTGACCGACTCAAGGCGATTAACCAGACTGAGCGAGCGAGAATCTGGGACTGGCCTTTTAAGGCGTCGCGGATTATCGCCGATCCAAAAAATGAGACTCGCACGCGGATCAACCGCGAAATGCAGGCCTACGGAAAGTTTCGCGCCGACTTGGTGAACCCGCTGTGGGCCGGACGCCTGCAACAACTTGCGGGAAGATACACCACGCAGATTGATGGCATTCCCCGCCGTCCGCGGGACGCGCCCATCGGTGAACAAGGTGCCAAACCTCTGCTGCTTGCATCCCGCATCATGTTGCAGAAGATACCGAAGGCCGACATTCCTGATGACATGAAGGCGCAATTCGAATTGATCTACGAGCGGGCCGACGTGATCCGGCGGGATGCCTCCTGGAATTTAGCGATGATCGCCCTCGACGAGGGCAATCATGCTCTGGCCGATTACTATCTCGATGAAACGGACAAACAACAGACGGCCGCGAGTTGGCCCGACGACGCCCCCACACGAGACGTTACCATGGCCCGCGCCCGGGTGGCCGAAGCGGCTGACAACCCTGCTAAGGCGATCTCACTCTACGAGCGGGTCGGGGGGGCACAGAATCGCGAGGCCGTACTACGCATCCGCGATCTCAAAAAAGGCGAAACGGACAGCTCGCCTGAGGCAACGCAATGATCGAGCGGCCCGGGTCGGCATCGCAGCCGCATCACGCGGTTGCAGACGAGGCGGCCATTGCCTTTGAAAAACATTTCGGCCGTTCCCCTCAGTGGCTTGGCGTGGCCCCCGGTCGGGTGAACCTGATCGGAGAACACATCGACTATAACGACGGCTTCGTGCTCCCCGTTGCAATCGACCGCTACACCGCCATCGCTGCGGCAACTTCGCGCGATGCTTTCACACGGATCGCCACCGCCGCGACCGATCAAATCATCGACACCGAAGACCTCGATCTCACGAATCAGCCCGATTGGGCCGCGTATGTGCTTGGCCCCCTCGTTCTCTGCCGCCAAGCAGGATTCGATCCCGGTTGTATTGAGGCCTGGATTCACTCCGATGTCCCCAGGGGTGCGGGCCTCAGTTCCAGCGCTGCGCTGGAGGTTGCCACCGCAACCCTTGCTGAACAGATTGCAGGAAAAAAACTCGACGCTGTAGAAAAAGCAAAGCTTTGCCAACGTGCAGAGCATCAATACGCAAACGTGCCGTGCGGTTTGATGGACCAGGCCACCAGTGTGGCAGCCTCGGCAGGAACGGCACTGTTGATCGATTGCCGGGAGGAGACCTGGACGGAAATACCCTTCGCTAGCGACGACGTCTGCCTGCTGGTTGCCAATACCAACGTTCACCATCAACTTTCCGACGGGCAATATGCAGTGCGACGGGAGCAATGCCGGGAAGCACTCAAACGGCTCGGCAGCGAAAGCTATCGAGCGCTGACGATCGACGCGGTCTCGCGCGCAGCGATCGACGAAACACTCCGATCCCGTGCCCGTCACGTGGTCACCGAAATTGACCGCACCCGCAGCGCCGCCGAGGCCCTGCGCGGAGGGGCATGGGAGACGCTCGGCCGCTTGATGAATGAAAGTCACGTGTCGCTCCGCGACGATTATCAGGTCAGTTGTGAAGAACTCGACACGATGGCAAAGATTGCCTGGGGACTGGGTACCGATCGTGGGGTGTATGGTTCGCGGATGACGGGAGGCGGATTTGGAGGATGCACCGTGTCGCTCGTCGCTACCGAACACGCC
The DNA here is from genome assembly GCA_902630355.1 of Planctomycetaceae bacterium. Lineage (GTDB taxonomy): Bacteria > Planctomycetota > Planctomycetia > Pirellulales > UBA7805 > UBA7805. Next base: position 148,936 of record CACOUL010000001.1, read on the forward strand.
GCTTCGATCGCCGACGTACTGGCAACTGAATATCGCACGGCCACTGGAATCGAGCCGGACCTCTTCGTTGTCCGCCCAAGCCGGGGCGCCACGGGCGTCACCTGCCCGCCGCCCCCCAAACCGGAAAAACCGGCGTAAATGGCCGCAAGCGGGGCCATCCAAGCCGCCGCCTGACGCTTTTCTGAGCTACACTGGAGAAGAAGGAACCCCCGTATTATTTCAGGGAGCCATTTGCTTTGGTTACCAAGAGTCTCGACGCCAAACTTGCCAGCATTCTTCAAGATCCCAGCTGCGAGGATTTTCTCCTGGCAGATGCGAAGGATGCCGATATGGCAGGAGGCATGGCCGCCCCCGGCAAAAGCCCGGAACACCATGCGAACGAAGGGCGATTTCGATCCCTCGACGACTACCGAAACATCATTCGTCAAAACGTTAGAGAGGGGCTTATCGACATCATGTTGATGAGCGCCAGCACCAATGAGGTGCTCACGATCGGGGAACGCATCTTCGATCAATCCCACGTGACACCAGCCATCCGTGCCAATGACACCACCGACATCTGGCTCGCGCAGGGCGGTCAATACACCAAACAACCGGCGCGGCCTTTCCGGACCGCAGAGATCGATCACGGCATGTGCGGCAAACTCGAATGCGCGCCGGAGGAACGCCAACGTGGCGCCGACCTTGGACTTTTTTCGGTGACCTACAATAACGATATTCATCTTGATTCGGCCATGCTGGAGAGCTACAAGACGTTCCGCCAGGAGGCAGAGACAAAGGGTTTCCGCCATTTTCTTGAAATCTTTCCTCCCAACGCGCCGCAGGCACCGATCAGCGATCTTGGCCGCTTCATCAACGACAACATCGCGCGGACACTCGCCGGAGTTGCCGGCAAGGGACGTCCGCTCTTTCTCAAAGTTCCCTATCAGGGTCCCGCTGCCATGGAGCAGTTGGTCTCCTACGACAGTCAACTCGTGGTGGGAATCCTCGGCGGTTCTTCGGGTACCACCTTTGATGCGTTCCATCAGTTATGGGAGGCAAAGAAATACGGCGCCCGCGTGGCTCTTTATGGCCGCATGATCAACAACTCCGAACATCAGAGCTCTTTCATCGAACACCTTCGCCACCTGGCCGATGGTGTCATTACCGATCCGGCCGAGGCGGTCCGCAGCTATCACGGAGCACTTGAGCGGGAGAAGATTGCACCGTATCGTCCTCTCGAGGAAGACCTCGGCTCAAGCCTGCGTCAGAGTGCATACGGCGGCACCACACAAAAGCAGAGCAGTGGAGTAAAGCCTTCGATAAGAGATTCTGAATCGCCCGATTTTTCGACGATGTCGCAGCAAGAAAAGCTTGAATGGAATCGTCGACGTCTCGACCGGACGCTGGGAACCTAACCGCCTGCCCGGTCGAGCAACGGTGGCAGGAGCGTGAGGAGGGCGTCGATCTGCTCCTCAGTGCCGACCGAAATCCGCAAACCATCACCCCAGTCGGAAAACGCAAGAAATCGGACCAGAATGCGTTCCGCCTTGAGTCCCTCATACACTTGTTGCAGAGAGGCGGTGGGGTGCGTACACCAGAGAAAATTTGCCTGCGACTGCGGTATCTCAAAACCCAGCGACTCAAGCGCTGAAACCATCCTCGCGCGGGTGTTCAAAATCATCTGGCGATTTTCTCGTTGCCACACCTGATCGCTCATGGCGGCCGTTGCCCCGACAATCGAGAGCGTGTCGCAATTATAACTATCTTTCATCCGCATGAGCCGATCGATTAATTCCGGCTGGGCGACGAGATACCCAAAACGAAGTCCTGCGAGCGCGTACGATTTACTGAGCGTGCGAGTGACCACCACGTCGGACCGTTGCTTCACCAAGTCGAGGCACGATTGATCCGCGAAATCGACATAAGCCTCGTCCACCACCAACGGACACGCGAGTTGATCGGCCAACTCCTCCACCCGCTTCGGCTCAAGGGCCGTGCCTGAAGGATTGTTGGGATTTGCCAGTAGCGCGAGGCGCACGCTTTCGTCGGTCTCCGTAAAGCTTTCCCCGAGACTCCAATCCTCCGCGTAACGCACCGGATCGTGCCTCGCCCCCTGGATATCGCAGAGCGTCGGGTAGAGCACATATCCTGGAACCGGGAACCGGACCGCTTGTCCTTCACCCACAAAGGCACGGATCAGTAAGTTCAACAGCTCATCACTGCCGTTCCCGCAGAGGATCCAGTCTTCTGGAACGCCGAGGACTCCGGAGGCCGCGGCGCGAAAGGCATGCGAAACCGGATCGGGATAAAGGGCGAGTCGCTCTGCAGTGACCGCGCCAATGGCCTGAAGCACCCGATCCGACGACGGATACGGGTTTTCGCTCGTATTGAGCTTGATGTATTTCCCGTGCTGCGGTTGCTCACCCGGCGTATAGCCGACGAGCGACTGAATGTTCGGTCGAAAATAATCCACCTCGTGAAGACCTCCCCTTATAGAACTCACCGCCGAACGTACCGCCGCACCCTTAATTTTGATTCCGAAGCTCAACGCTGTAACCGTGTGCCGAGAGCCCCTCGCGTTGTGACAACTGGCTTACCGTATCAGCCACCGCAGCGATGGCAGCTGAATCGTATTCAATAATACTTGTACTACGAAGGAATGTGTTGGACGAGAGCCCGCTTGCAAATCGCGCCGTCCCACCCGTCGGCAGCACGTGCGACGGGCCCGCAACATAATCGCCGAGAGCGACTGGTGTCTGCGGACCGAGAAAAATGGCGCCGGCCGAGCGGAACCTGTCCACCACATCGCGCGCATTCTTGGTCGCAATTTGTAAATGTTCCGGGGCAATCTGGTTCGTCAACGAGACAGCCGCGTCGAAATCGGCAACCCGGATCAACGCCCCATATTCCAGAAGGCTCTCGCGGGCCTCATCCCCACGATCGACCTGCGTCAACAGCTGGGCTAATTCACCTTGGACCTCGGCGATTAACTCACCGCTCGTGGTGATCATCAGACTCGCCCCGGGCGCATGCTCGGCCTGGGCGATCAGATCGGCCGCTGCAAGACGGGGCGCCATGGTCTCATCAGCCACCAACACCAACTCACTCGGGCCGGCAATCGAATCGATCGCGACCTCCCCGTAAACATATCGCTTTGCCAGGGCGACAAATAAATTACCGGGACCGCAAATCAGGTCCACCGGCGGAATCTCGTCGGTGCCGTAGGCCAGGGCCGCGACGGCTTGGGCACCACCGACACGGTAGATCTCGCCCAACCCGAGTTCCCCGCACACGGCAAGAATATCTCGATTTTCGCTCCCGAACTTGGTCGGGGGTGCGACCACGACAATTTCCTCGACTCCCGCTGCCTGTGCACAGACGGCGGTCATCAACAGCGACGAGGGATAGGCCGCGGCACCGCCTGGGACGCAGACCGCAATTCTCGCTAAGGGCCGGAACCGCTGCGTGAGCGAGCCCCCTTCCTCAATATTGATCGTTCGGTCGTTTTGAAGAATCGCGCGCTGAAATTCGTTAATATTTCCTCGCACGCGGCGGACCGCCGCGAGAAAATCGGCATCGGCACTTTCGTGTGCCTTACTGATTGCCGTCTGCTTCACGCGAATCTCGTCGCTGGTCATTTCCACACCATCGAGAGACTGCGTATAGTGGAGTACCGCTGGGGAACCCTCTCGCCGGACCGCCTCGCAAATGCGCGTCACCACCTCGTCGGGGGTGAGCGGTTCGCCGAACACCTCAAGTGTCTTGGCACGACCCTGCGGCGAGACGATATCGCCCCGGACCCCGAGCTTCCGCCTGAGCGTCTCGACTTCTTTGTCCAGATCGACCGATTGCTGGTCCCAGACGGGGATCGGAAAGGGGCTTGTCATCGCGCTAGGGTCCGATGGGCGTTTGGTGTACACTGTTGCCACAAATGACGGATGCCGTGGCATTTACGCCGACTCTCCTCCGAGGGGTCATCGGAATTGGTGCAACGCACTGCGGCTCTTTCCATTCTGACTCGTGGTGGCACCCGGCGAAAGGCCCATATTCCACGATAATGCGACAGACCTGATGAATCACCCCGAACCCTCCATCGATTACCGCAGTGACACCCTCACCGAACCGACACCGGAAATGCGCGAGGCGATTGCCGGGGCGGCGGTTGGCGACGACGTCTTCGCCGAAGACCCCACGGTGCAGGCGCTGCAACACCGCGTAGCCGAATTACTCGGCAAGGAAGACGCTCTCTTTGTCCCCTCCGGTACGATGTCGAACCAGATTGCCGTACTCGTTCATTGCGAGGGTGGTGACGAATTCCTCTGCGAGTCGGGGTGCCATATTTACAACTACGAGCAGGGAGCATTTGCCCAACTCGGTGGAGTGGTCGCGCGAACCATCGACGGAGAGGACGGACTTTTGAATGTTTCTCAACTGGTCGATAAAATACGCCCGCCCAATGCCCACCTCGTCCGCACGCGGCTCGTCTGTCTCGAAAATACGCACAATGCTGCAGGCGGGCGGATCCACCCGCACGAAGAGATCCTCGCCATTGGCCGCTGGGCGGCAGAGCACGATCTACTGTGCCACCTCGACGGCGCGCGTTTGATGAATGCAGTGGTCGCAACCGGTGTTTCCGCCGCCGACTGGGCCGCACCGTTCGATTCGGTGAGCATCTGCTTCTCCAAGGGGTTGGGGGCTCCGGTCGGCTCGGCGCTCGCCGGTTCGCGCGAGTTTATCCAAGCGGCACACCGCAAGCGAAAGTGCCTCGGCGGAGGAATGCGACAAGCCGGGATTCTGGCAGCTGCCGCACAACACGCGCTCGCACACCACATTGAGCGACTTGCCGATGACCACGCCCACGCGCGCGTATTGGCTGAGGGACTCGCTGCGATCGATGGGATTGAACTGCTTCAAAAGACCCCCGATACGAACATCGTCATTTTTCGCATCGACCCGGCCTTGGGGAGCGCCCACGCATTCGTCTCTCAGCTTGCGGAGCAGGGAGTCAAAATGCTCGCCCTCACCTCCGAGCGAGTTCGGGCCGTCACCCACCTGAATGTGGACCCCGATTGCGTTGGTACTGCCGTGCGCGGAGTCGAGGCCGTCATCGAGAATCTACGTCGATAGTGAGAAGCCGCCGATGGATGCGACCCCTACGATCTTGATGTGTCCACCAAAATATTATGGCATCGAATATGAAATCAATCCCTGGATGAATCGCGAGCGGGGTGCCGATCCGGCAAAAGCGAACGCGCAATGGCAAGCACTCCACGACCTGCTGATTCAATGCGGCGCGAAAATCGAGTTGGTCGAGCCGGTGGAGGGTTTACCCGACATGGTGTTTACCGCGAATGCCGCAATCATTTACAAGCGGATTGCCGTCCTATCACAATTCCGGTTCCCTCAGCGACAAGGTGAGGAAACCCATTGGCGCGAGGCCCTCGCCGCACGCGGGTATCGGATCGAGTGGCCGCCCGAAGCCATGTCTTTCGAGGGGGCAGGGGACGCACTCTTCTGCGGCGAAACACTCTACGCCGGTTATCGCATCCGCAGCGATGCGACAGGGCACCAGGGCATTGCCGAAGCGCTGGGCATCGGCGTCAATCCGCTGGAGTTAGTCGACGACTACTTCTACCACCTCGACACGTGCTTCTGTCCGCTCTCAAGCGACGAAGCGGTCTATTACCCGCAGGCTTTTGACGAATACGGACGCAAGGTCCTCGAACAATCGATACCGCACCTGATTGCGGTCGATGGCGACGAAGCACAACAATTCGCCTGCAATGCGGTCGTTATCGGCCGGCACGTCGTCACCAGTGAAGGCTGCCCAAAACTCCACGACCAACTCGCCGCCCGCGGCTGGACTCCCCACCCCACGCCTCTGAGCGAGTTCATCAAGGCGGGCGGCAGTGCCAAGTGCCTCACACTCCGCCTCGACGGAGAAGAGGCCGCGGGCTGGAAATAACATCTTGCCCGAGTGATTTAACGCTTGAGTGCCTGCGCCAAATCATCGATCAGGTCGTCGGTGTTTTCGATCCCGAGCGCCAAGCGAATCATATTGTCGGTGATTCCGTATTCCTCCCGCTGTCCGGGGGTGCATTCGTAATAGCTCATCACCAACGGTTGCTCGATGAGCGACTCGACCCCGCCAAGACTCGGACCGATGCGCGGAATTTTTACCGCGTCGACAACTCGTGCCGTTTCTCTCCAGTCCGAACCGGCGACCTCAAAGGTAACCAAGCCACCAAATCCGTTCATCTGCGATTTTGCGAGTCGGTGGGATGGGTGCGAACCGAGCCCCGGATAATAAACCCGAGAGATTCGAGGATGCGATTCCAAAAATCTGGCAACGCCCAAGCCGTTCTGATTGTGCCGTTCCATCCGCAATTCAAGTGTTTTGAGACCTCGCGAGAGCAGATAGGTACTGTGTGGTGAAATGACCGAACCGAGCAACCCGCGAATGTTTCGAATCTCTGCGATACCCGAGGCCGGCCCCGTGACCGAACCGGCCAGCAAGTCGTTATGGCCACCGAGGTATTTGGTCGCCGAGTGAATCACGTAATCGACCCCATGGGTCAGCGGCTGCAGGTTGCACGGCGTGGCCAGCGTCGCATCGATCACCGTTTTGACCCCGTGCCGCTTACCGATTGCCGCGAACTCTGCAACATCGATACAACTGAGGTGCGGGTTCGTGGGAGACTCGCTGATCAGCAGTCGCGTCTTTTCGTTGATTGCCTGTTCCATCGCTTGGAAATCTCCGGTGGGAACCTGATGCGATACCACACCAAGTTGCCCTAAGTGCTGCTGGCAGAGTTGACGCGTTCGATGGTAACATTCATCAAAAAATACGACCTCATCCCCACTGCGAAGATTGGCAAGCAGTAGTCCGGTCACCGCCGCCATGCCACTGCTGAAAAGAACCGAGGCCTCTCCCCGATCGAGCGCAGCAAGCTTTGCTTCGACTACCTGTTCTCCCGGCGCACCGTAACGACCGTATTCCGCCCGCGACTGCTTCTGTTCGATAAAGTCGATTACCGACTGCGTATCGGAAAAGGTAAATGTCGAACTGCAGAAGATGGGGTCTGCAATCGCATTCCCGTGTTTCTGACGCGCTTCGCCCGCATGGACTGCAGCCGTCGAAAGACCGATCGCCGAATCGACCGGCCGCTTGCTTGCAGCCGATTCCGGAGGACAAAACAGGTTGATTGCCGGTAACGCTTCGGCCGGTGGTATCCGTTGCACATCACTCATTCCATGATCTCCCGTTCAAATATGCGTCCGCAATCCGCCGGGCCGACAAAAAAAAGCCGCGACCCAACAGGATCGCGGCTTTTTGGCCTTTCGTTTCCTCACCGCAACACATCAACCCCATTGGGGCCCGTCGCGATATCGGCACTTTAGCAGTTACTGGCTGCAAGCGGCCACAAATCCCATTCAACGGCAACTTAGCCTGACGATTTGAGACTGTCAAGCAGAATGCCGCGACATGCGGAAAATTCTGCCCAAGACGCAGGGGCCGCAGGGTCGACCGCCCCATGCGGCCGATTCATCTCGCGTTGACTGGACGAGAGCCAAAACGCGTGCATAAAATAGACTTTAACGCGTGAAACCCCTCGATTTCCGTTACCCCGAGATCCCGGATGCTGCACACCTTCAGCCACATCATCTGCGCCCCCTTGGCGGCGGCACGCCTTTTTGCCCTCGGGGCCGTGATGCTGCTGCTGGCCTTCGCGCCGGTTCGTGGCGATGAGGTCGATCGACGCGTAAGGGAAGCGATCACCCGACTTTCGCATCATTCGTTCTCGGTCCGCACCCGCGCCGAACGGACCCTGCGGCAGATCGGCGCACCTGCCCGGCAGCCGTTAGTGGAGGCCCTCAGCGATCACGACGCGGAAACCAGGCAGGCGGCTCGTCGCATTCTACAGCACATCCTCCGCGAACGACTCTACGCGCAGATACGCCAATTCAGAACCATCGGGCCCGACGCAACCGATTCCCCGATCGCCGGTTGGCTATTTTTCCGCGATCATGTCGGCGATAGCTTCAATGCTCGCGAACATTTCATCGCCGCGGTCCGCGCCGAACCGGTGCTCATTGAATCGTTGGAACTCGATCCCACCTATAGTAGCGAGGCGCTGCAGAGTCGTACGCAAACGCTTTACGACGCACTGATCCGTAACCCGGGCCGCAACCCGGGTGGCGCGCAGGGCCCCGGCCCGAGTACCGCCACCTCCTTTGCGAGCGTTTCCGCTTTATTGATTGTGGCCGCAAACTCGCAAGTCCCACTCGAAGACGATACTGCACAGAAGCTTTTTCAGTTAATGCAACATTCCGGGCTCACCCACCAACTCACCGCCGAGGACCAGCCATCCACGCGGAGGTTGGTAGGACATTTCGTACGTCGTTCTGCGGGAACCCCACTCGCGTATCAAATGCTGTGGCTGTCGATGCAGTGCAATCTACCCGAAGGGCTCGTGCCCGCGGAGGTAATTATCCGCGAGAAGACTCCGCAACCTTACGTTCTTCAGAACGCCATGCTGGCAATTGCAAAACTAGGAGACCGGGAGCACGTGCCTCTTCTGGAATCGTATCTCGAAGATGAAAAACCGGTGAATAACCGCCGCTCGAGCGGCTTCCAGCCACAAATTCGGGATGTGGCGCTTGCGGCCACTATCCATCTTCACGGGAAAGACCCCAAGCAATTCGGATTCACTCACCTGCGACCCAACAGCCATACGCTCTTCCAACCGGGAACGATGGGATTCGACAGTCCTGAAAAACGCAAAGCCGCGTTTGCCCGCTGGAGTGAGTGGAAAACGCAGCGCCCAACGGATTCGCCCGAGGCGCCTTAGCCCCGACGCTCGAGGACAAGCGCTCGCGATAGCCCCGCCTGATCCTTCACCACGTTTTCCGTGTGCCAGCTACCCTGATCGATCAGCTGCTTCACTTTCGCTTCGATCATCGGGCTGATCTCCACGATACACCCACCACCGGAGCGTACGCGGTCGGCTGCCGCTTCGAGGAGCGCAATGACACACTCACTCCCCTCCACGCCGGCAACCAGCGCCGAGTGCGGTTCGTAATCACGTACCGAGACCGGCAGATCCGCATACTCACTTTCACTGACATACGGTGGATTACTCACCACCAGATCAAACGGGCCACACGCTCTTTCGCCAAAATACGAACCGCACACAAAGTCGATTTGTCCATCGACACCGTGCTCCGTTGCATTGCGACGGGCCACCTTGAGTGCCTCGGCCTCGATATCCGAGGCAAAGACGCGCGCCGAAGGGTATTTGAGGGCCAGGGTGATCGCCAGAACGCCGCTGCCGGTCCCGATGTCCGCCAGACTAGCCGCTTCGCTTGATTGCTTTGCCGAAAGCCAGTCGAGTGCCGCGACAACGAGCGATTCGGTATCGGGGCGGGGAATGAGTACAGCCGGGGTCACCTCGAAGTTTCTTGAATAAAATTCCTTCTGCCCCAGCAGGTAGGCGACCGGTTCGCCTGCCGCACGCCGCTGCACAAGCGACTTGAAGCGAGTACGCTCATCATCGGTCGCGACTTGATCGAAATCGGTGTAAAGTTCAATCCGCGGGCAGCCCCGAACGTGGGCAAGCAGAAGTTCGGCATCGAGCCGCGCGCTCTCGGCTCCCTTTCCCTCAAGATAACCGGTCGTCCACTGCAATAATCGCAGGATCGTCCAGGATTCTTCGCTTGCTTGATTCACTCCACGGCTCCTTCCGCAGGCCCGCTATTCAATCGTCCCCATCGAGGTCCGCAGGGTGGTGCGATCGTGCTCGATCAGTGCATCGGTGACCGGCTGAAGATTTCCCGCGATAATACTATCGAGCTTATACAGCGTGAGGTTAATCCGATGATCGCTCACGCGATTCTCCGGAAAGTTATAGGTTCGGATTCTCTGCGAGCGATCACCGCTTCCGACAAGGGTTTTACGCGCGTGGGCCCGCTTTTGATTCTCTTCCTGTCGGCGCGCCTCATAGAGCCGTGTCTTGAGGACGCGTAAGGCCTTGGCCAGATTCTTGTGTTGGCTTTTTTCATCCTGACACTGGACGACGATGCCCGATTCGTGATGTGTGAGGCGGATCGCCGACTCCGTTTTGTTCACGTGCTGTCCACCCGGACCACTGGCGTGAAATTTATCGATGCGGTAATCATCTTGTTTCAAATCAATCTCCACATCCTCCGGCTCGGGCATGACCGCCACGGTCGCAGCCGAGGTATGAATGCGGCCCTTCGTCTCGGTATCGGGGACACGCTGCACGCGATGTCCGCCACTCTCGTACTGGAGTTCGCGAAATACTCCGTCCCCCTCCACGGCAAGGGCTATCTCCTTGAACCCACCGAGTTCCGTCGGACTATGGTCCATGATCTGAAGCTTCCAGCCCTTGGATTCCGCATGATGCTTGTACATTTCATAGAGATCGCGGGCAAAGAGAGCCGCTTCGTCGCCGCCGGTACCGGCCCGAATTTCCATGACCACCCGCGTACGATTGGCATCCTCGCCACCCACCGTCAGATCGAGCAATTCGCTCCAGATCATCTCGCGGTCTTCTTTGAGTGAGGGAATCTCCGCCTCAGCCAACTGGCGCATTTCGGGGTCATCACCTTCTGTGAGTTCCACCGCTTCGGCGATTTCTCGGTTCAAATCCTGAAAGCGGCGGTATTTTCCTGCGAGCCGGGCAAGCGAGCCATGCTCTCGAGAAATTGCGGCCACGCGATTTGGGTCGGTCAGAACCGTGGGATCCAACAGTTGCCCCTCGAGTTCCTCGAATCGAGCAAGTTTTTCATCGAGCATTTCGCGCACCGATGCGATCTCCCACCATGGCCACCGAGTTCAAAGCCACCCACACGTCCCCGCAACGATATCTAGCTCCTAACGCCCGGAGCATGAACAATGCAGCACATCGTGTGACACGACCGCTTATTTACCGGACTTTTTCTTTGCGGCACGCTTGAGGCTGGCATACCCAGATCCCGCAAACTTCGATTTAAACTTCTCGATGCGGCCTTCCGAATCAACAAATTTTTGTTTTCCGGTATAGAAGGGGTGACAGGAGCTGCAGATATCGACCTTCAGTTCCTTCCGTGTACTTCGGGTCTGGAAAGAGTTACCGCAACCGCATTTGACGTCGGTTTCAAAATATTCTGGATGGATGTCTTTTTTCATAACTACCGTCTTCACGCGAGAATTTCTTCGAGCAAACCGCCTGCGCCACCGCAACGCCCAGAAAACAATCTACCCCGTCCCTGCCGAACGGGCAAGACTGGTGAGGCCCCAACGGGCATTCGGGCCTGGCCGTTTTTGGCGAAAAACAGGGTCTTAGGCCACGCTCCGAGTCGGTGGCCGCTCACCATCGCACCACCGTATGGCCCGTCCGCCTTTGCGTTATTTGCCCTTCATCGCCGCCATCACCTTATCGGTGATCATCTCGACCAACTGCTGCTCATCTACCGCAGCAGGAGCCGCCGAAGGGCGGGAGGGGGTACTCGTTGCGGTGCTGCGCCCAAGCGCTTGAGGTGGTGCGGCAAATGCCTTGCGCTCCACTCCCGCCACCTGCCAGGAATCCCGGAAAACATCGTTTCCGCAGAGGTCGCAGTTTTCCATCTCTTGATCATTCCGCGGGTCGGTGAACCCCCACTTCTCCTTCAAGTCGAGCAACTCGCGGGTATGCTCGGCTGACAAATAATTTACCTTGCCAATCGACTTCGCCAACATGAGCATGCGGCAGTAGGCATCGAGGATCTCTGTCCACCAGTAAGCCCGCTCGACATCCTCACCCCAACTCACCGTGCCGTGATTCGCCAGGATGACCACGTTTGTTTTTTTAACCAGCGGGATAATCGTATCCGCGAAGGCTTGGCCGCCGGGAGTCTCGTAGCGACTGATCGGAACGTCGCCGAGAAACACCTCCACCTCGGGAAGCACGCACTGCGGGATCGGTTCACGTGCAATCGCAAATGCAGTCGCATGGGGCGGATGGCAATGCACCACGCTTTTTACATCGGGCCGTTCCTTGTAAATCTGCAAATGCAACAGCGCTTCGCTACTGCGTTTTTTGCGTCCCGCGATCTGATTTCCCTCCATATCGACAAGACAGATATCCTCTGGCTTGAGAAATCCTTTCGAGTGCATCGTCGGTGTACAGAGAACCTCATTGTCGTTTAATCGATAGGTGATATTTCCATCGTTCGCAGCGGCGAATCCTTTGTTGTAGAGTCGCTGTCCTATCTCACAAATCTGCTGCTTACGCTTAAATGCGTTTTCCATGACTACTCTTCCTCCAGGTGTAGATGATCGATGATCGCCGCGTTGAACGCATCGACAGGCTTTCGTTCCGGAAAAAACGGGGCAGCCGCCTCGCGGCTTTCGCTTAAAGCGATACGACTCCCCAGCCCCGACCCGAGTTGGTCGTAAAGCACCAACTCTTCGCGAATCGAGAGTGTTCCGCCTGCAAGCTCGACTTCACTCAGGGGAACCGCCACGCGAAAGGTCCCCCCGGCAAGCGACGGGTGAATTCGGCTTAAGGTCACGGTTCCGATAATTTCTGCAATCCGCATCTTGATCCTTCGCTCGTTCTATTTATTTGCGATTCTCGCACCCGAGTGGTCCCTGAAAGCGTGCGGCCTCACGATCGACCGCCGACTCAAGATAAATTCGCCCCCACTCCGTCGCCGCCTTTCCGTCATTCGGATCGAGTACCAACAGGTTCGGGGCAACCTCCTGCAAGACCTCACGTACCTGTGCCGCCCCTCGCGCAATCACCGCCCGCACGTGCGACGCGCGATTGGCCAAGCAGACCGCCACATCGACGTTCTCGGTTACCAGCAGGCATCGCCTTGCAGGTTCATCCGCAGCCCGCAAATAGGAAACGGCCTTCGACGCCGCTTCGACAACGCTCTCATGCTGCCATGCCCGGGCATCGCCGAATTCACCTCGAATTGCCAACGCGATTCGATGCGCTGCGGTGCCCACGGAAAACATTGCTATATCCAGCATGTCACTCTCACGCCCGTCGAGCGGGATGAGCGTAATCTGTTTTTCGCTTGCCAGATCGCGCGCGGCCGGAGTGATCACCGCACCGGTGGTTACGTGCACTGTGGCTCGTTCAGAGATCGGGCTTAACTGCGCGGTCGTCACGACTCGCTCCTCTATGACCAGTGGTTTCTGTTTTGCTTGTTTTGTCGTCTCGTGCCGATCGGCCGAATTGAGACGGAGCAGGACCTCGTGGACCAGTCGCTCAATATCCGACCTCGAAAGGCTCATTCGTCACAAATCCCCATGACAGTCCAGCGTACCGGCGTGCGGTCGTCCTCAAGCAACTCGCGAGCCGACTGCCCGTCACTCGTCAAAAGCACCTTCGACCCGGTCGCTGCCCCATGCTTGTCGATGACCAGCACCGGATCCCCATCTGCGGCTTGGCCATCGTGCATCAACAAGCGGACCAACAGTAATCGCCAGCCCTCCAGTGATGGATGCTTCATCGTGGCACTCGCAGAACCTAGCACCTTGCCGAATTGCATTTCGATCTCTCCGTTTATCGGCTGCTCTTTATTTACCTAAGATGCAAAGATCGTCGATCAACGAGCAGCGCCGCTCGCGGGTGAATGTCAGGGGTGACGTCACACCCTCTCCGGTCGGCGTTGCAATCGAGAAGGACAAATAGCCTTCGCCTCCCAAGCCGAGAGCCGACATACAGGGCCCGTTTTTCACAAACAGGGTCGTGTCCATCACGCGACCCATCCGCGTCATATTTCGCACGTTGTTCGAGTGAATGATTGCCGTGTGCCGAAAACCATGTTCGTAATGTTGCGCTTTGTCGATCGCCTCGTCCGCATGACGACAGCGAACAAAAGGCAGAAAGGGCATCATCTGCTCGACCGGGACAAAGGGGTTGGTCTCTGGCACCTCGCCGAAGAGCAGGGGAGTATCGGCCGGGACCTGTTTACCGATGGCTCGCGCAAGTACCGCGGCATCCTGGCCGAGCAACTCTTTTGCCGGTACATCATGTCGATCAGTTCCCTCACCGACCGTCTGAATCGCCTTCGAGGTAAGCTGCTCAATTTCGCTCGCGGTCAAGCGAACAGCACCCGCCATTTCCATCTCGACGAGGAGTTGGTCGAAGATCGCGTCTACCGCAAACACTTCTTTCTCCGCAATGCAGAGGAGGTTGTTGTCGTACGAGGCGCCCGCGATCATATTGCTTGCCGCACGCGCTAAATCGGCCGTCTCATCGACCACCACCGGAGGGTTTCCGGGACCAGCCACAATGGCCCGCTTGCCGCTATTAAGCGCCGCCCGAGCCACAGCTGGACCTCCCGTGACGCAAATCAACTTCACGCCCCGATGACTGAATATGGCATCTGCCGTCTCGAGGGTCGGTTCGGTGATGACGCATATCAGATTGTCGATACCAATGTCTTCGTAAATCGCTCGATTGAATCGTTGCACACCTTCCGCCGCCACTTTGCGACCGCTCGGGTGTGGATTCACCACCAGCGTGTTGCCGCCCGCAATCATGCTTACTGCATTACCCGTGATCGTTGGCAGCGAATGCGTCACCGGCGTGATAGCACCGATCACACCAAACGGTGCGTGCTCGATGACCGCCAGCCCGTGATCCCCGCTGAATACTTGACTGTTGAGAAACTCGACTCCCGGGGTTTGTTCGCCCAACGTTTTGAGCTTCTCAATCTTGTGTTCCAGTCGTCCGATCTTTGTCTCTTCCATTTCCATCGTGCCGAGTTCACGACACTGCTCGATCGAGATTCTGCGAATGTGTGCGATAATCCGCTTCCGATCTTCAACGGTCCGGTGCGAGAGTTGCTCGAATGCAGCCGTTGCAGCGGCGACGGCTTCATCCACATCGGTAAACAGCCCATATCTTCCGGTGTAGGCGGTTTTCTGCTTTCCGCGGCACGCACATTCGTGGCCCGCGTGGCCCGCCTGGTCTGCACAATCGCATGCCGACTTCGCAGCAGGGGCAGGCTGCGTGGTCACCGGCTGCACCGCCATTTGCGCCAGCACCAAATCCACGACCTGCCGAATTGCCTGTTCACTCACTTGCATAGCTTCAATCCTCTGTTCCTATAAAACTCGCTGATCCCGTTTCGCGTTATGCCTCCCGGCTGTAAACGCATCCGCTCTCGATATGGACGGTGTCCACAATTCCCACGATGACTGCATCGATGGGCAATTTGCTGGTTTCATCAGTCAATCGCGCGCTGGAACCTTGCGTGATTAACACATAATCTTCCTCGCCGGCACCGATCGTATCGACCGCGATAAACGTTCGGCCCGTGGGAATGAGAGTTTCCCGCGATTCAGCCTCGATGCGATACGGTTCGACCACCATGAGTTTTTGACCGACCATCACGTCGACCTTTTGTGTGGAAACAACAGACCCGGTTACTTTTGCGACAAACATCAGCGATTCTCCTCGCCTTGCTGGGTTGCCCCGGCCAAATGAGCAACGACTTGCTGTGCGACAATCAGTTCTTCATTGGTGGGGACTACCCACACCGCGGCAGGCATCCCGCTTTTGCCGATCGCTCTCTCGCCGCGGAGAGACTCATTTTTCTCGTCATCGATTGCGATACCCAACTCCACCAGACCTCGGCACACTCCCGCTCGAATCGAGGCACTGTTTTCTCCAATCCCGCCGGTGAACACGACGGCGTCAGCGCCGCCTAATTCGACCAGCATCCAGCCGAGGTACTGCCGGATATTGGCGATGAACGTATCGAGGGCCAATCGTGATCTCTGATCGCCCTTGCTTGCTTTTTCTTCCAAATCGCGAATATCGCCGCTATGTCCGCTGATGCCGAGAAGCCCGCCCTCGCAGGCAATCTTCTGCAACACCTCCTCGAGAGAAAGGCCGGTCTGCTCCATGATCAGAGGGAGCGTAAACGGATCGAAATCACCAACGCGATTATTCTGAAGAATGCCCGACTGCGGACTGGCACCCATACTGGTAGCCACGCTTTGGCCATCTCGAATCGCGGTCAGACTGCTGGAGCCCCCCAGGTGGAGCGAAATAATCCGTAAATCGTCGCGGCCCAACAACTGTGCGGTCCGCTTCGCAATGTAGCGATGGCTCGCACCATGAAATCCAAACCGTCTGACATTGAATTTCTCTTCCCAATCGAAGGGAATACCATAGGTACGGTTCTCCCGGGAGATACTCTGGTGAAAATCGGTCTCGAAGGCCGCCACCAGGGGAATCTCGGGAAGCTTTTTCGCGAGTTGACGCATCGCAGCGATATAGGGCGGGTTGTGGGCAGGCGCAACCTGATTCATTTCCGACATGGCGGCAAGCACCTCATCGTCAATCCGCTGCACGCCCGAGAGGCGACCACCATGAACCGCCTTAAAGCCGATCGCCGCCACTTCATCAGCCGACTCCAGGCATCCATGTTCCGCATCGGTCAATTGCGCAAGACACTGCCGTACGGCCGCCGCATGATCCGCTACGGCCGAGACCACTTCATCTTGATAATCACCGATACAGACCATACTCCGGCTCTCCTCGGAACCGATTCGCTCAATGCCGCCTCGCGCAAGTTCTACCGCATCGGGCATTCTGTAGAGTCGATACTTGAAACTCGTCGATCCTAAGTTGGCAACTAACACCTTCATGGCACTGCTTCCTGCAAAAACGATCCTTCGAGGGCTTAGGACAAATACGCGTCAAGCAAACCTTCCGCCGGACGGGGTATCACGTGACTCGAAACCAGTTCGCCCATCTGCGAGGCAGCGGAGGCACCGGCTTCTACTGCGGCCCGAACACTGCCGACATCGCCTTTGACGACCGTGGTCATATATGCGCCACCGATCTGCACACGCTTGAGTATCTCGACATTCGCAGCCTTGGCCATCGCGTCGCTGGCCTCTACCAGCGGAACCAAACCGCGAGTTTCAATCATTCCAATTGCATGTTCCATTTTGTCGTCTCCGATTTACAAAACTCTGTTTTTAGAAATTCAACGATTAACCTGCGACGGGGCCGAGTGCCACATCGAGATCGCCGTGCGGACGAGGAATGACCTGAACGCTGATCACTTCACCGATCCGTCCAGCGGCATTAGCGCCCGCATCCGTCGCAGCTTTGACGGCCGCAACATCACCGGTCACAAAGGCGGTTACCATACCGGAACCGACTTTATCCCAGCCGAGGAACTCAACATTTGCCGCTTTCATCATCGCATCGGTAGCCTCGACCAGACAGACGAAACCCTTGGTTTCGATCATACCCAGTGCTTCTTGTACCTTCGCCATAACAAGCATCTCCTCAAGAAAAGTAAACAAACAAAACCGCTATACACTTGACGCTGGCCGTACCAACTCGCACTTGCTCGCGTGCTGCAGGTCGACTGCGTTTCCTTCATCTGTATCAATATGCACTTCCAACTTGGCCGCGTCGTCGATTCGCACAAGCAAATCGGTGAGAATCGTGCGGCATGACGAATGGACAGCCAGATCAATCCGATCACCATTCTTGACCCCGTACCGCTCCGCATCGCGGGGCCCCATGTGGACGTGCCGCTCGGCGCGAATCACCCCTTGCGATAATTCGACCACACCGGCCGGACCCACTAGTACGCACCCCGGCGTCCCTTCGATCTTGCCGCTGGCGCGGACCGGAATATCAAGGCCCAGAGAGATTGCATCGGTAAATGCCAATTCCACCTGGCTTGCTGGTCGCGTGGGTCCCAGGACACGGACCGCCGGAAGCATTCTCTTCCGCGGCCCGACCACCATCACGGTTTCCTCGGCAGCGTAAAAACCGTCCTGATAAAGATCCTTCATTGGCGTCAGCGTACTGCCGGGGCCGAAAAGAGTTTCGACGTGTTCATCGGTGAGGTGACAGTGACGCGCGGAGATACTGACCACCAACTCATTATCGCCAGCGGGTGCCGTCGCTAATTTTTCACTCAGCAATTCGCGGACGATCCGCTCAATCGCTAGGCGATCAATCGATTTTTGGGTCGGTGTTCCACTGACCGGCGCACTATTAGTAATCATCAAGCACTCTCTCTCTCTTTTTCTTCTGCTCGCTCGGAAATATGCAAATGCACACCCGCTTGTTCGATTCGCTCTCTCCAGAGCGAGGATATTTCATCGTCGACGACCAACCGCGCGACGGCTTCGAGGGAACAAAGACGAGAGAGGCTGCTACTCCCGAATTTTGTGCTATCCGCAACGATCACCGGCTCATCGCACGCTGAAAGCATAGCTCGCTGCGTTTCGACTTGGAGAATATTGCTGTTAAAAAAACCCCTCTGATTAACCGCTGCAACCGATAAAATCGTATGTCGGACATTCAATTCCCGCAGGATCGTATTGGCGAGCGGCCCCAGGGTCACGCCGGTCCGAGAGTGGACATTGCCTCCGATCAGGACCAGATCGCACTCGGCGGAAGAGGCCATCAGGTTGGCGACCGGCAACGAATTGGTTACCACCTGCAGGGGCCTGCCGACCAAAACCCGCGCCACTTCGTAGGTCGTGCTCCCGCCGTCGAGCAGCACGGTCTCACCGTCCTCGACCAGCGCAGCGGCCTCGATGGCAATCGCCCGTTTTTTATCCCAGTGCGTCTGCTGTCGATCACGAAAGTGGGGAAATTCGGGCGACTCTCCGGTGTAGAAGGCACCGCCATGCGTGCGGCGGGCTTGCCCGAGTTCTTCGAGGTATTCCAGGTCCCGGCGGACTGTCGACTCCGAGACCCGCAACTGTCCGGCCAAATCGGGCAGGGAAGCAAAGCCCTGGGTTCGGATCATCTCGAGTAATTGATCACGACGGCTCTGAACGACCATCACAGCACCATTAACAGGAATACTTCAGAAAGAGGCCTTTGGAGGCCATTATGGGCCCGTTGAAGCTAGATTTCAAGCACTAATGCACATAAATTGACGGTATTTTGTCAATTATTCATATATTCTGACAGATTTCTTTCATCCGAAAAATACTCTTGGCAGGCCTGCGGCGATGGCACCCCCAAGTAGGGTTTACTTGAGAGCCGGTTTGCGGAAATAACATTGCCAAAAGAACGGGCCCATCAAGGCCTTTCCGTCTTTTCGAACCCCAACTCAACAACTCAAGCCCAGTGCGAATGCCATTATGTTTTCATCACCTAAGCAAGACTTTTTAGCATCGATCGTTGTCTTTCTCGTAGCTCTGCCCCTCTGCATGGGAATTGCCATTGCGTCAGGAGCGCCGGTTGCCACCGGCCTGATCACCGGCATCGTGGGGGGACTGATCGTTGGTGTACTCTCAGGTGCGCCGCTGCAAGTGAGCGGACCGGCGGCAGGCCTGACGGTGATCGTGTACCAGATCATTCAAGATCATGGGCTCGAGTCGCTGGGGATCACCGTGCTGGTCGCAGGCTTGCTGCAACTGGTTGCCGGCCTGCTCAAGTACGGCCGCTGGTTCCGCGCCGTTTCTCCGGCGGTCGTCTATGGCATGCTGGCCGGCATCGGCGTTTTGATTTTTGCGAGCCAAACGCACGTGATGGTGGACGATAGCCCCAAGGGCTCGGGGCTCGATAACTTGCTATCGATCCCCAGTGCGATTGCCAAGGGATTGCCAATACCCCCAATACCCACAGATTCTGATGATCTCGAGCAGATGACCAAAGAACGAGACTTTTTACAAAAGTATGGAGATCTGCACGAAAAGCAGGTCCAAATCCGTGAACGTGCGGCAGAGAAAATCCCCCACGACCAGTCGACCTCAACCGACGCCCCGACGGCACCCGAACCGGCAACGTCCACCGCTGATTTCGAATCGATTGCGGCTGAGCAAACGGCGTTAAAACTCGAATTCGAAAAGCTGACCGCCGACCCCGAACTCACAAAGGTGGTATCGTCTGCTGCAAATCCAAAGGCCCTGCAAAAATCGATCGACCAAGTTCCGGGAATCCTGGAGGATGCGGAAAGTGCGCTGCGGGCGGGGGACACAAAAAAAATCACGGAAACTCAGATTAAAGCACAGCAGAGACTCGAAACGCTCTTATCGCTGATGATGAATCATGATTGGGCGGCCAAAATTGGCTTGCTGACGATCGTGCTGCTCGTCGCCTGGAGTGCGATCCCGATCAAAAAGCTTCGCTTGGTGCCGGCACCCCTTTTTGCCATCGTGTTGGTCACGGCGCTGGCCACCATTTTGAAAATTCCCGTCCTTTATGTGGAGGTTCCGGAGAACCTCTGGAGTGAAGTGCATTTTCCCTCGTGGGTCGTTATCAATTCAACGCCCTGGACCGTTTTCCTCGGTTCGGGCATTGTGCTGGCCGTCGTTGCCAGTGCTGAAACCCTGCTGTGCGCAACTGCCGTCGACCAGATGCAATCACATACTCGAACCGCCTATAACAAGGAACTGGTAGCGCAGGGCGTTGGAAACATCGTCTGCGGATTCCTTGGCGCTTTACCGATGACCGGGGTGATCGTCCGCAGTAGCGCAAATGTGAACGCGGGTGGCCGGACGCGATTGTCGACGATCTTGCACGGCCTTTGGCTCTTAATTTTCGTCTCCTTTCTGGCGGTTGTGCTGCGGTGGATTCCTACCGCAGCGCTCGCTGCTATCCTTGTCTACACGGGCTACAAATTGGTCAACATTCAGGCAATCAAAAACCTGAGGAAGTACGGTTGGGGAGAGGTTGCAATCTATTTTGCCACACTTGGCACGATCGTTTGCACCGATCTTCTGACGGGCGTCATTACTGGAATTGTGCTGGCCGCGATGAAGCTGCTGCATTCCTTTTCTCACCTGGAGACCGATCTGGATATCAATACTGCTGAAAAAACGGCTCGTCTCAAACTGGAGGGGGCAGCGACCTTCATCCGTCTACCGGCACTGGCAGCCGCACTTGAGCGTGTGCCTCGAGGATTTGAATTGCACGTTGATTTTGAACAGCTGCATCAAATCGACCACGCCTGTCTCGACCTTTTAATGAACTGGGCGAAACAACACGAAGGCACCGGCGGTTCGCTGACCATCGATTGGAATTCGCTGCAAACCGGAAGGCGTGCCAATCCGCGGACTGCAACCGCCGGGACCGACGCTTAACGGCAACTCCGCCGAACCCCGCCCAAAAGACAGAGTGCAAGAACCACGAGTATTCCGCTCGCAGGCTCCGGTACCGTGATCGGATCGTC
>CACOUL010000002.1 GCA_902630355.1 Planctomycetaceae bacterium
CATACTCTTTGAGGGTGCCCAAGGTTCACTTTTAGACATCGACCATGGCACATTTCCCTTTGTCACCAGCAGCAATAGCTCAGGCGTGGGAGTCCCCGCAGGTTCGGCCGTATCGGGGCGGTTTATCGACCGCATGATTGGTGTCGTAAAGGCATATTCAACGCGAGTCGGAGGAGGGCCGTTCCCAAGTGAACAAGAGAACGCAGCGGGCGAACACTTGCGAGAGCGTGGCAACGAGTATGGCACCGTCACCGGGAGGCCGCGACGCTGCGGATGGCTCGATGCGGTAGCCCTCCGCTATTCGGTACGATTAGGTGGGGTCGATGAAGTTGCCATCATGCTTTTGGATGTGCTGAGTGGGCTCAAAGAGTTAAAGGTGTGCGTTGCATATGAAATAGATGGGGAGGAGACAAAAGAATTTCCGAGTCATGTCGACCAACTACGGAAAGCCCGGCCCGTTTATGAAACGCTGGCGGGATGGGAGGAAGAAATTCAAGAGGTGCGCACATTAGAGGACCTCCCGCAAGCGGCAAGAGACTATCTTGATTTTATCAGCCGGTACGTTGAACGGCCCTTCACGTTCGTCTCCGTCGGTCCCGAGAGAAGTCAAACGATTCTCTGCCCGTCACAAGTTGAAAGTTATAGTCGCGCGTAATGGCAACACCGTGGCCGTTTGACGGACCTGCCCGCCGCCGGCAAGAATAGAGGGACTGTGACTGAGACAAATTCCAGCACTGCCGACACTGGTCTTCAAACCGAATCCCTGCCCGCCGCGTTGGCAGAGATCGATCGCGGACAATGGCCGCGGCATATCGCTGTGATTATGGACGGTAATGGACGCTGGGCACAGCGACGTGGATTGCCTCGCATTGAGGGGCACCGCAAGGGAGTCGAAAGCGTGCGTCGCATCGTCGAGGAGTCGGCTCAGATTGGAATCGAGCAGATTACCCTTTACTGCCTCTCCAGTGAGAATTGGAAGCGCCCGTCGGCAGAACTGGATTTTCTCATGTATCTTCTCGAACAGTACATGGTCGAGGAACGGTCCACGATAATGCAAAACAATATCCGGGTCTCCACGATTGGCCGTCGCGAAGGCATACCCGAACGCGTTCAAGTGGAGATGGATAAAACCATTGAGATGAGCCAAAACAACAAAGGCATGAGGCTCTCTCTGGCAATCAATTATGGCGCAAGAACCGAACTGATCGATTCGGTTCGGCAGATCGCTGAAAAGGTGGCGGAAAAACACCTTCGCGCAGATGATATTTCTGAGGAGGTGATCAACGCGCATCTTTACACGGCGGGGATGACCGATCCCGATTTGCTGATTCGAACCGCAGGAGAGATGCGAATCAGCAATTTTCTACTCTGGCAAATAAGCTATGCTGAAATCTGGGTGACGGAGCGGTGCTGGCCGGAATTTTGTGAAGACGATCTGCATGGGGCAATCGTCGATTTTGCAAACCGCGAACGCCGGTTCGGTGGATTGAAGTGATGTAGGAAACAAAACAAAAGATCGCTTTCCTTAGGCCAAAGACGGGAGCGATAGACCATTGGCAGATCGGACTTCTGGTAAACCGTGTTGCACTGGCGATTAATACTGGGAAGTGTGTTCATTGCTGCTCTGGTGGGGCTTTTCTGGCTCGATGCGACTTTGGCGCAACCGGGAATCATTCTTTTCTTTTTTGCGGTTAGCCTGACGGTGATGGCGTCTGGTGAATATATCCGCCTAACTCAGTTCACCGGGTTCCATTCGCGAGCGATCAGTGTGTATGGGGGAAGCCTGCTGGTGGTACTCCTCAGTGGTGTTCCATATTTCTGGCCGCTCGATTTATTCCATACACCATTCGCGCCATTGGGTTGGGCCTATTTGACTTGGATGATCGTCTGTCTGCTTGCCGTCATTATCGAAATTGCCGCCTATCGCGACGGCAAAAATAACGTACTCGATCTCGGACTGACCGTTCTGGGTATTTTTTATATTGGCCTGTTGATGAGCATCCTCGTGCAACTGCGTTTTGTAGGAGGAGAACTGTGGAAGGGGCTCCCGCTCGTGGCGCTGCTCATCACCGTCAAGTTCGGTGATATTGGGGCATATGCGGTAGGACGCACGCTCGGACGAAATCGCGCGGTACCACAACTCAGTCCGGGCAAAACCGTCGAGGGGTTTATCGGCGGGATTGCATTTTCGGTCGGAGGTGCTTTTCTCGCATGCCGATTCCTTCCGGTTTGGCTTCACCTATCGGTCGAGCCCTTTTCCTGGTGGCAGGCGATCTTCTTTGGACTGCTGGTGGGTACGGCAGGAATTTTAGGAGACCTTGCAGAATCGCTTATCAAAAGGGTCGCCAAACAAAAGGACTCCAGTGCATGGCTTCCCGGATTTGGCGGTATCCTTGACCTGTTGGACTCGCTTCTGTTTGCCGGACCTGTCGCTTTGCTTTTCTGGATTTTGTTGTTCGGCCGCTAAGGGCGAGAAATTTGGCCGGAATATGCTGCCGGTCCGTCTTGGAGTGGCGAGCGATCGAAAAGGCCCATCTCCTCACTGGCATCATCCGGTTTTGTTGCGCTAACCCGCTATTTTTCGCCATTTAGCATGATTTCTTCTGAGACTGGTCTCTGGGGGAGTCGATGCGTTATAGTTGATAGAGCAACATGCCGAGCAAATGCTCGTGAAGTGACGGTGGCCCTGCCGCCGTTTTTTATTGATGTTTGAAGCAACTATTTCGGTCGCCGACCCAGAAGTCTTGATGCCCCTGTTCGGTCCCAGTGATCGCCACGTTCGGCAGATACGGGAAACCCTGGGGGTTGCGGTGAGTGCACGTAACGGGGCCATCCACGTTTCGGGCAATGAAGATGCTGTACGCACGGCTTCCGAGGTCATCAAAAAATTACAAAATCGCCTACATCAGCGGGGGGCACTCTTTAGCGAGGATGTCAACGACATCCTCTCCCACGTTAGTCAGGCCACTCCGGGCGTGGAGGAACATCCTCCGATCGCGGTTCTCTCCGATGCTCGACAAATCCACCCCCGCACAGCCGGGCAGCAAGCGTATGTGGATGCAATTGAAAATCATGAACTTGTATTCGGCGTGGGCCCCGCCGGAACGGGAAAAACCTTTCTCGCCGTGGCGATGGCCGTGGCTGCACTAAAAAAAGAGGCCATCAAGAAGATCGTGCTTGTTCGCCCTGCGGTAGAAGCCGGAGAAAGCCTCGGATTCTTACCGGGTGATATCGAAGCAAAAATTAATCCCTATTTGCGGCCTCTTTTAGATGCGCTTCGCGATATCATTGATTACGAACAATTCAAGAGATACACCGAGCAAGACGTGATCGAAGTCATCCCTTTAGCCTACATGCGAGGGCGAACGCTCAATGAGGCTTTCATAATCCTCGACGAGGCACAAAATGCCTCCGTCTCTCAAATGAAGATGTTTTTGACCCGAATGGGTGTTGGATCAAAAATCGTCGTTGCCGGAGATATCACCCAAATTGATCTGCCTCCGCACCAGAGAAGTGGCTTGGTAGATGCGCTGGGGCGACTTCGGAACATAGAAGGTTTTTGTAGCGTGATGCTGACTGAATCAGATATCGTTCGACATCGCCTCGTTCAGGATATCGTCCGCGCCTATGAAGACGTGAATACCAAATCACGGAAAGAAAAGTCGCGGTGAATTTAGGGCCTACAAAAAAAATGCGCGGACATAGGCTTTCGGGGTTGGAGCCGATCCCAAGGCTATCGACGCAAATTTGGTCGTCGATTACCCGGGGAGACTTCCTCCTGCGAATTTTTCTCTGCGTTGTCGCAACGATCATTATGGTGATTGCAACGCAGTCGTGGCTTCCGCCCTTTGCATTTCGGGAAGGTTTTACGCCCACCCGCGATGTGGTCGCGAGCGTCGACTTCGAGGTACCCAATGAGGGAAGAGTGGAACGCGAGAGGGAAAATGCGCGACGTGACGCTCGACAGGTCTACAGTAACGACCCACAAGCAATTGAGGCGCTACGTACGGAGTTGCTTTCAGAAATTGCGAGCATCTTGGCGGCCGAAAACTTCGACGAACAGACGCAGCAGCTATGGACTCAGTTTCATAAACCGCCCGAACCTGATGAATCGGCAACGAGTGAAGACGAGAACAAAGCATACGATCGTTGGGAAAAGACATTCCGTTCGTTTCGGTCGGCGCTCGGGGAAGCCCGAACCATCCAGTTCGATGCGGCAATTCAAAAAGCTCTGGCCGATATTGCCCAACACGGATTGCTCGAAAAACTGGAGCGCGAAGATGGGAATCAAACGGAAATTCTCGTTTATCCCCAACGTGAATGGGATGCGAGGCAGCGAGTCGATGTCCGGGACGTGCAAATTGCCACTGCACAGTTGGCCTTGGAAGAAGGCTTGAGGCGAGAACTGACGGGTCTCGAAAACGAGGTCCGAGAGACTGTGCGGCAGGAAACGAGGCAAACTTACACAAATCACCCCGAGTCGCTGAAAAAAATCAGGGAAGAACTTGCCCTAGAACTCGCAACGCTCCAAAAGGCCGATTTAAGCGAGGACGAATTGACTGAAATCTGGGAGCATTTTCTGCCACAAGATACAAAAAAAGATGCAAGGTCGAGTGACGAGAGCGGTTTTCAGAAGTTTCAGGAACTTCTCTCTGATGAATCGATGGAACAACTTCAGACGGTGCTTGCCGCCGCACTCGGCGAATTCGAGCGTCGGGGCCTGTTACTCGACCTCAAGCCGGATAACGAGGTTCCGGAGGGAAATCGGGCTGAAATCCTGATCCTTGATCCGGACGAGAAAAAACAGGCCGAAACGGTCCTTGTCACCGATGTACGGCTTGAAGATGTAAAACCACTGATCCGCGAACGCCTTGAAACGGAACTTTCATCACTGGAACTTGCGGGGCGGATTTTTACCTGGCTGGAAAATAATCTGCCGGCGGCGACGACACTGAAATATCGCCCCGTGCCGGAGGAAGACCGAAAGCAAAACACCACTCCACAGCTTGCAGAGTTGGCCACTTTCTGGCTGCAGAGTCGTTTGCCGGTCACCCTTTCCTACGATGACCAGCGGGCTGAAGAGGTAAGGGATGCAGCGGAAAAAGAAATATTGGATACCGATTTCGCGACGCTCTATCACGCGGGCGATGATGCACTTGCCAAGGCGGGTCGAGCGATCGATAGCGAGAGCATGGAACTGCTGGAGGCCGAATATGAAGTGGCAGTGGATAATTTAACGACGTCGGCAATGCTGGTCCGACTCGTCGCCGTATTCGGAATGTATTTGGCCATCTACACCTTGTGCGGCCTGTTCATCTTCTTTCGATTTCCTGAGATTCTCATCGATCTTCGGCGCTTTAGCAGCCTCCTGGCATTGACCGTATTCACGGTCATTGTCTGCTACCTCGCGGGAAACTGGCGCGTCGAAGCGATCCCGATGCTCCTTTTCGGCATGACGGTAGCGATTGCCTACAATCAGGAAATTGCCCTTTTGCTGACCGCGGCCGTGGGGCTGATCGTGGTCTTGCTCTTGGGGCAAGGATTGCCGCTTTTTGTGATACTCGTCGCCGCCACAGCAACCGCCGTCTTGATGCTGAGACGAGTGCGAAGTCGCGTCAAACTTGTCTACGTGGGCCTCTGCGCTGGCACGGTGGCGATGCTGACCGCGATTGGCGTCAACGTAGTGGATGGCCAACCCCTCGACCAAGCCATCCTCTGGGATGCCGGAAAGTTTTTTCTCTGGGGACTGATGGCCGGTTTTGCGATGACAGGGCTTTTACCCTTCATCGAAACGCTCTTCGGCGTACTGACCGAAATCAGCTTATTGGAGTTGGGCGATGTGGCCCATCCGCTTCTTCAGGAATTGGTCCGACGAGCACCGGGAACCTACAATCATTCGATCAACGTCGCATCGATGGCAGAGGCGGCGGCTGAAAATATCGGGGCTCGAGGTTTGCTCTTGCGCGTGGGAGCGTACTTCCACGATATCGGCAAAATGCTCAAACCGCAGTATTTCGTCGAAAATCAGGGGGACGCTAAAAATCGTCACGAATCGCTTGTGCCCGCGATGAGTACCCTGATCATCATTGCCCACGTGAAAGACGGCGCAGACCTTGCTCGACAATATCACCTCCCGCGATCAATTATCAATTTTATCCAACAGCACCACGGCACGACGCTCGTGGAGTATTTCTATGAGCGGGCGAATGAAGACTCCCAAGCCGACCCCGATGGGACGACCATTGACGAAAATACTTTTCGCTATCCGGGTCCCAAGCCTCAAACGAAAGAAGCCGGAATTCTTATGTTGGCTGATGCTGTAGAAAGTGCGAGCCGTGTTCTTGTGGAACCGACACCTTCGCGGATTGAAAGTCTGGTCGAAGAAATTGCAATGAAACGGCTTCTCGATGGCCAACTCGATGAGTGTGGGCTCACGCTCCAGGAAGTTCGAGTGGTCCAAGATAGCCTAGTGAAATCGCTGATTGCTGTTTACCATGGTCGAGTAAAATATCCCGGGCAACGAACTGCGTAAGAGGCTGGCTTGAACGATTCCAAATCACCAATAGCGAGGCATGTCGTCACCATCTGCAACGAGACCGATCGGGATGCGATTGATGAAGAGCGACTACGGCGGGGAGTGTGTCTCGTACTCGAAGAGCATGGCGTTGACTCTGCGGTGATCGGAGTGGCCATCGTAACGGATGAATCCATGCAGGAGATGAACCGAAAATATTTGAACCATGATTATCCTACCGATGTCTTGAGTTTTCCCTTGAAAACCAACAGCCTCGAACCGCTCGAGGGTGAACTCGCCATCAGCTTCGATACGGCCGCCCGGCTTGCTGAGGAGTACCACTGGAGCGCGGAGGATGAACTCCTGCTTTACGCAATTCACGGTACGCTGCATCTCGTAGGGTTTACAGATGAGGAGGAGGAGGAAAAAATGAAAATGCAGGCACAAGAGAGGGCCATGCTCATGAAAATGGGCCTGACGCCTCCGGAAAATGCAGCCCGACCGTCGGAATCAGTGGGCGGGTTCGGCGAAAATTCAGCACATCTGATTTCCCAACCTTCGAAGACTTCAGAACGGCTACAATGACCGCTCTATTCACAATCAGGGAGAAGATCAACTAGTGACACTCGAACTGTTTTATTGGATCGCAGCAAGCAGTTTGGCAACGGCATTTATTTCTGCCATCGGCACTCGCGCTTTGAGAGACTTCTCCCGGCACGAATTGGAGGTCCTCTGTCGCAAGCACGAATCGGATCTCAAATTTAGTGAAATTTTAAAATACGACGATCAGGTTGCGATCAGTGTGGAGAGCCTCAGCGCGATCGCAACCGCGATTTTTGTTATCGCCACCACATTCATTTTCTATCGCGAGCCGTTGTGGGAGGGACAAACGAATCCCTCCCTTTTCTGGACTGCCGTCGGCATCACCGCCACTGCCCTGCTGATGTTCAATATCTGGCTTCCGTGGACGGTAACGCGAATCTGGGCGACTCCTATTCTTTTTCATACCTGGCGATTTTGGAAATTTTTGAGTCGTCTGCTGACTCCTTTTGTACTCATCGCGCAGTGTGTCGATGCGATTATGCATCGCCTCGCAGGGAGGCCGCAAATTGAACCCAATGAACATTTGTTCGAGGAGGAAATCCGTACCATTGTCAGCGAAGGTCATCGCGAGGGACTCCTGGAAGAAGATGCTCGCGAAATGATTCAAGGTGTCATGGAGTTGAGCGATGTCGACGTGGCGAAGGTCATGACTCCCCGTACCGATGTGGTCATGATGTCGGTCGATCTGGGATGGGAAGAAATCGTACAATTTGTCATCGGTAGCGCGCACACGCGGATTCCTGTTCATGGAAAAACCCGTGACGATATCGTCGGTATCCTCTACGTGAAAGATTTGCTTCCTTTGATGGCTTCCGATGAAGTAAAACCACCGCTACGCGAGCTTTTGCGAACACCGCATTACGTCCCAGAAACGAAACGACTGGATGACTTACTTGAGGAATTCCAGCAAACACATAACCACATGGCCTTGGTATTAGATGAGTATGGAGGAGTGTCCGGACTTGTCTCGATCGAGGATGTTCTCGAGGAGATCGTAGGCGATATTGTCGACGAATACGACAAGGAGGCCGAGGAGGAATTCCGCATCATTGACGATCGCACAGTCGAGGTACTAGCCCGAGTTCATCTCGACGAAATCAATGAGCGATTCGATCTTGAAATACCGGAAGATGGGGACTACGACACCATCGGTGGGTTCATCTTCAGCCAGTTAGGCCACATTCCAATGGTTGGGGAAGAGGTTTCCTGGGGCAAACTACGGATCGAGGTCACTGAGGCCAGTTTGCGGCGGATCGAAAAGGTGCAACTTTTTCTTCCTGAGTTACATCGCGATACCGCATAAGAAAATCACGATTATGATGATTTTCAATGAGCGTTCGCCGTCGCTCGTCGAGCCGTTTCGTTCCGACCGACACGAGACGCAAGTGAAACGGACGTCTTGAGGCGATGCGGGCCGAGCAACTCTCCGACGCGCGTCTGCATTTCCGCGCTATTTTCGACTTGCAGACCCTCACACTGGCACCTTACCTGCATGCCATTTTCCAGGCAAAGCACAAGCTCCAGATCGCAATCTCCCGGATAATGCCTTAAAATTTCGTGCAGCGAGTCTAATTGTTTGGTGCCCTGGTTCTCCTCCTCGACTTGAATCCGCACGCGCGAAGTAAATCGCTTTGCCACCTCATCGAGCGGTATGAGTTCGCTGACAATCAGATTGACCTCTTCGCTACCGGGACGACGATCCACCGTTCCACGTACGAGCAGCATTGCATCGGTCTCTACCAAATGCCCCCAATGGATGAACGGTTCTGGCCAAAGAATGCAGCGCACAATCCCCTGCAGATCCTCTAAATCGAACATGGCGTACTTTGTTTCCGTTTGTCCACGACGGGGATTTTTTGTATGTGCAAATCGCACTGCCGAGAGTACACCTCCCAGAACGACCTCTGATCGATGCTCCATTTTCCTGATATCTTCGGTCGTATGCGAGCAATATTGAACCAGTTGATTTCGATATTCCTCGAGCGGATGGCTCGTGAGATAGTAACCCAACACTTCTTTTTCGCCAGTAAGCATTTCTCGTTGATCCCAATCGGGGATATCCGGGAGATCGATGGTCTCTTCACTTTCGGATTCGGAATCCCCTAAATCCTCAAATAGATTTGCCTGGCCCCTTCGCCGATCCTCCATCACTGCCGCCCCGCTCTGCATTGCCCTCTCCAGAACGGCGGCAATTTGGCTGCGCCTTGCACCCATCGAGTCAAATGCCCCTGCCTTCACCAGCATCTCAATCGTGCTGCGGTTTACGGAACGGGAATCAATGCGTTCACAAAAATCAAAGATACTTGTGAAGGGACCGCCTTTTTCACGCTCCGTGACAATCGCATCTGCGGCTCCTCCACCGCATCCCTTGATTGCCGAAAGCGCGAAGTGGACATGCTTCTGATCATCCGAGATTTTCTCAACGCGAAACATCACACCGCTCCGATTGACATCGGGAGGCACTACCTGAATATTCATTCGACGGCAGTCTTCCAGATGTTCTACGAGTGCGTCTTTCGACTTGAAATTTCTGCCCGGAATATCGCCGGTTAGCAACGCGGCCATAAACTCAACCGGATAGTGTGCTTTCAAATAAGCTGTCTGATACGCTATCAACGCATAAGCCGTACTGTGACTTTTATTGAAGCCATATCCGGCAAACTTTTCGATCATTCCGAACAAATCAAGGGCTTCCTGTTTCGCAAGACCCTTCGCAGTGGCGCCATCGACAAACTGCTCTTGATATTTGGCAATGGTCTGCAGTGTCTTTTTACTGATCGCTTTAATGCAGGTGTACGCATCGGAAAGGTTAATATCACCTAAGCGGTTGAGCATCCGCATCACCTGCTCTTGGTAAACCATGACCCCATGCGTCTCTTCCAAAATATCTTGGACATCCGAGTGCGGATAAGATGCACGCTTTTCTCCATGCTTGATAGCGACATAATCGTCCACCATACCCCCTTCCAAGGGGCCGGGCCGATAAAGGGCATTGGTCGCAATAATGTCCCGAAAATCGTCCGGTTTCATTTTTTGGAGCAGGTCTCGAATACCACCACTTTCCAACTGGAAAATACCCTTTGTCTCCCCGCGACAAAGGAGCTCAAACGTTTCCACATCGTCAAGCGGAAACTGATGCGGGTCAATTTTTTCACCCGTCGTCTGTTCGATTATTTTTTCACACTCTGAGAGAATCGTGAGGTTGCGGAGGCCAAGAAAATCCATCTTCAGCAGCCCGGCCGCTTCCACCTCCTTCATTGCCCACTGTGTAATGATGTCACTCTTGCCCTGAACGCGGCCCAGTGGTACGTATTCGGTTAATGGCTGATCGGCAATCACCACTGCCGCAGCGTGCGTACCCACATTGCGTGCGAGACCTTCAATCTTCATCGCCAGGTCGAGTAGCTCTCGCACTTCGCCATCCGCTTGATAGGCCTCTTTGAGTTCGGAACTTTTTTCGAGCGCCTCTTGCAGCGTGATCCCCAAAATATCCGGCACCATAGCCACCACCTGGTCCACCCGGGGGATCGACAAACTCATCGCACGGCCTACGTCGCGAATCGCCGCACGCGCGGCAAGGGTTCCGAACGTGCCAATTTGCGCCACGTTCGCCTCACCATACTTTTGCTTTACATATTGAATAACCTCGCCTCGCCGCTGCTTACAGAAATCGATATCGATATCTGGCGCCTCAAGGCGATTTTCGTCCAAAAATCTTTCGAACAGTAAATCATATCTGATCGGACATACGTGACTCATGTACAGCGCGTAGCAGACGAGTGAACCAACACCCGAACCTCGAGCAGTACAGGGGATCTCATTCTCCCGCGCGTACCGGACAAAGTCCCACACGATCAAGAAGTAGTTTGCAAATCCGAGCTTGTGGATCACTTGAAGTTCCAAATCCAGACGATCCAGTACATCACTTGAAAGTTCATCTCCCTGCCAGCGATCCGGAAGCCCCCGATAACGATCCTTCAGGCCCTCGAGACACAAATTGCGAAGGAAATTTTCAGGATTTTCCTCCTCCGGTAGCGTGTAGACCGGGAAGTGTCGTCTCCCGAGGTCGAGATCGATATCGATACGGTCAGCGATTTCCTGACTCCGATGCACCGCATCTTCAAAACCAGGAAAGGCGAGATACATCTCCATGGGACTTCGCAGATAAAATTGATCGTTTTCCATTTTTAAACGATCTTTGTCCGTCCGATACTTACCCGTGTTAATGCACAGCAGAATATCTTGGGCCTCGGAATCTTCTTGCTTGATGTAGTGCGCATCGCTCGTTGCAACTACGGGAATACCCTGCTTCTTCGCAATTTCAATTGCACCTTCCATCGCAATGCGTTGGATTTCCAGACCGTTATTCTGAATTTCAACAAAATAACGATCTCCAAAAATCTTCTGAAACCAACCGGCGATCTGCTCTGCCTCTTGACGCTCTTGCGCATCGTCGCCCGTCCGAAGAATGGTGCGATTGAATTCGCTCGACACACACCCCGAGAGACAAATAATGCCTTCGTTGTGCGCCTCGAGAATTTCCTTATCGATACGAGGCTTGAAATAAAATCCCTCGAGGAACGCGGCAGAGGAAAGCCGGATGAGATTCTTGAATCCAGTGCGGTTCATCGCCAGCAGCGTCAGGTGATAACTCGCCTCCCGCATCGAGCCCGCATCGCGATCAAAGCGACTGCCGGGAGCGATGTACGCCTCGTAACCCAAAACAGGATTGATATCCGCTTTTTTGGCTTCCTGATAAAACTCAACGGCACCATGCAGGTTGCCGTGATCAGTCAGTGCCAGCGAATTCATGCCGAGGTGCTTCGCCTGATTGACAAGGCCACGAATCGAGGCGGCACCGTCGAGCAAACTGTAGTGACTGTGGCAGTGTAGATGGACGAATGACCGTTCGCTCACAGGAACCCTCACCGATCGCAGGGAAGAAAATCTGATATGAAGTTGGCCTGATTTTAACAGGTTTGGTTGCAGGAACAATTACGGCAAAAAGTTGTCGTAATAAGCCCACATGCGGGCTCCACAATGGGAAATGCACCGCACTCCACTCACTCCACTCACTCCACACAAGCAGCGCAGCAAACAACACAGAAAGAGAACGTCCCCTGCGATGCTCCGGGTGGCCACGGAGAGTGCGTCCTAACAATCCGCTGCCACGGAGCCGGCCGCCTCGAAGAGAATCAATGCCTGCCGTGTGTACTCCGGATCGTGCAAGCGGAGGATTTGGACCCCGCGATGGGCCATGGCCAACGAAACACCCAATGTGCCAGCCTCCCTGTCGATCGTTTGCTCCGAACTCTCTGCTTCAATCAGCTTGCCGATGAATCCCTTGCGGGAGTGGCCCACGAGCAGCGGATGCCCAAGGCGATGAAACGTTTCAATGTGCTGCAGTAATTCACAGTTATGCAAAGTCGTCTTACCGAAGCCGATTCCCGGATCGAGACAAATCGAATCGAGTTCGATTCCTGCCTGTACGAGAGCGTCGCGACGTTGACGCAAAAAATCGTACACCTCCTGGACAACATTTTCGTAGCTGGGTGAATCCTGCATTGTTTGTGGAGTCCCCTGCATATGCATCACGCAAACACCTGCACGTGTCTCCGCCACGAGGGAGGCCATCGCCTCATCGGAACAAAGGCCAGTCACATCATTAATGATTTCTGCGCCTCGGCTCAGGCACTCTCTGGCAACCTCTGACTTCGAGGTATCCACAGAAATGATGACATCTTCTCGCGCCCGTATCCGTTCCACCACGGGCACCACCCGATCAAGTTCTTCCCCGAGCGATACGGTCTCGCTATAAGGCCGGGTGCTTTCACCTCCAATATCGATAAGATCTGCACCGTGGGACGAGAGATGCAATGCCTGTTCAACCGCCCGATTCGCCTGAAGAAATTGTCCCCCGTCCGAGAAACTATCGGGGGTGACGTTAACGATGCCCATCAGCAGCGGTCGCCGCGGAAATGCCAATCGCCGTGTTCGCAATTGCCAGTAATCGGCTCGCTTCGCGAGATCGGTACCGGAGCATGACTCGGGGTTTGCTGTCATGGTCAACAGCTTACCACGGCGACTCCATCATCGCTACGATCTGCGATGCAATCTGTTCAATCGCCTCTTGCTCTGCACTGAGCGTTGAGTGCCCCACCTCGGCCACCTGAGCGGCAGTGGCGCCAACATCGGC
Source organism: Planctomycetaceae bacterium (assembly GCA_902630355.1). Taxonomy (GTDB): domain Bacteria; phylum Planctomycetota; class Planctomycetia; order Pirellulales; family UBA7805; genus UBA7805. The sequence continues at coordinate 13,314 of CACOUL010000002.1, forward strand.
CATCGCAACAGGCAGTGGAATCGCCGCACCCGGATGAACGACACCACCTTGATTGTCGATCCAACGAACCTGCAATTGGACGGTCATGTCGACTTCGCGTAGATCGTCATTGATTGTGGTGACCGATACATCTTTAGTAATGGGCAGCACGACGCCTTCGAGGATGGTATCCGCCTGCTCGCGACTCACCACTTTATAGTTTGTATTTTGCTCGATTTTTTTAACAACGGCCTCCGTCAACCAGGGCCCCATGCCGGGACGCAGGTTGTCGGACTGAAATACGGGAACGCAGACCGTGCGTATGTGCTGCGGATAAAGTCCTTCGGTCCCGATGCGATAGTTAGCACATCCGACAAAAGCTGAAGCAGCCACAACAAGCCCAAGTAGACGAATCCACCGGCCAAAACCATCGGTTCTATTGCGGCAATTCACAACGTGCGCAAGCATGACACTGCCCTCAAGATCCCCTACTCATCCAGTTCCGGTGCTTCCGGGGGATCCTCGAGCACCAAAGGATCTTCTCGCGTGTCCGGAAAAACAGAGGAGAGCCAAGTCAGCCGTGGAGGTGGACTACTCGGTGTACCCTCGATTTCCTCAAACTGCTCTTGGGCTTGCGCCGCTTCCCGAGTTTGCGGAAACTCCTGTAGTACATGATCGTAATAACGCCTCGCGGCTCCGTTGAATCCCTTTGCCTCATAAAATTCCGCGACCTCAATATCACGCAAGGCTAAGTTGGAGATAACCTGGGCGTGGAGTTTTTGCATCCGTGCTCGCTCTTTATCAGACATCGAGGCGAATTGTCTCATGGTCTGCTCGATCAGTTCTTTTGCTTCGTGCAAACATGTTCCCTCATAGCGAGGCCCTTGGTAGCGGCGAATTTTGGCCTGAATTCCTAAAACGTGTGCCTGATACTGATGTTCGCTGTCCGGATATTCTTGACGCACCAAGCCGTAGTAATAGTCTGCATCGTCGTAATACCGACGGAGAAAATTTGCCGTCGCAGTGGCCATTAAACTGTCATCGGCCAAGGGCCCCGTCGGATGATTGAGCCGTACTTTTTCGAAAGCTCGCAAAGCGGAACCTTGCAGATCGTTGAACGGACGCGTCTTATCGATCAGGTTTGGTGTAAGCACGCTCTCCGGATCTTTTTCGTATCGCTTCTGCCAATATCGACCGATTGCAAATTGCCTGGCAACTGCTTGATCGAGATAGCGAGACCTTTTGTAATCGACTAATAGCGCCTCATAGGCCTCGAATGCTTCTGGGTACTTGTCCGCGAAGAAATAGCATTCCGCAATCTGGAAAAGCGATTCCTCCTCAATGGGCGAGTTCGGAAAACGATCTGCGGCTTGTTCGTATCGACTACGCGCTTCGTTATATTTTTCCGCCGTGAAAAGTGCGCCCGCTTTTTTCATATAACTTTCTGCTGCTCTTTCACTCGGCTGAGGTGCGCCGACCCAAGGCAACTCTTTGGCGTAGGGAATATCCTCCGCAACGTTGCGTCCCGACAAGTAATCGAACCAGGACCTCTCCTCAACCTTGTCTTCCTTTTTTTCTCTCGCCGATTCCACCGCAGCAGCACTTTTTGCCGCGGGCGCGCTCACCTCAGGCGGCACCTCCACGACAACCTCATCCGCTACTTCATTGCCGGGAAGCTCGGTGTCATTAAGTTCCGCACTGACCTGCCGAATTTTCGATGCTTCTTTAACTACCGCGGGATCATCTGACGAATCGTCACGTGAATAGAACGTTGTAGCCGCACATCCGCTCGATAAAATCATAGCGAGCAGCACAAGTGGATACATGCCAACGGAGCGGTGGCCAAGAGAACCAAAACTCTCAATCAGGCATCGACCAGAAATTGAAGATGCTTTTGCATTTTCGGTTCTCGGCTGAGCAGGTGACTGATCGTGTGATTGATGATACCTCGCACCTCTCCGGAAATCGGGTCGGAAATCGATTGCAAGTTTTCGCACGACCCATGCGCATACCTTTGCAATGTCCGCAGAGAATCCCCATGGATCTGTGCCACATGTCTTTTCCCGGGACGACATGCCTGACAGAGGACGCCACCGGAAGACTGGCCAAATGACACTCGGCCGTCGGTCGATATAGTTTTGCCGCATTCTACGCACTGATCCAGATTAGGTAGGTGTCCCAACAATCGCAAAGCACTGAGTTCAAAGTGCAGAATGAGGGGACTGATATGCTTATTTTCTTCACTCGACAACGCCTGCAACGTCTGGGCTGCAATGTCAAACAATTCTGGGTGCGGGTCGTACTCGTCGGTTAACTCCAGCAGCAATTCGGCTACGTAGTAACCGGCAAATAGCGGTGACAAATCATGGTTCGGTGGGCGAAACCGATGCTCCAACTTTGCCTCGGTCAGCAAATCCAACCCGCCGGAAGATTTGCGGAGGAACACTACGCGAGCGCGGGTCAGAAGGTCAAGAGCAGAGTCGAAGGGTCCCTTTTGACGGTACGCACCTTTTGCCAGAGCACCTATCTTGCCGAACTCGCGGGTAAACAGGGTAACCACCCGACTCGTTTCACTGAAGTCGATGAGCCGCAGAACAATCGCATTGGCTTTTTCAAGGGACATAACTTGGGAAAGAATCGTAAATCTTAACGATTCTGTCAATTGTACCGATTACAGCAAAAGTCGTGTTTGCCGCCCATCCGATACAGAATCGGAACGTCTAGAACGCAGGTCTGGAAGTCTGCGCAGCTAGCGGTGATGGCATATTCGTCGAGCGAGAAACCCTCCACATGATTCGAACCGCTCTGGCAAACCCCTATTTGGTGATTGTCGCGTGTCTTGCGATCACGGTGATGGGCCTCTTCACCTACACCAAAATTCCAGCGGATCTCCTTCCGCAATTTGAAACGTCGGCAGTCCAAATTGTCTGCTTCTATCCCGGGATGCCCCCGGAGGTCATGGAAAAAGACATTATGAGCCGCCTTCAGCGGTGGACGGGACAATCGGTGGGCATCTCTCACCAGGAAGCGAAAGCGATGCAGGGAGTATGCGTCGTGAAGGATTTCTTCCGCGAGGGAGTCCCGATGTCCGATGCGATGAGCCAGGTCAGCAGTTACGCGATGAGCGATATGTTTTATCTGCCGCCCGGCACCATCCCTCCCATGGTCATGCCTTTTGATCCTACTGCGAGCGTTCCCCTGTGCCTGGTTGTGGTTTCCAACCCGCAAATGAACGAACAGGAACTCTACGATATTGCCTACTACGAACTGCGAAACAAACTGCAGTCAATCCAAGGGGTGATTGCACCTGCCGTTTATGGAGGAAAACTGCGCAGGGTGCTGGCCTACGTCGACCCTGCAAAACTCGAGGCTCACGGACTCTCGTTAATGGACGTGCAAAAAGCACTGCTGAAACAAAATGTGCTCATCCCGGCAGGGAGCATCAAAGTCGGCAAACAAGAATTACAAATATTCACCAATGCAAACGTTGAAACATGGGAAGAACTCAACGACGCCCCCATTAAACAACTGCCCGGTCGTGCACCGGTACGAATACGCGATATCGGATACGTCGATGGTGGGGCGGCGCAAATTCAAACCAATGTGGTTCGCGTTAACGGTTCGCGTAAAGCCTATATCCCAATCTACCGGCAGCCTGGTGCCAATACGATTGCGATCGTCCGACAAATCAAGCAACAACTTCGCGATATAGAAACTCGATTGAAGGTTGAACGCTCCGAAGATCCTAAAATGGAGAGTCTGGTACTGAGCGTTGCCATGGACCAATCGATTGGGGTCGAAGAAGCCAACCGCTCTCTTCAAGTTGCAGCAGGCCTGGGCGCTGTGCTCGCAGGGTTGGTCGTGATGTTCTTTCTGAGAAGCGTACGCTTTACGGTGGTGATTGTACTGGCCATTCCACTTGCCATTTTGACGGCCATTTTTGGCATGTTCTTCACCAACGATTCGATCAATGCCATGACTCTCGGGGGACTTGCGCTTGCGATCGGAATCCTCGTAGATCAATCGATTGTCGTTCTGGAAAATATCGTACGCCACGCGCAGATGGGAAAACCGCCTCGGACTGCCGCTCTCGAAGGAACGTCCGAAGTGGCCATTCCCATGTTTGTTGCGAGCCTTACATTTGCAATCGTTTTCTTCCCGGTTGTCTTCTTGAGTGGTCTGGCTAAATTTTTGTTTACGCCCTTGGCGATCGCTGCCAGTATTGCAATTTTTGCCTCCTATATTGTCGCAATCACCCTGGTGCCAGCATACTGTGCACGATTCCTCAAAGTCATCGGTGAGGCTGACCCGTATGGGGATTCCTCCGAGCAGAGAGGCGTTTTTTCCCGCACCTACCAATCAGTGCTTCGTCGCGTGTTGGGCCTGCGCTATCTGATTGTTTTATTGGCCGCTGCAGGGTTTGTGCTTTCCATTTTGTTCATGAATCGTTACCTCGGCCAGGAACTATTCCCCCGAGTCGATTCGGGGCAGGTCTCGATTTTTGTCCGCGTGCCAACCGGCACCCGGATCGAGGAAACGGAAAAAACGGTTGCCGAAATTGAATCTGAAATCATCGACTTAATAGGCGCCCCCGATCCAGGTTTCGCGGTTGGAAACGAACAGAATCCGGAATCGAACCTGCAAATTATTATCTCGAATATCGGTGTACTGATGGACTGGCCGGCTGCCTACACGCCGAATACCGGTCCGATGGATGCATTCATCTTGGTGCAAACAAAAGCAAATCCTGGCGAGCCCGATATTTTTGAATATGTACAAACGCTTCGCAAAAACCTGCGACGTAAATTTCCGGAGGTCGAGTTTGCCTTTGATACCGGGGGCATGCTGACTGCAGCACTGAATAATGGAGAGCCCTCCCCGATACACTTCCAAATCAACAGCGCCAATTTGGAAACCGGGCAAACGGTTGCAAAACAAATCGTTGCCGCTGCCGAGTCGATTCCGGGCACGGCCGATGTTCGTATTGCCCAGCGAATTGACTATCCGATCTTACAAGTCGATATGGATCGAGATCTCGCAAGTCGCATCGGACTGAATCCTGATGAGGTGATGAAAAATCTGGTGGCGGCGACCAACAGCTCCGTTAATTTTCAACCCACTTTCTGGCTCGATAAGAATAAAGGCAATCATTATTTTCTTGGCGTTCAATATTTCGAAAATGAGCTGAATAGTATTGATACTATTCGCTCTATCCCAGTGGGAAGTGACAGCGAGGGGCAACCTTTGAAACTGGGAAACATTGCGGATATTCATCGAAACACCGGGCCCGGTGTGGTGAATCACGTTAACATTTCAAGAGTCACTGACGTCTATGTGAACGTCAAACAGGGATTTGATATTGGTTCGGTTGTCTCTGCAATTGAAACCACACTGGTCGCACTCGGTGCTGAAGAAGATGAAGATGAGCGAGGGCAAATTTATCGACTGGGAACGCGATCCAACAACGACATGCTGGATCAGCTCAATTTAAATAGCGCAGCACGCGTAAAAGCAATTGAGGTTTTGGAAGATGGTGAAGACATCCAGGATTTCACCAAGTTGCTCTCCAAGGCACAAAAAGACAGGTGGGACGAATTGAAGAACGAGGTTTTGGCCGACGCTTCCTTGTTCAAAGGAATCAGCTTCCGCATGATGGGCGAAGTGCGCTCGATGCGAGAATCTTTTGAACAATTCTCGAGCGGACTGCTGATCGCGGCAATCCTCGTCTATCTGGTGATGGTGGCACAGTTCCGCAGCTTTATTGACCCAATGATTGTCTTATTGACGGTCCCTCTCGGGTTCATTGGTGTTGTGCTGATGCTTTATCTCACCAACACCAATCTCTCGATCATGGCATTCATGGGAATTATTATGATGGTAGGTATTGTAGTTGAATATTCGATTGTGTTGGTCGATTTTGCAAACCATCGTTTTGCCCAACATGGATCTGCAAAAGACGCGATCCTGGAGGCCGCGATCGTGCGCCTGCGCCCTATTTTAATGACTTCGTTTACCACTTGGCTTGCCCTGCTTCCGATGGCGATTGGTTTTGGCGGAAGCGAAGCCAATGCACCTCTTGCCCGAGCGATTATCGGAGGTGTTTTAGGCGCCACCCTGCTCTCCTTGTTGGTGGTTCCATGTCTCTACGTAATCTTCAAACGGCCAACCAACGAGAAACCGGCTTGAAGGGAATTGAACGCAATGAATCAGCATTTTCGCCTGTTACTCTCAGTGTGTGGCCCATTCACACTCCTGCTCATCTCAGGGGTATCCTGTAGTCGCTCCAATAGTGAAATAACGGCAACCGACGACGCGATCGCTCAGCCACTGATTGAGACCGTAGAGGTCAAGTCGAGTCCACTCGATCGGGAAACGGAGTTATCTGCATCGATTGAAGGTGAGCATCGCACCGAAATTTACCCTCGGATTTCCGGAGTTGTTTCGGACGTTTATGTCAAACTTGGCGATCAAGTGGAAGAAGGACAGTTGCTGATCCGCATCAAAGCACAAGGGGTTGCCGATCTGGTGAAGCATCGCGAAGAACTTGTCAAAGAAGCGGAGGCGGAACTAAAGCGCAGATCGGCCGGCATCCGGCTTGCTGAGGCAGAGGTGCGATCCAAAGAGGCTTCGATCAAGATAGAAAAACTGACAAAGGATCGGATGGAGGCGCTCGTAAAAAAAGGATCGCTGAGCAAACAGCGACTCGATGAGGCGATCTTCCAAGTTCGCACCGCAGAAGCTGAACTCGAGCATGCTCACGCACAAGTGGAAGCAGCCAGAGCCGATTTCGAGGTTGCCGAAGCGAAAAAAGAGGTTGCGCTTGCTGATCTTGAATCAGCGGTTAACAGAGCGAATGCGAGGGAAATTCACGCACCTTTCGAAGGACTCGTGGCGGCACGACATGTGGACCCAGGAGACTACGTGCAACCGGGTGATCCAAACTTAAGTCAAGGTTTACTCGACATCATACGAAACGATCAGGTGCGAGCGGTCGTCTATGTACCTCTCGAGGACGCGGCTTACGTTGAAGCGGGAGACCCGGTCATCCTTCGGCACAGGTCTTACACCGGAACTCCACAAATCAATTCGCTGGGCGGCGAGCCGCTTACCATCTCTCGTAAAGCCCGTGCTTTTAATAGGGGAACCCGGATGATGCGCACAGAAATCGATATCGATAACAGGGTACTCGAAAATGAAACCGGGGAACGCCTGGTCCCCGGCGACTATGGGAAGGTCCAAATTACGCTCGAGGCCCTTAAAGGAAAGCCAATGGTTCCCCGCCGGGCAATTCTCACCGATGAAAATGACGAAAAGTATCTCGTTGTTCTCGATAAGAATCTTATCCCTCAAAAGGTTCCCGTCGATGGCATTTTACTTGATTCTAATAATCAGTTGGTCATCGAGTCTTCCTCTTTGAAAGTCGGCCAGCGGATTTTAAGCGCACCGGACAAAACAATCATCCTGGGCGAAGCGATCGATCCCGAACAACTCAAGGCAATAACGATCACAAACTGAAGCGTATTTCGGCATTGCTTTTTTAATAAACTTCCAAATGAACGTGCATATCAGTTCAATACAGACGATGCTCGGCGGCAGAAGAGCCTTGCAAAGGTATCTGACCTGTCTGGCTATCAGCATTATCTTCTCAGGATGCGCTGGCCATGGTCGGCAAGAATCGATCTGTTACGAAACCGAATGCTGTCCGGAAGAGGTTTTTGATTCCACTGACAATGCCAATATTACAGCCCCAGTACAGACAGTACAGACGGTTTCCTACGCTGAAGAACTGCCGACACCCGATACTGATGAAAACTTACTCCGCGACGCTCCCCAACCGCTGCCCGAATTCAAACGCGTGCCGCCACCACCAGTTGATCCACAGCCCGAAACCATCAGCGTGCAAGAACCGTTCATTATCGATCTTGCAACAACGCTGAAATTGGGAGGTGCGTCCGCACTGGATGTTCAAATCGCACGCGAGAAAGCGTTTCAAGCGCAGGTAACCTGGAGCAAGTCGCGGTTGCTGCTGTTGCCTACCCTGTGGTACGGAGTCAACTGGTTCCACCACGATGGATCAATTCAGACAACCCCCGGGGAAGTTATTGACGCGAGTCGGAGTTCCCTCTACACCGGGGGTGGCATGGGTTTTGAAGGCGCGCCGGTCACTGGCAATGGCACCGGGCCGGGCAACTTTGCTTTCAATTTGAGTCTCGCTGAAGCACATTACAAGCCATTGGAAAAGCTCCAACTCTCCCAGGCGGCCCAAGCCGCGGAAAGAGGCGCACAAAACGACATTCTGCGAGATCTCGCGGTCGCTTACGCGGACATTCTTCAAGCGCGATCCGAACTTGCAAATTACAACGTGGGCAGAAAAACCTCGCAAAAACTGGTGGAGGTAACGAGTACCTTTGCGGATGTCGGGCTTGGTTCTCCTGCCGAGGTATACCGAGCAAAAACCGAGGAAGCGCATTGGGTTGTGCAGGTTAAAGAAGCCGAGCGCAAAGTGATTATCAGCACAACAAAACTAGCTGAGATATTGCAACTCGACCCGGAAGTGCAGCTTTTGCCCGCTGAGGAGCAACTGGTCCCGGTGACCATGGTCAATGAAAATCTCTCGGTGCGGGAACTCATTATGATCAGCCTTGCGGAACGTCCCGAGATGGCCGAATACCGAGCGGTCGCTGAAGCCCGCCTTGTCAAATTTCGCCAGGAGCGAGCACGCCCATTTCTCCCGTACCTTCAACTTGCCGGCAGCGTAGGATCTTTTGCCGGCGGCTCCGGATCCACCATCGACAATCAAAGCACGCGCGATGATGTGGTGGCCGCCATGATCTGGGAATTTAAAAATCTTGGGATGGGAAATTATCTGATTAATCGTCGCAGCAGAAGTGAATGGCAGGAATCTCAAATCAAGATCGAACGACTGCAAAATCGTATCATCGCCGAAGTGATTGCGGCGGCTGGAGACAGCGCTAGCTATCGACGACAAATAAACGCCGCCGAGGAGGGTCTCGATGCGGCGAACCAAAGCTACGCCTTAAATGTCGAACGGATTAAGGATGCGGAGGGTATTCCGCTGGAACTGGTGCAGGCGATCCAAGCACGCACCAGTTCGCAAAATCGTCTGACCGACGCAATTTGCAACTACAATCGGTCACAGTATCGATTACTCCACGCCATCGGCCAGCCCACAGCGATTGCGGCGGAGAGTGCAAAATCCCAAGCTCGCTAATCCGCAAACCTGTGCGAGACTGTCGACCCTGTTATGCTAGGTTTTCCGGATTCGCTCGCACTGTGGATCCCGCGGGTGTAGTTCAATGGTAGAACACAAGCTTCCCAAGCTTGATACGGGGGTTCGATTCCCCTCACCCGCTCTGTTTGACTAGAGATGATGCTCTTTTTCGTCCGACGCGAGGCGTATGGTTTTTCGGGACAGATCGTGGATCGCCTGCACGTAACGGACTGTGCGGAAGGTGGCCTGCATCACGAGCGAGTGGGTGAAGGCGTGTTGACCACGCACGGCCACACCGTCGAGCATGGGAGAATCGCTGATGCCACCGGCCACAAAGATGATGTCTTCACCGGCCGCAAGATCGTCGCAGGTGTAGACCTGATCTAGATTCTCACTCCAGGCCGACTCCTTGAGTTCCACAAGTTCTGCATCATCGCGCGGCCACATCCGCACCAGCATTTCTCCGCCGAGACACTTGATGGCGGCGGCCGCAATCACTGCCTCCGGTGATCCTCCCACCCCCAAATAGAGATCGACCGTACTGTTGAGCATCGAGGGGGCAATGGCCATCGCCACGTCTCCATCCCCGATCAGTCGGATGCGAGCGCCGAGTTTGCGTAGCGTTGCAATTTCCTCTTCGTGTCGATCTCGGTCGAGCAGGGCAACGACCAGATCCTCGACCCGCTTATCGAGGCATTCGGCAATTTTACCCAGCGTCTCCTCCAAAGGAGCATCGAGGTCTAACGCAACACCCGCCTCGCGAACGCGCGGTCCGTAGGCCAGTTTATAGCTATAAAAACTCGGCAACTCGATGAGCACGCGCTCTGACTCGGCCGAGACGACCGTCGCCGCTAGGACGCTGATCGCTCCGGGAAGGCCCTTGGCGGTCAGACGGGTTCCATCGATCGGATCGATCGCAAAATTCACGCGCGGTGCCCCCGGCATACCGAGTCCCAATTTCTCATTACGAAAAATACCCGGAGCCTCGTCCTTGATGCCTTCGCCGATCACACAGAGTCCCTGCATGTCGATCAAATTAAGCATTCCCCGCATCGCATCGGTCGCTGCTTCGTCGGCAGCCAATTTGTCGCCACATCCGAGCCATCGGTAGGCGTGTAGAGACGCGGCTTCTACCGCGCGGACCAAATCAAAGCCAATGGTCCGCGCAACGGTGTGCGGAATGTTGGCTGGAATATTTTGCTGATTCATAATTCCGATCCAATAGATATGGCGTGCAATGGGCAGCCGGTTTAATTCTTTGCGGTCGTGGCCGAAACCTCTTGTTGCTCAATCGAACCCAAAAATATTTCTGCCAATGCTTCGTAGATTGCTTTGGGGCATACCCGGTGCGAACACTCGTAGGCAATAATCGCAACTGCGAGCAAGGGAATCGTCATGAACCGGGCACCGGTCATCTCAACCATAATCACCGCACACGTGATCGGGCTTTGCACCACGCCGGAAAAATAGGCCACCATGAAAAGAATCACGACGGCAGTGTGGTCCAAGCCGGGAAAAAGAGTCTGCAATAGCGGGTGAAAGGTATGGCCCAATCCGGCGCCCACCGAAAAACTGGGGTCAAAAAGCCCCCCGGGGATCCCACTGATCAGACAGACGTAATTTGCCAAAGCTTTGAGCGGCGCATAATGCCAGGCAAGCGACTCGCTTTGGGTCAAAATACCCTGGGCTTGTGCATAACCACTCCCGTAAGTTTCGCCACCGGAAATCAGACCCAAAAGCGCGAGTGTCGCGCCTAAACTCAGTGGAATCAGTACACGGCGCTTTCTCATCAGCGGATTGATCCAACGGGTTGTCTCCACCACTGCCCTGGCAAAAAGCCCCCCTAAAAATCCTCCGGTCATTCCGATCAGAGGCACAGCCAGCCACTGATAGATGGGCCATTTTTCGTCAGTACCGGTCACGTTGTGGTAGAAAAGATAATCGGTACCCCGCAGCAAAATGACCACCAGAGAGGCCAACAAAACGGTACGGATAATCGTACCGATATTATTTTTCTCAAAGGAACGTCCGATTTCTTCGAGAGCAAAGATAGCGCCCGCCACCGGTGCATTAAAAGCGGCAGCAATGCCCGCCGCACCACCCCCGAGAATCAGGCCCCGCTGGACGATATGTTGGGGAAACCGGGTTATTTTAGTGATCAGATACATCAAGCATGCACCCACATGCACACTCGGTCCCTCGCGACCGATGGTCATCCCGGAGAACAAACCCAAAAAGAGCAAAAGCGCCTTGCCAATCGCAATCCGCAAAGAGAGCATCCGCCGCCGAATCGGTCCGTCATCGACGTGTAGCGCGGCAATCGTCTGGGGAATCCCCGTGCCCTCGGTCCCCGGGAAAAAACGCATCCTCAGTTGGATGATCACCAACATCGCACCGGTGATCATCAGCATCGGAAGCAAGAGATTAATGAACGTGTGCGGCACAAACCACACATCTTCGGACACGAGGCGAACGTTCCTCAGGTGATCGAACCACGCATCACCGGCATCTTCAAAAAACCAAAAACTGTAGGCGGCCAAACCGGTCGCACACGCAGCAAATATAAAGAGACCGTGCTGCACCCAGGTTTGCAGTCGCGAAACTCCCCACTGCGAGGACTCTTCTTCCGTCGCAGCTTCACTTTTCACATCGTCAGACATCGGTCACATCCGGTCCAGAGGAATCGCGCTCACTTCCAGCAACCGCTCGATCGTGAGTCAAAATGCTCAGCGTAACTGCCACGCTGGGAAATCTCAAGTGCGAGATTCATGTCGATGGGAATTCGCAAAGCGGCGAGACCGAGAGGGCGTTGCCGAGACACACCTCAATAAATGCGATTTAGCGTGGTGACCACAACCAGAACGCTGAGGAGAGCTATCCAGAGTATCGAGCGAGGAATTTTTTTTCGGTCCTGCCAAATCAACGCAACACAGAGTGATGATGCGCCCAAGAACAGAAGGCTCGTAAATGTCAACGCGCGCAAACCAAGTGCGGCAGCATCGTCAGGCAACGCAAGAAACACGAAGGCGAAACAGAGAAAAAACCAGGAGCCTGATGCCGCTTCGACCAGTGGGTAACGGACACTGATTTTCGCCTCGCAGTCGTGGCACCGACCCCGAAGCATCAGCCAACCGATGATCGGAATATTGTGCCACGGACGTATCTTATGCTTACACACCGGACAATGGCTTGCCGGCTTGAGTAAACTTTTTCCATGGGGTAGACGGTGAATGACGACGTTGAGAAAACTTCCGATGCATGCGCCCAATAAACCGAACCACACCATCAGCACTACGTCGAATTTGTTCATTACGTATCGTGACTACTCGGGGAAACCCTTTAAAAGATTCATTCTATGATTCCATGCAGTGGGCCGCCTACAACCCCCAGTTGATCGACTCGCTCGGTGATTTCTCGATCTTCCAGAAGAGGTGGTGCATGGTGCGGTTTCGTCCGCGCGTCGATCACCAGCGACCCGGCGCATCCCCAGTGTTTCTCGCGTATTGTGGCAGCAAAACCATAAATGTCGCTTGCCGGATTACTCCTGGTAAAGGTGATCCAGAGAAAATTCCTTAAGGATGTCGCGGTGAACGCGCTATCATCGACCAGTACGATCAGAGGAAATCCGCCCAGCAGATCGGTCGTGTCCGCATAGCGACCCATCGCCCGCTCGACCTCTTCGCCCGAGGTGTAGTCCGGAGCCTCCACGGCCAAGACACCGGGAAAGACCAACTGCGGATTGCTCCATTCGTCGGGAAGCGACAAATCGCCCGGCACACTCTCCGGTAGTTTTCGCCGCGGAGGACCTGCGGCGGCAATGACGACTTTCGACCCTTCGTTGAGTCCACTCCCCGAATAGTCCAACGTGTCGATCGTTGTGCAGGTATGAAAGTGCAGATCGCGTTGCCAATCGACGCGGCGAAGCATATGCATGAAAAATTCGTCTATCTTGTGAATATCGAGTTCGCCCTCACTTTGACGGTCGGTAATCCACAAATACTTCGCCAAAGAGAGCTGGCCTTGGCCCAAGATGGCCGAAGCTTGAGTCAGCAATTCGGCTGGCCGGACGGTTTCTTGGTAAGGCACGTAGCGTTCGCTGCCAATTGCCAGCAGCAGGGGATGCACACCCGATGCGTCGACCGCATGAACGGCTTGCAGGCCGGGAATCAGGGAGGGGATCACCGGTCCGGTCAGTTCGTGGATCAGCTGACCTAAAATCGTATCCTCCTGCGGCGGACGGCCGACGACAGTGAAGGGCCAAATCGCACCGCGACGATGGTAAACTTTTTCGACCCGCATCACGGGAAACTCATGTGCCAAGCTGTAATATCCAAGATGATCCCCAAACGGCCCTTCGGGGAGCATTTTGTCCGGAATCACATGACCGGTGATGCAAAAATCGGAGTCGGCACACAGCGGCAATTCTCCGCGGCGGCAAATCATCCGAGTCCGACGACCCCCGAGCGCTCCGGCAAACCTCAACTCGGACAAGCCTTCCGGAAGAGGCATCACCGCCGCAAGATTCATCGCGGGAGGGCCCCCGACAAAAATATTCACTCGCAGGGGCACACCCGCCTCGATGGCAGCCGAGTGATGCACCCCGATGCCTCGATGCAATTGGTAGTGCATCCCGATTTCTTCATTTTTCACATAATTCCCACCCGATAACTGGATGCGATACATTCCCAGATTCGAGTGTGCGATGCCCGGTTGCCGCACATCTTCGGTATAAACTTGCGGGAGGGTCACGAACGCGCCCCCATCTTCCGGCCACGAAACCAACTGCGGCAATTGATCGATCGTCGTTGTCCCTTCGAGAATGGGTCCCGAATGGACCTTTTTCAGCAGCGTGCGCCACGCGGTCTGCGGAGCCGTCCGATAACGCATCGGGTGGCGAAAAAAATGAGCCGGGTCCATCTTCAATTCGATCAACCGCCGTACGCCCTCCAAAGTATCGCGAAAAAGATAGCGGGCCCTTTCGAGTGTCCCGAAAAGATTGCTGACCATTGGAAACGGCGACCCTTTCACACGGGCAAAAAAGATGGCGGGCCCCTGCGCCTGATAAACGCGGCGGTGGATGGCAGCCGCTTCGAGAAAGGGATCCACCGGCTGATCGATGCGCACCAATTGCTGCGTCTGCTCCAGGTCCGCGAGGCATTCGGCGAGGCTGCGGTATCGCATCGGGTTCGTTTCCGGGGTTTCAAATACCCTATTAGAGCGAACCTGCTAGCAGATCACCAACGCCCTCCGACCCACTTTTAATGCTCCGGATCGACCGCATCGGGGCCTTTGGCCTCTTTGCGGATCTTATGGTTTTCACTCTCGGCCAAGAAAATTGGCCGCTCGGTCTTCGCTCTCGAGCGTCTTCGAAAGGCGATTTGCCCGCAACTGGCGCGCACACGGCCGGATGCCAGCATTGCTAGTCGTACCGATCGATTCGCTAACCGGTCATTTCCTATCAAGCAGTACAAGCGTTAAAGCCGATACAACCGTTAAAGCACATTTGGCAGCGACGCTTGGGGCTCGGGGGATCCGCAACGAATGCGCGGACAAGCCCTAACGGATCATTCCTGATCTGTGTCGTACTCTCAAGCCCTCTGCCGGCCGGACTCCTGAGCCGGAGTTCTTTTGCATCATCTTTTAGAGATGATTGAGGCGGCAAGTCAGAAACTTAGTCGAAGGCAGCAACCATGATGTATTTGAAAGCCCGATGGCGATCTCTGCTGGGTTCCGTTGTTCTCGTACTCGCAACGAGTACCGTTTGGGGAGAAATGCCTCCACCACCACCCGGTGACCACATCGCCCCCGTACTTTCAGTGAGGACTATTTCTCCTCCCGAAATTCATCTCGGTCGCGTTGCCACCTATCAGCTTCAGGTTGAAAACCTCGGTCAACAAGCTGCCGAAATCGTCGTCGTTCAAGTGGCACTGCCGAACGACGCACGTCTCCTGAGCGCCTCACCGCAACCCGGCACCATTGAAAATGGTGTCGCTCGATTCAATCTTGGAAAAATTGCCCCGCGGCAGCGTCGCGAAATCCGCATGGATCTCAGGCCGGAAAAGACCGGGCCCATTCAATTGCAGGCACGCACCAGTTTTGCGACCCAGAACGCCACGGAAATTCAGGTCCGACAGGCAAAACTTCATCTTCGCTGCTCGGCACCGATCGAAATCGGGCATGGTGAATGTGTGGAATATCAAGTCACTGTTTCCAATACGGGAGATGGGACGGCGGAAGATGTCGTCGTCACGCCCACGCTTCCCAGTGAAACACATATCGACGCCAGTTCGACCGATCCGATCACCTTCCCGCAACTCGCCCCCGGCGAATCGCAAGTGGTCTATTTTTGTGCCAATGCCCTGACCGAAAAGTCACTCGATGCTCTGTTCGCAACTCGCGATAGCATGGGCCAGGTCGCTGAGGTTGACTGGCATACGCTGATCACCCGGCCGCGACTTGAGATTCTTGTGGAGGGGCCCGCAATCCGCTATCTGCATCGCAATGGTGAGTATGTGGTCCGCGTCACCAATCCTGGAGATGCCGCGACTGAACACGTGGACGTCGAGTTGGCAGTTCCCTTTGGTTTGAAAATATTGGGAACCAGCAAAGAGGGGTTGTGCAATCAGGCCGAGAATCTTCTCTGCTGGAAAATCCCCCAATTGAATCCGGGCGAAGAAACCTCCTGGTCCGTCTACACGCGGGCGGTTGAAGAAGGCCGGCAGGTGCCGCAAGCCAAGGCGACTTCTCGAGACGGGCTCTCGGCGGTCGATCAATTTGCCACCGATGTGGTCCTGCGACCACAATTGTTTGCCGCCGTCATTAACGAAAGTGGTCCCGTCGAAGTGGGTGAGATTGCCACCTTCTCCGTGATGGTAACCAATCATGGAACGCGACATGCAAATCATGTGGTCATCCGCGTCGAACTACCCGAAGGGATGGAGGCCGAAGACCGCGAAGGCCTCACAGTCAACAATGCCCGTCAATTACAGTTCGATCCGATTAATCTCGCGATCAGCCAGAAACGAGAGCTCACCTTCAGAGCCAGAGGCCATCGGCAGGGAGAATACATTGTCCGAGCGACCTATGGAAATGATGCCTCGGAAACGGAACTGGCGGTGGAAGGTGAAGCCTTCTTCTACTCCGACAACAGAACCCAAGTCGCAGAAAGGCCCGATTTCGGCACCGAAACTTCACTGCCGCAGACCCGTTGAAAAGGCAATGCGGCACGGCAGCGTCATTCGGCAGCGCATGATCGAAGCACCCCGGGATGGATTCGAACCATCGACCTGCTGATTAGAAGTCAGCTGCTCTATCCAGCTGAGCTACCGGGGCGTGCGTCGAACAAAGCAAAACCCAGACCAAACAGCGACCCGCTGCGAAGCCTAAGCACAAGTCTACCCCGCAAGATGATACCGGCAACCCAGAAGCGAGCCGGTACATTTCCCGCACCGATTGGAGGAAATCGTATCCATGGCCCGTTTTTCCACCTGTATTGGATTCCTGGTTTTCGCCTCGATTTTTTCCGGGTGTTGTCACCAGGGATCCCCGTTTTGCCACCTGAACTATCCCAATTTGATCGGTTACACCTATCCCAACTGGTGTCCGCCGCCGCTGATCACGCCCCCGAACGGTCCTCCGGACGAGGTCCTCGAGGAGATACAGAACGCGGAGAATGTTCCCGAGAATGTTCCCGAGGGAGAAGCAATCTCGCCCGGCATCCCCGCGCCCTTACCGACCAGCAACGAAATGCAATCGGTTCTCTCACTATCGCGAAAATAGGCGAACCACACCAGCAATAAAAAAGCCCCCTGCTCTACAGGGGGCTTTGGAACGCGATCTTAGCTGGCCTAACACTCGGAAGGCCACACCGCTTTAGGCGGCCTCGCCGTCGAGTAATTCGTCTTGGCCGAAATCTTCCTCGAGGTCCTCTTCCTCGAAATCTTCCGATTCGAGTTCGTCTTCTTCTTCGAGTTCATCGGTCAATTCCTCGCCATCCAATCCTTCCAGTGCAGTCTCTTCGCCACCCTCTTCTTCATAGACCAGGCTGAAAATATGGTTGTAGGCTTCTTCGAGGTATTCATGGACCGTGGAGCTTTCAACGCTCTCCAGAAGATTGGTCAGCGTTTCGAGAACGCGATCGACCTCATCCGTGCTGATTTCTTCTTCCTCATACTCGGCATCCGCGTCGCTGAGGTGACTTTCGAACTGTGTATCGTCATCATTAAAATCTTCATACTCTGCGGAAAACTCTTCGGACATTGGTTGTCTCCTTACATTGCCCGGGGCGACTGAGGGCTATTTTTGTTTCCTGATAGACCGAAAAAAGAACCATCGCGGCGCGACGCCGAAACTAATACCACAGCAGGGCGTCTAATACCATATCGGCTTGCGGGAAGCGACACTTTGGCAATATACGGCCCAGAAAAGCCGGTTTTTTACTCTCTTCACCTACTGGCAGGAATGCCTTAGGTGGCCGCTCACGCGGTGCGGCGACGCGGCTTTTGGGGTCGATCCGGAGAACGCGGGCTGTCCCCGTCATCTCTGCCGCGGCCCAAAGGTCGCCCCACGCCGAGTGCCGGCGAATCGCCGAAATAGTATTTCCGCGCCGCCGGATTATTGAGCACTTCCTCCGGGGTTCCGTGGCAAAGCACTTGCCCATCACGAATCACATAGCTGCGATTGGTGATGGCGAGTGTCTCCTGCTCTCGGTGATCGGTGATCAAAATCGAAATACCACTGTCCCGGAGTCCGGTGATGATGTCCTGAATGCTGTTGATCGTGACCGGATCGATTCCCGTGAAAGGTTCATCCAGCAGAATGATCTGGGGATTGGAGACCAGGCAGCGTGCAATCTCCAGACGTCGCTTTTCACCGCCGGAAATATATTGCGCCTTCGATTTTCGAATTTTGGTGATATTGAAGCGTTCGAGCAATTCTTCCGTTTTTTGCTTGCGCTGCTTTCGCCCCATACCAAGCAGCTGCAATACGCTTGCAATGTTGTCCTCGACACTCAGTTTGCGAAAGACCGACTGCTCCTGCGCCAGATAGCCCATCCCTCCATCGCGTGCCCGCCGGTACATGGGCCACGACGTGACATCCATATCGTGCAGCAGCACGCGGCCGGCATCCGGTTCGACCATCCCGCAGGTCATACGAAAGCTGGTCGTCTTGCCCGCCCCGTTGGGACCGAGAAGCCCCACGATCTCGCGTTCGGCCACTTCAAAATCGATCCCGTCGACCACCCGGCGGCGACCGTACGTTTTGACTAATCCTTCGACCTTCAGTAGCGACATCGCACATCCTTGCGGCGCAAGTTCCTCTAACGAACCAACTGAATGTGATCCAGCGGCCAATAAACGAAGAGGGCCTTTCCAATCAAAAGATCCCTCTCTACATAATAGCCTGTATTACGCGTTTCCCAGAGACGACTATCCTTGCTTTGCGGACTGTTGTCGCCGAGGGCAAAAAATTGATCGTTTTCCTCACTCGCGTCGTCAAATTTTCTGAGCGGAAAGTAGAGTGCATGCATCTCCGAAAACCCCTCAGACCACTCGTTCTTATCGGTCAACAGCTTATCGGCAGCCCTAACTACTTCTTTTTGTGACAGGCGCAAATCAGCGGCCAAAGGTCCACGGAAATAAGATCGCACCCAACTCAGATCGGGTGGGATGGAAATGTAATACACGTCGCGAAGAATCTTCAGTCCATCGACCGCGACCTCCGCACCGCGAACTCCAATACCCACGGGAGCCAAATCGCCTCCGTCCTCTGCATCAGAAATGGGAGTGGTGTTGCCGAGCGGCGGATAGGTGGTCGGCCGGTCAAACTCGATCGACTCACCATCCACCCAGAGAAACAGCTGGTCATCAAAATTGGCGAACCGCAAGTCGTAGGTTCCCGCCCCGCGGACGTTGGTCTTTGCCTTTGGCCGTGCTGTCTCCTCACCGTGTTGATCGTAAAATTCACCGTCAATCCCCAAACGGGCTTCGCCGGTGGCAAGATCCAACTCACACTGAAAATACTTGCCCCCTTCGACCAGCTCGAGCACGACCAACCCGCCTGAACTTTTTGCCTCGAGCTTGCATTCGAGCATCAGATCGCCCACCCAATACAATCCCATCGCCATGCGATTCGCTTCGGCCATGCGAGGAGAGGTGAGGACCACTCCCGAATTGTATGAATACGCATCGGAGATGAGTCGGGGCCTGGGATTCAGCCCCCTACTGCTGAGTTTTTTTTGCGCATTATCGTTCTCTGCAGTTGCCATGACCTGATTCCACTGATCAAAGTCGGCAACGCGATGCTGGTAGCGGAGCCAAACCGTGGAATCACTTCCGGAGGCAACAAATCGCCTGTGGTCATCGGTACTCCAACCCCCTGGCGCCTGTGGCGCATTGCGAGGCCACGTGTCCCACCGATGCGGCCAGCCGTTCCGTGCGAGAATATCTGACTGATCGGAATTATCGTGGACCAGTTGAGCCATCGCTACCGCCTTGAATGGCGGCTTGCGGGCAATCGTGTAATCCAACTCCCCTGCCACACTCTGGTCTGGGGCCACCACCGACGAGACAAACGCATCGCCGCGGTGCAGTTTGAGCGTCTCCCCCGGAAGTCCGACGAGACGCTTGATGTAATTGCGCGAACCGTCTCCAGGAAAGCGGAAGACAAAAACATCCCATCTCTCCGGTTCATGTAATTGGTAAGCGAACTTGCTCACGATAATTCGATCACCGCTGGCGGAACTCGATTCGGAGTCGACCTCAAGCGCCCCCCGATTGAAGGGCGATGGGCGGCCCAGCGCCGCGCCAGCCTCCCGGTCGGTACAGGCCCAGTAGCGACAGTTGAGACATTCTCCACCGATGACTTTGGGTAATTTTTCCGCCGACTTTTCGCCCGAAACGAGACCCGTGATATGGCGGACAAAATTGGAGACAAAATTATCCTCGGCCGCACCCTCCTGACTGGCACTCACCCGGTACGCGTAGCCACACATCGGACAATCGATATCCTGATGCCGCCCTTGGAGCGTGGGGGCCATTGAACCGGTGGGAATCACAAACGCTTCGGCCTCGAACGTGCGAAAAAGAAAGGCAAGGGTGAAGGCCACGACAATCGATTCGATCGTCTCGCGCGTGCTTTTGGAGGTCAAAAAATCGAGCAGCGCGATCCGCAGCGGGCTTTGACCCCTCTGTGCGATTTTACGGGAATCATTATTTTTTCGCGGGCGATTCTTTGACATCGGCAGGTTGCAATCGAGGCAGAATGGCGAGATGACGTAATATAGCCTATCTGCATTTGGGGGTGAACTTCGATCTCTCAATGTTTTGCCGCGATTCGGCGTTCACCGCCACCGTACTGCGCGTCCCCGAATATCCGCTCGTTCCATCAGGGAACCAGCACCCTCCCGTCTGCTATCGAGAGAAAGAGGGCTGTTATCGCCCAAGACAAAAAATTGGCCCTCACCCAACTGGCACTCACCGCGACGAGTGCGGGCCACACCCACAATCCGATCGGTGTAGTAAACGTCCCGTAAAATTTGTACTTCGGTGACATCCAAATCGAGATTCTTGGCGCCGATCGCCAGATACCAGCGGGGATCGAGCGACATCGTATTACCTGCAGGATTGGCTCCCTCTTGGTGATCGGCGGAACCGAGGCTTTCGTCCAAATCGCTCTTGTCCAAATTACTCTTGTCCAAGTCATAGCGAAGCAGCACCTCGCCTTCGATCACGAAAAAAAACTGTCGATCGACCACGGCAATCTCAAGCCGAGTATCGCGACTGATTCGTTTCCCATCCCAAACACACTGTGCTACCGGACAATTTTCATGCAGGAGCAGCCCGCGCTGACTCGACGCATCGAGTTGCAACTCGCACGTTCCAAGACGAAACTTGAGCGTGCCGCCACCCTGCGACCGCACGCGGGCCGAGAGGATCAAATCGCTCATCGATGAGAGACTGCGTGAGAGTGTTTGGTTGTAAGCATAATTGTCCGTGATTCGCTCACGCTCCCGGGGCACACCTCGCACAAAATCAAAGTGCTGATAGCCGATCCATCCCGTACCCTCGCTTACGTCGGTGGCGGGGTTCCGCGAAAAGCGAAATCCCCGTTCCCGTTTCTTCCAACGATTGACCTGCGTCACCGGCCTCCAGCGGGAAGGGATATCCCGGCGGGGAGCATCGGACGAGGCATCGTGAATGAGGATCGCCATCGGCCGCAACGTAGACCAATCCTTTTTGACACATTGACCATTGATCCAGACGTCCCCCGCCACGATTTGCACCCTCTCGTGGGGCAACCCCACGACGCGCTTGAGGCAATACTCGAGCGGCGGATCGACGGAACGAAAGAGCACCGGTTCCCAACGTCCTGGATCGCGGAAACGGTAGGTCCACCGATCGACCAACAATCGTTCACCTGGTTGAACCGATGCATTCTCTAATTCGATATTCTGATGACCGCAGTTCGGGCAACCGACCTTCTGCGATGGGGGCAATAAAGTTGCGTCGACGGCAAAGCGATAACGACACTGTGGGCATGTCACCCGGTAATGCGGGCCGAGGAATGCCTCTGCCATCGAAGCCCCCACCACGCGAACGGGGAGCAACAGGCCGTCGACCAGGACCGATGCGGCCAGACACAGCAGCAACACGCCCGTGAGGATTAACAGCAGAATTTTTTGAGTTGTTTTAATCCGGATTGCCATGTTTCGACCATAACGGCAAACAGGTGCGTCTGGCACCCCAATCAAGAATCCCAGAAGGCCGTTAGAGATCAATCGAATGATCCCAGGCGGAATGCCACACGGGAAGTTGAGGAAAGAGGACTTCCGCTAAGTGCCTTGCCGTGGGGGTCGAGGCTTCCAGAAGATCAGTCGCGAAAGCAACCGGAGCGCTGAGTTCTCCGATGAGCAGACGTACCCAAACCTGGTGTGAGCAGATCAAGCGATCGGCGGCATCGCTTCCCGCCTGTAACTTTGCTCCTTTCTCACTCAAAATTAAACGACAGGCACGATCGCCTGAGCCCCACCCCAGTTCGGCATCTTTTCCACCGCCGATTGCCTGCCACCGCCGAAGCAGTTCCGGACCGAGTCTTCGAACCAACAACTTTTCGCTCGGCACACAAACGATTTCGGGCTGTTTCATAGACGGATTGGCTGCTTTTACCGATCTCGCGGCGGCGACGCAAACTTCGTGAAAGCCGCCTCCGGGAATCCACGCAGGTAATTGAATCGTCGGAACATTTCGCTCCACCGCATCGGCGCACAGGCGGGCAAGTAAGTGTTCGGTCGCCAAGGCATAACTTGCCATGCCGATCATTTCCACAATGTTGTTATCCTGGATGACCGCATAGGCGACAATTTGTCCGCCCCGCTGTTTGATACGTCGATTTCGACGATGGTCTACCGCCACGAGAATGTGGGTCTTCGGCGTGCGCCGCGCAAGCGCTTGCCATTGGTCTTCGGTCCGATGCAGAAATCCGAATCCAGCAGCTTCATACGAACGATAAATTTTCATCAGTGCAGGAAGTTCGATTTGCCGGAATGGGCGAATGTGGGTCTCTCGGCGGCTCTGCACGTATTCTCGTCGTTTGAGCGTCGACCCGTTCTCGGTACGGATTTCGAGCTCCGCCAAAATCTCCTGGGGATGCGACTCGAAGCGGCCCAATCCGGCCGTGGTCAACCAATGCGTAGGCCAGTGAGAAAGTGGCTCGCCTTGCGAAACGTCCGCTAAGTCGGCACGAATCAAAACGGTCCTCCGCTCTCGGGCCGTACGTTCAATCGCCTGGAGCATGGCGTTCGTTGCAACAGAATTCCGATATTCGGGCAAAAGATCGAGGGGGCCGAAACGACAGGTAGCAATACGCGATTGTCCCCAACGGACATCTCTGAATCGCAGGAGTACGTGGCCGACAATTTGCTCGTGGCGTTTGAGGAGTAGACGGTAATCGAGCGGGGTTTCCGAGTTTTCAAAATGGTCTTGAAAATCGGTCGCCCGAAGCCGCCGCAGGTCGACGCATAGAAACTGCTCTACCGCAGAATAGTCACCTGAAGTTGCACGCATGGCCCGCAGCGAACCATCCGCCAGATCGTAAATCGGCCCCAGGCCTGAAACGACACCCATTGAGTGGAATTCTCTCAACGGATCGCCGTGCGATCCTCCACATCCCCTCTGCCCGACCCGACTCACTTGCGGCTGCCGCCGAGCCGCACTGCCCGCAGGCAATGATCAATTAGGCAATGATCAATGTGCCTCCGGTTGAGTTCCCTCAACCTACATCGCCCGGGCCACCCTGTCCAGCACAAATTCACGCAATAATGGCTCGGGGAAAAGGCAAAACGCATAATCTCTGTCGGTCAAAACTCGCGAGGCCGCCACCTTCTCAGCAATCTCTCGCCGTTCGGTGCGAAGCGATGCGGCTGCCGCTTCTACAAACGGCTGCAGCGCAAGATTGCACCGCTCAATCGCCTGATGTCGCTTCGAACCGTTCTCTAACGTCAGGGGGGTTTCGATCCAGTTTCGTTTTTCATCGATCCACCGCTGGAAATCGGACCGCCCTGCGCTCGTCTGATTTTGCGCAAGGAGACGGTCCGGATTGAATCGCACGTCACGCAATTGTCGATCAATCGCACGAAGATCATCCGGGCTTGCGCCACTCTGCCGCACGGGCAGCCGTAAAGTGCCCGAGACAACCATGTAACGCGGCGGAGGAAAGCCGAAGAATCGCGTGATTATTTCGTCGGTCAATTGATCATAATGTCCCCCTCCAATGCCATGGACGAAAAGATCGCCGCATAAGAGCCTTGCAAACATCGTCGTCAGCAGAGCCCGCGAACGAATATGGACCCCCGCTTCTTCAGCGGCAGCCAACTGCTCGATTGCGGTGTCCAGATCACCCTCGGGGGTCGCCTCAAGCACCCATTCCAACGTCTTGTTGTCGGTCAGCAAAAGCGTATCCCCGCGATGCCGGCAGAAGAGTGGTCTGCGTTGTGAATCGCTTTCGCCCCAAATCCAAAACGGGGCTTCCAGACCGGAGTCATCCGCTCTTAAATCGGGCACCGGCTGCGCTTGACTACGAAGGTGGTTCCGCAATCGATATTCCGCCAAAACACCATTGTAAACTTCTTGAAGGCGCGGCAAGTGCGCCAACATGTGCGCGGTAAACCAACGAAATGACTCGCTCCTGGAAAAGTGGCTCTGGGGTAACTCCAGCGTACTGAGGCCCCACTCCCCTTCCACCTGATGTCGCGCTTGAGCAAGCGCTAGACCGACCTGCGATACCTCGCCGAGTCGAGCGAGCACTTTGGGCCAATAGGATTGGACGAAGGGCTCGGGAACAAAGGGCGCGACGGTTCGGGCCGCTCGCTCACCGAAAGTTTTGAACAAAGACTCATTTCCCACGGTCCATTGTTCGTACGGAAGTTGTCGCGGATGTTGATCGAGTTGCACATGCTCCACATAGGGACGTTCAGGCGTGCCGGTCGGAATCCTTACACCAAAACTTTTTGGCACATCGCCATCGATGAGCAACTGCAGCCCCACACCGCCACTTTCCTGGGCGCAACGGCTGACTGCACTGTTTTTTGCCCAAACCCCCGGATGAAATAGATCGGGCTGATGACCCCCTAAAATCACCGGCGCCGTGGAAAAATCGGTTCCGGTGATGAAAGAAACATCGCGATAGCTCGACGTGTACGCCACCGCCCCTTGGAGCAACTCCTCTCGAGTACTCCTTACGATTTGATCAAAAGTACGACCCTGGAAATCGTATCCGGAGTGCGCTGGCGAATTTTGCAAAAGTTCGCGGTTGTACGCTAAGAGGTCCGCTGCCTGGCTTACCGGGGGCGCAAAAAGTAATGACTTGTTCTCCACGGGAGCGACCCAACGCGTCCGATCGTTTTCAATACGTGCCACACTCATTCGAACGTTTCTCCGCAAAGTGGCCTACGGGATGGACTTGGTTCCCGTAACCCGACAGCACGCATACTCTGATCGATGACCCGGTGGTAATAGTCGAGTCGCGTGTCACCATCGTCGAGCATGCCACCGAATGAGCGCTTCTCCGCAAGATACACCAAAGGTACCGGAATTTCGACGATCTTCAGTTTCGCCACTGCAGCCCTCGCCCAAATCTCCAAAGGCATTCCGTAACCCGTTTCAAGAGTCGCCAGATGCGACAAACTTGCAACTCGATACGCTTTGAATCCGCAAAACGCATCCGTCAGATGCAAATCGAATCGCTCGTTGACTTCACTCGTTAACTGCTGATTGATCTGTCGTCGCTCTTCCGGCGGGACCCCATCTCCCTCAAAAGACTTGAGGTACCTGCTCCCCGACACAATATCGATCGGACAACCCTCATGGGTATTCTCAAACGCCGCAACGAACTCTGGGATTCTTTGCGGTTCGTGCTGTCCGTCACAGTCAATCGTCACCAGAATCTGATAACCGCTCCGCTGAGCAAAATCAAAAGCGGTTCGCAAGGCGGCACCGTAGCCCTGATTCTTGGTATGTGTGACGACGTGCAGATCGGAAAATTCCGCCAGGCATTCCGCTGTACCATCGGTCGAACCGTCGTCAACAACGAGGACATCCTCGGCAAACTGAGTGACTTGCGCGAGTACCTGCTCGACATGCTGCCGTTCGTTAAAAACGGGTAACGCGGTAAGAAAGCGGGAAGGCATGGTAGGCATTCTCAGGGCAGCGAGATTAAAGATTCATTTTAGGCAGCCACTCGGCAGCCGAGAATAGGCACGGCCCAATGAACCGGCTCGGAGCGGAAAAAGATCGCATTCTGCAGCGTTTTTTTCGTCGCGACCGTCACAAAGGCCACCCGAACAAGGGGCTCGATAAAAAGGGTGCCGCCGAGGTGCGCGAGAATCCAGCCGAGCGGCCAATCAGGGCGTGCCCCAAAAAGCTTCGATAAAATCGGCAGCGGCAAGTTGCTCAAGCAATCGGGCATTGGCGGCGGGAAATTCAAGTTTCGCCAGATCGTCTGCCGCAACCCAGGTAAAAGGGGCCTTCACTGGTGCGAGAGCATCCAATGCCCGGCAAGCGAAAAACAGGAGATGAACATCACGCGGAAGTGTCGTCCCAGTCTCTGGTTTGCCAATCTCCGGTTTCTCCATCTGATTCGCCGGGCTGCTGCCATAGCGATGTGTCTCTTCACCGCACAAGTCAAGCACGACAATCTTCAAACCCGTCTCTTCCAGGCATTCTCGGGCCACCGCCTGACTCGGGGTTTCTTCCGGTTTGATTTTACCCCCAGGAAATTCCCGGAGACCTGCGAGAAAATCCTCCGCACCTCGCTGACCGACAAGAAACTGTCCTTCGTGATAGAGGACGGCAACCGCAACACGTTCCATCAGATCCTCAAGGCTGATGCCCTTCGAGTAGTCGGCCCGGCGAACCCATGATGTTATAGCCCGCGTCGACGTGGAGGATTTCTCCCGTGATCCCACTTGCGGACGGCGACAATAAAAAGGCGCCCGACTGCCCGACTTCGTCGTGAGTAATATTTCGACTCAGCGGTGCCATTTTTTCGTAGAGCAGGAGCATCTCTTCGACTCCCGCACCGCGTCCCGCCAGCGTTTTGACGGGTCCGGCACTCACCGCATTCACACGGACCCCTTGTGGACCCAAGTCATAAGCGAGGTAGCGAACCGAGGCATCGAGCGCCGCTTTGCAAATCCCCATCACGTTATAACCCGGCACAGCCTTTTCACCGCCAAAGTAAGTCATGGTCAACACGCTCGCCTGGTCGGAAAAGATGGAACGTGCTGCTTTGCAAACGGCGATCAGACTGTAGGCGCTTATTTCCATCGCCATTTTGAATCCGTCGCGGCTCGTCTCCACCGTATCGCCCTTCAGATCGTCGAGTGAGGCAAACGCAATCGAGTGCAGTAAAAAGTCAATCGTTCCAAATTCATCCTTTGCCTTCTGCATGACTGCCTGAATATCCTCGTCCTTGCTGACATCCATCGGCACGAGAAATTTTGCCTCTGGGCAATCGTCGGTGAGTTTGGCTACTCGACGACGATTGCGCTGCCGCTCGTCATCCGGTCGATCGGGCAAATGAGAAAATCCGCACTCCCCTCCCCCTGCCATGATCTGCTGGGCCACCGCCCAGGCAATGGAATGGTCATTGGCCACGCCCAAAATCAAACCCTTCTTGCCTGCAAATAAGCCCATATCGCACGCTCCCTTTCAAAATAATCGTTCAGCAACCCGGCAGGTGAAATCTTTTCCCCGAGCAGAGGCATCAAAATACCCCCAACGGGCACTTCACTCAACGGACCTCGCCACGGCAAAAGAAGCAGCGCTGCATACCCATGGGACCACAACGGTCGGGTCGATGCCAGAATTGCTAGCATTCCGCATCCTCTCCTTCCATTCAAACAGGCGATCTTTGCGTTGCTCTGGGAGGGGGGGCTAGCTACAATCCGCACTCAGCCTTCGATCACCCCTCTCGACGTCAAGGAAGACGATTCGATGAGCATGGAAGCCCCTCTACCCCAAAAGCCCTCTCGGGTTCCCGATCCTCCTGCGCTGACCCCGTTTCAGCAACTGCGGTATGCCCGCGAAATTATCGAGATGGAGGCGGATGCCCTTACCGCGTTGGCCGAGCGGCTCAACGCAGATTTTTTATCTGCGGTCTCCCATATTTTTTCCTGTGAAAGAAGCATCATTGTCACCGGAATGGGGAAAGCGGGCCTGATCGGACAAAAAATTGCAGCGACGCTCTCATCGACTGGTACGCGGAGCCATTTTTTGAGTCCTGCGGAAGCGTTTCATGGGGATTTGGGCCGCATTCATAAAGACGATATCGTCATCGTGTTATCGCAAAGCGGAACGACCGAAGAAATCGTCCGGCTCCTGCCTTCGCTTCTCGACTTGAAATCGACCATCGTTGCCATTACGCGTGATCGCAAAAGTCCACTCGGGACTGCGGCGAGCGTCGTACTCGAACTCGGTCCTCTTCAGGAGGCATGTGCTCTGGGACTCGCCCCCAGCACAAGCACCACGGCTATGCTGGCCTATGGAGATGCGCTGGCGCTGGTCACAAGTCGCATGCGCAACTTTTGCCGTGAAGATTTCGCCCGTTTTCACCCGGGAGGAAATCTCGGCGCCCAATTATCGCACGTGGATCAGCGAATGCGCCCCCTGGAGCAATGCCGCTGCGCTGATGAGTCGGAGACTCTTCGCCAGGTACTCAGCAAACATGGCCTTGCAGGGCGGCGCAGTGGTGCAGTGGTTATTGTCGATGGCACGCAACGCCTGACGGGTATTTTCACCGACAGTGACCTTGCTCGCCTCTTCGAGAGCCACCGGGAGACCGCGCTTGACCGTCCCATCCGTGAAGTGATGACCCGCCAACCCGTGATCGTACCCGCAGGTTCCATGCTCTGCGACGCAGTGAACATGATGGCAGAGCGAAAACTGAGCGAACTACCGGTGGTCAACGCCGACGGCCTGCCGGTCGGACTTCTCGATATTACCGACCTTGTCAACGTGCAGGCCCCACCGAAATGCGACGACTCCGACACCATTTCCGGGCCACGCCTGCTGCCGCAGAGTCGCGAGCCCGACTCCGAGAATCCCCATACCACAAACCGCGTAGCGGAATAAGTCGTTCCCTGCGAGTCGCCCTGATTCTATGTCTTTCGACAAACAAGCCCAACACATCGCCCTTATTCTCAGCGACGTCGACGGAGTTCTTACCGACGGCGGAGTTATTTTTGATAACGAGGGAATTGAAACGAAACGATTTCATATCCGAGATGGACTCGGCATCAAACTCTGGCAAAAGGCAGGCCTGCAATTCGGGATCGTGACGGGACGCTCCTCGAATATCGTACAGATCCGCGCAAAAGAATTGAATATCCAAGTCGTACGGCAAGGATTTGAAGAAAAACTCTCCGTTGTTCGAGAAGTTATTGCGCAGTCGCAACTGTCTGCCGAGCAGGTCTGCTACATCGGTGACGATCTTCCGGACCTGCCGGTGATGCAACACGTGGGCCTGTCGGCAACCGTTGCCGATGCAGCAGTCGATGTACGAAAGGCTGCGTCTTTCGTTTCCGAGTGTCGCGGCGGCTACGGGGCAGTTCGCGATCTGATCGAGTGCATCTTGCGGGCCCAAGGCCGGTGGACAGAGATCGTTCAGCGATTTTCCACGACGAGCAGCTAACCATTGGCAAACAATTTCGGGCCTTTGCACGAAACAAAATCACTCCACAGCATCAACTCAACCTCAATGCTTAAGCGCTGTCTTCATATCCTGCTGAGCCTTGTCGCCGTGGTGGTGAGCTATGGAGTTTATAGTTTGTTGGTCGCCCCTTGGATTGTGCCGGATACTCGCGTCGAAACCCCTCGAATCGACTTTCGTCAGTTTTCAAAATCACCGCGGCAAGTTAAATCTCTGGCACAATATTTCGACGCTGGGGACTGGGAAAGCAAACAGCCAATCGTCATCGAAAAACCGGAATTCGCCCTGCTGCTACAGAACTACGAAAGCACGGTTGATGAGCAACTGAAAATCAAGCCATGTACTTTTATCTTTTTTCCGGAGGGCCGATCTTCGAGCGTACAGGAGAAGCCGGTGGTCATTCTCCAGGCGCCGGAGGGTGCGATCCTCGATTTTGAGGGGGGGTGTGATCTTGCGCGTGCAAAGATCGGACACCTCCAGGGAGGAAGACTCCTGGGCAAGGTATCGATAAAAAATCGCGACCCTCAAAATGATCCCGAAAAGCTTTTTGCGCTCACCACACGCGACGTCGAATTACGCGAAGACCGTTTATGGAGTCGGGATGAAGTCGTATTCCGGCTGGGCACAACCCGCGGCCACGGCCGCGGCCTACAAATGCAGTTCCGCCTCAATAGCGAACCTGTCAGTACAGAAGCGGGTTCCGACATGCAGGCTCTCGAAAGAATTGAATTGGTCCAAGATGTACATCTTGCGTTGAATCTCGAATCAAAACCTCTACTGCCTGCAGATCCGTTCAGCAAATCTGCCAAAGAGCAACCGCAACAAGTCGGCGCGACGCCGGTCGAAATACGCTGCGCAGGTCGATTTCGTTGGGATACTGCCAAAATGCTGGCAACGTTTGAGGACCAGGTCGACGTCATTCGAAGTCATCCGCAAGGCCCGCCCGATCGATTGACATGCGACACATTGGCCATTTACTTCGCGGAAAATCCAGCGGAGGCAAGGGCGCCAAAAAAGGCAGGCTCTTTCGATGCCAATATGAGCCCCTCTCGATTGATTGCCGATGGCAATCCGGTTCAGATATCGACCCCTCAGTGGCAGTCGACTGCCATCGGACAACATCTCGAAGTCGAAATCGCCACTCGCCGATTAATTCTGCGCGGGCAGGCACCCGTCACCCTGACGCATCAAGAAAGTTCACTGACGGCTATGGACATCGATTATCGGCCGGGTGCGGACGATGATCTCGGCACGCTGCAGGCAAGCGGCCCGGGCCGCTTGGTCTCTCGAGGGGAAGACGCTGGTTCTTCTTTCGAGGCAAGTTGGAAGAAAAAACTCGAGATGAAACCTCACGAAAAAGGGCAAGTGATCTCGATCTTGGGTGGTGGCCGCATTCAGCACGCCGAGTCGAGCGCACTGCAGGCTGAAAAAATTTGGTTGTGGCTCGATCGACTGCCCCGAAGCGAGCAAAGTGAAACGGCCCAAGAACGCACCGCATGGAAAAACTGGATTCCCCACTCGGCGCTTGCGGTCGAAAAAGTTCGTATGCACGGCGACAGGCTGGCCGCAGTTTCCGATCGACTTGAGGTATGGTTCGAACAACGAGCCGAGGAAGATTCTGAGTTGCCGGAAAATCGCCCGGCGAATAATTCGTTCTTGGGGTCGAGCTTTTCATCGCCCGAGAAAAACAACGTGAATGCAACGCAGAATCCTGCACTCCAGGAGAGCCAATATCAAATTCGAGGTGACCTGATTCAACTCACCGTCGCACTCTCCGGACAGGGACGTCCGTCACCTACCGCGGCGAGCGTGTCGGGCAACGTTAAGCTCATCGAGCAGGGAACTGACCAGGCACCTTTCACCGTCCATGGCGACCATCTCGACTTATTCGATGCCGACACGTCGGAAGCGGTCGTTTCACTCACCGGCCAACCAGCGCGGGCCACGGGTCGTTCTGCAGCAATTACAGGAAACACGCTGCAGCTTGAACGAGGTACCGGACGGATGTGGGTTCGGGGGGCTGGCA
Organism: Planctomycetaceae bacterium; assembly: GCA_902630355.1. Lineage (GTDB taxonomy): Bacteria > Planctomycetota > Planctomycetia > Pirellulales > UBA7805 > UBA7805. The sequence goes on from CACOUL010000002.1 coordinate 44,756, forward strand.
CGATGCAATTACCGCTCGATCGGGACCTGCAAGGCAAACCGCTCGATACGGTTGAATTGCTCGATATTACCTGGAACGGGCAAATGCATTTCGATAGCCAAACTATCAGCTTCGACAAGGATGTTTTTGCAAAGACAAAAAACCAACAACTGCGAACATCCAGTCTGAAGGTGACCTTGAACCGCCAACTTAATTTTTCGCAACCGATTGAACGAGATGCTCTCGAATTGCAGCAGATTTCCTGTACGGGAGGCGTCCATCTGGTAAATCGGGAAGTGGAAAATGGTCGAGAACTTGCGTTCGATCAACTACAGACCGACGACTTAAATATCGAACAACCATCCGGTCGACTCGTCGCCCAAGGACCCGGTTTTCTCACCTCCGTCCGGGAAGGAAACGCCTCGACTTCTCCCTTGCGTCTCACAGGTACAGCCGACAAGACCTCCGCAAACCAAGAAACGAAGCGTGGCATCAATTACCTACGGGTTGACTTTTCTCGAGGACTCGCCGGCAATGTGCATCATCGAGAACTCACTTTTCTCGAGCGTGTACTGTGCACCTATGGTCCGGTAGCGCACCGCCAGGCCGAAGTGACCATTGATCCGGTGACGGGACCGGTGGGTGACCAGGTCGTCTTGAACTGCAACCGCCTGACCGTACGGCAGATGGGGAAACCGCGGGGGACCGCACGACCGGTCGAAATGGAGGCAATCGGCGAATCGCTCGTCACCGGGGAGGGCTTCCGGGCAAGCGGGAATCGGATGACGTATACCACCGGTAAGGAATTGTTTGTTCTTGAAGGTGCGGATGGCACCTACGCGCAGCTGTTACGTCAAACCCAAGGGGCCCCACCCTCGAACCTCACGGCACAGAAAATCTATTTCTGGCGAAGCGAAAACAGGGTCCAGATGGACGGCATCCGACTCTTTAATGGCAACCTGCCACCTGCCGAGGAAGGCAAGTAAGGGCACTGCACAAGGGTCATTGCACCCGCCGCTCTTCTTGAGCCAATCGTGCCGCAAGAAAATCTATTGCCGGGGGCACCATGTGTCTCTCATAGTCTGTCGCGGTGCCGTCGATTGCGGTTTCCAAATCGACTTCGTGGGGAATGCCCAGTGCAGAGAGCTTCATGCGAAGCCGTTGAGCACTTTCGAGCCAATCGGTTCCAGACGCATCGGCACAAAACCAAATGTTGCGGGGCCAATAGAGAGGGTGGATGTGAAGGGTTGCGGTATCCTGTCTCACCGCCTCCTGATTTTGGTACATCTGATCCAACAAAGAATGCGGGTCCTGCCAACACCACTGGTGATCAATAAACGGGGTGATGGCGGCCACGAGAGGGAACGTATCGGGATATTTGAAACTGAGCCTCAGACCGCCCTGCCCACCCATGCCGACGCCGAGCAACCCGATCCGGGGCGGCTTTGCATCCCAGTTGGAATCGATCCACGGCACGATCTTGTTCAAAAGAAACTTTTCTGCAGAGTACGATGGGTCGAATTCCGAGCACAACTTATCGCTCCACCAACTCCTCGCAGCATAAGGAACGATGGCGCGTAATCCGTGTTTTTCGAACCGCTCTTCATAAGGGGCACGTCCTTGAAGCCCTTGCTGATCCAGGTCGTGCAAATAAATGAGAGTGAAATTGCTTTGGCTGGGACTCGCCGGAGTGAATAGCTCACAACGGTGTCCGGCTATCTGTTGCTCGTTCCAGGTCCCCATCGCACACGAAATCCTCGCACTTAAAAAGAATCGGCTCTGTCGCAACGTTCCACGTATCGAAGTATTTTAGCCTCTCGGACTGACATGATCAGAGGGGACGACAAAAACCACCTTAGGCAACGTGTGTGCTGAAAATTCTGTTGATCGAGTGGTCATCGCGACGCTGATTTGCTGGGCTTTACACTACGCTTGTGGATTGTACATTGGCCCGTGAAGCAGAGCGGAGCCTTTGCGTCAATTGCCAGCAGGTCTCTTCCATGCTCCCGCTGGAGATTCACGTACAGCTTTCCGTGGCACACTCGAACGAAAGTACAGCTTAGCCAGGTTTTATGGTTCGCAAGCGGATCTTATCGGTACTCTCTTCGTGCGACGACGAGGGTGTTTGGCAGCAATGTGAGGGCGTCTCATCGCAACTTCCCGCCAGCGCGTATGATGCCCGTATTTGCCTGCTCTCGGGCAGTGTCGATGAGGAAAAACTTCTGCGGCAAAACGGCGGTCGCGTTTTCCTCGCTCGCCAAAATCGGAAGACCGATGGGTGGTGTGTGTGGCCGCTCTTGCGGCAAATGCGCAAGTTCAAACCCGATGTAGTTCACTTATGGGGTACCAATGCCTACCGTTACGGTTTGCCCATCGCGCGACTCTGCGGAATCGAAACCATTTTCTTCAGCATCTTCGACGCCAAGCCCGTCGCCTCCTTGTGGGGATTTGGTCTCGATCGCACCCTGTCGCGTTCGCTCACGAAAGTAATTGTGCCGAATCTTTCCATGGGACAGATGGCCGGTTTCGACTCCTGGCTCACACGAGACCAGTGGGCCGTCGTTCCCCCTGCCATTGAAAAGGCGGATGAGGCACCGCTCACGCGAACCGGTTTGCTTAAAGAATTGCGACTTCCCGATCATTGTCGGCTCATTGCAACAACCGATTCGTTTCAATTCGGCAGTCGCGTGCACGATGCGATTTGGGCAACCGAATTATTAAAAGTGGCTGGACACAAAGTGCATGTGCTTATTTGCGGCAACGGGCCGCAGCGGCAGCGGATCGAAAACTTTTGCCGCCGCCTGCATCTTGAGGATCAGATTCACTTTGTCACCGATCATCGCCTGATCGCCGCGTCGCTGCATCATATCGACCTTTTCTGGAACGTGAGCGAAGTTTCGGGCATCGTCCCGATGCTTTACGCGATGCGAAGAGGCATTCCGGTGATTGCTGCCAACACGCCCGTACTTCGCACCTACATCCAAGACCAAGAGACCGGATTTATGGTCCCACTCGGCGACCGAGCAGCGCTCGCAAGTAAAACTCACGACTTACTCAATCACTTCGACCGAGCAGAACAAGTAGGCGGGGCGGCACAAGCGGTCATCGGGACAGATTTCGATCCTCAAGCCACCCTGGAAAAATACATCGGCCTGTATCGGGCCCACTTTGACCGCCACTCTCCATCCTGCACAAATACCCCAGACCCATAATGGCGTCTCTTTCCGCCGTGATCGAACGCATGTCCGGGTATCCGCGGAGGCAGGTGACCGAAGCGTCGTCAACGCGGGGTATAATCAAAGCTGCACCCTTCGTAAAATGCAGTCTCTGATCTTTTCGAAGCCGGCGGATTTCGCTTTCGATTTATTTCAGCGTTCAGCAGACAACGATCCATTATGCAAAATATTTTAGCAGTCATTCTGGCAGGTGGGAAAGGTTCGCGACTCGACCCCCTCACGCGCGATCGCGCAAAACCGGCCGTCCCCTTCGGTGGTGCGTACCGCATCATTGACTTTGCGCTCTCGAATACAATCAACAGCGGAATTCGAAATATTCTGGTTTTGACGCAGTACAAAGCGTTCAGCCTCGATCGTCATATCAATCAGGGCTGGCGCAATTTGTTTGTCAACCAACTCGGTGAAGCGATCCATATCGTGCCGCCACAACAGCGTATCGATGAGCAGTGGTATCGCGGCACAGCGGACGCCGTTTATCAGAACATTTACGCGATTGAAAAGTTCCAGCCCGATTTTGTCGTGGTTCTTGCGGGCGACCATATTTACAAAATGAACTACGAAAAAATGCTCAGCTTTCATCGCGAGAAGAATGCTGACTTGACGATCGGAGCCCTCAAGGTAGAGCGGCAGGATGCAAAACAATTTGGCGTCATGGAAATTGATGAGGCGGGAAGGATTTGTGGTTTCGAGGAAAAGCCCGACGAACCCCGGCCTATTCCGGGAGATGCCGACCATGCCCTCGCCTCGATGGGCATCTATATTTTCTCTGCGCGCTTTTTGTTTGAACAACTGTGCCACGATGCGACGAAGAGCGACAGTGCTCACGACTTCGGCAGAGACATTATTCCCTCGATTATTGAGTCGCATCGGGTCTTCGCTTTTCCCTTCCTGGATGAAAACAAGAAAATCAGTTCCTATTGGAGGGATGTGGGAACCCTCGATGCCTACTACGAAGCCAATATGGATTTGATCGCTGTTGATCCTTTACTGAACATGTACGACGAACAGTGGCCGATTCGTACTTACCAGCCGAATCTTCCGCCGCCCAAATTTATTTTCTCCGAACCGGGGGAGGAAGGCAGAAGAGGACAAGCACACGATAGTATCGTGTGTGCGGGAGCCATCCTTTCGGGAGGACGCGTTGAAAGGTCGATCGTGGGACCCAACACGCGGATCAACAGCTACGCCGATGTGCAGGATTCCATCCTGTTTGAAAGCATCGATATTGGCCGACACAGCAAAATCCGACGTGCGATTATCGATAAGGGTGTTGCGATTCCGCCTGAAACCGTGATCGGTTACGACCTAGAACACGACCGTGCGCGTGGATTTTCAGTCACCGAAACGGGCATCACGGTTATTGCCAAAGGCGAAGGAGTCACCCACTTTGCCGCCCCGGCCGTCGGGTAAGTGACGATCGCGGGACATCAAAAACCACAATGATGACCCGCAGAGATTTCACACGATATCGCACGGGGCAGGCACAAATAAAAAAAGCCCCCGGAATTGGCGTTCGGGTCCCAGGGGGGCTAAGGACTCATGTTGCACCAAGTTCCGGGAGCGATTGGATTTCGCTCGAAGGATTCCCGTGGGCAAACACCTCACGGGGCATTTCCGTCATTTCACGTGATTTGCATTTCCCTTCGACTAAGTTTTGTTCGCTGCTTTGCGCCTCGGACAAAACGAAAAGCATTGATCGCGTTTGCTCTGTCCGTCAGTCGCGGCGGGAGAATATGGCAATCGCGGAACGGCGTCAAGCCAGATTCTGACAATTGCAAAAAATATCTGCGGTCGCGGATTCCGCCTGATAATCAGCGATATTTCTGCAGTGGCCGCCGATTGCAATAACGTACAGCAGTGCTAGCTGGATGCAAATTTTTCAGCGTACTGAGGCACCCAAAGATCGACGAAGCTCTTGAAGTCTTCGATGTCGACCTCGCCCAATGGGCGAAAGTGATTCCTGTTATAGATCTCTTTGTTTCGGACCGTTCCTTTGGCAGCGATGTCCAAAACATGATGCGAACCAAAGGGTCTGACTACGATCTCAACGCGACTGAAGAAGTTTTCCCTTTTACTGTCGCTACTCACACCCACATCGTCGCGACTGCAACTCGCACCCCAACCACGATCACCCACGACGGTCTGGCACACAAATCCAGGAATATATTTCGGCAGCCGGGAGAGGCACTGCTCTATGTAATCGGAGAGTTCGAGCCGATATTCATTGTGCAACCGTCGCAGCTCTTCCTCCGACATTGCATGCTGAAAATCGCGTGAATCTTTTAATTTACGATCACGCTGACCCCGGGCAATCGCTTTCTCCAATTGCCGATCCAATTCGTCCATCGAGACTATTCTTCTCCGATTGAAATGGCATCGCCGGAACCTCCGGATCGACCGCCGAGGGCTTGATCCAAAATCAAAATCGCCGTTTTATCATCCTCGGCGATCTCTAATCTTCCGAGAATATCGATGATCGACTTTTCTTCCTCCACCTGCTCATCCAAAAACCACTTCAGATGGGCCTGCGTGGCGTAATCGTTTAAGTCACTCGCGAGAGCGTAGAGATTATTGATCGATTCGGTATTGTTTTTCTCCTGCTCCAGAGACGCCTCAAATACCGCTTTGATCGAATCATATTCGACCTTCGGTTTCGGGATCGAATTGAGTTCGACGTTGCCGTTTCTGTCGAGCATATAGCGTAATAGCCGACGTGCGTGGGTCCGCTCCTCGTCACTCTGCGCAACCATCCAGGATGCAAACCCGGGCAGGTGTTCCGCATCCATGTAAAGGGCCATGCCCAGATAAATGTAGGAGGCCGAAAACTCGAGGTTGATTTGCTTATTGAGGGCCAGTTCTATTTCGGGTTTGAGCATCGTCGGATATCTCCAGTGAAACCAGTGCCGAAAAAATGGGGGGTGCTAGCTTAAGTAGTCTATCAAACAACCACCTGTTGACCAGTCGCCTGGGATGGGAACTTGGGGCTCAAAATATATCTTTGATGACCCGGTGCACCCGTACCCGCCGAGTCTCGTAGCGAACCGATTGAGGGGATTGGTTTCATGAAACGCAATCTCATTTAGTGACGGTCTCGACTTCTTCCATCTCATGATTGCGATTGCTGCAGCGGAGGCAAAAGCATCCGACTGCCGTCTACCGAGCACCCGAGGCCGGACATCGGAACTTTATTAAGCTTTGCGTGAAACGCCTCATTTGTGAATTCTGCTATCGATGCTGTCAATAAAAACTGATTATTCGGACTATTTTGACCGAACGTTTCAGATGGTACGAGACGATAAATGGAACACGGTTGCAGGGAGGCTGTTTGACCAAGCAAGGATGCTTTCGATGGTTACAAATCACCTCAAGGTCTATCACGGGCCTCAAGTCGTAGACGCAACACAGATTGGCCCCGAAACGGCCGATTCCATCTCGGTGCCTTTAGGGCAGATATTCCCCCTTTTGGCTGAAGCCGTCCAAAGCAATCGTGCTTGGCTTCAAGACTTTTCGGACGACGATGTGACCATCTCGACCGACTTGTACGAGGTGATTTTGGCATATCAGCATTTTCGCCGGCCGTCCGCGTAAATCCGGGCAAAAGACAAAGCACAACGCCCGAGTTCCTCAGGGACTCGGGTTTTTTTTTGCCTCGGTACGTACAATTCATTTGCGATGTGAGTCGCATCTGACGGTGATTTGACGCCGATTGTGTCCTTCAGCCTCCAAATAATTTCCAGGTGACTCGAGGAACCGCCACTTTGAACAAGAAAAAGAACCATTCCGATCGTGAAAACGAAAATGCCGCGACCGGCGAAAGTGCCGATGGCAAGGACCCCAAAAACACCTCGGACCTGATCGACAAGATCCGCGAATCGACAACAAAACTGCAGACAGACCAAACGAGTCGCGGTGACTTGAAGATTCTCAGCAGAACCCTTCGGGAGTTGCGATACGCCTTCAAGGTATTCGCCCCGTATCGCAGAGATCGCATTGTCGCAGTCTTCGGTTCGGCTCGGACACACCCTGAAAATTCGGCCTTTCTTCAGGCCATCGAGTTCGGGCGAAAAATGGCCGAACAGTCGTGGTATGTGCTGACCGGCGCTGCGAGTGGCATTATGGAAGCGGGGCACCGGGGCGCGGGGCGTAAGCAATCGATGGGGCTGAACATCATGTTGCCATTTGAGCAAGGTTCCAACCCTGTGATTCGTGGCGATCACAAATTGGTGCACATGAAATATTTTTTCACGCGAAAACTCATGTTCGTAAAAGAGTGCGATGCCGTGTGCCTGCTTCCCGGTGGTTTTGGCACGCTCGATGAGGGCCTAGAAGTCCTTACGCTGCTGCAAACCGGCAAGCGAGATCTCGTGCCGGTCGTCTTCCTCGATGCCCCGGGCGAAAGTTTTTGGAGCGACTGGGACGACTTTGTTCGCAAGCGACTGCTGAAGGAAGGCATGATTTCTCCCGACGATTTGTCGCTCTACAAGCTGACCGACAATGCGGACTGTGCCGTAGAGGAAATTCTGAACTTCTATCGCGTTTTCCACAGTATGCGATACGTGAAAGATCTTCTTGTTTTCCGCCTGAAAGAAAAGATTTCGGAAGGCGTACTCGATCAGATCAACACTAACTTCTCCGACATCCTCTCGAGCGGTCAATTCACTCTGGACGAGGCGCTACCGGAAGAGAAAGATGAACCGGATCTTGCAAACCTACCGCGACTCGTATTCCACTTTAATCGTCGCCGCCTCGGAAGGTTGCGGCAATTGGTCGATGAACTAAATCAATCCCCTTAATCGCTAAAGCGACATTGGTCGCGGAACCAAATATTGAGCAACGCTGTACGATTACTTATCGGTGCGTTTTGCGTGGCGGCCTTGGGTTCAATCGCATTTGCCGTTGGCATTGGTGCGGCATTTCGTCGTGCTGGTAACTGGTCTAATGAACTTGCAGGCGTAGGCGTTTTTCTGCTTATTTGCTCAGGCATTCTAGCGATAGCTGCTTTTACTGTGGGTGTAGCAAATTCGATAAGGAACCGCCGATTCAATTGGTGGTTACCGCTTGCCTGCCTTGCCGCCGGGCTAGCGATTTGGGGCGGTTGGATAGCGATCAATCTATGATGTTTACAGTGTCCCCACCAAGTCATGGTCGCAAAGACCGGCTTCACTCACCATGGGTCGATCAATAGCAGGTGTCACTATTCCATGACCTCAACCAAGTCATTACCTGCTCGAATCCGTGTTGGCGCTGTTCGCACCTGGATCGCATTTTCAGTTTCATCGTTTACCTTTGCCGTATTGTTTGCCATTTTCGATGGCGTCAATCTTCTTCAGAGTGATGACCCGTACATTCTTGGATTGATTGCTGCAGCGTTCACTGCTGGTTTTAGCTGCTTCTTGGCAATCGCATACTGCTTTGGTTTGTCTTCCGTCGTACAGCGTATGGCCTATTTCATTCCTTTGTCGTTGATTGCCGTTGCGCTGATCGTTTTTGATTTTGCCTTCCCGTCCCCTGAAGGACAAGGAATCCCCTCCATGCTCGCGATAGTGATTGCTACCAGCGGGTGTTTAGCTTATCCCCTTCACTCGCTGAAACTCACGCCCGTATCCGTCACGTTGGCGTCAATCCCTGGGCTCGTTTTCATGATTGGCTACGCATGTGCTCTGGTGGCAATCGCGAGATGACGGTGCGCCGCTCAACAACGCAAAACCGCAACGTTGGGCATCCATGCCGAATTGCCTTACGTTTTATGACAACGAGCCACAAGCTGGTAACCTAATAACCCAAGATGGTCGTATGGTGTCGCCACCCGCGACGACTACCCTTACCAAGGGTGTACTCGGATTCAATAGAACCAATGTTTATATTCCAAATTTAGTTATGCCTGCCATTACGCTTACAACGCAAATCGATGCGCCTATCGAAACTGTTTTTGATTTATCGAGGAGTATCGACTTGCATGTGGAATCAACGCAGCAGACGAATGAAAGGGCGATTGCTGGATGCACGAGCGGACTTATAAATCTGGGTGAAGAAGTTACTTGGGAGGCAACGCATTTTGGCATGCGCCAGCGATTAACGACAAAGATCGTGGAATTCGATCGTCCACATCATTTTCGCGACTCAATGGTATCTGGCGCATTTCGTCGCTTTGACCATGACCATCATTTTGAAGGAAACGCCCAGGGAACGGTCATGCGCGACATATTTGACTACACATCACCGTTGGGTGTGCTGGGATGCGTCGCAGACTTTTTGTTTCTAAAGCGTTACATGTGGCGTCTCCTCAATAAGCGCAATCAGCTCATCAAGACTGTTGCAGAAAATGGCAACAATGATCGTTACCTATTGAAGACTTAACCGATGGACGAACGCGCGTCCGATCGCTCACCAGATACTCGTCAGTGCACTAACAAACCCTAGTAGCGAGGTGCCGGACGATCAATCGCCCCTTAAATCACCCTCTAAATCATCTGATACAATAACCGGCCCACGGCCACTTTCTCGATTGGATCAAGCGGCGAAGACTGTCACCACCAATAAATCACGCAAGCGTTTTATGTCCCCCGAGAATACCCTCTACCTTGACTACAACGCCACGACCCCCATCGATCCGGCGGTCCGCGAGGCGATACTGCCCTTCCTCGCCGAACACTATGGAAATCCCTCAAGCCTGCATGTGATCGGCCAGAAAGCGGCCGAGGCGGTTTCCACTGCTCGAGACCAAGTGGCCAAGTTGCTTGGTTGCCAAAGTCAAGAAATCATCTTTACCTCCGGCGGTACCGAAAGCAGCAACCTTGCCATTACCGGATCGATTCAGGCGTGCGAAGACCCCACCTCAGCGCACATCATCACCTCGGCCATCGAGCATCCGGCTACCACCGGGCCGATCCAATCCTTGAAGCCGGGCGGATGTGAAGTCACGGTGATCGGCTGCAATCCACAGGGTCAGGTTGACCCGCAGGACATTCAGGCCGCCATACGCCCGAACACACGATTAGTCAGCCTGATGCATGCCAACAATGAGGTGGGCACGATTCAACCCGTGCAGCAGGTATCTCAGATTTGTCGTCAGGCCGGGGTTCTCTTCCATGTCGATGCGGCACAAGCGGTAGGCAAGCTGCCCGTTTCAGTCGATTGCATCGGGGCCGACCTGATCACGCTTGCCGGGCACAAGTTTTACGCGCCCAAGGGAGTCGGTGTCCTTTTTGTGCGCGAGGGAGTCGTCCTGCATCCGGTTTTGTACGGCGGAGGACAAGAACTGGGATTGAGTCCGGGGACGGAAAATGTTGCCCTTACGGTCGCCCTCGGCAAGGCTGCCGAGATCGCAGAGCAAGCACAAATGAGTGAATGCACCCGCCTTGCCGAACTACGGGACGAATTCGAGGGGCATCTCGAAAAAACAACCGGTGGAGAAGTTGTGATTCATGCCCGAGGGGCGGAGCGGCTGCCCAATACATCGAGCATTGCTTTTCCCGGAGTCGAGGGGCAAAGGTTGCTCGACCACATTCCGCTTCTTTGCGCTTCTACTGGAGCGGCATGCCACAGTCATTCCACGACGGTTTCCGCGACGCTCGCCGCGATGCGCATCTCAGAGCAGGTGGCCCGATCAACCATCAGGATCAGTCTCGGTCGGTTCACAACCGCACCTGAGGTTCACCGCGCAGGGGCGGCGCTGACCGACACCTGGAAGCAACTTGCAGGCGAATCATCGCCTGCCTGAGATGGAGCAAGAACAACCAACCCCACTTACGCTTGTCCCTGCTGAAGCATCTGGGAACGCGCCATCGCCTCCTCCGCGTCCTGAATATACTGCTGGTTGTTCGTACCGGCGTACGCCCGCTGATAAATCACACTCAGTTGCGTGTGGCTAAAGGGATCTTCGGGTGCAATCTCGCAGACCTTCTTGGCATGCTCGATCGCTACCTCGTGTTGCCCCAACCGGCCCTTCACGACTGCAAGCGCTGCATGCGCAAGCATGTAATCGGGTTCGGCGGCGAGAATCTCTTCGTATTTGGCGACCGACTCCTCAAGTTTGCCATCCAACTTCAATTGGTCTGCCTGGTCGTATAGTTCGTGCACATCTGCCATGCTGCTCTCCAACGATAAATACATCAAAATACGCATGAAACTGCGAAGGGCTCATTGGAACGATTTTTGGGCCGCTCTTCAAGTATTACCGCACCGACTTGCCGCAGAGGGCAAATATCGGAATTCACGTTATTCGTATGAATTACTCTTTGGCCTGGGGTCGATACAACTCTTAATCCGAGACCCATTCGCCGATTTAAACGGACCGTTACGTTGCTCATTCACCCGACTGCCATCGTTGACAGCACTGCCACCCTCGGTGAGGAAGTGCAAATAGGTCCCTTCTGTATCGTGGAGAAGGATGCCGTTTTGGGCGACGGATGCCGACTCGAAGCCCGCGCGATTGTCAAAGAAAATACCACGCTAGGGCCCGGCAACACACTCCATGAAGCAGCCGTCCTCGGTGGCGTACCGCAACATTCGAGCGTGCCCGAAGTCACCGGCAGCCTCATCGTTGGCGAGGCAAACACGTTTCGGGAGAATACCACGGTCCATTGCGCGCTTCACGAGGGCGAATCGACGCAGATTGGTGACCATAATCTGGTCATGGTCGGTGTTCACATCGGTCACGATTGCGTCGTCGGAAATCACACGGTGTTGATCAATAACGTGATGCTTGCCGGACACGTCACTGTTGGGGATCGCGCCTATGTTGCCGGGGGAGCGGCGGTGCAGCAGTTTCGTCGGGTCGGCCGTTTGGCCGCCGTCGGCGGATATTCGCGTGCCGTGAAAGACGTTCCTCCCTTCGTCATGCTCGATGGCAATACGAGTGGAGTGGTCGGCTTAAACCGCGTCGGAATCCAACGTGCCGGGTACGACCGGGACGACATGCAGTGTTTGAAAAACGCTTACCGCCTGATTTACCGCAGTGGGCTGCCCTGGAATGACATTCTGGAGCGATTAAAAACCGACTTCACGAGCGGACCGGCCGCAGAATTCCACCCCTTCTTTTCGACGGGGAAGCATGGCTTCATGCCGGAAAGGCGCACTCCAAACTCTGCCACGATACGTCTCTATCGGGAAGAGGAGAGGGGCGACTTGCAGGTCAAAGCCGGTTGACTCGCCTCGGGCGATTTCCTAGCGGATAAAGCCACGCTGCTTCAAGAGTTCAAGAATTTTCTCCACGCACGCCTCCAGCGACTCGGTATGCGGCGTGAGCGTGAGGTCAGCGGCCACCGGTTCCTCGTAGGGCGAGGTCACGCCCGGGAAATCCTGGATTTCTCCGGAGTCGGCCAACTCGTACATGCCATTGGTATCGCGCTCTCGGCACGCCTCGAGCGGAACGTCGAGAAACACTTCGATAAATCGATCTGAGCCTACCACCTCCCGAGCCCGATCTCGCACGTCTTTTTTCGGGGCAAGAAAACTCGCTACCGTAATCAAACCGGCATCATTCAGCATCCGTGCACACTCCGCAGCGCGACGCATATTCTCGCTTCGGCCCTCAGGAGTGAACCCAAGATCCTTGCTGACCCCGAGTCGCATTTTCGGGCCATCAAGAAGTGCACACGCGCGACCCGAATCAAAGAGTTGTCGCTCCAGCGCGTGAGCCACCAAACGCTTCCCCGAACCGGTGAGCCCCGTGATCAGCACCGTCGCCCCCCGTTGGCCAAATCGTGCTTCTCGCTCCTCATCGGTCACTTGACTCGGTTCGCCTTTCAGCGAGGTGCTCGCAGGCTCGGCATCCCAATGATCTTGAGATTCACCCGCCTGCATCTCATCGAGAATCATCACCGCCCCGACCGTCACGTTCGTTATCCGGTCGACGATCACCATCGATCCCGTACCGCGATTACGCTTGTAAGCATCGAACATGATGTTGTCGTCGAGTTGAATCTCGCACCGCCCGATTTCGTTCAGCGCGAGAGACGGTGCGGGCTCACGATGGAGCGTATTGACATCGATTCTGTAGCGAAGCGACTGGACCGAACCGGGCACGACTTTGGTGGTCTGCTTGAAGAGATAACGTGTCCCGGGCACCATGGGTTCTTCGCCCATCCAGACGACCACTGCATCCATCCGCTGACCCACCCGCGGTTGGTTACCGACCCGCACAATCATGTCACCGCGACTCGCGTCGATTTCGTCTTCGAGCGTCAACGTGACTGAGAGTGGGGTAAACGCCTCCTCGATTTCGCCCTCATACGTGAGGATCGACTTGATGCGACTCGTTGTACGGGCGGGCAGTACCATAATCTCATCGCCCTTCTTGATCGTGCCCGAAGCCACCGTTCCGCAAAATCCGCGAAAATCAAGATGAGGTCGATTCACATACTGCACTGGGAAGCGGAAATCCTGAAAGTTGCTATCCGATGCGATGTAGACGTTTTCCAGCATGTGCATCAGCGTGTTGCCGTCGTACCACGGCATTTTTTCGCTGCGGACGACCACGTTGTCTCCATCGAGCGCAGAGATCGGAATAAAGTGCACATCATCTGAGGACATTCGAGCGGCAAACTGGATGTAGTCCTCCCGAATCCTCTCGTACACTTCTTGCGAATAGTCGACCAGATCCATTTTGTTGATCGCCACCACAATATGCTTCACACCCAAAAGCGACGTAATAAAACTGTGCCGCTTGGTCTGCGTCAAAACTCCTTGCCGAGCATCGATCAAGATAATGGCAAGATCGCAGGTCGACGCACCGGTCGCCATGTTCCGCGTATACTGCTCGTGACCCGGGGTGTCGGCAATGATGAACTTGCGCTTTGCCGTCGAAAAATAACGATAGGCAACATCGATCGTGATTCCCTGCTGCCGCTCATCGTCCAAACCGTCAGTGAGCAATGCCGGATCGAGCCGATCGCCGATCGTGCCGTGCGTCTGGGAATCCTTTTCCAGAGCCGCCAACTGATCTTCATAGACCATCTTCGACTCGATGAGCAGACGGCCGATCAGCGTACTCTTTCCATCATCCACACTTCCGCAGGTCAGAAAACGAAGCAACTCTTTGCGCTCATGCTGCGCAAGATACGCGTCGATATCAGAAGCAATTAATTCAGATTGATGCGACATATCTCGGGACTAAAAATAGCCCTCTTTCTTCTTTTTTTCCATCGACGCGTCTTTGTCTCGGTCGATCATTCGGCCTTGTCGCTCGCTGGTCTTGCAGAGAAGCATTTCCTGGATGATTTCCGGAAGCGTGGTCGCCGTCGACTCCACTGCACCGGAGAGCGGATAGCAACCCAAAGTACGGAAGCGAACCATTTTTTCTTCCGGTATCTCGCCCGGTTCGAGTTTCATGCGTTCGTCATCCACGAGCAAGGTCACCTCATTCCCCTTCTCGTCGAATCGCTGCACGACCGGTCGCTTCGCCGCAAAATACAATGGGACGATCGGTATTTTCTCGAGATGAATGTATTGCCACACATCAAGTTCGGTCCAGTTCGAGATAGGGAACACTCGGATGCTTTCGCCCGGACGAACCTTCGCGTTGTAAAGGTTCCAGAGTTCGGGCCGCTGATTCTTTGGATCCCAACGATGATTCTTATCGCGGAATGAAAAAATTCGCTCTTTCGCCCGCGACTTTTCTTCATCGCGGCGGGCACCACCGAAAGCCGCATTGAAGCGGTATTTATTCAGCGCCTGCTTGAGCGCATCGGTTTTCATGATTTCCGTGTGCTTGTCGCTATCTTCGAGCGGATGTATCCCGTGCTTGCGGCCCTCCTGGTTGATGTAAGTGATCACATCGAGCCCCAACTCCTTCTTGGCATATTCCTCGCGGAAGGCAATCATTTCCTTGAATTTCCACGTCGTATCGACGTGCAGCAGAGGAAATGGGGGCTTCGCCGGATGAAACGCCTTGAGTGCCAAATGCACCATCACCGAGGAGTCTTTACCGATCGAATAGAGCATGACAGGATTGTCAAACTCGGCAACCACTTCGCGAATGACATGGATGCTTTCGGCTTCGAGTTGCTTGAGATGTGTGAGGCTGTAGGACGTCATGGGGCGAGTCGTCGGGATTGGCAAAGCGGCAATATAAAGGAAAGTCCATACGGACTCAATCCACTCAATCTGTGGGACATTGGAGAGAAGGCCGAGACGAAGGATGCCGCACGCGTAAAACCACGCATTCGGCACCCGAATTTGCTGGCGAATAACGAGCAAGCAGCCGAAGTTCCAGATCTTTGAGTAAACCTGCCTCGCGAGCCTCGAGCCGCTCCTCGACCCACGCTGGCCCCTTCACCAATAAAAGCTGTCCTATCGCCGACCAGTGTGGGCCAAACCATGTGAGCACTTTTTGCAATCTTGCCACGGCACGCACGGTCAGCACATCAAAAGACTCTGTCGCCAGGATGTCCTCGGCCCGGGCATGGATTGTCCGGGATGATACACCCACCCTCGCCACAATCTTTTCCAACACGTTCGCTCGCTTCGCAACCGATTCGGAAAGCGAAATCTGCAGATCGGGACGCAGGATCGACAGGAGAACCCCCGGGACACCTCCTCCCGTTCCGACATCGAGAATGCGGCCGCGCGGTTCTAAAAATTGATTAAGCATCATGGTGTCCCGCACATCGCGATCGACGAATTGCTCGATTGTGAGATGTCGCGTCAGATTAATCTTTTTGTTCCACTCCAATAATTCACGACGGTAACAGTCGAGTTGCAGAATCTGATCTTCCGAACATGCGAGTCCCAGTTCTGCAATTGCTGTCCGCAGAGAGTCAATTTCACTATTTGATTCGGCCATACACAATCTGAAAAACGATTCAAACTATTTTTATATTTCGTCGGTCAACCAAATTGGCATCGCGGCACGCGGCTGCTCGGAGGATTCACTTAATTGGTTTCCATATCCTCTGGATAGATGCCCAACTCAAGGCAATTCCCATCGGGATCCTGGAAAAAAATTTGCTGAAAACCTGCGGCATTGATTTGCCGCTCATAAGGAATCTTGTGCTGCTTGAGTCGTTCTTCGATCACATCCAAATCGGCCACCCTCATTGCAAGGTGGGGGGCCAGCGTATCGATCGCCCCCCGCTCGCCACGGGCTGAGGGATGCTCGATCAAATGGATTTGGATTTGTGCAGATGGATGATAAAGCCACGCCCCCGCAAAAGAAAATGCGGGGCGGGCAATACGCTTTAAGCCGAATACACGAACGTAAAAATCGCAAGTAACTTCTGGATCGCGCGTCGGCAGAGCAATGTGATGGAGTGCGTGGGGGGCAAGCGGTTCAGCCATGAATCGTAAATCGCTCTCGGTTGAACAATGGAAATCGAGCAGTCGAATGAGAATCCGCACTATAGCTGCATGCTAGCGTGCCGGAAACAGGCAGGCTTCGCGGTGGCGAGTTTAGCGACTGGGGGAAAATGAGAATTTATAACGATTTTCTCGATTTTGCCGATTTTATGTCCGATAGAAGAAAGCGGGTGGGCTCGATAGGACTCCTGGCTTCTTTGCGCCAAAGACTTCGGCGCGCACCCCTGCTATTTCGATTAGTCGTGTTTTGGATCGGCCTCCCATGTGAAAACCGGGGGGTGGGGGAAAGGGATTCTGAGATGCAGCGCACACTACTTATTTTAAGCCTCGCTTTCGTTGCCGTATCGATACATTCGGGATGCTGCGGGTCTCATTGGCGCGTCGGGTTTTACCGCGAAGCGGGTACCGGGGCCGTTCCGATGGCATGCAACGCCTGCGGACAAACTTCCTGCCAAGGCGATTGCATGACGTGCGGTGGGGCAACCTGGTATCCTGGCAAACATATCGTCCGCGGCTTCCACCACGTCTGTAGCCTATTTACCTGTTACGGTTGTGGAGGCACATGTTACGGTTGTGGAGGATACGCTGGTGAGGGCTGGAGTCCCTCCACCGAAATCCTCGGTGGTGAGAATCAATTGGAACCGATTCCCACACCCACAAACGCGATAAGCCCGACTCCGAGTGCTCCTGCCACTCCCACAGAGTCCGGCAAATAAAGATCGCTGTATCGCAAGCAAGCGCAAGCAAGCGTTAGGTGGGCTCGATTTCCGCAATTTGCCAATTGCGGGAATCGCCTGCCTGGTTCGCTTGCCAGTACTCGCCACTCTCCACATCGAGACAGGTGAGCCAACCATCTTCGAGATAAACCCCGGTATCCAAACATATCGCATGGCCATGATTTGCCGGCAAGCCATCTTCTTGAGGGGTGTGCCCGCAAATCATCGTTTTGCCCGAGCAATGTGGTGCGTGTGCCACGACACGATCCCAGAACAACACCTGGTCGTACTGCCGTGCGAGGGGCAAATTCGGATGAAGACCGGCGTGCACAAAGATATGTTTTTCAGTTTCGTGCCAGGAAACGCAGTTCTCATCGATGAATTTCCAGTCTTCCTGCGGAATCGCATCGAGGCTCAATTCATCTTCCGGTGATGTGTAAGCCTCTAATGTTTCCCGGCCACCAAAACTCAACCAGTCGCGAAAAACATCTTCATTTGTTCTACTTGCCTGCAACATCTTTTCATGGTTGCCGAGCAAAGGAACCAAGCGGCCCATCCGATACCGATCGCGGAGCCACGACAACACTCGAGGAACCTCGGGACCACGATCCACGTAATCGCCGAGCGTGACCAACTGATCGTCAACAGAGATTTGTGCTGCCGACACCACGGTTTCCAACGCTCTGAAGCACCCGTGGATATCTCCAATCGCCAGGGTTCGCATAGCCCTTCCCCAGGAGTTATTCACACCGATTCACCGACCTGCCGCTTAAAGCCGCAGCCACCTTTTGAGTTTTAGGTATTTTTCGCGGTCGATGCCATCGATCTTTTCCCCGGTGAATTTCAACTCCTCCGCTTTTTCCAGTGCCGCGAGGGCCGCATCCCGGTCATCTTTGCCTTGATGTGCGAGGGCAAGGTGGAAGTAATAGACACCGGAACTCACATCAAAAAGGGTTGCCTCGTTGAGATCTTCGATCGCCTGATCATACTCACCTTCTTCGATATGGATAATCGCGCGCGTATCGAGCAATTCGATGCGAGGCCCGAGCAGTTTGAAGGCCAGGTCGATATTCTCACGTGCAACGTCAGAATCACCTCCCGTTTTTACCGTCATGTAGGCGAGATTGTTTGCCAGCAGGCCTCGTTGATTTTCATTCATTCTTTCTGTGGGAACTGCTTGAATTAACTTCAAAGCCTGTAGGTAACTATTCTTGGAATCTTCTGCGTTGCGCGTCGAAGCGATAGCCGAGAACAGAGCAGCCTGCTGCGTGACTAAGTCAATCGAATTCGGATACTCTTTTTTTGCAAGAGCAATCCATCGTTTAACCTGTTTTATCTCTTCATCGGTCACGGTATTGGCATGCCGCACTGCACCCCCGATACCGATCGCACAAATTTCGAGTAATATTTCCTTGTTTTCAATTGCGTCACAAATGCGATACGCTTCATCGAGTTCTCCTTGCCTTGAGAGAAATGCGGCCAGATTGATTCGGTATTTAAAATCTCGATCGGCCACGGCACGGTAGGCCGCCTCGGCCTGCTCTTGCAGACCGATTTCCTCGTAAAGGGCTGCCGCTGCTAATACTTTTTCTTCGTCTGCCCTCTCGACACCATCCGGGATAAAACTCTCGATGGCCGTGATTGCGGGGCGATCTTTTCCGCGACCCTTCGCATCCTTGGCAGTGAGTCGAATGGTCTCCCGCCCTTTCGGGTCACGTCTCTGTAACTGCCGCATCCACGGCCCGAGGGTTCTCCATTCCTGCTTATCGATAAGCATCTCCACATACTTGATGAGGAAACGTGTATCTTCCGGATAATCGACCAACAATGACTGCATTGTTTCTCGACACTCGGGCCACTGATCCGAGATATAGTAAAGCTGACCAAGCGCCAATCGCTCTTCAGGTTTAAGATCCTCGCGCGGGATATCTTGTAGAATCTCGATTGCCTTCTGCCGGTAGATCGGTTCGGGACGCACTGCCAGAATCAAGCCCTTGAGATTCAGGTCTGGTGATTTCAAATCCCCTTCCTGGCGATTTCCTTCGACTAGTGCCAACGCCTGCTCAAAAAAGCGATGCGTTCGCATCGATGCGAAAACGCGAGCGAGGGAACGCCGAGCCCAAAGAGAAATCTCACTGGGAGCCCCTTCCGATTCCAAGCTATTTTCAAGAATCGTGTTAAGGTGAGGAATTGCCCGCCGCAAGCGATTGTTGATCATATGATATTTTGCCATGGCGCGTTCACGCTCCATGTCTGCTGGATTGTTCGCAATCGCCGCAGCCAGATAGTGTTCCGCCATCATTCGATTTCCCAACCACGCGTAGCACTGTCCCATCACCTGGGCAGCCACGTCTTGCGAAAGTCGATTTTCAATATTCCGAATTTCTATTTCCGCTTCCTTGGTCCGCTGCGTCTTCAAAAGGTACTCCACGAGTGCCAACGACGGTTGCGGGAGTTGCGGCGCCAATTGAACAGCCCGACGGAAGGCGGTTTCTGCCTCACCTATTTTTTCGAGTCTAAGAAGGACTCGTCCGCGACGCACCCAATCTTCGGCATTTTTCGAATCGACTGGTGCTGCCTGATTTAGCGAGGTCAGCGCGGCCTCGCGATTGCCGGTCAATAAGTCCAGCGTAAGTTGTTCTTTTTTTAGCGATTGGGGAACGTTATTGAGTCGAAGCAAAACTTTTCTCGCTTCATCGTATTGCCCTTGTTGTACGAGCAGTTCCACAAGGTGTCGAACCGTCATCGCATCCAGAGGGCCTGCATCGATCGACTCTTGGTAAAAATCAATTGCCGCATTAAAGTCACCCTGCAATTCTTGGATAGATCCCTTCAATTCCAACAATCGCTGCCACTTCGGTCGCTTCTTGGCAATTTGATCGGCAAGTCGGTCGGCCGTTTGCACCAGTCGCATCCGCTTTCCCTTCTCGGGATCTTGCTGATATTTCCAAAGTAAGTATCGCGCTTCGAGAAACTGTGGAACCGGTGTATTTTTTCCAAAGCGGTTCGACGCCTCGTCTACCTGCGCCTGCATCTCAAGCTCGTTGCCGGATTCTCTCGCTAATTCAAATAGTGCGACGGGGTAGAGCTGATCGGCATCTTTCTCCCCGGCAGTCCGCAAGCAGCGCATTGCGTCTTCGCGCCGTGACGGCGTGAGTTGGTAATAAATACGGGCAATCTTTTTCCACAGTTTTCCCTGCTCATTCTCTTTGTAATTTAAAATTTCCTTCTCGATCGCTTTAATTTTCTCTCCTTGCTCGGGTCCCCCGACGAGTACAATGAGTTCCGCTTGGCGAAGAAACAGTTCCGGTCGGTCGGTCCAGGGATTCTCATCCCGCGTCGTGGCAGTTTTCAGATATTCGAGCGCCGCTTCTGCACCCTGCTCACGGACCATGAGCGCTAAATAGGTGTTTTGCAGACGGGCCGCATCAGGAAATTCAATGAGTGCTTCGTTAAGGCGGTTAAATGCCTCTTCGATGCGTTCGCCGCGAATCAGACTTTCTACTTCAACAACCGCCTTGTCCGAACCTGCAACATCTTCGCGCGTTACATATTCCTGCTTTACCCCCTCCAGTCGATTGCGATATTCGCTATTTTTTTGTGAGAGAGAAGCCAGTGTGGCCAGATAGAGCGAACGAAGTCCCTCGTCGCTATCGAAATCTTCCGCGCCCATCACACTTTTGAGTTGAGTCAATTTTTCGAGCGCCTCGGGCATCCGCTTGAGTGCCACGAGCGCCTCTGCTTGGCCTGCCAAGGCAATCCTCGACTCGGGTCGCTCAGCCAAGGTTCTGCCATACGCTTCAATCTGCCGATCAGGCTGACCCAAGGCCTTGTAGCAGCGTCCAAGCAAGTGATCGAGAGAGTAAATCACGTTCGTAGAAAACGACATGCGCGGTCGTAAGGCCTCAAGCTTGGTACTCGCCTCAAGCCACTGCTCTTCGATGCAGAGGACTTTCGCTTCCGAAAAAGCAATCCACTCCGGTCGGAAGTTGAGTTCCTTCATCCTCTCGATGGTTTGCTTTGCTTCTTCCGATTGCTTGTCTTCTAACTGGGCATTGAATAGCAAATTAACCAAGGTACCGTTGCTCGGAATGGCCTCTAAACCTTGCTTAATGGCTGCCAGTTCCTCCTCGCGGTTTTCCAATTGCCGTGCAAGTCGCGACTCGCGAACGTAGATTCGAAAATCCTTGGGGTCAATCTCACGAGCGGAGGCGAGGTCATTTCGCGACCGCGCCGCGTAGTCTTCTCGCTTTGAGTCGTCAACTTTGTCCATCCAGTAAATGTATTCGTCGACCACATTAATCAGCGTGTCCATGTTGTTCGGATCGAGTTCTCTTGCACGAAGAAAGTCATTGAGTGCTTGGTGACGGTCCGATTTATTTGAAGATTCACTCTGTGCTAAACGGCGGATGTAGATGCCACGACTGACGAACGCCTCTGCATTCTCCGGATTCAACGCAACCATTCGATCGATCATGCGGTCGGCAATTTTTTCGTCATCTCGCCCTCCGGTTCCCCTCCGCCTGAAAATATCCGCCAGCAGCGTATACGCCTTAATCATGTGGGGAGCTTTTGCGTTTTCGTCATCAAAATTTTGCAACTTCGGGTCGTAGCCGACTAACCCACTTAATTTTTCAATCGCAGTATTGTGTCTCTCCAGTTTTTCGGCACATTGCGCATAGAGATAGTCGACTTCCGGATCTTCCTTCTGTTGGGAACTGAGTTTCTTCAACTCTTTTTCCGCCTCGATGAAGAATGACCGCTCGACCTCCGATCCGGAGCTCAACTCGCCCAAAGCGACAAGCCCATCCACGTAATTTCGCCGGATATCACTTCTTCCGGGAGAACCTCGCAGCGCCCGGGCCATGAGCATGTACGCGGCCCGCTTCTTTTTCGAATCCTCAATATGCTCCTCATCCAAACAGTGACTACCGACTATTGCCGCCTCACAAATGATCTCCTGGTCGGTTGTATTTTGGGCAAGGTAACGCTGGTAATTCTCTACCGCCTTATCGTAATCTCCCTGCTTATCCGCCTCTCTCGCTGCCGCAAGGTACTCTGATGATTTATCTGATTTCACATAGAGCACAGCCCCAATGCCCGCCCCGACAATGAGCAATGTGCCAAGAAAGATAATGAGAACCTTGACGTTCAGCTTACGCATTTTCTTAATTCCAAATAGAAACAGGGAAAATCAATGGATAATGATGGAAACTCGGCCGCTGTGAATCTCTCATAAAAACCGTGTGACAGGTGGAAAAACTAGTTTTTCAGCCAGGCCTGCAATGACTCATACTTCGAATTTTCATCGGGATTTAAATGCTCGGGAAGCAGTCCGATCGATTGGGCAAAATCGAGCGCTTCACGTGCGGACGACTGATCATCGCGACCCTGATGGGCCAAAGCGAGATGGAAATGATAGCGTCCCGTACGTGGCTGGAAGAGGGTTGCCTGTTGTAAATCGCGAATTGCCTCATCGAATTGACGATTTCCCATGAGGGCCATCGCCCGCGTGTCGAGCAATTCGATTTTCGGTCCGAGCTTTTTAAATGCCAGTTTCAAATCCTCCTCTACCAAGTCGTCACTTTGGCCGAGCTTGATATTAAAGTAGGCTCGATTGTTGGCGACCATCCCCTGCTCATATTCCGAAAGTTTATCCCAGTCCATGGCATCGAGAAGAGCAACCGCCTCCGTTGTGTCTCCTTGCATGTCGCGTACGAACGCCTCTTGAATCCTCACCCGCCAATCGTCCGGGTATTCTTTCTTTGCCAAATCAAGCCATTCTGAAAGCTGTGATATATGGGCGGGACTCGCATCTTGTGGCTTACTCGTCATCGCCGAAAAGAGGAGTGTGCAGATCGCTCTCACATTTTTTTCATCTACCATTTCGTTACAAATGGACATTGCCTCGTCCGGTTTTCCATGCCGCAAGTGATACGATGCCTGCTGGAATCGCAACGGCGGACGCTGTTTCGCGGCAAGCTCATACTGCTTTTCACTCGCTTCCAACAAGCCTGCCGTCTCAAGGACCTTTCCAATTCGAACTCGTTGGTTGGCCGGCACTGGGTCACCATACTGTGCCAAGGAATCCAGCATCTTTTTCTCAAATTTCCTGAGTTCAACCGGGCCTCCGAGTTTCGCCTCAAGCGCCATCATCTGCATCGTCGGAAGGCTCGTTGGGGCCACGCGCTTCAGCTTTCGCAACCAGTTGCGACCCGAATTGGATTCCCGCTGTTCGAATAACATTTCGCAATATCGGGCGAGTAAATCGATATCGTCCGGATATTGAATATTGAGTTGCTCCATCAGATTCTTGCACTCCCTCCAGCGATCACTCATGTAATAGAGTTCCGCAAGCGCCAGCATCTCCCGCCGCTTCAGGGCACGATCCGGCAACATTTCAAGCAGGCGGATGCCATGCTGTCGATAAATCGGTTCGTCCCGCTGCGCCAGCAAAAATCCCTTGAGCCGCGTATCGTACTGCGACAACTGTCCTCCCACGCGATTTGCTTCAATCAACCCGAGGGCTTGCTGAAAGGACTGGTGGTTCGGTTGCGACGAAAGTACGCGAGCTAATGTTTGCCTCGCCCATACAGCGAGTGGTTCATTCTGTTTTTCTTCTGTTTTGTTTTCCTCCAGGATGCTGCTCAAATGCGCAATTGCCGCATCGAGCCGCTGGTTGTCCACACAAAAATTCACGTACTTGGTTTGAACGTTCACATTTTCCGGGTCCGCCTCGACCGCCCGATAAAGATAGTGTTCATTAAGGAGTCTAGGAGTATATCTGGTGAACCGACTGTAAATATCGGCCAACAGGGTTTGCGCCTCAGGGGATTCGGAAAGCCTATTTTCCGCAAACTGCAAATGCCGAAAGGTCGAAAGTGGGGGGCGATTTTTTGCAAAAAAGTCGATCAACGCTCGGGCCGAATTCACATTATTTTCATCGAGTTGTACCGCTCGCTCCAGCGATTTTTGCGCGGCGGCTTGGTCTCCCATGAACGAGAGAATACGTCCACGCCAAATCCAATTTGAGACGTTCTCCACCTCGTCCCAATTGATTTTTTTCATCCACTCGCGGGCCGTTGCATTGTCTCCGGACAACGCATGTAAAAGAATCTGCGTTTGAATCATACTTGCCGGCACGACGTCGAGCCGATCCATCACATCCTGGGTTTCTGATACACGCCCCTCGCTGATTAACAAATTGGTTAGCGTTTTCGCAATCTCCATATCCATTGGGCCGAACTCTAGTGATCGCTGATAGTGTTCGATCGCTTCCTCTGTTTTTCCCTTCAAGTCCGCGATCAGCCCCTTGAGTTGGTGTAACCGGTGCCACCGTGGCCGAATGTCCTCGATGGTTGCCGCCAAGGCTTCAACCTCCTGAAGCCAATCCAATTCTTCTGTTTCAAGGCTATTGGACCAGATGAGATAACGAGCCCGCTGATGAGTCCAAAGGTCGCTGCCACGACCAAACGTCTTTTCCGTTTGATCAAGCGCTTGGAGTAGCGCGTTTTCCGAATTCTTAAGTAAAGCCGACTCGAAACGAAGTTCCGCAATCTCTCGGCTGACGGGGCTCAACTTCTGAGCCTCCGCTAAACAATGGTCGACTTCCTGCATTCCGCGGGCAAGCGCAAAATGTGCGCGAGACAGACTCAACCAAAGTGAGATTTGATCCTCCGCTTCATAATTCCGAATCAAGGGCTCAAGCGATTTTATCTTCTTCACCGCATCGAAGCCTCCCAAAGCAGAAATCCACTCCATCCGGGCCGCGAGAAAACGAGGCCGGTCTTTCCATGGATTCTCTGGCCTTGTCGTTACCTGCTCCAAATACTCGAGGGCTTCACCAGGTCCCGATATTTTCGTGACACTCGCAAGATAAAGGTCCTGGATATCCTCGCTGTCTGGATACTCCACCAGATAGCTTTCAAGTTTTGCCAGGGCTTCATCATTCTTGTCCTCTGCAATCAATGCGCGAACCTCGACCATCGCTTTATCGATCGCCTCGATATTCTCCGATTCATAAATACCGCGTTGCAGGCGGCGCAACTGCTCGTTGTACCTCGGAGACTCCTTGCCGAGTTCGAAGAGCAATTCCATATAGGTATCGCGTAATCCCGTATCAGCAAAGAATTCTTCACGACCGATCAGTTGCTGAAGTCGGTTGAACACGTCCATCGCTTCGTCGTACTTTTGCATTGCCATGAGCGACTGGCCTTGGGTGCGAAGGCCTGCGGGGGATCGCGGAAAATTACTCAAAAGACGTCGCGATGTAGCCAATTGCCTATCCCACTGACCCAGATTCTGATAACAGAGAGCCATCAGGGCATCGATTTCGCCAACCGAATTTTCAGAAATTGCTAACATCCGTGGCCGAAGATCTCCGAGACGCATCAATGCCAGGGTCCATTTCCCTTCGTGCATCAGCAGTCGGGCTTCTGCCATATCGATCGATTCGCGATTGATGTTCAATTCTTCCATGACCTCAATCAGGTCGCGAGCCTTCTCGGGTTGATCTGCCACGAGATGCGCTAAGAACAACTCCACAATTAACTCGGGATCGTCCGGAAGTGCCTCCAACCCCTTCTCTATATAGGCAATACCATTTTCTCCAGCACCACTATTGCGGGAGATCCGCGCCTGATCGATATAGAGTTGTCTATTCTTCGGTTCGATTTTCTGAGCCCGCTCAAGATATTCGAGCGCCTTGTCGTACTGTTTCTCCCGACTTTCCAAAACGGCGATGCTCCGGAGACACTCGATATGCTCGGGGTCAATGTCCAGGCATTTTTCAAAGCTTGACCGCACCTTCTCGTAGTGTTTTCGTCGATGCTCAACCGAACCCTCTTCGTAGTATCTTCCCCGGATATGAAAAGCCTCTGCGGAATCGGGGTTGAACTCAACCATTTTTTCAATCCCTTGATCGGCAATCTCCTCATCCTTGCGGCCCTCACCCCGCTCCCGGTAGGCCATCGCAAAAAGCAAATAGGCCTTGGGCATATCCGAGACCAGCGCTTGCCGAGGATTGAATACTGCGGGAATGTCATCCTTGACCTTGATGTAGCCTATCAGGTCGTTTGCCTTATCGATTGCCTTATCATACTGACCGAGCGCGCCAAAACTATTCGCGTAGATGTACTGTAGTTCCGGATCGACAACATCGCGGGCATACAGGGCCTCCACCTGCTTTTGCACCAGGGCATAGGAACCCTGTGCAATCAGCACATGGATCAAACGACGGCGAAGATCGTCACGTTCCGGTTGACTTCGAAGCAACCGCGACAACTGACGGAATGCCCGCCGCTTCTCTGTGAAGGTGGCGTCGTCCAATTCGGCAATATCGGCGGCCAGCACGGCAACGTGCTCGCGAGTCTCCTGGTCGGACGGCCTGAGCGCAAGATACTGGTTGAATATGGGCAAGGCTTTTCGCAACTCACCCTTGGCCTCTTTCTTCTCCGCACGCTCGCGGATTAACGATGCGGAGCGTCCCGAGTTCAGGTACCAAAAACCGTATCCGGCGCCGCCCGCGATCACAAGGCTGATAGCAAAAATAACTAAAAACTTGAGATTGATTCGCCGCATCTCTTTTCCTTCATTCCCGTTCATGGTGTGCCTTGGGCATCCCGAAATCTTCGCTCATTACAATCATCTCTCTCCATGCGTCTCCGGTCTACTAGGCACTGACCCGTAACCGCATGGCATGGGTGAACGGTTCGTTTCAGCGTTTCTCAATTACCCGCCGTCCCACCGGTACCGGGCAACAAACCGACCGACCTGCTAGGAATAAGGGGCAAAAAGGACGGAAATTTACTAGGCCGCGTGTTACGAGGGCGAATGCATGACGCCAGCACACCCAGCGTCGGTGCCCACCCTGCTCAGTGGCAAGAGGGGCAGGTCGTTGACACCAGTGAAACATCAAAGCCACCACCCCCAAAAACCGGGCGAAAACGCGAAAACTAAGTGAAACACCCACTTTTCCAATGGTAACCACCACTCGATGGGTGTCAAATAATCGGTTCTCATCCACGCAAGCATTCAGTGCGTGCAGTGCGTGCGTTGCGCAAAAAAGGTAAAACCGGTCCTAATTACGCTCGATGTTCACGATAAGTTCTGCCGATAACAACGATCGTAACGAGTACGGCGAGTTCTAGGGGGGAATCGCCGGACCACGGGTGTACCGCAGGAAGGACATGGCATTCCCCCGATGTGTAACTCTCTAATTCTAAATAAGTTAAAGGATCCGCGCGTCCACCGCTCTCGCGGTGAGGGACGGTCCAGCCGGGTGAGAGTCCCCGGAACCTTTGTCTGCCTTACCCTGCTGCTCGCATCTCTTGCCCCGTCGCTTGTAGAGGCCGGGATGCCGCACCGTCGTGTCGTGCAACCAAGAATTGAAGGCCCCGTGGTCCCGGCACCGAAAAATTGGGGGTATCGTCCCACACGTTGGATTCGCTGGGAAACCGACATCATCCATCCCTCGCTCGGCCCAATTCCTGCGGATGCGAAGAAGGAAAGCAAACAGGCCGAGGAATCCGGAGACGCGTCTGGCGAAGATCAGCCGGGTACTGCTCCAAAAGCGGACGATACAAAACAATCGAACGGTGATTCGCCGATCAGCGACTCAGTTTTGCCGCCGCTTCCGGGTGATGATTCCACCCTCCCGCCTCTGCCGAATCTCGATGAAGATTTACCACCCTTACCCGGGGAAGACTTCAACAAAAAGCCCTCCGGCTCCTCTCAAAAAACGGGGCCTGACACCGCGCCACCGCCGTCGCCACCGCAAGGGCCGCAGGGGCCTGCGTTCCGCGATCCGGACACCAGCTTCGCTCCACCGTCAACCACCGACAAACCGGGTGACAACGCCAGACCAGTGCCCTCACAGAAGCAAGGCGGCTCGATAAAGCCGGAAACAAAAAAACCGGCAGCGACTCCGGGTCCGCCTGCCGGTCAGCCTGCCCCACCTGCGAGTGAGTCGCCGAAGAACAAGCCTGATGTCCCATTGCCTGAACCAAAAAAAGATGATGGGTCATCCGGCGACACCCGTTGGGAGAAGCGGACTCGAGAGAAACCGGTACCAGCAGAGATCAAAAAAGAGACTCCGGATAAAAAGCCCGGAGAACCCTTTTACGATCCTGATTCGATTTTTGATGAGCGAGCCGCGAGGATGCAGCACAATTCAAACCGGTGGCAAAAAGCGGGTACGGCACGAGAAGAACCGCAATCAACACAGCAAATCGAGCGAACCGCACAACGGATGCCGGAGGACGATGGTATATTCAGTCCCATCACTCTCTCGGCGCCAGCCCACCACAGAACGGGCGGTAACAATCAGAAGGCGGCAGAAGTGTTACAGCCAGCACAAGAGAAGAACTTCCCCGAGCAGGATTGGGCACGAGAGCACGGCAGTCGCAAATCCAATGCCAGCGGATCGTGGAAGCCGGCAGGCCGAGGATCTGTCGCACCGCGGACGCCGCGGATCGATCACGCCGTGCGGCCTGCCAGCTTTGAGATCCCGATCACTCCCACATCTAGCGCCGGTGCCAAACCGGTCGCGCAGAACGATCGGCCAGAGGCTGATCGCCCACCGGGTACGGCACCTGTAGCCGTAACCGCTGAGGGGCATCCCACTGGACTGTTGCCACAAAGGGCTCCCACAGATTCTCACGCCGAGCTGCAGAAAAGCGAGGCAACGACGATCGTACCCAAGGCTCCTCTCGCAACCCAAAACCCGAGGGTCGTTCGAAATCCGATGCGCGATCCCCCGGCCGGAGATACCGAAGACCGAGTCTCGGGGAAAAACCCTTTGCGAGCCCGTCGGCATCAAGAAACTGCCGCGGATCTCGAGCACAAACGTTCCAATCCGCTCCGTTAGCAGCAAGCGATGCAATACACACCGCCCCCTTCCCGTCGCTTGCGACGCCTGCTGTACTGAGGTGCATGTTCCTCTCTCCCGATGCACCTGAAGAAGAAGCGGCCCACGCGCAGTACATGCAGCTTGCCCTCCATGAGGCAGAGCAAGCTGCAAAATCGGGGGAAGTCCCGGTCGGAGCGGTGATTGTTCGCCGTAGCCAGGTGATCGCCAGCGCGCACAACCAGCGCGAAACTCTCGCCGACCCGACGGCCCACGCGGAAATGATTGCCATCACGCAGGCTGCAGGCGCAATCGGAGATTGGCGGCTTACCGACTGCGTCCTCTTCGTCACACTCGAACCATGTCCCATGTGTGCCGGGGCCATCTTGCAGGCACGCATCCCCAAAGTTGTCTTTGGAGCACTCGATCCCAAGGCCGGTGCGGTCACTTCACTTTATCAACTGCTGGAAGATCGGCGATTGAATCACACGGTGAGCGTTACTGACGGAGTCCTTGGTGAAGCGTGCGGACAGATCCTCAGCGACTTTTTTGCAGCCCAGCGACAACTGGGAAAAAAATAAACCGCCGCCCACACAGGCTTACGGCGAGTGGCTACTGCGTCGCGTCGATCCCGTTGGCGGCACCCGCCGGGGTCATCATATTGCCGTACAACATCGACATCCTGTCCAAATCTGCTTGGTCGACAAAAAAGAATTCGACACTCCCGTCGCAGTAGGCAACATTAAAGCCTTCCTGATGAAAACTACTCGGCCGACCCGTGGCCGAAGCATCGGAACCGGTCACATCGTTGAGCGTATTGGTTCCGCCCAGTTCGGCGACCAGCCCCTGACTCGTCTCGCCCGACGTATTCCAATTGGTGAGACTGGCACTCTCCGAGAGCAACATGGTCTGACGTTTCCCGTCCCGGATATCCTCCAGTCCGACCGAAGGAGCACCGGTTTGGCTTCGATCATGAAAAACGGCCGTCCAACGTTGATCCGTGGTATTTCCCGACGCGGTCGTCGGCTCTGATCCACCAGAATCTGCTTGTCCCGCGTTCACGGCATAACCGAGTTTCGCCTCGGTGCCCGTCTCTGCCGGATTACTGGGACAAATAAACATCTCAATTTGGTCTGCGGTGGTCGTGCCGGAACCCCATTCACGGTACCGCTGCTGCATATCGAGATACGGCATAATCTGGACAGCCCACGGTTGCGCGGTCGCTCCGGAGCCGGACCACCACCCGGCAAATCGGCCTTTTTTGATCGCGTGATTCAGGTGGGCACCTGCGAGGTCCTTCATCTGTTTGGAACATTGGGTCTGACGGGCCTGCTCCTGGCCACTCATCACGGCGGGCAGCAGCAAGGCCACGAGCATGCCGATGATGCCGATCACAACCAGAAGTTCCACGAGCGTAAAACCGACGTCCCGCTGGGGACATCGCCGAATGGGAGTCGCTTGCTTGTGCATCATATGCCTCGACTTGCTCTGATTGGTTCCGCTGCCCTTTTGCTCCGTCGGATTTACAAGGCTTGGAGGTCACCCTGTAGTGCCATTGTGACAGTTTCCGGCAAATCACGCCAGTCTTTGCCCGATATACCCCAAAAAAGGTTCGTTTTCTCCCCCGCGCGGAATGTTATACCGCGGGCAACCCTGCGGATAAATCTCTGCGGCGACGGAATTGCTTGACCGGTTCGGCCCCCGATTGCTAGGCTAAGAAAGGTCGGTCCGCAGAGGGTGTGATTATCCTTTCTGCGAAAATCCCCAGGGCAGTTTGGACAGAGGCGTGTCGATGCAAACCGATACCCGCTCGCACCCCCACACACGGGGCCTACCCTCCGCTCGCACCCGCACCGGTTTCACGCTCGTGGAACTTCTGGTGGTGATGATGATCATCGCGATGCTTGCGTCGATGATCAGCTTCGCCATGTTTCGCTCGATGCAGGCGGCCCGCGAGGCGAAGACGCAAGCGCTGATCTCCAAACTGCACAATGTCGTCTCTCGCCAGTGGGATACCTACGTCACCCGGCAGGTAGCGGAAGGTACGCCGGAAGAGCAATTGGCGGCAATTCGAGAACTGATTCAATGGGAAATGCCCGATGCGGCGGGCGATTTGGTCGACGCGCCCGCATCGCTGATCAATCAAAATATTACGGGGACTGTCAACGGTGCATCGGGGTATGTCGATGCCCAATGCCTCTATCAGTTGGTCCTGCAAATTGCGGATGATGACCTCGATCGGATCAACTTTTTTTCTGACGATGAAGTGAAAGATCTCGACGGCAACGGCAGTCCGGATGTCTTTATCGACGGGTGGGGTGAGCCAATCAGCTTCATCCGCCGACCGACCGGTTTTCCCGCGACGCTCTCCGATCTGAACGATCCCGACAGCCCCGATCCATTTGATCTCACCGATTCGCCGGCAAACGGAGTTTATTTCCCCCTCATATTCTCCGGTGGTCCCGATAAGACGGGCGGACTCGCCGCGTCGAGCGGAACGCCCAATGCGGGAAACGCCCACCTCGATAACATCCACAATCATCGGATCGACGCGCGTTTGCGTTGAGCGCAGAATCGACTGCTCCCGGCAATAAGTCCCCACTGGAAATTCGGGAATCGGGGGGAGCCGCGGCCTCTCCCGGCCGTTAGCTGATGGTAGAGGTGGCAACGCGAGCTAAAGGTCACGTGTTGCGATCGGGCTAGCGATCGCTCGTTCGCGGCACGCGTCCGATCACTTGCGTATCGTTGACCCGCCGGCGATGTCCCGTGGGCCGCGTGTTGTAAGAATGCCCTTTGAGCCGATTGGCACTGTAGCCACCGTGCGCGCTCCGTCGGACCGGTCCGCCGACACGAGGGTCTTCCAGGCCTCTACCACTGCCACCGGCACTCTGGCGACCTTGCGGAGATCCCTGCCGCGCCTGCCGCTCTTGCTCCAGTTCCTTTTGCTGCTGTTCGAGCTGGTACTGTTGTTCCTGCAGCTTGGCTCGATCGGCCGTAATGCCCGCTCGGGTTTCTTGCTCCTGCTTGACAAAGTTGTAACGCATGAAGGCAGGGCCGAGCAACGGATTCACCATATTGACGTAGGGACTCACCTTCGGGCGCGTGTAGAAGTCAGGCTGGCTAGGGTTGTACCGATCCTGCGCGTCTGCCGGGCCGTTGATTCCAAGCACCAGTAAACCGAGACCACCCCAAAGAATAAAATCGCCCAGCCAACCACGTCGATGAGTACGCATCGAATTCCTCCGTTTAAATCGGAAACGCCCGTTCCGCTAGGTGAATTGTACCTTCGCTTTCCCCTGAGGACAATTAATTTCTACTCTTGGCCTCGACGGTTGCCGCAGCCGGTAGCGTAACACCTCGCCGCAGACGGTTTTCCGCCGCCACCTCAGCCGGTGTGAGTTCGCGGAATTCAACATCGAGCAATCCGTAGTTGACCATCAGATAACCGTTGTCCGCCCGGACCACCGCAGCGGACCGGTTGGCAAGCAGGTCTTGGGCAATCACACCGCGATACCACTGCATCTGACCGCGATAGCGGAAGTGATAGACTGGGATTCCCGAGGGACTCGTGGCAACCTGCCGGATGTCGGTTTTGAGGCGGCGATCACTGAAGAAGTTACCGAAGTTGTTGTTGCCACTGTCGCGGAACGAACCTCCGAGGTTACGTATCGTGGCCGTTGCCAGGAACATGGTTCCAGCAATCCGCTCGACCGGGGCAGTGACTCGTGCAATCGTGGCGTCCAGTCGGTTCAATTCGCTGGCGCGGATGTAGATGCGATCACCCGGAAAAACCTGGTAGTTTGTCGCCGTGATCCCCTGCTTGCAGATTGCATCCCAATTGACCGGGAGCCGCTGCTCGTAGCCACCGTGATCCGGACTCGGTCGGGCAATCCAGATATCTTTGGTCGCCTGGCCACCGAGGCCGCCGATTTCACTGATGGCATCCAAGACCGTTTCGCCACCATTGATCGGTAAGCGCACCACCTGATCACCCAATCCCGCACCGTCGGAAATGACGTAATAAAATTTACTGTTGTAGGCCGACACATCGACGATCACTTCGGGCGCTTCGAGATACTCGTCGAGTTTCTTCTCGATCGCATCTTTGACCTGTTCGAGGGTCAGGCCGGCGACATAGACCTGCCCGTAGGACCCTAAATTGACCATCCCGTCCGGGGCCACCTGATGTTCTCCGGCAATCTGTTGGCTGCCGGCCGTCTCTAGCAGATTGACCGTGGTAACCGGATTGACCAGAAGTTCGAGCAGTTTGTCCTGAATGGCCGTTTCGGCTTCGTCGATTGTCTTGCCTGATATCGTCACTTTTCCATATTGGCTGCCCAAATTGACGCGACCACTCGCATCGATTTGGTATTCCCCTGTGATCGGATAATCGGGAAGCACGTTCTCCGATTCGATCTGGACGATATCGAGCGGCTCGAGACGATAAGGCGCTTTGGGAATCACCCTCAACGCATCGATCAGCAAAATGTCGGGCGGTTCGACCACATACAACGGAAGCGTTGTTTTAAACTCTTCGTTGGGAATGCGAGCCTCGGGTGGAATATGCTGTTCGAGTTTGAAATTGCGCGTACCGAGCGTATGGCAACCGGTCGCAAAAGCGACGAGAACAGAAAGAGCCAGCAGAAAGGCCGGTTTTGCTCGCATGGGGGCTGCTCGGTTGAGTTCCAGTTAAGACAATCACTAGCGTGGCTAGCATTTGCCCAGCGCCGCCCCCCGGAGACGCTGATAATCCTCACAGCACCCCCTATCGTCATTATCAGGATGATTCTTTGACGAAAAATAATTTTTGCGACTCCCATGCAAGTCTAGGGAAGTCGGGTGTTTTGGGGCCATTGCGCGCATTGCTGCCGTAAGGCTTTAACTCCATCTAACCCCTTGGCCGTGCGGGTTTACTGCATTGCCGCAGGGGAAGGCCCGATGAACGCGACGAACCCGCACTTTTGCAGAATTTCCCCGGCGTTTGCGGCTGTGGTAAGGTAGACCTGAGAAGGCGTTTTGGCGCATTTTGTGCCCGGTGGGCACCGAACGATCCAATCTGAACCCGAATACGTATATACCCGCAGCAGGGCCTCCCGAACCGGCAAACGCGGAAGGCTGTTTGCTGGGGTCGATAGCACGGCTTGCACTATGAACACTGCTTCCGAAAGCACACTTGGGCCAACCAAGCCAATCCCCACCGTCTCGCTTGCCATCTTGATCGGCTTGTTGGGGATTCTCTGCTATTCCTTTTACAACTCACTCTCGCGACTCTGGCTCGTCTTCTGGAATACCGATGAGTATTCACACGGTTACATCGTGCCGGTGATCGCGGCCGTACTCCTCTACATGCGGTGGAAACCAGAATATCTGGAGAGTCTCCGGAATATCGCACCCTCCGCAAAAATCTGGGGAATCCTTCTGCTCTCACTCGGGCTGGTATTGCGTTTGTTGGCCACCCGCATGGGCATGGAAACACCCGATATGATTGCCTTTCTTCCATGCCTGGCAGGCGTCGTTTTGATGGCCGGAGGCTGGACCCTTTTTCGCTGGGCCGGCCCGATCATTCTCTTTTCTGTATTTATGTTTCCGCTTCCGCACCGCATTCAGCAGGCGATCCTCGTTCCCATGAAAGAGGTTGCCACGACGTGCAGTTTCTATCTTTTACAGATTATGAACTTCGATACCTCGAGGGAGGGCAATATTCTCTTCATTTCGGGAATTCCTATGGGGGTGGTCGACGCTTGCAGTGGCCTGCGGATGCTCACTGTCTTTCTTGCGCTTTGCGGAGCGGTTGCCATGACGATCAACAAACCGCTTTGGGAGCGGACTCTGATCTTTCTGAGTGCCATCCCGATCGCAATCGCGGTCAACGTACTGCGCATTACATCGACTGGCATCGCGTACTCGATTGCCGGTGAAGATAGCGACTGGGTGCACTATGTGTTCCACGACAATGCAGGGTTGATGATGATGCCGCTG
This sequence comes from Planctomycetaceae bacterium, assembly GCA_902630355.1. Classification (GTDB taxonomy): domain Bacteria; phylum Planctomycetota; class Planctomycetia; order Pirellulales; family UBA7805; genus UBA7805. Next base: position 79,807 of record CACOUL010000002.1, read on the forward strand.
GCCATGGTGATGCTCTATCTGGAAATCGCCCTGTTGGGCATGCTGTTTATTGACGAAGACCTTCCGGCAACAAGTAGCGAATGAGAGGGAGAAAAGCGGGAATTGTCTGGCGAGCCGGTCGTCATGCTGATCCGACAGATCCCAGATCACCAGAAAGAGGGGGAACCGACATTCCCAGGGCCGAGTCCGGATTTTTCCGATTCTGACGATCCAGAGGGTGAGTGTGAAAATCATGCTCCGAGGAAAAGAGCAAAACAGACAGAAACGCCCGACTGGGGGCCAATTCGTTGCCCCGGGGGGGAAATCTAACCTAGACTACCAGGAACCGGGGCGCAATCACTTTCCATACGATTGCAACAGAGACTCGCGTCAATTTGGTGATTTTGACTAACTGAGGAAGCACTATGGCACCTCCAGAAGACGATCATTCGGGCGAAAGCCAAGAAGGACAACCGAACTCGAGCAAGGGTGAACTCGGTCCAGTTCGCGAGGATGCGACCGGTACGGCACTGCAGACTGCGGAAATGCCGGGCGGTCCACTGGTCCCGTTGAGTACCCGGCCGAAGATTCTCACCGTGCCTCCGAATGTCACCGAAATTTTGAATTCATTCCGTAGGCAATGGCGTCTGGCGGTCATTCTGGGGATTTCCTTCGCCATTCCCGTGGGATTGGCAACATGGTTTTTGGTGCCCATTCAATACACCGCACAGTCGCTGATGCAGTCGAGAAGCAACACGCTTATTTTCGACGATTTACAGAATGCCGAAGAGAGTGGTTGGGAAGCGCAGGAACAACTGATCCGCGGCTTCCAGGTTCTCAATACGGCGCTGAACGATGGCTTGATGGACCTTGAGTACATCAAGGAAGCTCAAAAAGATGGGATCGATCCGGTCGATTATCTGGCGAAGACCCTGCTTATCACCGTACCGGATGATGAGAAAGAGCGTAAAGGATATGGTGGACAAATTCTCCGCATCGCGATGCAAGGGGATGATCCACAGCAGCTGAAAAAGATTTTAGAGGCCGTTACCGATGCCTATCTCTCGCAAGTTGTCAATGAAGAGCGTCTGGAGTGGTTGAAGCAAAGAGACGAGTTGAAATCGCAATACGATCGCTCATCGGATATTTTGCGGATCAAACGTGAAGATTTACAGGTCTTGGCCAAGCAGGTCGGCACTTCCGACCCCGATACGGCAAGTGCGACTCAGCAACTGCTGATCGATCAGGTTCTTTATCTCCGTCGGCAGATCAGCGAAGCGCGGGAGCAAGTGGTCCAAAAAGACCGCGAGCTGAAAACCTACGAGCAGCAGGTCGGCTGGGTTGCTCACACAGGGAGCATCTTACCGGAAGATATCGAGGTAGAAATCGCACAGAATGAAGACCTGGCAGCGTATAACGAAAGGCTTGCCGAACTTGAGGAAGATCTGGAGACCTATAGGCAAATCTATCGGGATCCGAAAGCTGAGCCGATCCAGGCGCGCGAAAAGGTAATCGCCCAATTGCAGGATGAACAGGCGGCTTTTGCCCAACAGCTGAGAAATGAGATCTTGGCATCCTTCCGTCGCGGCGAAAGGAAAAGCGATGTTGAATTGGAACATGAACGACTCGCCGCAGAAGCGAATGAGTCGAAAGCGTATCTTGAAACATTGACGGCAGAGTACAAAGAATTGGCAGATGATGTCGAAGAATTGGCCAATTATTCCGCTGAGCTTGAGACGAAGCGAGATGAACTCACCTTTCTTACCGAGGTCACCGGCGAGTTGGGTTACAAGCTGGAAAAACTCGAATTGGAACTCAATGCGAATCAAGGGCGTGTGCGAAGAATTCCGGGCGGTATCCGCCAACCGAAAACGGGCGATACCAGCAAGCGAGACCAAATGACATTCGCTGCAACACTTGTGGCCCTGGCTCTGGGAATCGCTGTGCCGACGGGTCTCGACGTGATCAAAAGGAAGGTCTCAACGGTCGAACAAATGTCCGAGGGACTCGGGATCCGTGTCCTGGGCAATCTCCCGCTGCTCGATAAGCCCAAGCGAAAATGGGGTTTTCGAGCGCCCACTCCCGAAGCGATCGAGGAACTGCAGGTGGCGATGGAAGAGTCGATTGATGGACTCCGAGCCATGCTCTTACATCTCCCTGCGGCAAAGGATGTCCGCACCCTGATGGTCACTAGTGCGATTGAAAACGAAGGCAAGACAACGCTCGCCTCCACGCTGGCAATGAGCATGGGACGGAGCGGTCGACGCACGCTGCTTATCGACGGAGATCTCCGACGACCATCCGCACATCGATTTTTGGAAATGCCGCTCGAGGAGGGCCTCGCCGAGGTATTGCGGGGTGACGTGGCGATCGAAAGGGCCATACGCCCCAGTCCGATGCCGGGTCTGCGGTTTCTCTCCGCCGGACACTGCGACCCCACGAGTCTGCAGGCGCTTACCAAAGATAATCTTGAAGAGGTTTTCGAGAAGGTAAGAGAAGAATTTGATTTTATTGTCGTCGACTCAGCACCCGTGCTTGCAGTCGTCGACGCCCTGCTTATCGGTAAACAGTGTGATGCGGCGATACTCAGCGTAACACGCGACAAGAGCCGCGTGGCGCCCATCTACGAAACCAGCGAAAGGTTGCGGGCGACGCGGATTCCCGTACTCGGTTGTATCTTTAACGGAAAGCAATCCAGCGTATTTGCACCCGATTACTACGCGTATGGGTACAGTCCGGCAGCGGTTGCGACAGAGGACACCTCCGATGAAGCATAGTGGCCACGAGTCTTTTTTACTGCGGCAGTATGCGATGACAGGTGATTTTTGTACGCTGTCTCTTCAGTACGCTTGAAAAAATGATGGGGGGGGTTTTGTGTCTCGCTGGATACCACTACTGGTCGCAATTCCTTTGATAGGCTTGAGCACCTATCTCCAAGGATCGTGGACCGATCGCTGGTCTGATGAAAGCGATCTCCAAATGGCGAAGACCTCCAAGCGGTACGCCGACATTCCTCTCACAATCGGTGACGGTTGGGTGGGTGAAGAGATGCCCTACTCCAAGAAAGAACTCGAGGCTGCTGGAGCACACGCACACCTGTCGCGCGTTTATCGCCATCGAAAAACGGGCGAGCGAATCACCGTATTCATGATCTGTGGATATGCGCGGGATGTTGCGGTTCATACGCCAAATTATTGTTATGTGGGTGCCGGGTTCGAGGTGGAGAATCCTCCAGTGACGTTTGCCGTCGAGATGGACGAAGGCGAGAACCCAATGACGTTTCAGACCACGACGTTTCTCAAGGAACGTCCTCTCGGCACGATTCATCAGCGTATCCTTTGGGGCTGGACCGGAGGGGAACCGTGGAATGCACCCGACTACCCGCGTTGGAAGTATCCCGGCAACTCAACACTCAACAAAGTCTATCTCATCCACGACATTCCGCCCGGAATCGAACGCAAGCCGGACACCCTCACGCAGGAGCATCCGGCGGTCGAGTTCGGACGCGAATTTCTGCCCATCGTTCGCGACGTACTCTATGCCCCGCAAGCTTCCAATAATAGCCTCAGCCAGGAATGAGTCGCGGCGTTAAAATCTCAGTCTTTGTTTGGCATTTTGACCGCAGACTTGCAACAGATTGCTATTTTTGAGATGATGAATGTGGTCCGGCAAGGGGCAATTCTCGTTTGGACAGAGGGAGTGTTTCGTGCGCTCTAATCGCTTGCGTCGATCAGTTCTACGTCGCGTTCCACAGGGTTTCACGCTTGTGGAACTCATGGTGGTCATCGCAATCATTGCCATTCTGACCGCCCTGCTGATCCCTGCGGTCTCCATGGTACGCAGCTCCTCCCGCCAGACAGAGTGCGCGTCGAACTTGCATCAAATCGGCATGGCAGTGATCAACGCAACCACGGCGGGAAAACGGCTGCAGCCGGGCAAATTAGTTCAGGCATCAGATCAAGAAAACCCGATCAATCTCGGCATGCCGCGCTTGCTTGAAGACCATATGGATAAAAATTATTCGATCTTCAAGTGTCCCTCGGTCACCGGGGAAGAAGTCGGCTATGAGACAACGGTTCACTTTGGATTCAACGGTCGTCTGGGGCGGCTCACCAGCAACGATGCGGGCAAAGTGATTGCGATGGACTACGGAAAGGAGATCATCGACTGGACCGATGACGCCGAGTGGGACAAGTACGACTCGGAATGGACCGGCAGTGGCATAGCGCCCCTCAGGCGTCATTTCGATGGCTGTAATGTGGTCTTCTTTGATGGACATGTGGAAAGGATGGATCCGGATACGATAAGGCACGGTAAATCTCACGATACGGCCTACGAAAATGCAACCGAATACTGGGCTCCCGAACTCGATGAGAAACGTTATGTGCAACCGGTAAACGGGTCAGGAGGTGACGGCAACTCCGAACCGGGCGGGGCCTGGGATGGTCCTCCGGTACCGATCCCCAACATCGTGGGGGCAAGCAGCAGTTCGGGCGGAGAAGCCGATACGGGCGGGCAGGGTTCCAAATACCACCCGGAGGTTGACCCCAATGATCCCGGGAGAAAATACACTGGTGACACCAACACGTACGGCGCGAGTGTGGGTCAACCGGAGCCTTGTGAGTTTCTTCTCGTGATCGACAACGAGGATCCGGGATTCTCGAAGACCACCAACAAACTCGCGAACAAAAATGACGACACGGCAATGAATGGTAGCCATTTTCGCGCCTACGCAAAGTTTTTCACCAGTGGAGAAGCGCGCTGGAGTGCGGCCGATCTACGGGCGGGAACTTATAAGGTCAGTGCCTCGTGGGGCACGACGGAGAAACCGCGATTTAATGCGGTGGCCTATCTGTTGACTTCAGACACGGAAACGCAGTCGATCACAATCAATCAGAATTTAGATTTTGAATGGACCGATGACGAAGGACGTGGGTGGACCGATTTGGGTCAAGTGGTCGTTGGCGAGGGTGGCACCCTGGATGTGCAGATGCCCGCGGTGAACACAACAGTTGGACATCGCGTATGTGCTGACGCCATGCGGTTCGAAATTATTGAATGTGCCGACAGTGGTGGAGGCGGGGGTGGCAACGATGCTCCCGCCGAGGAGGAGCCTGAGGAACCGGTGGATGAGTATGTCGCAACAATGGACAATGAGGACGCCGCGTTTTCGCGAACTTCTTCCGTCTTCAAGAAAAAGCTCGACGCGACGGCAATCAACGGCCATCAATGGATGGCTTATGCCAAGAATTTTACTCACGGAGAAGCGCGGTGGAGCTTTACTGATGTCCCTGAAGGCAGCTACCGGGTCAGCGCCACATGGGGCACTACCGATAAGCCTCGCTACAACGCAGTCGCCTACAATCTCGTTTCGGATATCGATAGTCAAACAGGAACGATCAATCAAAATATCGCCTTCGAGTGGAACGGCGATGACGGAGTGGGTTGGACCGATGTGGGACAAGTGAACGTGGGTGCGGGAGGGACGCTGGATGTGGTGATTCCGCCGGTCAATTTCAGTAAATACCACCGCATCATGGCCGATGGCATCCGGATCGAAAAGCAGTAGGGCCGAGGCAACACAGATTGAGCCCACAGATCAGGTCAGGGCGGTCAGAGCGAAGGGGCGGAGAGAACGGGAACTGCGTGCCGTACGTTCATCGAGAGACGTGAACCGATTTCTCGCTGCGGACTCCGCAAAGAAATGCCCGTTTGTAATCGGAGAGTACTGAATATGAAGATTGCATCCCGCTTTGTGATCCCCTCGTCTGAAAAAAATGCGCACAAAGTCCAATGCGGCAACATGCGCGGGTTCACCCTCGTTGAGCTCCTGGTCACCATGTGCGTTTCTCTGATGCTGCTCGGGGGCGTGGTCTCCCTCTTTGGATCGCTCGGTGAAAGCGTCAACGACAGCAAATCGGATACGGAAATGCTGCAGACCATGCGACATGCGGGACAGAAACTCGCCAGCGATCTGGGCAACATGTCGCTCACACCCGATCCGGCCCAGACGATTGTCGACCCACAAGGTTTTTTTGAATATGTGGAAGGACCGGCAAGTGACGCGATGCCGATTATTTCCAGCGGAGATGAACAACAACAACAAGTAGACCCAGATAGCCCCTGGTTCGTCGATGACGAGGACACCAACTACACCGAGGATCGACCTGAGGGAGTGACAAAAAACATTGGCCTCTCCAAAGCGGGCGGACCGCAAAACAAAGCCTCATACAACAATAAAGCACGCAGAGCCTATTCAAAATACATGCACGGATACGGTCAGTGGAAGAAAACGGGGCTGAAGCCGGGGGTGTATCGCGTCAGTATCCATTGGCCTACTGGCTGGAGCAGTAACTGGGCGAGCAAGCATGAATCCAATGTTCCGGTCACCATCACGTCGGGCAGCAATACCGAAAGTGTGACGATCAACCAAACTCAGGTGCCGAGTGATTACGAGGATCCGGAAAAGGTCGATGGCAATGGAAATCCGATTGATTGGCATCACCTGGCGGAGATCGAGGTAGGAGCAGACGGTGAAATTGTGGTGCAGATTGGCCCCTGCGGTCAGGGTTACCCCAGCGGTAAATTCGTTTTTGTGGACGCCATCCGCATCGAATGTCTGGAGTTGACCGGTGGAGGAGGCGACGGTGGGCAAAAACTTGAGTTGATGGGCGACTGCGATGATGTACTCCACTTCACCACCAAGACCGACAATGGGGCCCATGAAGTGGTCTGGTTCTGTACGCCGATGGCTCCTTACAAGCCTGGTGACAAGCCCACTGAAGAAACGCGTTATCGTTTGCACCGCATACAACTGAATGTCAATCCTGAAGAGACAGACATGGGCGCAGAGGATCTATCCAAAGGAGTTGTGTTAGATTCGAAAACGCTACTGCCATTAAACGGCACCGTGACACCTAAGGCGAATTCTTTACGAGATCTAGCAATACGTGCCAATCGTTGGGGCCATATTAACGGTGCGAGTGGAGAATTTTCGCAATTCCAACCTATTCCTGTGGAAGATTACACCGATCCAACCAACCTTTTCACTTATATGAAAGCGATGGGGGATGACTGTGGTCTGGGCGACGCACAGATGGACCACGAAGGCTGGCCCCTGGATCAAAATGTGTATGAAACATGGCTCAAAGAAAGCGGAAAAACCGTGATCCTTGAAAACGTGATCGCCTTCGACGTTCGCAGATACGATCCCCAAGCGGCACTCTACCAGGCAAGCGTTCTCTCGAACGATGCATACCAGAGGAGTTTGGCTGAAGGAGCAACCACGCCTACACCGAGAACCATTGCGCTGGGCCCGAGTGATCCCGGGTATGCAGCCGCACAAAGCACAGGAACCCTCGTTGGCCGCGGTGCGTTTATCGATTTAAATCCCGGCACCGATCCGAGTTCGCCGCTGCAGCCCGATGCGGCAGGCAACAAAACGTACGACTCCTGGTCCGGACAATACGTCACTTCGGGCGAAGTCGGTTTCGATAACGATGACGATGGAGTGATCGATACGGCGGAAGACCTGAGGCAACCTCCGCCCTACGCTGACGCGACCAGAGCGATTCAGGTGGAAATACGTGTGATCGAGCCCAAAAGTGGAAGCGTACGGACCATGAAGATTCACAAGTACCTGGGAGAGAAATAACGGTTCTCTTCCCGCCGTCGACGATTCTCGGGTTCGCAAGCGTTAATCTGTCGCCGCAGGCTCGGCGGTGATTTTTTCAATTTGCGCCGGCACGCGCTGCTTCCAATACTCGTAAAGCCGCGTATCGTACCGGTTGTCTGCCGCGAGACGCGATTCAAGTTCGGGAGTCAAATCCAACCTTCTGGAAAAATTGCGGCCCGTCGCATTGCGCTTCTCGACCTCGCCTTCGATCCCGATCCGCCGGGCAATAATTGGCATATCTGCACTCAGTGATTCGGTGCAGCCGACAAACCAGAAATCTTTGAGCGCTTTTTGAACCTGACTGAAAACCCATCCCCCAGATCCAAGGTGGAGCGGGTAGCGTGCAAATCGTTGTCCTTGCGCTAAGGCAATACCGAGGCGATGGCTGATGACCCGCTTGGCAAGAAACTTGGTCATCACGTCCCGCTCCTGATATCGGTACCACGTCTCAAAAGGCGTTTGCTCATCCCACCGCGTAAAGGGCGCCGCATCGGACGTTTCATAATTAAATGCCGAGACGATCCGACTCGCCGGACTGCGAAGAAATGTGATCCGGCGGGCGATGCGATCCGGAAACAATCGCTCGGTCCGCATGAACACATCGTGACCGGTGATCACCCGGACTTTTGCCCGTTCCTCGCGCGATCGTTTTTCAATCGACAAGCGGCCATGCTCCGCGTCGTCTTCCTGACCCGCGAGGCCCAGATCAATAAAATCGATCCCTCGCGAGAGCTTTTCATTCAATAAATGGTTGATGCTGATGCCACCAGTCTTGGGCACGTGAAAAAAAATAAAGACTTCGCGCGAAGGAGACTCGACCATGTGTTTCGACCTAGCAGTAAATCTGTTCTCTCGTGCTTATTCGACCTTCCGCCATGCTGCGGACTGGGCTCCGGCGAGAAAGGCAAAAAACCCGAAAATCGAACCCAGGTTGGCAGTGACAAAATAAAAGGGAATGGCCGTGAGCGGTAGGTACCAGTGCATGCGATCGGCCAAAAGCCCGAGGAGCGCCGTAAAATAGAATGCGATTTGTATCCAAAGTGTCCAAAAATAGAACGGGGCATCGCCCCCCAGACTCACGAGCAGGATATTCGCTGCCAGGGCCAACAAAAGAAACCAGGGTACGAGTACTGGCATCACCGAGTGAGAAAAATAGATCCAAAATCGTGCGATCGGCCAAGGAAAAAGCATCCGTGGAAAACGGAAAAAGTTCTGATACTTTCCCGATTGACTGCGAACCTTCTGCCTGAAAAAACGTCGCGTTTGCTGCAGCACATCACCACGGGCTACCGCTTCAGGTTCAAAGATCACGCGCTTGCCCTGCTGAATAATGCCCAGCGGTACCGCCACATCGTCGTTGATCGTATTGTTCACCGGCGGCACAAACCACTCTCGCCTCGCTGCGTAAATCGTACCGTCGCACATGCAAATGGTAGAAAGACGACTTTCAATCGACTGCAGCAAGCGTTGAAAGCGCCAGTAAAAGCGTGTCCCGACACCCATGCCCGACTTTTCTTCATTGTAAATGTGATTCCCGGTGACCGCCCCAATCTGTGGATCGGCAAAGTGGCGGGTAAGTTTAAGGATCACATCGCGGTCAAAAAGTTCGGAGATGTCAGAAAAAACACACACTTCGCCGGTCGCTTCTGCCACTAACCGATTTACCACCGACATTTTGCCTCCCCGCTCGGTGTAGGGAAACAAGCGTACTCCCTGTGATACGAAGGTCTCTGCAATTTCGTTGGTGCGATCCTCCGAAGCATCTGAGCCGACGAGTATTTCTACCTTTTCCGATGGATAGTCGAGGGCGAGACAGTTTTCGAGTTTTTCGCGAATACAATCTTCTTCATTGTACGCCGCCAGAATGATGGAAACCGTTGGCTGAAAGCTGTCGACGGATTGACTTGCCGGTCGCAAAAGCAACGGCCGAATCAGCAGCAGTAGTATGGGGTAGATAATGTAGGGATAAATAATTGCTACTGCGGCAACCCAGAAACTCCAAAACCAGAAATCAGTCACGCCCATCCCCTTACGTCTCGTAATAAATTTTATTCAATTTTTTTCGGTGGCACGCCTTGCTCTACGCCATCGGTCCATGACCGCAAAAGTTCGAGATCAATCCCTGGAGGCGTGCCGTCGGAGCCCAGTAATTTTTGTCCTGGCGATGTACTCATCAGGCGAAAATCTCCAACGGAAGGATCGACAAAACCGACGTCAGTCGCACGGGGAACAACAATATTTTCAGGTGGGTAGCTTTGTCCATGCACATCACCCACCAAAATATTATCTCGAAATGTCCACTGTTGCAGATATTTTTCAATGCTTGTTATGCCTGGTGTACTATCTCTGCCATGAAATCCCACCTTACCGAGGGAAAAAATATTTTTTTCAAAAACAAATCCTTTAATAACCTTTCCAGACGACCCAATCAGCGTCAGTGCTTTACCATGCCCCGGCACAAACAAGCCTACATTGTGAATGATTTTTACGTTCTGAGCCGGCTTCCGATCAGCACTTCCATCCAATTCAAAAAACGCTCGCAATCCTCTGGAATTATTTTCCGCCACCTGAAGGATCAAATTATTGCGGATAAGAATATTTTTGACACTTTTACTCGGTTTATCTTGTTCGCCATCCGAGGAAATGATTTGCAAAAAACCATTGATGTTCCGCAAAACATTATTCTCAAACACAATATCTTCCACCGTGACCCAGGGAGCCTTGCCATTCTGGTTACGCGGCGTGAAAAGGATTGCTTTGCCGGTTTGACCTGCCGGCCAACAATTTTCAAAAACGTTTCCGCGGACGATCGCCCTTTTTGCACATTTAAATTCGAGAAGATTTTTTATAATCCATCGCTTTGTGTAGTCCGGATGCCCTTTTTGCCAGCGGAGAGGTTTAAAAATATGATTCCGTTCGATCAGAATGTCGGCAGGAACCATTTGGTCGATTTTGGGATCGGCGCCACCAAAAGCGATATTTTCTCCCGCGCCTTCGAGAAAATTATTCACTATTTTGAAGGGCCCGGGCCCGTTGATGCCAAGGAGTGCCTGGGCCTCTGAACCCTTGTCGTGGAATTCGGAAAAATAGCTGTCAAATACCGCAATCTCCCGCGTATTCATTGTGATACCGGTGCGGACGGACCCCGTCGGATTGCCGTGGATGTAGCATCGCTCGAAAACGAGCTTAAATGGTAATTCATCCACCGCCATTGCATGTGCTCTGCCCTTTAATTTGTCGAATCCCAACCTCACAAGATCGTAACACATATCCGTCTTGGTCGTAATTTCAATGCCGACAAAGTGGTAATGGTGCGCACCAAGTTCGGCTGTCACTGCCGGGTTGGTATTTTCTGTGTAAACTTTCGGCATGTGGACTGCGTCTTCAGGTCGCACTCGGTATCCTACGGGTGGCAAATCCTTGAGATCGGAAGACCTAATCGTGATCCACGGACTTTGCCCCTCGGCCAATTGCCCTGTTTTGTTCGGCAAGATCACAGGCCCTCTAAACTCGGCGCCCGCCTGGAGCACCAGATGGTCACCCGGTTGGGCATCACGCAGTGCCGCATTGAGGTCATCATCTCCCGTGAGATTGATTACCCTACTCGGTGGCGGCGCTGCGACGGATTCGCACCGTGACTGAAGCGCGAAACAGAGAGCACTCCAGAATAGAATCCGCATCGCAATCATCGGAAACAGAAATTGGTAGTTCATACAGCGATGGTGTGTGTACTTGCGTTAAGGAATACCGCGCACAATCGGGGGACCAATCCGGCGAGTGAGCCAAACCGGAAGTCTCTGCCACGTCTTGATCATCAGGCGATACTTTCCACTCTCGGGTCGCATCTCCGAAATGCCACCCTTGCGATCATAATATTGCCAAACTGCTGGTTGGCTCTCGGCGCCCCATTGTTTTTTGAAGCGAAAAGTATTGCTCTGCTGGCTGCTGCGGCCAAAATCAAACGTATGCTGCCCACGTTCAATTGCCCGGCATAGCAATTGCCAATACATCAACATATTCGGATTTTGAGAGTTAAACTCTCGAAGCGCACTCGCGCTCGGTACCTGGGTCATCCCAGGGGCATGAATCAATAGCGCGCCGGCGATGGGCCTGCCCGCTGTCATCAGCGTACAAAATTCCGCTTGCTCTGGATACTCTTCAAGGATCGCCGCAAACAAATGAGGGCTGAAAACAGGCGTACCAAGATCGCGCATATTACGACTAAAAACTTGATAGAAAGTATCGAGTCGCTCTAAACCACCCCACTCGATTTCAAAGTTCTGCTTCTCACCCTTACGTACTTGATTGCGAACCTTGGGGCTCAGTCCTTTCCACAATTCTTCCGAAGAGGATGGAAGCGGGAGCCGCATGTGGACTTTATCCGTTCGCTGCTGGTTTAACTGCGGGTGCGAGACGGGCATCTCATGACGCAACTCGAGATAGCGCACATCCAACTCATCGGCCAAATCAACGGCCCTCGCGACAAGCGCCGAGGTCGCTTCGTTATCTGATGAAATGACTCCGGCCGTGTTCACATAGGGTAGCGAGACAAGAAATTTTCCAAAATAAATCGAGCGAATAAACGAAAGTGGCAAGACACCGACCCAGCGATCACCCCGCTTCGCGACGAGTCCGTAAGGCACATGCTTCAGGCCTCGACTCGTTGCCCACAGCCATCCGAGATCACTACAAAAACCTTCAAGTTCGCCCGCGAATGCGCTCCACGATTCGGAAAATTTCTTGTCATTCAGGGCATCGCCCGAGACCAATTCGATGTGCAGCGCGTCGATTGAAGTCATAACTGCTGGCTCGGGACTGCAAGGTGGTCTCGAATCATCCCGCACATGCTTTTGCTATGCGTTGACTCGCTCGTGATCGGGGGTCACCAGGCATCGCCTCAGATCGACAATCTCGTCTTCACTGCGCGCCTTGAGGTCAACGTCATCTGCAATATCGTTACCGAGAACCAGCAATTCACCGTGCGAAAGCAATTGATCCAATTCTTCTACCAACAGAGCCGCCAGGTGGGGTAATCGCTGATCGATATAAGCCAGATTGCGACCCTTTAGGCGACTGATTGAAATGCCGGGGTCGAAAATTTTAACGTCGTATCCACGACCGATCAACGTTTCGACCAAAGTAACAAACGGACTTTCCCGCAGATCATCAGTGCCTGCCTTAAAGCTGAGCCCAATCAGCCCAATCTTCTTTTTACCCCGATCTTCAATTAAGCGAATTGCGCGGTCCAAGTGTTCCTGATTGGACGGTAAGATCGATCGCAATAAGCTCACTTTCATGGCGGCCTCTTCCGCATGTCGCGTCAGCGCGCGTAAATCCTTTGGCAAGCAGGATCCGCCAAAAGCAAATCCCGGTCGCAAGTAAGCTCGCGATACATTGAGCTTCGTATCGCGACAAACCAAATCCATCACCTGCTGTCCATCGGCATCGAAAGAACGTGCGAGGGCACCAATTTCATTGGCAAAGCCGATCTTAGCGGCATGGTACGCGTTGCAAGCATACTTAAGCATCGCTGCGGTGGCAGTGTCGGTAACCACTTTCTCAGCATCAATACTACGATAGAGATTCAACACTTCTTCTCCGGCTGCCGGGTTTGAGGCTCCGGCAATCACAAACGGCGGAGCATCGTAATCCCGAATTGCCACACTTTCACGAAGAAACTCGGGGTTGTTGCAAATCTGAATACGGTCACCCAGTACGGAGTCTGCGGACTCCGCCAAAAGTGGCGTCAAGCGATTTTCCAGGATTCCTGGCAACAACGTCGAACGAACGACGACGTTGTAGGATTGATCAGTCCCACGCAACGACTGTCCGATCGATTCAATTACCTTTTCAACTGCTATTGTTGAAACCGCTCCCGTTCGATCGGATGGAGTTCCCACGGCAATCATCGCAATATCCGTTTCGGCAATCGCCTCACGAAAATCCTCTGTTGCTCGCAATCTGCCCGCAGCAACTTGCTCGGCCACCAACTCGGCAAGACCCGGTTCGGCAACAGGCGAATCGCCCGCATTCAAAGCAGCGACTTTCTCGGCGTCGATGTCGACGCCGATTGTCTGAAAGCCATCACGACTCAAACAGGCAGCCGTGACACATCCCACATAACCGGTTCCAAATACAGCAATGCGACTCATTTAATTTGCTTCCTCATTCCGACCCGAAGGTTCTTCAAAAATGAAAAGTAAGTATCCTCTCCATCCCACTCTCTATCCTATCGCACCACAGCTTCCTGACATACCGCGTCAAACTGGCGGGCGACCGGCTCTGCGGCAAATTCCCGGCAAACCAACTCCCGAGCAGTTTTCCCCATCTGTTCCCGCTCTTCCTGGTGGCTTAAAAGTCGATTGACGGCATCTGCGAAGTCCACAACCGAATCAGCTAATAGTATGTGCTTTTGGTCGTCAACTTTCAAACCTTCGGCTCCGATCGAGGTACTCACGACAGCTTTTTCCATCGCCATCGCCTCAAAAATTTTGATGCGCGTCCCCCCACCGACCAGCAGCGGAGTCACTACCACCGCCGCTTGATCCAAATAGGGCCTCACATCGGGGACCGTCCCCAGCACCTCGACCCCCGCTTCATTAGTGAGTGTTTCCACCTGACGCGATGGATTTCGGCCCACAATCTTAAATTGGGCATCGGGATGCGCCTGCCTTACTCTCGGCCAAACCTGTTTTACAAACCATTCAACACCTTCTTGATTCGGCAACCAATCCATCGAGCCTACGAACGTAACTTGGTTTGGTAATGCCTCCGCGCGAGGCTGAAAAAATTCGGTGTCCACCGCCGTATCGATCACGTGGACGTGTTTCCAACCGTAGTCGCGCTCAAATTGCTCACGATCCTGATCGCTAACGGCGATTACGGCATCAAAATATTGGCCCGACTCTTTTTCAAATCGCACCATTTTTTTCCATTGCAAATACATCACGAGGCGCCGCACCCAATGAGATGCGGTTTCGATATAACGCCTGAAAATTTGTGCCTCGACATTGTGCTGAAATAAAAGGCGGCCGCGACAAGGCAATCCTCGGGCGATCGGCACCATCTGACAAAAATCGCAGACAATCAAGTCGTAATGCTCTTGAGATGCAAGTTGCTCAGCTCTGGCGCGCAATGCAGGATTATTATCCTTCGCTACACTGAACGGTAGCTTCGAAAACATATTTAAAGCCAGGCCAAAATAAAACTTCCATTCACCCAGCGCGGGGCTTCGCCAGGGGATCGTTTCTAGCTGCACACCGATCTCCCGCATCGCATCACAATGCGACTCTTCGCCCGCCTCGAGATTACACAGGTACGTCACATCGTGCCACTTTGCCAAATATCGCAACACATTAAGCGTACGGATTCTTCCTCCGGTATTGGTGGGGAAAAGAATTCGGTTCTGGATAAATAGGATTTTCATTTGACGACTGGTTGGCCCACTTTCATTTTAAATCTCGAAATACAAACCCAAAACCGCGCGGCAGCACCATTTCGCCCCAAATGCGGATCACCGGGGCCCGTTGCCGAAAGCCGTACCCGGTACCGATCCAACCACGATCAGGACCTTCTCCACCCTCGATCACCTCAATCTGGGAATCGGGCCAATCCAAGATCTCAAACTCGACTTGGAGCCCATCCTCGGTTCGAATCAAAAGCCCTGATTCACCGGTGCCACGACTTACGGACGATGGTGCCAGATGGAAAAAGACTTCGATCTGTCGCGTACCGCTTCCCTCCAAGTGATCCAGAATCAACCAAGTCCCCTGGCGATCGTAATAAATTCCACGGCGGTGCGTTACCGGGGGCGACACACCAAAAAATCCCGCGTGCGAAGACTCGCAGTAATCAAACAGAGTGCCGGAATGCGAACGCAATGGTCCGGGAACAGCCACTGAGGACCATGCGTTGGATCGATGATAGTTGGCATGCGATGCCCCATCGACCAACACCGTGTTGTGGGCAGACGCTTCCCGAAAGTAACGATGCCATGCTGGATCTTCATCGTACGTGTAAAAACCACCGTCCACGAGAAGTGGCTTTCCGCCGATTGTGAGCGTTAAGGATAAAAGATCGCTATGCCCGTGGGCAGAAGAAGGAATGGCCGAGGTATGCAGGCCAGCAGCCAACGGACCACAATCGAATGCCAGATGGCTATCGTTTTCGTTCCAACCGCTACGCATCACGTAATAACCACTTGCCGGGAACACCGCTGTTTTCTCCTGCGGTGTACGGGACGCAAGATTTTTGAACTTGGCATAACCCTCGGCCCCGAGTAACCACAGTGCGTCCTCGTAAAACTCTCCGGCCACAAATTTCATGTCTGGCCGTTCGAAAAGCACACTTCCAATCGCGAGTAGATTTCTGAAATCCCACAAAGGCAGTTCGCCAAAACAAAACGCACGGGCATTGTCCGCGTCGCCGATCCTTGGAACCGTACCATCACCCCTGGTCATCCAAAGGGTAAAGTCGAGCCCTCGCTCGATGGCTTGCTTCAATCCTTCCGGAACTTGCTCGCCCCGCGCCTGCCGTACGAGTAGTGCCAAAATCAAAAACCCGAGACAGTAATTGTGGTAGAACGTGGCCTGCTCGGTGCTCCCGCCATCCTCGTAGTACTGCTGCCCATAGAAATCTTCAATCACTTTCCATCCATGGAGTCGCCACGCTTCCGATTCGTCAAATTCGGGAAAAAAGCAACCTAGGATAAAGAGCCCTGTTGCTTCGGCAATGATATGGTTGTTGGGACTGTAGTAATACGAGATGTGCCGATGCAGGTAGGCGCCATGGTGATAGAACGCTTTGATCCAATCTAAATGGTCGTCTGGCGAAAGGCACTCTTGATCGCGGCATAACTGGTACACCCAAATCCAATTCAGGGCCCGCACAGCCACCTCAATGGCACTGCTCCAGTGAATGCCCTCCAAATAAGGATTGCCGGCAATCCAACTCTGGACGAGTTGATTCACTCTGATCGGGTAGCGTTGATCGCTTGTGAGTCGGTATGCAATGGCACACTCGATCAAAAAATCATGCCGCGAGAGCTCCCAAACATATTTGACATCGCCCCCTCCTTCTCGACAAAAAGAAAAATCGAGATCGCCGTGGAATTGCGGTTCCCAGCGATAGCCCATTTTAGGGTCCGTATGCCAATCAATCGGATCCTCCAGCGCCACATCGAGCCCGAGAAAAGAAAATTTGCCGTCGCAGACTTTATCCGCGTTTTCCGTAACTTCTTGCACTTTGTCGGGAAAGATCTCGTGATACAGCACACTTGCGCTCGCGACTGTGCCGCTTGCCAGAAGCATGGGTGGCTCGTCGCGGGTTTGCATGTGACGCTCCCACCACGCAGCCAACGTGTGGGAGTCGGGCACCACCGGACTGGCACCACAGAGTTTCTTCGCCCACTCCGCATGAGACCAGCCGAACGCACCCATACGAAATTTCCTGCGCTCCGCGACAGTCGCAGCTCGGTGCTTGAGACGAAAAAGAATTTCCCCTCCCGACATGCCCATCAATTTGCGAAGACGGAGGTTCATTTCGTTGAACCCACTCCTCCCGCTTCAACTGCCGCACCGCTTTGTTCGCAGCCCGCCATGATCTCCGCAGAGACATCGTCGTAACTCCCACTGTCCAGAAACACACGTGCCCAAATCTCAAAATTCATCAACGTCCAAAGGGCATCTGTATGGTCTCTCCGGCCCCGTTGGTTTTCACTCAGAAGACGATTGAGAAAATCCACATTAAAAATGTTACGCTGTCGAGTTTTCTCGCTTGCCAGTACGCTCGCAAACAACCCCCCGTAACTTTCATGCAGCCACTGCCTGAGCGGAACGGGAAATCCCATTTTCTCCCGCGTCAAAATAGACTCGGGCACGATCTTCGATACCGCTTTTTTGACCAGATACTTTTCGCATTTTCCATTGAGTTTCAATCGATTCGGCACTCGCGCGGCAAACTCGACCATTTCGTGGTCGAGGAATGGCACGCGACTTTCGATCGATGCTGCCATACTCATGCGATCTTGCTTCATCAAAAGTTCGACGAGATACGTTTTCTGGTCGACGTATAACAGTCGATCTAAATCATTTTTGCCACCACGACCCTCATAAAGATTCATCACGTCACGATACGGATTCTCATCCTTTACCTCCGCATAAAAATCGGCGCTGAAGAGCGATTCGTGTATCCGCTGGGGGAAGATCGCATGAAAATTATCAAACACTAATTCCTCGGGCCGCATCGCGTGATTCAAAAATGTATGTGAAATCTTCTTTTTCACGTTCAGCGGTAGAGGCCACTTCCAGAGCAACGGTCGCAGACACTTCTCGCGCAACCAGTGTGGAACCAGCTTCTCGTAGAGCGATCCCCATTTTAAATTAAAAAGCGTTGCCCAATAGCGAGAATACCCCGCATAAAGCTCATCGCTTCCTTCCCCCGTCAGCACCACCTTGACCCGCTCACGCGCCAATTCCGCCACATGATAGAGTGCTACGCTGGAGGGATTTCGAATCGGTTTATCTTCGTGCCAGACCAATTTTGGTATCGATGCGATCAGATTCTCTGCGCTCAGTACAACCTCGTGATGTTCTGCGCCGATCGATTTGGCGACCTCACGCGCGAACGAAAACTCACTATAGTATTGTGAATCGAAGCCTACCGAAAACGTCATCAACGGATCGGCCATCTGTTTGGCCATCGTCGCTGCAATCGCACTTGAATCGAGACCGCCACTTAAAAATACTCCTAGCGGTACATCGCTCATCAGCCGCAAGCGAACCGTCTCCTCAAACAAAGCGGTAAACTCGTCGACCCACTCTGATTCTTGCTGTTCGGTCACCTTGTCTTCCGGTGGCGGAACATCCCAATATTGTTCGATTTCCAACGTTCCGGATCGCCACAGCATGCGGTGACCGGGCGGGAGCACATCAATGCCTCGAAATAGCGTTTCTTGACCCGAAATGTACCCAAACGTGAGCAACTCTGGCAGACGCTGTTCATTGAGTTCGGCCGGGCAGAGTCCGGAAGCGACGATTGACTTCATCTCCGAGGCACAAAGCAGACGATCTTTTGCAACGGCGTAGTACAACGGCTTGATGCCCAGCTTATCCCGCGCAGCAAACAGCGTCTGCCTCTTTTCATCCCAGATAACAAAGGCAAACATGCCTCGAAAACGGTGAACGCAATCGGGTCCCCATTCTTCGTACGCGTGAACGATCGTTTCTGTATCGCTCTGCGTCTGATAGCGATGTCCCCGCTGGATCAATTCGTTCCGCAATTCGAGATGATTATAAATCTCCCCATTGTAAGTGACCCAAACAGTTTGATCCTCGTTCGACATCGGCTGGATGCCGCCTGCCAGGTCGATGATGCTCAGTCGTCGATGACCGAGCCCAACGTGCAAATCACCGCGGGAGAAAACTTGTTGCCCCTCAGCATCTGGGCCACGGTGTGTTTGGATATCGGTCATCGCGCGCAGCTTCGATTGAAGCTGCGGTGGCGTCGATGAGCTCAATAAAATAGAGGCAATTCCACACATGATCTTGGTAAAAAGCTATAAGCTTCCCTTAGGACTCTTTTTCTTTCCCTGTTGCTCGGCAACGCACTCGATTAAAGAAATTCTCTCTAAACGCGCAGCTTACTGCGAGTTGATATTTTTATGCCACCATCTTCTAAAAAAAAGATACCTCCAAAGCACCTCTGTGCGATCACGCGTACCCGCCCAATGCTCTTGGGCTAACGCCTTGAGGTCCTCGGTGGAAAAAATTCCCGCCTCTCGCATGCAAGGATCGTTTAAAGCCTCCTCCAAAGCGGGCCGAAGTTCCTTCCGCAACCAATGTTCCATTGGCAATGCAAATCCCCACTTCCGTTGTTTCATCACTTTTGCCGGCAACTGCCGTCCAAAAAGATCCTTGAGTATTACCTTGGTCACCCGATTGTCAATTTTCCAGCTTGCGGGCAGGCGAAAAGCAAATTCAACGATACGATAGTCCAGAAAAGGAGCCCTCAATTCGAGTGAATGTGCCATGCTCATGCGATCCACTTTGACATTGATGTCGTCCGGGAGGTAATACTCCAAATCAAAACTCGTGTACGGTCGTAGACAATCCCCATGATCGACCATTTTGAGGTCTCGACCGATTGCATCGTAGGTGGAAAATCGGTGCGTTGATTCAACGAATTCGCGGGACAAAATTTCTCGCGTCTCAAATTCATCGGTACCCACAATAAAATGCTGGTGGTGATCGAGACCAAGGGAGCGAAAATACCGACGCCCGGGAGCGCTGCGGGGAAGGCAGTGGTGTACCGCTTTGCCAAAGCGTCCGATGATCGATCGAACCAAACCGGGCCACGATGGCCGATTGAGAATTCGAAGGTAGCGTTCGTATCCACCAAAACTCTCATCTCCTCCGTCGCCCGCAAGGGCCACGGTAACGTGCTTTCGCGTCATCTCCGAGACGTACCAGGTGGGAACTGCCGAGGAATCCCCGAACGGTTCGTCAAAAGCATCAACCAAATCGTCGAGAACATCGACTGCCGAGGGATTGACCACCAGTTCATGATGATCGGTTCCAAACTTTTCGGCGACCGCCCGGGCATATTGTTTTTCGCTATATTCGGACTCAGAAAAATCGATGTGAAACGTCTTCACGGGCCCACTGCTGTGGCGGGCCATCTGAGCAACAATGATGCTCGAGTCGAGACCGCCACTTAAAAATGCCCCCAGAGGCACATCGCTGATCATCCGCAACTTGACGGAATCCTCGATGAGCTGAAAAAGCTCTTCGCTGGCATCTTCACGCGATCGCGAAAAATCAATTTCTCCCTCCAACTGCCAATAGCGATCAATATCTATCTTCTGTGAATTTCCATCAGCGACCAGTCGCCCAGCGGGGGGAAGTTGGCGTACGCCCTTATAAATGCTCCAAGGATGCGGGATATAACCGAGCGTGAAGAAGTGGTGAACCGATTCCGGATCCATTTCGCGAGGAACGGCATCACAAACCATCAGACACTTTAATTCAGACCCGAAATAAAGACCATCTTTCGTTGAAGCGTAGTAAAGCGGCTTTTGGCCGAGCCGGTCGCGAACGATGGTAAGCTTCTTTTTTGGTGCATCCCAGACCGCAATGGCAAACATGCCATTGAGTTTTTTGGCAAAGTCGACTCCATACTCTTCGTAAAGATGCACGATGACTTCCGTGTCTCCCTGAGTGGAAAACTTATGCCCGCGCTTGATTAAATCGCTCCGCAGGCTTTGGAAGTTATAGATCTCACCGTTAAATACGGTGCAAATTGTCCGATCTTCATTGAATATCGGCTGCGATCCAGTGACCAGATCAATAATACTTAGTCGCCGCATCCCCAGACCAACAGGCCCGGAAACGAACATCCCCTGGTCATCAGGGCCGCGATGCACAATTCTCTTGCACATGGCATCGACTAGTCCCTCAGGAACCGGGTCGGATGAAAACAGTCGGTAAGCGCCCGTAATACCACACATAAAACTAGAGATTTCTTTCCTGGCTTAAGCCCTACCTAGGGCAAGTTCTCGCAGCAAATCCTGATCGCCCTCTTCTGCCTGTTGTTGCGTTACTTTTGTATCGGAAAGAACGCCATAATTCGCTTGACCAAAAATTTTGGTGTAACACACTGATAAAATAACAAGCCAAAATCCCCACTCGAGATAAAAGAAGTCCCCTACCAGACACCCCATCAACCACGCTGCGAATCCACCTATCAGGCATGGGCCATAAAAGGCACTGGCAAGGTCACCAATTTTTTTACGGAACTGCATTGTTTTAAAAACAGACCACATTGCAGAGAAAACGAAACCGAGATGAATAACGAGTCCCTGCACGCCCCAGTCGAGCGCTTCGTTGATATAACCCTGATGTACCGAGTTATTATAGAAAGACGAGCCTCTACTTTTCATGATCTGCCGTGCTCTCTTGGTGTCGAAGGCATCTCCTCCGGAACCGAAGGGGGTCTGTTGAATCATGGTCAAACCAACGCCCCAGAAAAATTCTCGCGATTCAAAGGAATTTTGATCTCTTTTGCCTTCGTATGTACTTTTGTCACTCGTAAATGTGCGCATGAAACGAGCCATGATCTCCGGGTTTCCGGCAAGAATGACAAAGCCGAGGACGCCCAAAGCAACACCCTGCAGGGCACGTTTACGCACGCGACCGGAAGATACGAGTAGAATCGCGACGCCGGCGGAAATGAGGCCTACAAAACCACCGCGACTCTGCGTCATCATCATCAATTCGATGGCGAGAAGAACAGCTCCCGTCACGATAATTTTTTCTTTCCATTTAACGAATGCCATGAAGCCTACATAGACGGGCATCAACGATACGCAGATGTTCGACAATTCATTCGACTTCGCACAGCCCGGTCCACCGAAATTCTCAAGACGCCCCTGCACCATCGTGAAATGACCAAGGACCCTCGCTTCGAAACCCCAATAAAATAGACCCAACGCAAAAAACCAATTTAAGAGCATAAAGTCTTTTCGCGATTGAACGGCCTTTTGCATCACAAAGTAAAGGACCACAAATTTGGCCATTTCGACAAAAATAGGCCAGCTTTTCTGGAAGTTCATCGCAAAGACATATTGGACGATTAAGCCGTTGACGGCTAACAAGATTGCAAACATCGAAACTCGTTTGATATTGCGATCTTCACGAAACTCTGCCTCTTGCCCATTAAGATAAACACTGCCTAACATCAGCCAGGCGGAAATGAGGCTCCACCGTATGCCGCCCGGCAATACATTACCCCAAGCCCAATATTGCGGCTGCATAAAGAAATTGAGCAGGTAATACCCTACACCCCAAATGGATCGGTTGAGCGCCTTGTAGAGCATAAACCCGGAAAGGACGAAATAGAGAGCGAGTGTGAGCAGAGGAATCACTGCGGATCTCTTTGTTAATTTGTGATCTGATTCATCACATCCACCAGCTGGGAAGTGAGATTCCTACTGTCGAAGGCATGGATTGCGCGATCCCAATCACCTCGAAACGATTCGGCCTTCATTTGCAAATCAAGTTCTCGGATCGCATCGGCAATCTTCACCGGATCTGCTGGATCGGCGATTAAGCCGATTTTATATTCTTTAATCACGTCTGCCGTCGCTCCATCCTTCGTAATCACAAGAATTGGCTTCCTAAATGTTAGCATCTCGTACAATTTAGCCGGAACCTGCAATGTCGACATAGGTTGAATCACGACCAAAACATCGGATTTCGCCATTTGCATGAGTGTTTCCTCGTGACTCAGACGGCCGCGAAGATGAACTTCCGGTAGCTCCCACTCCACCAATCGTTCAGCAAGGTCTGGCGGGTGATCGACCAAGCCAATTTGCTCAAATTGCACCTGTCCTCCCGATTGTTTCAGGTGCTGTATCGCCTCGATCATCGGCATCAGACTACGATGCCAGTAGATGCTACCCGGGTGGCACAGCGTGAGCGGAGAACCTTCGCTCCGTTGATCTGCATCGCGCAAATAGCCTCGCACCGGTTCCACAATGTAATCGTCGACTCCGTTTGGAATAGCTATAAATTTATGGTGCCATCGCTGCGGATACGCGTTTACAAAATTCTGCCTCAGTCGCTCTGTATTCAATATGACCCGATCTGCAAAACGCACACACAGTCGCTCAAGCTTTTTTTGGAGCCACATTCGAAAGCGATAGTCTTCTTGGTTGAGCCATTCATCGCTCGCCCACGGATCACGCAAATCGATTATTAGCGGAATACGCGTCAAGAAGTGGATACCGAGGCCTGCCAGATGTGCGCTATGGGGAGGCCCGGAGGAAAGGATCACTTGCGGACAATGTCGACGTGCCAACCGACATCCGGCAATCACGGCCGGGCCGACCCAGTTGACGCAATTATCCGGGGTGTAAAAGAGCGTCTCTTTCACAGCAAATAGAAAATCACGCATTCGTGACATAAGGCTTCGACCGGTCACTGCGAAATTTTGCTCCGAAACGGATTCGTCGGAACCTCCGGCCGGGCGATCTGCTGGTGTCTTTGGCTTAATTTTCGTTATCAATCGCTTGACCCATTTAATCAAGCGATCAAGGGGACGCCAAACGCCAGTACGCTCGACGACGGCACCCTGAGGAATGCGGTCGCACAAACTGTGGTCGACTGGATGGCCGATAACGGCATCCTCTTTCATTGCCACTACAATCCCTTCCCAGCCGAAGGAAGGCATGTGATGCATAAATCTCAAGGTGCGATAAATTCCCACCGCTGCAATCGGCGGAAACGTATGACACACAAACAAGCATTTGCTTGGCAGTTTGTCTCGCGATTCGCACTTCGTTTCATCCATCGCTTCACATTCAATCATGGGACGCGGTATTTTTTGGGGAACAAAGCGTTTGGAGAGGCAGGACTCTCCTGCCCCTCCGACACGCAGAGCAGCAACTGGACAGGCACCCCACGCCCTTCTGCGTATCCTCGCGGCTCCCTTAGACTGGGGTCACTGACCACTCGGATTCCAGAAAGATTTTTTGCGCTTTTTTGGGATGCTTTCCCGTCCCAAATACATCGGCAGGAATGATCTCAAAATCGACCGCACGCTCGACATGATCTACAGCCTTCAGGTTATAACCGCTCCGGATTTCAATCGATACGGCATAAATGCCCGGATGTAAATTCAAACGAGGCAAACGACAATCAACCGTTTGCCTCTTACCCGGCACCAAATCAAACGTGGTATCCCCTTGATCACTTCCATGAATAATCGTGATCAAATCACCTCGCGAATCGGAAATAATGAAATTGATAAATGCGCCCCGAATCTCTTGATCAGCGTTTACCACGGTATGGAAATGTATCCCGTCGCCCATGCCTAGCTTTCCGGCCGAAGCGCCGGCGAGATTTTTCAACTCGATATGCTCAAACTTTGCTTTACCGGTGCCACCCCGCGCAATGGTCGGATCGGTCAGATCTCGCTGCCCGGTCGTGGTTCCAAGTCTCGAAAGATACGTTGAGACCACGTCTCGACTGGTGGAATCCATCAGGAGACGTCCGTGATCAAGCAGGATCGCACGCGGACAAAGATTTTCGACTGCAGCCATATTGTGACTTACGAATAAGACCGTGCGACCCGATTGGGCAACTTGGTCCATCTTACCCAGACACTTGCGCTGAAATTCCGCATCACCCACTGCCAGTACTTCGTCGATTAATAGAATTTCCAAATCGAGGTGAGCAGCAACCGCAAAACCGAGTCGCACTTTCATGCCACTCGAATACCGCTTCACGGGTGTCTCAATAAATTTTTCGATCCCCGCGAAATCTACAATTTCATCAAACTGGGATTTGATCTCCGAACGTGTCATCCCCAAGATCGAGCCGTTAAGAAAAATATTCTCGCGTCCCGTCAACTCGGGATGAAAACCTGTGCCCACTTCCAGCAAGCTTCCGACTCGGCCTTTTAAATCGGCGTGGCCTTTGGTCGGCGTTGTTATTTGGGTAAGAATTTTGAGCAACGTCGACTTACCAGCTCCATTGGCGCCCACAATTGCCAAAGCATCGCCTTCGTTAACCTCAAAGCTTACATCACTGAGCGACCAGAATTCTTCCACCCGACCCAGCGCGGCACCACTGCGCAGATTGCGTATTGGGGCCTTGATTGCATCCATCAGGACATCGCGCAGCATTCGATAACGAGGGTCATTCCCGCTCGCGGACTTCTGGCCAATGCGGTAACACTTCGAGATGTTTTCTACTTTGATGCGAGGAGCCATGGGACACTTTTATAGTGAACGTGGTATCAGATGATATCCGCAAATTTTGGCTCAAGCCGATAGAAGTACATGCAGCCAAAAATAAAACCGAGAATCACCATCAGAGTGGAATAACCGAGTTCCTTCCACGGCAACGGGTGCCCGAGCAGTGCCGCCCGGAAACTTGCGATAAGGCCGTTCATTGGATTGAGCTGCAATGTTTTTTTCACATAGGCCCAAATCCCCAACTCCGCATCAGCCGCACCACCAGCTTCGTTCTGAACGACTGGATTTTCCGCCTTGACTTCAGTTTCAGTTTTGGCGGCGTTTGCATCTTGCTGAGTGACGGATGGGGTGGATGCCTCGGCAGACGGCTCATTAACCGACATGTAAATCGCCGGCGTGGAGAACATCCAGAGCTGAACCAAGAATGGAATCGTGTGCTTGAAGTCGCGATAGGCAACGTTTAAAGCGGCAAGCATTGTGCCCACTCCGAGCGCCAACAAGATGGTCAGAAAGAGTATCGGAAACACCATCAACATGATCGGCCCGACTATGACTCCTGAAGTATCGGCCGACGAAAAATTGATGTAAAACACCATCACCAGCAGGAGCACCGAAAATGCCACGAAAAAATCGAAAAGTGCAGAGCCTACCGATGCAAACGGGATTGTGAGTCTGGGCACATAAACCTTGGTAACCAGCGGTGACGACATCAACAAACTATTGCCTGCCTGCGCAATACCGACCGCATAAAAATTCCAAAGAATCAGCGCCGAAAACGAGAACAACGGATAGGGTATTCCATCGGTCGGCACCTTGGCCATTTTTCCGAAAATGATAGTGAATACGACCATGTACAAGGTGGGCTGAATGACGGCCCAAGTGATCCCCAACAGGGATTGCTTGTAACGAATCTTCACATCGCGCCAGGTGAGAAAAAACAGCAATTCCCGGTAGCGCCACAGCTCGCCGACGTTAATGAACGCCCAACCGGAGCGTGGCCGAATGACGGTGCCACGATTTGCTTGAGGGGGCTTTGCCAGCGCGGCATCGGCCTGCGCAGCGTTCGTTTCCGCATCTTCCATCAACATGTCGCCCATCAGCAAGCACTCCCGGTCACGCTCGTGTATTCAGACACAATGTGATCGACGCGATCGAATTCGAACTCTTGGAGTAACATCTGAAGCTTGGTTTCGGTACGGTGGAGGTTCACGTAATGACGCATTCTCGACATTGCCGAAGGACCCGACAAGCGGGGCTGCTGCGGATCGACTTCCCATGGATGAATATAGAACATAAACGGGTGGTTTGTGCGTTTATTTACTTGGGATAGGCAATATCGCGTGAGTGCAAATGGATAAAGACGAAAGTATCCGCCTCCCGATACGGGCAAATTCCACCAACCGAGCTTAAAGACGGAAGGAGGAAATTCTGCCAGTTGGCCGCAGGTCGTCTTTTGAAAATGAATATCGGGGCGTGCACCCGCAATACCGTAACGATCGTGATAAACGGGAAAGACCGATGAATCGATTTGAAAGCCCTCTTCGGCCAAAATATCGAGAGCCCAAAGCGACTTCTGTGTGATCGAAAAACTGGGCGCTCGATAAGAGATGACCGGCTCTCCCAGAATGTCCTGCAGCACGTCCCTCGATCGCTTCACATCGTCTCGAAATTCTTCCGGTGACTGAGAATAGATCAGACGATGCCAATAACTGTGAGATCCAATTTCATGGCCCCGGGATCGCAGTTCTTGTACCAGGGCTGGAAATCTTTCGGCAACCCAACCCAAGATAAAAAAAGTGCCGCTTACGTTTGCACTTTCCAGAAGATCGGCGATCCGCAAGGTGTTGGCTTCGACGCGACTTTCGAATTCAGGCCAACGCTCCCTCTGCACGCACGACTCGAAAGCCGATACCTGGAAGTAGTCCTCTACATCAACCGTAAAGGCATTGCGGATAGGCAACGATGACGATTCCATGGGCAGCCACCATCAAGTGGACAGAGATCCCAGAGAATCCGAATCGGCATCATCCACTTCGCCGAGTCTTCCCGGTTCAGATAAGGGCTCTGCAACAAGGTCCTCGTTGGCAGAGTCATCCAAGATATCGTCACTCACTGCCACGACCTCCCGCTCGGCTTCCACTACTCGACTCTTTTCCGAGTTTCCCTCCACCAATTCGTCAAGCGAAATACTGCGTCGCTCTGTTTTCTCCACATCGTCCATGGCGCAATCCGTTTTCAGAGGAGAAAAATCGTTGACTACGATCGGTGAGCCATTGAGATTCTTCGCAAAACTGGTGTGTTTCATCACACCCATCCAATGCGCCGCATCATTCGAGCGGAGGCCTACCATCTTGATGGCCGTGCAAAGGGCGATTTTGGCGTCCAAAATCAGGGTGCCTGCCTGGACGTATTCCAGGTCCAACGCAAGTTTTTTACGGACACTCTCCAGGTCACTATCGGCCGGCAAAATGATCTGCGCAAGACCGGTAATCCCCGGCTTCACGCTGAGCCGCCCAACATATCCGGGAATTTCCCGTGCAAGAAACTGGGTAAATTCGGGCCGCTCCGGCCGCGGTCCAATCAACGCCATCTCCCCCTTCAGAACATTGAAAAGTTGGGGCAATTCGTCGAGGTGAGAAGCCCGCATGAACTTACCCAACGCTGTGACACGAGGGTCCGAAATGCCTGCGGTCCAGACGGGCCCACTTTTCGATTCGGCGTCGTTTGCCATCGTGCGGATTTTGTAAACCGTGAAAACCTCACCTTTCAGGCCAACGCGGGTCTGGCGGTAGATGCCCGGGCCTCGAGAGGTAATCTTCGTGAGAAGCACCAGACCGATAATAAAGGGCAAGGCAAAAATCAACATCAGGACCGCAAGCGGCAGCGCCAACCAACTGAAGCGGGCAAAATAGGCCGCCGGATTCGGCAGATTGCTCGTGGTATCTACGGATTGCTCAGACAACGCAGCCTCCACAGCCTAAGTCTGTCGAAAAATCGAGTGAGGAGAAATGAAAGGAAAAGAGACAAATTCAAAACCACGAGTGCCTAGGACTCACTCCCTTACGAAAGGCGACGATCGTCAGTTCTCCTAGACTACTCTCAGGATAGCTATCTCAACCCGCTAGTTCAAATATTTTGCACGAAATCGCGGGTAAACCGGCCGACAAAATCGGAAAAATTTGTTTTATAGGAATCCCAAGCAGAGTGCCGGGCATACTCGTTCTTGCAGCCGGAAAACAAGCCGCGCCGGCAGAAGCGGCAATCGCCTCTCCACCATGAGTGCCGAAAATCAAGTCCTATCGAGAAATAAAGAAAACGTGACCGAGGCGAGCGACTTTCCCCTTACCTCCGTGGGGGGAGGCCCCTGTTTGAAAATAGGCTGTTTTTCCGATATCCTGAATCGCCAGTGGAGGCCTAGGCGGCGTAGAAAATGAGAAAACAGTGTTTGAAATTCTCGTTTTCTGACCCGGGCCATTTCGCGTACTTGGTCAGTTCCTTGGTTCCCCCAGAGAAGGAGACACTGTTGTGAAGTTGAATAATCTCAATCGACGTGAATTTGCAAAACTCACCGCCGCTGCCGTCGGTGGTGTTGTGGCAGGGACCGCAGTGAGCGGTGTCGTGGAAGGCTCGATCGTGGACGAGAGTCCTTTGCTCTCCGGAAAGAATGTGTGCCGGGGGCTGAATCCAAAATGCGGTGGCCACAAAGGTGGCAACAACGCATGTGCAGGACAGGGTGCATGCTACACGGCGAATAAGCATACATGCCACGGATCCAACGACTGTAAGGGTCAGGGTGGTTGCGGGGCACGTCCCGGAGAGAACGCGTGCAAAGGAAAGGGCGAATGTGGCGTTCCGTTGAGCGACTCCGCCTGGAAAAGGGCCCGTGCCAACTTTGAAACTGCTATGAAAGCAGCGGGCAAAAAATTTGGTCCTGCTCCGGCAAAATAGGCGGGTCGGGAAACAAGCTCATACTGTGCCGTGCGGCGATTTAGACGTTGCACGGCACAGTGTGTTTTCGCGTAATCAGAAGGTGGTCGCTCTATGGTCGAACCACGTCTCGGGCATCCTAATTTGGGCCTCGGAGTGGGCCTGCGTACGGTCCACTTCCCCTACATTCTGGAAAAGCATCCCCCCGTCGATTGGTTTGAGATCATCTCTGAAAACTTTATCGACTCCCAAGGGCGGCCGCGTCATACGCTGGATCAAATCGCCGAGCGGTATCCGATCGTTATGCATGGCGTATCGCTTTCGATCGGTAGTACCGATCCGCTCGATTTTCAATATTTGGAAAAACTTAAGAAACTCGCAAGCGAAACTGATGCTCGCTGGATCTCCGACCATCTCTGCTGGACCGGTGTGGCAGGTCGCAATACGCACGATTTGCTCCCTGTGCCTCTCAATGAGGACACGCTTCGGCACGTCTGTTCACGTATCGAGACCGTGCAGGATTATCTACAGCGACCTTTGATCCTGGAAAATCCAAGCAGCTACGTCACGTTCGCCGAATCGACAATGTCGGAATGGGAATTTCTGACTTCAATGACCGAGGCAACGGAGTGTGGTCTTCTGCTCGATGTGAATAATGTTTATGTGTCGAGCGTCAATCACGATTTTGATCCTTACGAATATCTGGGACACATTCCCTACGACCGCGTGGTCCAGTGCCATCTTGCAGGGCATACTCACTGTGGCACCCATTTAATTGACACTCACGACGGAAAAGTAATTGATCCGGTGTGGCAACTCTATCGAGAGGTCCATCGCGGCACCGGGGGAATCTCAACACTCTTGGAATGGGATGCACAAATTCCACCGTTTGAGGTAGTGCACGCGGAGGTGCTCAAGGCAAAACTTTACATGGAGGAAAATCTCCCGACCGATGGTCCTCAGACACAAGGCGAATCGACCGGCGAAGCTGTCCTGCCCCACCCGCTTCATTTTGTCGCACCGGAAGTGCAATGAGTGGTCGCCCTGAAGAAAACGTCACTGGACTTTCAACCCCCATGAACTGATGCAAGAAAACGAAGATTTTGATCTGGGAAAGTTGCAAACGTGGATGCAGACGGTCATTTCTCACGCAGGGGGGATTGAAGCGGGAATTGCTTCAGAGGAAGCGCAGCGGGAATTCAAAATAGCTCCCGATACCTTAGAGAAGATTATTTGTCGATCGAACAATCTGACCAGCACAGAGCGACTGGGAATTTACGGCAACGCCTATTTCGCAAGACTCTTGGAATGTTTGCGAGAGAGTTTTCCTGCCCTCGCCTACGCACTAGGCGACGAATTATTTGACGAATTCTCCCTGGAGTATCTACAGAGATATCCATCTCAAAGTTACTCGCTCTGTGAACTGGGCGGGCACTTTGCCGCGCATCTTCAGGAAACACGCCCCGATGCGGAACAACGGGCGGCGGGACAAATTGATTGGCCCGATTTCCTCATCGACCTCGCCACACTCGAATGGAACATTGAGCAAGTCTTCGATGGGCCTGGAACCGAGGGAAAACCGTCCCTGGCGATTGCGCAAATTGAATCGATCTCGCCAGAGCAATGGTCGCAAATAATCTTGCAGCCTGGTCCCAGTTTGAGGATTCTGGAGTTTCAATTTCCGGTCAACGATTACTACACGGAATTCCGCCAGGAAAAAAAACCGGAAATGCCAGCGCCAAGACCTCAATACATTGCGCTGAACCGACGCGAGTATGTGGTTCGTCGGTTGGAAATCGAACCCTTGGAGTATCGATTGCTTGAGCGGATACTTTGTGGCGATTCTCTGGGCGATGTCATTCAAAGAGTTGCCGCTGAGGCGGAAGTTCCCCTCGAACAATTCGCCGAATTATTACAGCAGTGGTTTCAGAAATGGACAACAGCCCAGTTCTTTTCCTCCATCAGCTCGCCACAAGCAGAGACACCGATCGACTAGTGGTCGATCACGCGGCCAATCGCGCCCTGGAGCCATCTCCCAGGCGGTCCTCAAGGAGTTCGGCCGCCATCTGCCGATAGTCTACGGCACCATTCGATTCCGGTGCGTAATTAAAGATGGAACGTCCAAAACTGGGAGCCTCCGCCAAGCGTATATTGCGGCGAATCCGCGAAGCGAACACTTTTGCTTCTGCCCAGGGTACCTGCTGACCGCGCGATTGATCAAAAAACTGCTCGACATCACGACTTACTTCAGCAGCCAGTCGCGTTCCCGAATCGAACATACAAAAAGCGACGCCCATCAATTGGAGACTTGGATTCAACTGTTGTGCCACCAGGTGAATTGTTTGCAGAAGCTTGCTCAGTCCATGCAGCGCAAGAAAATGTGGTTGCATCGGCAAAATAACTTCATCAACCGCTGCTAGTGCATTGATGGTCAGAACGCCAAGGGAAGGAGGACAATCGATAATCACGAAATCGTATTCGTCGGCAACCTCTTGCAGGCGATTTCTGAGAATCAGATCCCGCCCTTCGACATTTGAAAGCTCCATTTCGGCGGCCGCCAGGTCAATGTGGCTCCCGGCGCACGATAAATGTTCCTCCACCTTGCGGGTGGCCTCTACAAGAGACATTTTTCCGCAGAGGACTTCATAAATCGAAGCCTCGCCTGGCGCAAGTTCAATTCCCATGTGCAACGTTGCGTGCGCTTGGGGATCCATATCGATGACTAGCACCCGTTGGCCACTCTCAGCCAAGGCAGCCGCCACATTGACTGTGGTGGTCGTTTTACCAACACCACCTTTTTGGTTGATCACGGCAATCGATCGCATCGACTTCTCCGGTTGCAGTCCGCTGAGTGATAACTTGAACCTGGCGCCGCGGGATTGTAGAGACACCGCTGCAGAGAAGATAGGCCAATTGCGGCATCCTTCTGCAGGGAGTCAAGAGGGCGAAGCGACGCGGTTGCTTGCATTGCCAGCAAAAAAGTCCTGCGCGCTTTTCTAACTTGCAAAAAGCGAATCGTACGGAAGGTCAAAAGTCTCAGCGACTGCCCGATTGGTGACGACTCCATCTGCAACATTGATGGCGCTCGCAATTTCTGGATATCGATTGGCAAGCCTCTGAAGATTGCCCTCCGCCAATCGCAGGATCCAGGGCAAGGTCACATTGCATAGCGCAAACGTACTAGTCCTACCCACCGCCCCCGGCATATTCGTGACACAATAGTGCAAGACTTGATCGATGAGAAAAGTCGGCTCGCGATGGCTCGTGGGCCGGCTCGTTTCCACGCAACCACCCTGATCGATCGCCACGTCGATCAACACACTCCCTGGCTTCATCAACCGAAGTTGCTCCCGCTCAATCAGGCGCGGCGCCTTGGCACCCGGAATCAAAACGGCACCGACAACGAGATCTGCCCGCTGCAATTGTTCGCGGATTGTATGTCTATCGCTAAAAAGGACATTCACATTGGCCGGCATAATGTCATCGAGGTAGCGCAGTCGATCCATATTAATGTCGAGAATGTTGACATCCGCACCGAACCCTGCGGCGATCTTGGCTGCGCTCGCACCGACCACCCCGCCGCCCAGAATAGTGATGTGGGCCGGTGCCACTCCGGGAACCCCTCCAAGGAGAATACCCCGGCCCATCTGAGGTTTTTCGAGATACTTTGCACCTTCCTGAATACTCATTCGCCCGGCAACTTCGCTCATCGGGGTCAGCAACGGCAGTCGCCCCCGATCATCTGTAAGCGTTTCGTACGCGAGCGCCGTGCAGCCTGAACTGATCACTGCCTCGGTGAGGGCCCGACTCGCAGCAAAGTGAAAAAAGGTGAAAACCCATTGTCCCTTTCGCAGCAGTGGCCACTCCGGTTCAAGGGGTTCTTTCACCTTAACCACCAAGTCGGCCCGCGCGAAAACCTCCTGTGCCGTCGGTACAATTTCAGCACCGTGCGTGAGATATTCGTGATCGGGCAAACCTGAACCCAATCCTGCTCCCGCTTCCACTACCACCTGATGACCTGCCCGCACCAACTCTTCTACCCCGACTGGCAGCAGGGCGACTCGATACTCGTCCTGTTTAATTTCTCGGGGAAGACCTACAATCATCGCTTCCGTTTACTCTATTCGGAGGAAACGCCTCGGCTAGAAGATTTATTAATTTCATCTCGCGAATCTTCTCGATCACGACTGCGAAGATAAAGCTTTATCGGCACCTCACCACATTCGAGGTTGTCGCGCATTGCCCGGAGAAGATAGCGACGATACGTTGCAGAAAACGATTTGGGATCCTTGCAGAACATGACAATCGTCGGAGGGCAGGTACTCACCTGTGTCGCGTAGTAAATTTTTGCTTGGTGGTGATGGTCGAGCGGTGGAGGGTTATATTCCAGTGCACTGCGAACAACCCGATTGAGCATCGCCGTCGGTGCCCGCGACTGAGACTGTTTGAAGAGCATCTGTGCATGATTCATCAGCGTCTTTACGTTCCGTCCGGTTTGTGCCGTAATGAAGGCAATCGGAACATATGGCATGGTGCGGAAGGTGTCGTGCAGGTAGCGCACCCATTTCTCGGTCGGCATACTCGAGGCAGTCAAATCCCACTTATTGACAACAAAAATACACGGCTTGTATTGCCCGGCGATGGTTTCGCAGAGTTGTTTGTCAACTTTACTAATGCGCTGAGTCGCATCAAAAAACATTAAGACGACATCGGCACGTCGAATGCTGCGCTGCGCTCTGTGCAGGCCGTAGAAATCGATATCGGTCTTGACACTTTTTCTTCGTCGCAGCCCCGGAGTATCGATTGCGGTAAAGACCTTGCCATCCATCTCAAAACGGACATCGACACTATCGCGGGTTGTGCCGGGCACTTCGCTCACGATCATCCGCTCTGCTCCGGCAAGCCAATTGATAAAAGTACTTTTCCCGACGTTTCTTCGCCCGACAATGGCAATTTTTGCGTTTTCCTCAAGCACCGGCGCGATTTCGTCATCTTCCGTGGTCTCTGGCAACCGCTCGACGATCAAGTCGAGAAGTGCTTGCCTGCCACGATTTTGTTTGGTGCTGGTTCTTATCAGACGACCGCGCCCCAACTTGTAAAACCCGTCCGCACTGGGGTCGAGTGCTTCGTTATCAGTTTTATTTGCCACGCAAAGGACCGGAGTATCGACCACGTGACGCAACCGCTTCGCTACTTCGTCATCGAGTGGCATGGCCCCCGTTTGAGTGTCGACGACAAACAAGATCAAATCGGCCGAGTCAATTGCCGCCTGAATCTGTTCCTCTACCTGCTCCGTCAAGTTGTCGACATCTTCACAACCGATGCCCCCGGTATCAACCAACTCAAAATAGCGGCCGCCATGACACATGAGGTACGAAACCCGATCACGAGTTACGCCGGCCTGGTCGTCGACTATCGCCAACCGTTTTTGTGCGAGCCAATTAAAAATGCTCGATTTGCCCACATTCGGGCGACCCACGATAGCTACTTGCGGAAGTCCCATGGCTCTCTATCGATTAAAAATTTCAGCGGGTGCGTAACGTTTATATGAAATCTTCTGCACACTCTCGACTTGCGACCGGACCAAAGCAGACAGAAACGAACAACGTCAGCAATCCTCATGTACTCTGTGTGACCACCAAGCCGGTCAAGGTATTCCTTCAGGAACCGTCATGATACCCCATGAGGAAACAAAGTGCCAACGACGGCGGCTGGGCGCAACACTTCGTTAACCCGTATAATTTGCCAAACCAACAACAGTTTATCGCCTCGAGGAGTAGAGTCGTTTAACGTGGATACAACTCAGAAAATCCGGCGATCGTTGCTCAATCAATTGGCCAGCTTAAAGATGGCTGGAGTACAACACATTCCAACCAAAGGGATCGAAGCAGAGGTGCCTTCCTCAGATGGTGTATCCAATGAGAAACAAAACGTGTTTACAGACACAGGTGCGGATCCCAAAGACGGTCACGATTCCAACCGTAACAAGGTGAGCGAACGACAGAATGCGACACGATCTGACCGGGGCAATCAGGCGGAAGATGAGACCGCTCACCCTCCAAAAGCTGTCACCGCCGGTCGCAATATACAGATTGAGACGAGTTGGAAAACCCGACTCGCCGATCCTTTCAACGCATCCTACATGACGGCCCTCAGTGAATTTTTACGAAAAGAAAAATCAGAGGGGAAGCGAATCTACCCCCCTGGCAATGAGATTTTTAGAGCGTTTGAACTCACTCCATTTGATGACGTGAAGGTCGTCATCCTTGGACAAGACCCTTACCACGGTCCGGGTCAGGCACACGGACTGAGCTTTTCAGTGGCGGTGGGGGTGCAGCCTCCGCCATCCCTGCGCAATATCTATCGAGAGTTGGAGGCGGACCTTGGGATCAGTCACCCGGGCCATGGAAACCTGGAGGGGTGGGCACGGCAAGGCGTGCTGCTTTTGAATTCCTGTCTCACGGTTCAGGAAGGCCAAGCAGGATCACATCAGGGTAAGGGCTGGGAACTATTCACCGATGAAGTGATTCGCTGTTTGAATGATGATCGTCAAAATCTTGTTTTTATTCTTTGGGGGCGTAAAGCACAGGATAAAGGCACAGAGATTGATCGTTCTCGGCATTGTGTGCTCAGTAGTGTTCACCCATCACCATTGTCCGCATCGAATGGATTTTTCGGCAGCAAACCTTTTTCTCAAGCAAATGCATATCTCGAGGAGACCGGCCAGAAACCCGTCGACTGGAATCCTGGGTGATCCAACGCATGCTGCGTTGCAGGGAAAAATTGCGGACTTCGTGCACGTGGTCCACATCGAAACCTCAGAGGGACTAGCAATCCCATTGCATTGAGCTTAGGCGATCGCGTGGGGCACGAGTCGATCGAGCACTTCGCGCAGTTTGCCTACCGTGATCGGCATCTGCAGGACGACGTGGTGCTCGCGACCGTCCGTTCGATTCATCCACGCAGAGTGCTCCTTCCCGAGCAGAAGGACGCTCGGAATCCCCATCGTGGCGGGATTTGTCGTGAATGACTCATATGCCTCCACGGCACGCTCGCCGAGTTCCACCGCACTGAAGACAAGACACTGGGCCGGCAATTCGTCGCCACCGAATCGACTCAACGCGCGGCGTGGATCCTCCGTCATCAGCACGCGAAACCCACGACCCTTCAGATGCGAACGTATCATTTTCTGCATCATCGCGTCCGCTTCGATAAGCATGACTGATCGCTGTGGTTTTGTCCGCCTCGCCGTTCGGGACTCTTCCTCCTCGATCACAGTATCATCGTCTTGGTATGACCACTGATTGGGGTCCGGTTCGCTCAGCGTTCGTTGTGCCGATTCGAGATCGATGAGAAATTCCTTGGGCGATTGGTAGCGACGCTCCGGATCGTATTCCATTGCACGCTCAACGACCGAAAGCACTGGTCGGGGCAACTTGGGCATCAATCGGTGGAGCGGCTTCACTCCCTCGAAACGCTGTTTGTTGAGTCGATTGATACGGTTTTTTGTGTCCGATAGTGGCGGTTCTCCACTCAGCAAGTGGTAAAGCATGCACCCGGTAAAATAAATATCGCTGCGCGGATCGTTTCGACGCACACCCGTGGACCTTTCGAGGGCCGCATAATCGATCGTCCGTGGGTTGGCGTGTTCCGACATGTTGTCGACTCCCTCCACGCCGCCTGCCAATCCGAAATCGGCCAATTTTGCAATCCCGCGACCCGACACCAACACGTTGCTCAGCTTGATATCTCGGTGGGTTACACCTTTACGATGTGCATAATCGAGCGCTGCAGCCACATCCTTCATCAGCCGAATTGCTTCGTCCGGTTCGCAACGCTCGCGAATCTTGATGAATTCCCGCAAGTTGCGGCCTTCGATAAACTCCATGACGAGAAAGTACGGTTTCTCGTGAGTGGCAACTTCAAAAATGGAAACGATATTCGGATGACGAAGCGTCATTCCGGTGGAACCCTCTCGACGAAAATCTTCAACTTTATTTTCGTCTTTGGCACAACTTCGGCGCATTACTTTAAGCGCTACAATTTCTCCCGTCACATGATGGACCGCTCGGTAGACGCGTGCAAAAGAACCGCGGCCGACAAGGTAGAGAATTTTGTAATCTCCGCAGAAGTAGCCTTTCTTCTCACCGCGAAGAACCCGGTTGAGTTGGTAACCGGTTAGCAACTCTCGGCCGACCAGTGCTTCAGAGAACTCATCCAGCGATACGACCCGACTGCCAAGCAAGCCCCACACATCCTGCAGTTGCCGCTCATTGATCAAGCTAAGATCAAAAATCGCTTGCGCAAGCTTTTCCGCCGTATCAATCGACATAGGCCAAACACCAGGGAGTGAACTTACCACGGACAATCGCGGTGCCCCTAATATGCGATTGCAGAGAAGGGCCGCGGTCGCACCACCCTACTGCCATGATAGGCAGTGGCAGTGCCCAGAGCAATGCAGCAGCATTTTTTGCCCACATGGCATCGCTCAAAGCGACTTTATCGCGGGGGAAAAAAGTGTTTCGATGGCGTTTTTTTCGCATCGTTATCACCCTCTTTTTTGATCCCAGCGGTAAACCATCGGATGCAATAAGGCGATGACCACCACGATGATCGGCCCGCCTATTGCCTCGAATGCCTCGAAATCGAAACAACATGCTCGGATCAATGCAAATGCAAGGAGCTACTCATCACCTTGCGTTACACAAATTCTCAACAGTCATCCGGTACCCAGAAAAGACCCACGAAGGGCAGAGTACCGAATCGTAGCGGCAGATCCACAAAGCGGTGGAGTCCCCTGCCGAAAGAAACCGACCACCATTATCGCCACACCGGCACTTGCAAGACACACATGCCGGCAGTCACCAAGTTTGCTTTAATAATGCTCTTCCAATTGCTCGCGATAGGTATCGCGCTCGCGTCGCGTTGCCTCAAGATCAAACATCAAATACTTCATATCCAAACGAAGTTGGCTCAATGCATCCTGCACGAGAGAAAGAATCCGACGTCGTCGCTTGGTACTCGCGGCAACGCGCATCAAGGCGGGCTCTAACTGCTCCCTGTAAGGCGCGGGCAGCGCGGCCACAGCCGACATGAGTTGGCGAACGTCGGCTGGTAGTTCGGAAGATTTTTCAACAACAAGAGGCTGTGTCTCACTCATCTTAGGTCGTTCTCCAGGATTGCGGTGATGCCATTTGCTACCGCAGCGCGTGTGCCAGTCGCTCTGGCTCTAACTCTATCCTAATGCCGTAACACTAGGCTTGGCAAGCATTTTGTCAAATTTTGACCTGCTGTCACGAGATGGCGGGCGGGGGCGAATTTGGACTGGCAGATTGTCGCAAATCCTGATACAAGCGCACCTTAGCTATCCCTTGGTGTCTGTGGAGCCGATGTGGCGTTTTTGCCACACCGTTACCGCTTTGTTAAACGCGCATGTCGCTATCTTGCAACAAAACCGACCGATCGGCTGAGTTGACACCTCCTCTGGGGGTCATGCATCTCGCTCCCCTTCGGTTGGCCTCATTTTTTGTACTGTTCGTGGCCGGTCTGGCGGCGGACACACAGGCAAGTACGACCGTCGTTGATTCGCTCGAGGGGCCTGAAACCAGTTGGGAACTGGGGGATTCTGATACCGAGATCGAAATCCAACACCACGCGCGGGTTCGCCATCCCGTTCACAGCGGATCGTGGTCGGAGGAATTCCGCCTTTTCTGTGCCGGTGGATCGTTTGCCTACGCGGAAACAAAAATCGATCCTGCCGCCGTGATCGACGAGCTAACCTACTCGGTTTGGATTCGCGGAAATCGTCCCGGCTTCCAACTCTCCGCCCGCGTGGTATTGCCCCGATCGATTGATCCCGAAAGCGGCAACGCACTCACCCTGAAAATTTACGGGGATTCGTACCAGGATGTGGGACGATGGCAACAAGTCTTCATCCATCGCGTCATGAAACAGGTTCGGAGGCAAGCGCGGGTTTTGCAAAGCGGACAGTTAGCGCGGATTGATACGCGAGAGGCATACATTGATCGAATTATGATCAATCTTCACGGTGGACCGGGTGAAACCAATGTCTGGATCGATGACCTGACGACCGAGGGGTTTATCGTCAGCCAATCCGCCTCTCGGGAACTCGCGCTGCAAACTCGGCAACACGAGCGGCAGGCACCCCGCCTACCGCTCGCCGACGGGAGCGCCGTGGGACCCCGCGTCGCGAAAATTATCGAATACCAGGGCGAACCTCTCTCCTTACTCAAAGCAATCGGTTTCAATGCGGTGTTTCTCAGAAAGCAGCCTACAGACCAACAGCGCATCGAGGCAAACAAGCACCAACTTTGGTTGCTCGGACCAGTCGCGGAGGGAGCGACTCGGGCCTCGACCGCGACGAGGAGCGGGAGACGCTACTTATGGTACAAACCGCACCGATTCGATGGCGCAATGAGTCGCCAGCCCCTGGAAATTGATCCACTGATATTTCAGCACCCACTCTCCTCCGTACCCTACTCAAATCCGCGGAGCATAAAAATACAGACACAAAGTCTGTCTTCTGCGGATCGGCCCCTCGCCCTGGCAGACGTCTTCGCTGACGTGACATCTGCGAGGAATGATCTTTCGTATGCCGAAATACGGAGCCAACTATTGCAGAAGTTGGGCCAGGGAAAGCGCCACTTTCTATTTTGTTCCCGAATGCCGCTGAACCATCCGGATGCGGCAAACGAGAGAAGGTGCAAGGCAATCGAACTGATTTTGCTGGAACTCCAATTACTGACACCCTTCTTAACCGAAGAATTCACGACCCACGCATTTTCGAGTCGTGATTCTCAAAATCACTCGTCGATGCTTTCGCACGAAAAATTTTCGCTCGTAATCCCGACGCCATCCAATATCGCAGGGACGTGGATGGTGAAGCCGAATGAGCCGTTGCCCCGAATCGTACCTGGCGTTTCAATGACTGCGAGGGCCTTCGCCATCGATCTGCTTCAACTGCGACCAATTCAAAGCAAACGTGTTGGCGGGGGCATTCAATTGGAGCCATCGCTTCACGATTGCGATACTATTTTTTTGTTGACAGAGGATCCCCAAACGACCCGCCGCACCGCAAAGTCTATCGCGGCAAACGGAGAGAGAGCCCAAAGCCTTTTTCACTGGCTCGTTGCCGCGGAAGTGGATGTTTATTACAACACCTGTCGGCAGATCGCCCAATCGCAGCCGAAGCGGGCAACCATGCTTTACGCGTCCGATTTACCGCCGGCAGGACACGCAGATCGCAAACAAATCGCTTCGCATCGCGACCGACACAGTCAGTGGACGTCGGATGTGGCGACCCACCACAAGTTACGGTCGAAGCAGTGGAATCTTTGGCAGCAAATCAGTCGCCGCTTGGGGTTTCCGTCTCGCGCCATCGCTCTTACGCGCTTCGACGACATTCCTGAAGCGTTGGCATGGGAGCAATTCGTGGGCACTGCAACGCGCGGCCCCAACCTTTTGCATGGGGGCCTCTCTTCAGCAGCAGTGGCAAAAGCGACCGGATGGCACGGGATCCCTACATCCGCGGAGGACGCCACATTTGAATTCGCTGGAGGGGATGCCAAAACGGACTGTATGGTGCGAGTGAAAACGCTGGGGCAGCCGGAACGCACCCTGCTGCTGGAAAGCCCTGCGGTCAACATTCCAGCCGGAGAGATTTACACGGTGGAAGCAGAAATTCTTGCCCGATCGGCCGCTGCCGAGCGGCTCGAGCCGCTCCTCATTTTCGATTCGTGCCGTGGCGTCGATCTGGCACGTCGC
The DNA here is from genome assembly GCA_902630355.1 of Planctomycetaceae bacterium. Taxonomy (GTDB): domain Bacteria; phylum Planctomycetota; class Planctomycetia; order Pirellulales; family UBA7805; genus UBA7805. The sequence continues at coordinate 120,927 of CACOUL010000002.1, forward strand.
GTGCCAAAGGCCACCGATTGGCAACGCATCTGTCTCTACCGCCGAAGCCCTGCCAATGGACAAATTACCGTATCACTGGCAATTCGTGGCGATGCCGACATATCGATCCGCAATCTTGCCATCCACAGACTTGTGGGCGAGAACGCCGGCAATCCCGATCGTTCCGATTCTATTTTCGCAAACTCGCAGGGCCGCACCACGGCCCGCTGACGCCCCTCGGCCTGCTGCTTTTCAAAGCAGCACAGTGGTCAAAGCAGCACAGTGGACGGGCACTCACGGTTCCTTTTTGGTGATTTGTTCCGGCGAATTCTCCACCACATAGCTGTCGATCACCACATCCCGGCCGAACGTTTCACCGGTTTGTTTGCTTGTTGAACTCGAACCGAAATCGTCAGGCAAGCCGAACGACACGGCAATCTTTTTGCGAATTCGCTTCTTCACCCAGGTCCTGAAGGTCGGCACCAACAGGCCAAAGCCAACCACGTCAGTGAGCACTCCGGGTGTCACCAACAGTGCTCCGGCGAGAAAGATCAACAGTCCGTCAAAAATACCATCCGCGGGCATTTCTCCACGCTGCAACTGACGTGCCATCGTTTCCCGCCACCGCATCCCTTGATTGCGAGCAAGAAACGCACCCACAATCCCTGTACCGATCACGATGAGGATTGTGATTTCCAGTGAGGTCAATTTCCATAAAATTGCCAGTTCGATCAATGGAATGAGGGTGAAGAGACAAATCAATCGAAGCAGCATGACTTCAACCTCGCCGCGCGAAATGCGGGAAAACAAATGGAACGCACCATTCTAACCGGAGTTCGCAAACCGAATAGAGCGGACGGCACAGTCTCAAGCCACCACACGGGCGGCTGAAAGCTTTAGCGTCACGTGTAACAGACGGTGCGGCGCGGTTTTGATTTTCCGGGTTCCCCGGATTCCTCAGATTCCTCCGACGACTCCTTGTCGGTCGGTGCGGACACCAGCACCACTTCCCAATTGACTCCGGAAAGAGGGCCGCGTTGACGGTAGGTAACGCGCCGCAGATGGTCATCGGTGATCACCAGACTGGGAATTTCGGGTGTCCTGAATTTCTGTGCCAGATCGCGGCCCGTCTCCGCTGTGCCATCGACTCGACAGAGAACATAGTGTTCCCCCAGCCCTGAAACTGCTTCGACCCCACGAAGCAAAGAGGACTTAGATCCCGGCCGCTCAAAGACGACGAGCAGCGGTTTGCTCAACTTCTCCGCCTGGCGGTAGGCCGTGCCGTAATCGGTAACCCAGTGTTGCTCGCCCGGCTGATCGGCAAGCAAACCGGTTTGAAGTGTGCAAAGCACCGCCAGGAGAACCATAAGCCTTTTGACTGTTAGGCTGAGCATCAGAAACATCCCTCGGGTGAGCAGAAACGGAATGACTACCGAATACCGGACGCCCTGTGTTACCAAGCAACGCAACACAGGACAAGTAGGAAAAGTGGGGGCTCTTTGTGGTACCCGAAAGATATAAAAAACAGGCTGTTTTACGCACCTTTATAAATCAATGGCTGCTTATGTGTTTTGGCTGCATCTTCGGTGGCCGAGCAGTTCGACTTTCAACAGGTCCGCTGCGCGTTCCCCCTCGCCAGCATGAAGTTCCCGCTGGGCCTGCCTGAGAAGTTTCGCTTGAGCATCGGTAAAGGGAACAGCCTCTTGGGATTGTGGCGTGAAATCGATCATGCGTGATACAATCTGCCGGCAGAGCCGGTCCACACCGCTTGAGGTCGTGGCAATGGTTTCCACTCCCTCGGGCCGCTCTGTGGAAACCGCATCTGCCAGATCCCATTTGTTGTGGACGATGAGGGTCCGGGGAAATTGCCGCTGCCACCGCTTCTCCTGATCCGTCCATCGGCGGGAAGCATCGGAGACGAGTAGGACGAGATCGGCATCAGTGGCTTCGTGGATTGCCAGTCGCATACCCGCCTCCTCCACCGCCTCCGCCTCGGCCCGCACTCCTGCCGTGTCGACGAGTTCCACCGGCCACCCATCGAGTGCGGTCGTGGCAGCGACCATATCGCGCGTGGTGCCAGGACCGGAGAGAACAATCGATCGCTCGTATCCCAATACGGCATTGAGCAGGCTGCTCTTACCCACATTGGGATGACCTACCAGTACCACCCGCCAGCCCGATATCAAATGCGATCCAAAGCGGGCCTTGGCGAGCAAATGGTCGAGAGATTCTTCCGCTTCGCGATTTTCTCCCTTACCGACATGATCCACGATCCGAACTACCGCTTCGCGAAATGCTCCCCGCAACTGGTCGTGAAGCACCATCGCCACCTTTGTGGTTTTTGCCCGAGTCAACGCGTTGGTCGCTGCCGCTTCGATCGGATCCGCAGCATGCTCCATGATCCAATCTTCCCAGTTCATCAATTGGCATCCTGTCGCAAGCAAAGATTCGATCAACTGCTCGCGGGAAACCAACCCGCCGTGACAATGAATCTCAACCGCATCACCCGTCAAACGGCTGGCGACGACTTCCTCGCCATCCTCTGCACCCCAGTGGCCAAAGACCAGATCACCGACTTGGCAACGACTCCAGGAAAGGGAACCGGAAGGCCGTAGAAATTCTCCGACTCGTGCGACCGCACCGTTGCCCTCGAGTCGTAAAGAGGCGAGGGCCGCGTAGCCGCCACCCGAGAGCGGAATCAGGCGAGGCGACTTTTGTCCCCCCGGCATGCTCATCGCTCTTCCTCTGCACACCCTAGGGCGTCTGCCACGCATGCAATTCCCGAGAGAACCAAATGCGGCTCATGCGTCAATGTGAAATTCAATGCCTCCACAACCCGCTCCACATGCCCCCCGGTGACAAAAACTTCAGGCTCTTGCTTCATCTCACAGTTCAGCTCCTCCAGCAACGTACGCAATGCGCCGACAATGCCCCAGTAAATGCCGCTCGATATGGCCGTTCCTGTTGACTGGCCGATCAAGGATTCGGGAATCGCCTCATCGCTCAGTGACACCTCCGGCAAACGATCCGTGAAAGCGTGCAGCGCGCGCGCACTCATCTGGATGCCGGGCAAAATCACCCCTCCACGGAAAGACCCTTCGGCCGAGATGACATCAACCGTAATGGCGGTTCCCAGGTCAATTACAACGGCAGGACGATGATCAGTGCGAATGCGATTGACGGCAACGGCACCGAGCAAGCGGTCGATGCCAACCGACGCCGGTTCGGGCACTTCAATTTTCAGCGGAATATCTTCAAACGTGATCCCGTGGGTCCGTGCACTTGCTTCTTCTTGTTCGAGCCACCCTCTCAACTCGGAAGCGGCACCATCGTGCACGCTCGCAATGAACCACTCCACCTCACGGGGACGATAGGGTGCAAGCCAAAGAGCCAACTCCAGCGGATCCCACTGATCGGTCGCCAGCGACACATTACGATCTGGTGCGGAGAGTGACTTCTTGCCGACAGCCAACGGATCGAACAAACCGGCCTTGATCTGGCTGTTCCCCACGTCGATCGCGACAACTGGCCTTCGGGAAGGTTTTGCCGTCATGCCACCGCTTCTCGTTGGAGGTGCAAAAGAATCGTCTGCATCAACCGATCGAGACCGGCCCCCGTCACCGCGGAAATCCCCAACACCTCTTTGTCGAGGGTTTGCGTCAACTCGGTGCGAACCATCTCGGCGTCCGGAAGCTCCATTTTTGTGACTACAACGATTTCGGGACGCTCGCCTAAAGCCTGCTCATACTGAAGCAACTCGTGGCGCACCGATCGATAATTATCAACGGGGTCTGTCTGATCACGAGGCATCGGTTCGACGAGATGGACAAACAATTTGGTTCTTTCAATGTGTCGCAGGAACTCGAGACCAAGACCCACCCCTTGATGGGCACCCTCAATCAGTCCGGGAATATCGGCAAGCACGAAGGATTGATCGCGATTAACATCGACGCGACCCAAGTGAGGTCGCTTTGTCGTAAAGGGGTAATCGGCAATCGCCGGCTTGGCTCGCGAGAGACGTGCGAGCAACGTACTCTTGCCCGCATTCGGTTTGCCGATCAGTCCCACATCTGCAATCACCTTTAATTCTAAAACCAGCGATCGAACCTCCGCAGCTTCCCCACGGGTAAATTGACGCGGTGCACGATTCGTTGCCGACTTAAAGTGGGCATTCCCCTTCCCTCCCCTGCCACCCTTTGCGGCCACGACCGAGTCGCCGGCTTGCTTGAGATCTTTGAGGATGAAATTTTTTTGGGCGTCACGTACCACGGTCCCGGGAGGCACCTCGATAATCGTATCTTTTGCACTGCGACCGTGTCGATTACTACCCTGGCCCGCAGATCCCGAACGCGCCCGCCAGTGCTTGCGGTGGGCTGCGAGCGCCAAATGATCGACCCCTTCGGCAGCGCGTATCACCACACTGCCACCCTCACCGCCATCACCGCCATCGGGTCCACCTCGCGGAACAAACCGCTCTCGACGAAAGCTCAGACACCCATCGCCCCCGCGACCGGCTTCCACTTCGATTTGCACCCGATCGACAAACATCGTGTATTATCCATGAAAAAAGGGATGCCCATGGACATCCCTTCAAAGAACTCGTTCCATTGCTCCGGCCCTAGGGGACGGACGCATCCCCCACGCTAACCGCTGAGTACGTTGATGCGACGACCCTTGCGGTCGAAATGCACAACTCCCTCGATCAACGCAAAGAGGGTGTAATCTTTGCCTTGTCCCACTCCGGCTCCAGGATGAAACTTATTACCAACCTGCCGTACCAAAATGTTACCTGCATCGACACGCTCGCCACCGAATCGCTTGACGCCACGTCGCTGTGCATTGGAATCGCGCCCATTACGGCTCGAGCCTTGCCCTTTTTTATGTGCCATCGCTTCGTACCCTATCTAACACCCACAAACCAATTCATTACTTCAAAAACCTCCCACGAGGTGCCATTATCATCCACCGGCAGCAGAACCGTCAAGCCGCCCACCAACGGCAGCGCCTGCCGCCGCTGAGGCCCGGAAGATGCACGCTCCGGGCCGCTTCTACTATTTCGAAGCGGCAAATCCTTTTTTGAAAGCCTCGTCCCCGAATACCAGTTTGAGCTGCTCGTCGCCACTCGCCTGATCCACCTTCTTGCGACAGTTTTTGCAACAGAAAGCAACGGGGACCCCGTCCACATCCAACTCCGTGCCACTTTTGATTTTTCCGCCGCTGATCGGACACTTTTGCTGAGTCGCCTGGCCCGACTTAACCAATTGCTCATTCGCCTTGGCCGAGAACTTGGAAGCGTTTTGCTTGAATGCCTTCAGGCAATTCTTGCAGCAGAAGTACACCTCACCACCGTTATGATTTGCCGAAACTTTACCAACCTTTTTTCCAGATACCGGACAAAGCAAGTCGGTATCAGCAGCATGGGCTGCAACCGTAAAGCTGAGAATAAGAACCGCACTGGCGCATACAGCAAACATTTTCATGGTGATGATCCCTATTTAAAAAATCAATCCGAAGCCAAACACTGCCCATCGTCGGCGTCACTGCTGAACTACATTCTAGCGAACCGGCAGATCTGCGGAAACGGGGAAATTCCAGTCAACTACAGGAAAATCAATCGGTGGATTTTCCCGCATCGATTGCGTCAAAGACTTCTTTCGTTGTCAGCAGTGCATTGGTTGCGGCAGGAAATCCACAGTAGGCGATCATCTGTGTAATCACTTCTACAATCTCATCGCGAGTAGCACCGCAATTCAAAGCTGCCCGGACATGCACCCTCAACTCCGGCAGAGCAGAACCTAAAACGGTGAGGGCTGTCACTGCGCAAAGCTCGCGAGTCTTATCGTCGAGGGTATCGCGGACATAAAGTTCGCCGAAAGGAAACTCCACGTTGACTTTGGCAAATTCGGAGGAGATGGCATCGATTTTTGCAAGGTATTCGTCCGCCTCTTCAGCGCCCAAATGTCGTCGCATTTCGGCGAGGCCCTTTCGATAACGATCGCTCACCATCGTCGTCCCCTTTCTCACTTTATTGCTTGGTAATCATTGAAAAAACACCAAGGCCCGCATCGAGACTGAGCGGGCCGGTACCCACCAGGGCAAAAAAAAGTGCGACTGCCGTCAGGACAAAGTTTTTTTCTGCGGAGGTCACGTGTCCCACCACACCCAACTTGACGACTCCTGCAAGTGCCTCCTGATCGGCTTGATTTGCGCTGGCAGAGAGATGAGTTTGCCGGACCAACCGGGCTAAACGGTAATGGATGAGAGCGCCCCCCAAATTGAATCCCACCAAGACGACGCCCGCCCATTGACCATAGATTCCCAGCAGAATAGCAAGGGAACCGAGAATCATGATCACAAGCGATCCAAACGCAAAAAATCCGGTATGCCGCGGGAAGAGGATCGCGGTGGTCTGCACCGTGCCGTGCCAATCTTTGATCAATCCATAAGACGGGTACAAGAACATCCACGCGTACACCGCCCGTAGCACGAGCCACGCTACCGCAACTGCAACTGCATCGAGATTAAGGTTTGGCATATTGGGCCGCGATCATTTTTGCCATCAGTTTTTGCCCTCACTTTTTGTGGTTGGGCACTACCAGCATTGACCATCGTTGAACGAAGGAGAGTATTCCCGAGTGCGATTTATACGGTTACGGTTGTCCCCCCAAGGAAATCAGCTTCGACTCGGTCCGCAAATAGAGGCGGCCATCGGCCACAGCTGGTGTGGCGCGACTCGGTTCCCCCAGTTCGTTCCGTGCCAGAAGCCGAAACTCCGGTTCCGCGGCCAAAACCACCACCTGACCATCCTCCGCGATCCCATAAAGATTCTGTCCAATCCGGATCGGCGATCCTGAAAATCCGCGTCCCACCCGCTCTCGCCAACGCAGGCGGCCATCTGCCACATCGTGGCAACTTACCACTCCACCATCGTGCCAGACGAAAATCCAATCTCGGTAGGCGACAGGGGTCACCACATAGGGGGCCGATTTTTTAATCTCATAGGCAACTTCCGGCTTACGCGCCGCACCATCACCCGGTCGGACAGCAACCAACGACTCACCGCTCCCTCCCTGCCCGCTACTGCCGAAAATGAGTCCGCCGGCAATCACGGGACTGCTCACACATCGCTGGTTAAATACATCGATCGACCAAAGTGGCTCCCCTGTCTTGAGATCGACGCCACTGATTCCGTGTGCGGTACTATGAAATATCAGTTGTGCTCTACCGCTCTCGTCCTCCCAAACGCAGGGCACCGAGTACGCTGTTTTCACTCCGCCCTCGCGTCGGCATTTCCAGCGCTGCTTTCCACTACTGCAATCGTAGGCTGCAAGGAAACTAGCGCCCAATTGTTCGTTTGCAACAACGACGAGATCGTCGTACACCACCGGTGAAGCGGCAAACCCGTGCTGACTTTTGAAGGCCCCCAGATTCGCCCTCCAGAGCGTGCGCCCATTCTTCAGATCGAGCGCGACGAGATGATAAGCATCGGGCGTTGCCCAGGTGAGAAAAACTCGCTCGGCGTCGACGGCAGGCGTACTCGACGCGTAGCTGTTTCGCGTATGCAGATGATGCGGTAACGAGGGAAACTCCCTGCTCCAAACGAGACTGCCATCTTCGCAGCGGACGCATGTGACATAGCGTGTGGCTCCCTCCGGATCCCCACTGGTCACCACTACCCGATCACCGGCAATCACTGGTGAGGAGTGCCCGATACCCGGTAGGGGTATCTGCCAATTGTAATCCTCGGCCGACCACTCGACCGGAATGTTGGCCGCTTCGCTTTGCCCGGATCCATTGATGCCTCGAAACCGCGGCCACTGCTCGGCTCCCGCTTCGCTTGTCGCCATGATCGCGCAAATTAATAGAAGTGCAATCCAAGACCAATGCGATCCTCTTTTCACAAAACTCCGCATGATTCACTCCTTCGCGGCATCAATCACTTCACTCCATTCGTCCCCGCACAAACAAAGGTATCCACATTGTAGCGGAGGCGACCCCGTCGCGAAGGAGACTCGGCAGCCTGCTCCCTGATCGTCAACAACCGTTTTGCAAGAAATGATTTTATGAGTGAGGCCCGTTCTGACTCGATGCTTCGTCCGACGGTTTGCTTCCCACCTCCGCCATGGACCCTTCGTTGCTGGGAGCCACTCGATAACCATACGTTTTGCAGTAGCCCGCCCATCGACTTGCGATGGCCTCTTCGATTGAGGGGTCGAGAGAATGGACGTTCACCCGGTAATCGCGCTGCATCTCCAAATATTCTTCAACCGCTGGCCGAATATTTTCGATGTCGCCCAATTCGAGCGACCCATAGATTCGAGTGATTTCTCCCATGGGATCGGCCACGAGATCCTCGTATCGTACGTCACAGATTTGTTCCGTCTTGAGTCTCTTTCGCTGTCGCTCGAATCCCTCGTACATCACAACGAGAGAACGCAGAATGTATTCGTCTAAATCTCGATGATGCGGCTTCTGAAACGCTTGCGATGCATCGAGCGATTGCCACGTGCGCTTTGTAGAAGGAAACAGTGCGCGTGGATCGCGCACAATGTGAATAAATTTTGCGCCCGGAAACAACTCTGCCAAAACTTCAATCTGCCCCGTGTGGGGTGGTGATTTGAGAATGAGCGGTTTGTTTTTCGCGTAGGTCAAGCATTGAACAAAATAGCGCATCGCCTGCTTGTAGCGGTGCAAGTCTTTTTCCTGCAAACCCTCCATATTGAGAAATTCGTTGTACGGGGGAGGTTGATTGGGGAAAGCGAGACGAAAATAGGGAGTCGGGGCATCGAGTCCGCAAAGCGCAATATCGTCTTCTTGGGGGCGATCAAATCCGATTTGCATGTTGTCCATCGGCCTCTTCTCCGGCAACAAGAACCAGAACATTTTCGGCAAAAGCCAAGTGGTGATGACAAAGTGGTGTGGCGCAAAACAATCGTAGGTGCTTGCGTACGCAAACCGCTTGTCGCGAACCAATAATTCGTGCAAATAGGTGGTGCCACTTCGCCAGTGCCCCACAATAAATACCGGGGGCGTCTCGATCGAAGTCGCGGCAATTTTTCTTCCATGGAGACACCTCTGCAGGATCGACAACACCGAATTAATGACACCGCAAATCAATACGGTAAAAACCATTCCCCAGCGAAAAAGGTGTACGCGGAACTGATTGCGAGCAAGCAGACGCAGCGCTGCAAAAAAACGCATCCCGTGCCAGAACCGCGGGGTACGCTGAGGATACAAGTTGGTGCCTTGCGACTCTTTCGAATCGGCCGCGCGGGAGGAAACCATGGTCAAGACCGCTTTGAATAGAGAATGAGTAAAATGTTCCGAGGTCGAATAGCGAATAATGGTCGAATAGCCGAATAGTAGATGCCGAATCTATGTCAACAATCAGCAGGTGGAACCCGACCGGGCCACCCGCGTCGTGGGACAATATACCACTGCAACCGAGGCGCATGAACCTTTGTTGTGCGCCGCGGCCAACGGCGGGATCCCCGGGGACCGCCGAGCAGCGAGTGTCTCGGGGTAAATCTCTTTTTGTGGCCGAACCTGCCGCTGCATGCAGTGCCCCAAAACGCAGCGACTGAAACTAAAAACAAACCAAACGGCCGGTAGCGTCGTACAGGAGAGCTGGGAGGCATCGGGGTCCGCTGATCTTGTTTTCCGCAAATTTTTGCCATATCATCGGACATCCTCCGGTCATCCGTTGACCGGACTGAGAGGGTGCGGACCACTCGATTTGAGCCATGATGGCCAACGGGCTCTTCCCATGATCCGTCACATCCACAACTGCATCTAATCCGGAAAGACCGTACCCGATGACGAACCCTGCGACGCGAATGAATCCCTGTCCCCACTCCGATGGTTCCGCGAAGCGATCCGTTCGGTTTCGACTGCTCTGGTCCGTCCCGCTCGCAGTGATCTTGATCGTCGGTTCGTGGAATCGAAGTGATGCATTCCCCGAAAAACCCTCGACTCGCGATAAACAGGTAGCAAACGCGGTGGCGGCTTTTTTGAGCTACGAGCATCTGAATCGGCAAGGCCTTCAAAATCTTGACGACGAAATTTCCGCCCGTTGGATCGCCTCATTTCTGGATTCGATCGATCCAAGAAAACTATATTTCCTCCAGTCCGATGTGGATGAATTCAGCAAGCAGAAGCATCAACTCGACGATATGATCAAGCGAGGCGATATCCGTTTTGCCTATGACGTTTATCATCGCTACCTCAAGCGATTAGAGGAACGGAAGGCTGCCATCGACGAGTTGATCGATACGGAACACGATTTTTCCGTTGACGAGTCGATGAACACCGATTTTGAAAACCGGGGCTATCCGAAGAATGCGGCGGAGGCAAACGAACTTTGGCGGAAGCAGATCAAGTATGATTTTCTCTTGCAAAAGGCAGCCGACACGGAGATTGAAGAAGCCCGCAAGAAACTTCATCGTCGCTACGATACGTATGCAGAGAATCGCAAGCGGATGGACAGCGATGAACTATTGGAAATCTACCTGAATGCTCTCACCTCATCGTACGATCCGCACACATCCTATTTGTCGCCCACGACGCTTGAGAATTTTGTTATCAGCATGCGCTTGCAATTGGAGGGAATCGGCGCTGCATTGCAAATGCTCGATGGCCACACCGTCATTTCCAAGGTCATCCCCGGCGGCGCAGCCGATAAGGACGGACGCCTGAAGCCAGAAGATCACATCATTGGTGTGGGGCAAGGAGTCGATGGTGAAATCGAAGACGTCGTGGGGATGCGGTTGAACGATGTAGTCAAACAAATACGAGGGAAAGAGGGGACGATCGTTCGACTCCAAGTGACCGCAGGAGGAAAGGGCGAACCGAAAATTTATGATATCACGCGAGCACAAATCGAATTGAAAGATAGTGCTGCACGTTCTGAAATTATCGAAACCGGCACGAAACTTGATGGAAAACCTTACAAAGTCGGCGTGATCGACCTTCCAAGTTTCTATATGGACATGGAAGCGGCGAGACTCGGAAATCAAAATTTCCGCAGCACCACCCGCGATGTAAAAAAACTGCTCGACCAATTTCGGAAAGATGGCGTGGACGTGGTCATGGTCGATCTCCGTCGCAACGGGGGAGGGAGTCTGACCGAGGCGATCAACCTCACGGGGCTTTTCATAGACGAGGGTCCGATCGTCCAGGTCAAAGACGCGGATGGCCAGGTTCAGCACTACGATGACACTGATGCGGGCGTCTCATGGGACGGCCCCCTCGTGGTCCTCACGAGTAAATTCAGCGCGAGCGCAAGTGAAATTTTTGCCGGCGCCATCCAAGACTACCGTCGTGGATTGGTGGTCGGAGATTATGCAACGCACGGCAAGGGTACCGTACAGACACTCCAAAATGTCGGTCAAAAACTATTCCGCCTTCAAAATGCGCCCCAACTCGGTGCCCTGAAGGTAACCATGCAGCAATTTTATCGCCCGAATGGCGACAGCACGCAAAATCGTGGGGTTCTCTCTGACATTGAACTGCCTTCGATTACGACACATCTTGATGTGGGTGAAAGTGACTTGGACCATCCCGTCGCTTTTGACCAAGTCAAATCGGCGCGTTTTGAAAAATTATCTCTTATCGACAACGCGATTGTCGACAAGATTCGTAAACAATCGGAGACACGCTGCACGACCTCCGAAGATTTCCAGGAAGTGGAGAAAAATATTGCAAAATATTTAGAGCAGAAAGAGAGAAAAAGCATCTCTTTGCAGGAAGAGGTCTTTATGGCCGATCGCAAAGATGCCGAAGACGACCTGCTCAAAGAAGTCTTCGAGGAGGGTGACGAAGATCAAGTTGTTAATCGCGACTTCTACTTCAATGAAGCGCTTGCGATCGCAATCGATTACGCGGAACTCCTCAAAACAGGGCAGCTGGCCAAAACCGATCCGGTGAAGCCCCAGGGTGATACGCCCAAACTTCAGGCCGGGGCCCAGACTCGCTGAAAAGGCGCCGCAGTCAGTTTAGCGGAATGCGCAAACCGTCGAAGGCAAGTGCAACGCCGTCCGGTAGATCCGCTTCCGTCTTTTCGTGTCCCAAGTCATGACATATGTGCGTGAGATAGGCTTGTCGGGGACGGAGTTTTTCGATCACGGCCAGCGATTCCTCGACACAAAAATGAGTGGGGTGCGGCCGGCTTTGAAGTGCGTCAAGAACCAATACATCGAGCCCCTCTAACAAAGGCCAGGTTTCCTCCGGTATGCCATTGGTGTCGGTGCAGTAGGCGATCTTGCCAATCTTGAATCCCAGCACGGAAAATTTACCGTGCTCCAATCGAAATCCGATAAGTTCTGCGCCGAGGAGAGAAAAGGAGCCGGGTTGAATTCTACGAAATTCAAGCTGCGGTACCGCACCTGCGTGTGAAGGTGGTTGATCGCTGAAAGCATAATCGAACGATTTACGAATGCGATCCTCCACATGCTCCTCGCAATAAAGCGGCACGGAGTGCCCCAAATAGAAGGGAAATAATCGAAGATCGTCGAGTCCCATCAGATGGTCGGTATGTTCATGCGTAAAGACCACCGCACTTACAACGCCAATGTTCTCACGCAAAAGCTGCGTCCGCAAATCGGGTGTCGTATCGATCAGCAAATTCCCCTCGGGGAGTCCGAGGATGACGCTCGCCCGCAAGCGCTTATCTTTCGGATTTTGGCTGCCGCAAACATCGCAGGGACATCCCACGGCAGGTACGCCGACCGACGTTCCCGTACCGAGAAAAATAAGTTGTCCGGTAAAATCAACTGTTTTGACCTTTTTCTTCATCGATACTCGATCCTTACCCGACAACTCCTCGCGCGGGCGTCTGTGCCGAGAGACATATCTGCCTGACCCGATCCGTTGTTGACCCGTTTGCGCAATCCCTATAGACTTCCCCGAGGGGTCATCTTAGCCGAGTACTGCGGCCAGCCCCATGTGGGTCCATGCAGCCACTGGCTGCATTTTTATCTTCGATCCCCCTAACCCCCGCACGTGGGCCGCGATGGAAGCATTAGAGCGAATTTGGGAATTTCTTACCGGATTTTTCGGTGGAATGCTCCGCAGCTTCGAGAAGACGGTAACGTCGGCCTTCGGATCCTCGAACGAGCGCCTCATTAAAAGATTGCGTTCACGGGTCGAGGCAATCAATGCGCTGGAGTCGCGGTATCAGCCAATGAGCAACGAGGAGCTCAAAGCTCAGACTGCGGTGTTTCGCGAGCGACTCGATGCGGGAGAAACCCTCGACGACTTACTGGAAGAGGCATTTGCTGTCTGCCGGGAGGCGGGCCGCCGCTACTTGAATATGCGGCACTACGACGTGCAGCTGGTCGGTGGCATGATTTTGCACCAAGGCGCGATTGCAGAAATGGTCACCGGTGAGGGAAAAACGTTAGTGTCAACGCTCCCCGCCTATTTGAATGCCCTTGCAGGAAGCGTTCATGTCGTCACGGTCAACGATTATCTTGCCCGTCGAGATATGGAATGGATGGGCCCGCTCCATATGGCCCTCGGACTCACCGTTGGTGCCATTCAGAGCGGGATGGATCCTGATGCACGTCAAAAAGCATATCAATGCGATATCACCTACGGAACCAACAATGAGTTCGGCTTTGATTATCTGCGCGATAACATGCGAACGGCAGCTCGTGGGGATGACCAATATTCCAAATATCAACAACAGTGCCAGGGCTCTCTTAACTACGCGATCATCGACGAAGTCGATAACATCTTGATCGATGAGGCCCGCACACCTTTGATTATTTCGGGGCAAGCCCACTCCGACGTCCGCCGCTACGCCGATGCAGATCGCATAGCCAAACAGCTTAAAAAAGAATCTCATTTCGTCGTCAGCGAAAAGGATCATTCAGCGCACATGACAGACGCCGGGGTTCGCGAGGCGGAAAAATTGGCCGGGGTCGAGAGTTTCTACACGGCGGGAAACATGGAATGGCCGCATCTGATCGACAACGCACTCAAAGCGCACCATCTCTATAAGCGCGATGTGAATTACGTCATCAAAGAAGGTTCGGTTATCATCGTCGATGAATTTACCGGTCGATTGATGGAGGGCCGTCAATGGAGCGATGGGCTTCATCAAGCGGTCGAAGCGAAAGAAGGAGTGCGGATCAAGGAAGAGACCCAGACGCTCGCCACAATTACTCTGCAGAACTTTTTCAAACTCTACAATAAATTGAGTGGAATGACCGGGACGGCCATGACCGAGGCGTCTGAGTTTTGGAAGATTTATGAACTCGATGTCGTGGCAATACCGACCAATCGCGCCCTCCAGCGGATTGAACATCCGGACGTTATTTACCGAAGCGAAAAAGAAAAATATGCTGCCATGGCCGACGAGATCGAACAGATCCACCGCTGGGATTCCATCGAGTTCACGAACGGTTCGGTGGCGATGGGCAAAATTATCGGAGAGACGGACGAAGCGCTTCAGTTCCAGAAAAAAGGCGCGAAGGGAACGGAAACGATCCTCCGAGGAAAAATCAGGGCACTGCACAGAAAGGGTCGGCCCATTCTGGTGGGAACCGTTTCGATTGAAAAAAGCGAGCGACTTGGTGCATTGCTCGGTAAACTCGGCGTCCCGCACGAGGTGTTGAACGCCAAACAACACAAACGCGAGGCCGACATCGTGGCGCAAGCCGGGCGGATGGGCGCGGTCACCATCGCAACCAACATGGCGGGTCGCGGAACCGATATTGTCTTGGGCGGGAATCCCGAAACGATGGCATGGGCACAACTGCAGAGCAAGTATGAGACTCGACTCGACGTTCCTACCGACGAGTGGGACGAACTTGTCGATAGGATTCGTCGCGAGGAAAACATGGAAGCGGAGGGCGAGAACATTCGCACGCTCGGTGGACTGCACATTATTGGAACCGAACGACACGAAGCGCGGCGAATCGATCTTCAATTACGCGGTCGCAGCGGACGCCAGGGAGACCCGGGAAGCAGCCGATTTTATCTCTCGCTCGAAGATGATCTGATGCGAATTTTTGCCGGCGAATGGGTGCGGACATGGCTCACCCGCCTGGGTATGCAGGAGGGAGAAGCCATTGAAAGTAAGATGGTCTCCCGGCGAATTGAAGGTGCTCAAAAAAAGGTGGAAGAGCGCAATTTCGAAATCCGAAAAAATCTTCTGGAATACGATGAGGTCATGGACGAGCAACGAAAGCGCGTCTACGACTACCGTCAAAATATTCTCGGCGGTGCCAACTGCAAAGAATTGATCTTCGACATGATTGTCGCTGAGATCGATAAACACATCGGACAATTCCTCTCCCGAGATTTTGGTACAGAGTCATTTGCTGCCTGGGTCAGCGGACAATTGAGTCTGGAATTGGACCATCGCGATTTCAGAGACATGGATTTCAAGTCGGCTGAAGCGTACGCAAAAGACGAAGCGGAGAGAGCTTCGGAGGTTCAGGTACTCGACGCGATCGAGGAGAACCTGCCGATCAACGAAGACCCGAACGAATGGAATTGGGCCGCCCTGGCAAAATTTGCGAATGCACGTTGGCAACTATCACTGAGAGATCGCGACTTGAAGAAAATCGGTCGGGATCACGTTGACAGTTTTTTGGTCGAAAAAGCTCGTGCCGCGGTCGACAAAATCGATCTGCAGGAAGGGGCAGGCTATCTCGAGAAAAACTATGGGCTGCAAACGGCAATCAACTGGGTGCAGTACAAATTCGGGATTAACCTCGCCTTGGAAGAGTGCCTCGATTTGGAGGCCGATGAATTTCAAGATCGGATTCTCGAACTGGCAACAGAGACATACTCGCAGCGCGAAATCGAATTTCCCGTGATGGGAGGGCTGATTCACTTTATGACGCGCGATGGAAGTGGTAATCGCCGATACGATCGTGAGCAACTTGTCGCATGGGCCCGGGAGCGATTCGGGGTTCAATTGGATATGGACGATCTCCGTTCCAAGCAACGCGATGAAATACGCTCAACCCTGTTGGAACAAAGTCGAGCGAATTACGAAAAGGGCCAAACAATCGAAGAGGAAATCCAGGGCCATGTCGAAGCGGTCGTCAGCCAAAGGGAGGGGGCTCTCGACGAGCTGATGCACTGGGCACAAGATCGGCTCGATACGCCTCTCAATCCGGACGCGGTAGCCAAGTGGAAGCGGAGCGAGTTGGAAAAAGAATTACACACCCTCTGGCAAAATCGCTACTGCCCTGAAATGCGGCGGATGGAACGCACACTGACGCTCCAAATTCTCGATTCGGCTTGGAAAGACCATCTCTTGGCAATGGATCACTTGCGGAGCAGCGTCGGTCTTCGCGGCTATGCTCAAGTCGATCCCAAGGTGGAATACAAGCGCGAGGGTATGCGAACATTTGACGCCATGTGGGAAGCGATTCAGGAACGCGTCACCGATTTGATCTTCCGTATGGAACAATTGGACGACGATTTTGTCAGCGCGACATGGGTCGAAACCTCGGCGACCCATGAAGAGGCACAATCTGCCGCTTCCCTTGCAGAAGAACAGCAAGGAGATGACCGTGGAGAAGTAGCCGCTGGAGAGAAAATTGAACCGATTCGCAATCGGAAAGAGCGAATCGGCAGAAATGCCCCATGCCCCTGCGGGAGCGGAAAAAAATATAAAAACTGCTGCATGCGAAGCAGTAGCGGTGCAAAGCAACCTGTCGGCTCGCGGTGACCGGAATATTACTTAAGTTTTTCTCACAAGGATGTTGAGATGCTGGGATATGGGCTCAACCTCTGCTATGCGTTGCTGCTCGTAATCCTCTCCCCCTATTTTCTTTACGTCTCAATACGTAAAAAAAAGTACCGCCGAGGTTGGGGTGAAAAATTTCTCGGACGCTGTCCAATTCGTAGCGGCACGAATCCTTGCATTTGGTTCCATGCGGTGAGTGTGGGAGAAGTCCAACTCCTTGCCCCACTTCTGCAACGACTCGCTCGAGAGCAGCCGCAAATAACCTGCGTCATTTCCACCACAACGCAGACGGGCCGCGCTCTGGCAGAAAAAAATCATCCCGAATATCTCGTCTTTTACTGCCCTTTCGATTTTACTTGGGCCGTGCGGCAAACCCTGCAAAGAATCCGGCCCAACGTGTTGGTCTTAAGCGAACTGGAATTGTGGCCCAATTTAATTCTCTCGGCGAACCAACGGGGAGTAGCCACAGCGGTCATCAATGGTCGCCTGAGTCAAAAAAGTTTTCGTGGCTATCGCTGGCTTCGCCCTTTAGTGCAACACATGCTGCGTTCTCTTCGTTTGATCGCGGTACAGAGCGAGGAGTATGCCGAGCGATTCTGCGCCCTTGGTGCTCCGAAGGAAAAAGTGCGTGTCACCGGATCGATAAAGTTTGATGGTGCACAGACGGACCGGAACAATCCGAAGAGCGCGGCCCTGACCGCACTGGCCGGCATCCGAGAGGAGGAAACTGTTTTTCTGGCCGGTAGCACGCAGCACCCTGAGGAAGTCCTGGCAGTCGAAGCGTTTCTCAAATTGCAGGACGAATATCCCGCGTTGCGGCTCATACTCGTCCCACGGCATCCCGAGCGATTCAACGAGGTGGCCAGCTTGCTTTCGTCCAAGGGCGTTGCCTGGCAGCGACGGAGCGAATTGGACCGGCGCGGTCCAGCAGCGGAGAGTCCGATTCTTCTAGTCGATACCGTGGGTGAACTGGGGCATTGGTGGGGCCGTGCGAACATCGGCTTTGTGGGGGGGAGTCTGACCTCCCGTGGTGGACAGAACATGATCGAACCGGCCGCCTACGGTGTGGCAATCTGCTTTGGCCCGCATACGGAAAATTTTCGCGATACGGTCAATGCATTACGAGCGCGAGACGCCGCACAGGTGGTCGAGAGCGGCAAGCAACTCACCACTTTCATCAGACACTGCCTGGCCGATCCCGATTATCGGGAATCCTTGGGCAATCGGGCGGCCGCGCTTGTCGCCTGTAGTCGCGGCGCAACGGAGCAAACGGTAGATTACCTGCTGGAATCGCTCCACCATCCGGCGGGCGAATCCTCAAAATCGGTCGCCGCTTGAATGTGCGGAGTCCGGCACTTTTTGTTTTGGAGAGGCCCGTGCCCGAACTCCCGGAAGTCGAAACGATGTGCCGAGGCATTGCTGCCTGCCGTGGGACGACAATCACGGCACTGTATCGCCCTCGCTGCCAGTTGAAACCGATTCAGATCCGCCCGCAGGTCAGCACTCTCAAAAAAAAGCTCCGAGGCGCTCGCATCGAGGCGATCGAGCGCGTGGGGAAGCGGCCTGTGCTGCGTACCGATCGGGGCACCCGACTCGTCTTCGAACCGCGAATGACGGGGCTGCTGCTGTTGGCCGATCCACCCGACACCGAACATCTTCGTCTCTGTATAGAACTCGCACCCGCCGACCGTCGGCGCAGCGCACTCAACCTACTCTTCTGGGATCGGCGAGGCCTGGGTACCGTTCGGCTCTTGAACGAATCGGCATTTGAGGCGCAACTCGGTTCCGAAAAGTTGGGGCCTGATGCTCTGCAGATCAGCGCTTCACAATTGCAGGAAAGACTCGCCTCGAGCCAACGAGAGGTCAAAGTGGCTCTTCTCGATCAGCGGGCAGTCGCCGGGATCGGAAATTTGTACGCAGCGGAAATTCTTCTGTTCGCACACATCCATCCGCAGCGCCGGTGCAATCAATTGACGAAAGTCGATTGGCGGCGCATAGCCAGTGCGACGCGGCGGGTACTACAAAAGGCAATCCGCTATGAAGGATCGACCCTTGCTGACGGCACCTACAGAAATGCGCTCAACAAAAAAGGAAGCTATCAAAATCATCATCGCGTGTATGGTCGCGAGAGCGAGCTTTGTCGCTGCTGTCGCGTGGGACGCGTGCAACGCATCGTACAAAGTCAGCGGGCAACTTTTTTTTGCCCCGAATGTCAACCGCTCGCAAGCTGAGATTGGAGTTCCGCACACGGCGTTTGCAAGAATCTTCCGTTTGCGTTTTAATAATGAAACAGGCCTTTACCGTTAACTAACATTCAAGGAGTCACCATGGCCGTTCCTTCCCATCATCGCGGGGTCTCACGTCGCGGATTTTTGCAAACGACCGCGGGCACCGCTTTGGCAGCGACGGCGATGCCCTCCTCACTTTGGGCTGAAAATGGAAACGTGCCGAAGGCCGACCCCGAATCGACCGTCGGGCGACTCTTCAATTCTTTGACTGCCGAGCAGCAAAAAGACATCTGCTTCAACTGGAACCATCAAGATCCGCAGCGAGGGCTCCTGCGAACATTTATTGCGAATAACTGGAATATCACCAAACCGGAAATAAACAGTGACTTCTATACGCCCGAGCAACGAGCACTCATTCGGGAAATATTCGAAGGCATCATTCAGTCCGATTGGCACGCGCGGATCGATAAACAACTCAAAGATGACTCGGGTGGATTTGGCAACGAACAGTCGATCGCGATCTTCGGCGACCCCGGTACGGACCAGTTTGAGTTTGTGATGACGGGACGCCACATGACACTGCGCTGCGATGGCAATTCTGCCCCGCACGTTGCATTCGGCGGGCCCATTTTTTACGGTCATGCGGCAGATGGATTCCACGAAGAGTCGGACCATCCGGGCAACGTCTTCTGGCCTCAAGCGGTGGCAGCAAACCGGGTAGCGGCGATGCTCTCCGGAAAGCAACAAAAACAGGCCTTGCTCTCCACCTCACCCGAAGAATCAGCCGTTGCCTTCGGCGGTCCGACCGCCGAGCGGCCCGGAATGCCGGTCAGCGAACTCTCGGCAGACCAAAAGGTGGAGATGCAAAACGTCCTCAAAACGCTCGTCGAACCATACCGGCAAGCAGACCAGGATGAAGTGATGAGTTGCCTCGAGGCGCAAGGCGGAATCGACGCCTGTCATTTGGCCTTCTATCGCGACGATGACATCGGCGATGATGGGGTGTGGGACAACTGGAGACTGGAAGGGCCCGCGTTCGTCTGGTACTTCCGTGGTTCACCGCACGTCCACGTCTGGGTGCATGTGGCAGACGACCATCGCGTTACCCTGAACGCCTGACCCGGCGGACACCAGACCATGGCTGACGTCACGATTTATCACAATCCGCGGTGTAGCAAAAGTCGACAGACTCTTGAGTTGCTCCGCGCTCACGGCGTCGATCCCGAGATTATCGAATACCTCAAGGATCCTCCGACCACCGCGACGCTACGCCGACTGTCAAGCAAACTGGGAGTCTCTCCTCAGGAAATGGTCCGCAAGAAGGAGTTGGCAAAGCTCGAACTTTCGGAAGCCCCCAATGCACAGCAGAGTCTGCGGATTATGGCCGACCATCCGCAAACCATCGAGCGACCGATCGTCGTATGTGGCAATCGTGCCCGCGTGGGACGACCGCCGGAAAATGTTCTCGACTTGCTCTCATGAGCAGTACATTGCGTCCGCACCCGGTTTAGGGCGCGGCAAAGGAATCGGCCTCAAATTGCTCGAGGGTCACGAGCAGCACATCGCAGGCTTTTTGTAGGCGATCCTCATCTTCAATTTTTTTTCCTTCCAGGTCGGTGACATAAAACACATCGACCACCTGGTCTATATAGGTTCCAATTTTTGCTGCAATGATGCCAAGCTGCAGATCGTGAATCTGTTTTGCCATCGTGTAAAGCAAGCCAGTCCGATCGGGGGCGAAGACCTGCAAAATGGTCGCACGATCGCTTGTTGCATTGTCGAACAACACGCGGGTCGGCAACCCTGAGAGGGTCGCTTTGTCGACTTCCTGTTTATTCCAGATGCGAGGGAACTTCGGCACCTCAGCCTGTGGATTTTTCAGAGCTTCGGCTAATTGCGTGCAGACGCGTTCGATTCTTTCGTCCGGTGACCGTCCATCAAACTGATTGTCGAGTCCGTGGAATCGATCGAGGGCCCATCCGTTACTCAACGTGTTGATTTGCGCGGAGAGTACTTCGATTCCTTCGCTCGCGAGGGCCCCAGCCAGGCGATAAAATGTGCCCGGCACCAGTGAGGCGTGTGCGGCCACGGTGAATTCCGTGACTCCACGTTCAGGATGGTGAAAGCCCCACGCATCGACATCGTCTTTGTCGATCGCACGAATCCGCTCCAGGGCCTCGACCACCTGATCCGGTGGGGTACCCCGCAGATACGTAATCGGAAGCGAGTTCACCATCTCGGCAACATCTTCTTCCTTCGTCCCAAGCAGGGACGAAATTTTCAACCGTCTTTTTTTCGCCCAGTCCTCGTCGCTCGCCAGATTATCGCCAGCCGAAAGATACTCCATCGCCCGATCGTAAAACTGCGTCAGTAATTCAATTTTCCAGTCGTTGAGAACCTCCGGCCCCACCGCCGCCATGTCGGCGGCAGTGATCACATAAAGCATGCGGAGTACCTCGGGGGAGCCTACCTCCACGACAAATTGCTGCATCACGGCCGGATCGTTGATATCGTGCCAGAGTGCCGCGCGCGACATGAGCAAATGCTTATGAACGAGAAATTCGAGCATCTCGGTCTCATGTTTTGAGAGTCCCAGGTGCTGGGCCGTCTCTCCCGCAATCCGCTTACCTACCTCACTATGGTCTTCGACATACCCCTTGCCTAGATCGTGAACCAAAAGTGCCAGATGGAGAATTTCTTTCTGTTCGATGGCTTGATACACTTCGCCCAGCGATCCTGGATGCTCTGCAAACTGCGTGGCACGCCGGACTGCAAGTAAGCAATGCTCGTCGACCGTGTACTTGTGATATTCGTTGAATTGCAGCATGCCTCGGGCGCGAGCGAAGGCGGGAATAAATTTCTCCAGCACCCCCATTTCATGCAGCCGCGCTAAGATTCTTGGTAATTGCGGTGGACGACTGAGCAAGGAGAGAAATCGCTTGATCGTCTCCCCCGAGACCTCATCGTACGTGGTCGCCGCCTTCCGAACCACTTCCCACGTTTCATGGGTAATCCGCTTGTCGTAAAGTGCCGAGAGTTCCGCAAGGCGAAGGACTTCGCTGAGATCCGAGCCGATCCGTTGCATTCCTTTGGCCGTGGCCCAAATGCGATAGGGACCCACCCGAAAATCGTCTGCAATGCGGTGGCTGAACAACGAAGCGAGCCAGTTGGTCACTCGCGAGCGACGATATGCATTGGCAAAAAATCGGGCCGAAATATAGCGAACAGCCACCGTATGGCGAAAATAATCTTGCATAAATCTCTCAACCGGTAGCATTCCCTCCTTGCTCTGATAATCGAACGCCTCAGCCAATCGCATCTGCTCGGCGCGATCCAATTGGTCATACGATTTACCGGCGTGAAAATGGACTTCATTTCGCGTGCGCAAGAGAAACTCAAGCGCGTTGCGCAAGACCGCCTGTTCATGTTTCTCCAGTGCGCCGGTCAGCGCCAAGCCATTCGGATCGCTGGTGCCATACAAGCAAAAGCCGATCCAGCGGATCAATTGAATATCGCGCAGACCACCTCGCGATCGCTTGATATTCGGTTCGAGCAAATAGACGGTCTCGCCATACTGACGTCGCTCTTCGCGACGGGCATCGTCGATCGCGGGGAGCAGTGCTCTCGCGTGACGCTGACTCTTCTTTCGCAAGCGTCCTACGAGACGATCGGTCAATTCCACGTTTCCGCAGACGTGGCGAGACTCGACGAGCGATGTCATAACCAGAGGATCTTCGAGCGCCAGGGCCACCGCCTGCCGGGTTGTCCGCAGACTGTGACCGACGATTAATCCCGTGTCGCTCAAATCCCGCAGCAATCGTTCTGCGAGTACCGGGACATGTTCTGAAATCGCTGTGCGATGAAGAATCATCAAATCGATATCGCTGAACGGGGCGAGCTCCCGCCGCCCGTAGCCTCCGTGCGCCACCAGGGCAACTTGGTCCTCGAATTCACCAAACGTATTGCGATCGAGTTGCACCAGATCGTGGATCGCCTCCGCGAAAAGCGATCCAACCAGAGTATCGGCCAGGTCAGTCAACTTTGCGCAGACTTGAATCCCGGGGGATCCCTGCGCGTGCTGATCTCGTATCTTTTGTTGGCCTTTTTGAAGTGAGGCCTTCGCCGCAAGAACGACCGGACTAAGGGTCAAACCGTGAGACATGGCACAGAGCAATCCGGGGCCCGAGGGAAAACAAAACGGGCCACTCCAGCGCGCCATCCGTGCGCAGCGAGAGCGCCCGCCTTGATTTTAACCGGATCGAGAGGAAAAACACCTAGAGGGCCTCTTCCCCCGTCTCGCCGGTGCGAATGCGGATTGTGTCCGCTAAATCAGTCACAAAAATTTTGCCGTCGCCGATCTGGCCGGTCTGAGCGGCACGCATCACTGTATCGATGACATTTTTCAAATTATCGGTCGATACCACCACTTCAAGCTTCACCTTGGGGACAAAATCCACGGCGTATTCTGTACCCCGGTACATCTCCGTATGGCCCTTCTGGCGACCGAACCCGCGTACCTCGGTGATGGTCATTCCCGTGATACCCTGTTCGGAAAGCGCATTTTTGACATCTTCCAGCTTGAAATGACGAATTACTGCTTCCACTTTTTTCATCCGAAACTCCCTAAAAGGTCAGTCGTTGGGACAAAGACCCCGTTAAACAAAGATGTAGCCTTCCTCGCCATGTTCGTTCATGTCGAGCCCGCGGACTTCTCCCTCCTGGGAGACACGCAAGCCCATCACCACATCGAGAATTTTTAGCAGAATAAAAGTTGCCACCGCACAATACCCGATCGTGATGGCCGCCGCCACAACCTGGCCCCAGAGGACGCTTCCTCCCTCGAGCAGACCGAGAGGCTTGCCTTCCGCGATGTCCCAGGCCGCCCGGGTGGCAAACACGCCGGTGAGCACGGCACCAAGGGTGCCTCCCACGCCATGGATCCCGAACGCATCGAGCGAATCATCGTATTTAAAGGCCGCCTTGAGGGCCCCGCAGGCAAAGTAGCAAACGATTCCGGCCGCAGCACCCATAATCAGGGCGGGCATCAGGTTTACAAACCCGGCACCCGGAGTGATGCACACCAAACCGGCAATCGCGCCGGAAGCGGTTCCCAGCACGCTCGGCTTGCCGCGAGCGAACCATTCCATAAAGGCCCAGCCGATCGCTCCGGCGGCGGCGGCAAAGTGGGTGGTGGCAAATGCACTGCTGGTCAGATCATCGGAAGCCAATTCGCTTCCGGCGTTAAAGCCGAACCAGCCGACCCAGAGCATCGCCGCACCCATTACCGTATAGGTCAGGTTATGCGGCCGCATATCTTCATGGCCCCAGCCGAGCCGGCGACCAAGAACCAAAGCGCAAACTAACGCGGAGATACCGGAACTGATGTGAACCACCGTACCACCGGCAAAGTCGAGTGCCCCGCCGGCGATCGCATGATCCTTACCAAAAGCCAGGATACCGCCCCCCCAGACCCAGTGCGCCAGTGGACAGTAGACGAGCGTCCCCCAAAGAATGGTAAAGACGACCATCGTGCTGAACTTCATCCGCTCCGCATACGCGCCGCAGATCAGGGCCGGTGTGATAATAAAAAACATGCCCTGAAAGAGCATGAATGTGATCGCTGGTATTTTACCGTCCTCTAACATCGGGGTGTGGGGCGCACCCAATCTTACATTTCCATCCTCATCTGCAGGATTCTCTTTTGCTGGGTCCCAGACCCGCTCAACGCCCTCCATGAAAACATGATCGAAGTTGCCGACGTAGGGATTCGAACCACCGAATGCTAAAGAGTATCCATAGAGTGCCCAGAGGACCGTCATCAGGCCCATCAAAAAGAAGCACTGCATCATTACGCCGAGTACGTTCTTCTTGCGGACCAATCCTCCGTAAAACAGGGCGAGTCCTGGAGCCGTCATGAAGAGTACCAGCGCGCAGCAGGTGAGCATCCAGGCGTTGTTTCCGGCAAGGGCGGCTGAGTCGGCCGTATCCTTCACTTTCTTAACTGTCACGCCCGATGCATCGAGCCCTCCTCCCCCTTCTGCTTGGGCCCAAAGGGGACTGGCGAGAAACGCGACAAGAAGAAAAACGGTGAATAAAAGCCCACAACGTGCGAACAAACTTCGTACCGTCATAGTAGAGTGCTCCCTGAAAGTATTGGTCGGAAAGAGAATTGCGCGGCCCGCGCCAAGCGGGTGCCCTCCGCCCTCTGCATGCGACTGCGTCCCGCAGTCTCTGGTACCTCCTGCCGACGGCCGGGCCCGCCAAAACCCTGCTCGCCGCATCTGGGAGCTTTCGCCCCCTAACCTGATGGTCTTCTGAACCGCACACTAACTTGGGGCGGGCTGAGCGTAAAGGACGTGCAGAGATTTTTTAAGAAAAAACTCGCCGCTCAACTGTCGCGACTCCAAGGCACATCGGCGCGGTCCGCAAGGCGATTGGCCTCGCGAGCCATCACGAAAAGCAGGTCTCCGAGTCGATTCAAATAAATCAGAACTGCTTGAGGGACTTTGGTTTGCTGCGCTTCAACCAGAGCCACCACATGCCGTTCGGCCCGGCGACAAACGCAGCGGGCCAGATGAAGATGCGCAGCGAGCGGATCCCCCCCCGGCAAAATAAATTGTTGCAATTCCGGGAGATGGGACTCGAACAAATCAATCGCCTTCTCGAGCTCCTCGACCTCACTCGCTCCTGTGGGAGGCATTCCCTGCACCGATCCCTCGGGAGACGCGAGTTCGGCGCCAATCACAAACAGGTGCTGCTGAATTCGCTCGAGTACCGCGTCGAGGTCTTCCAGAGCCCCGTCCGGTGCCACAGACCTCGTCGCGCGAACGACCCCCAAAACCGCATTGAGCTCGTCGACTGTCCCATATGCCTCAATACGGAGGTCTGCCTTGGTGAGCCGCTCGCCTCCGAAGAGCGAGGTCTCACCGCTGTCGCCAGTCTTTGTATAAATTTTGACCATGCCGTTACTTAAGCGCCACCATGTTGCCTCGCAAGACGGAAAAACTACAATCGCCCTATTGTAGTGGGACAACTATAATCGGAGTAGGATTGCCAAATAAATTTACTGGTCTCCGGACCTCATTCCTCCTCCGCCTTAATAGAAGATGGTTTCTCATGTGTATTTTCCGGTCGCTCCGTCGTCTAATCGCCCTTCTAGGACCCGTGACTATTCTCGGTTTTGGATCTGTATCAATCGGGGGCGAAGTAGACTTTCTGGATAATGTGCGGCAGGTCACCGAGGGCTTCACCAAGGCAGGCGAGGGCTATTTCTCGCCCGATGGAAAACGCATCGTCTTTCAAGCAATCCCCAGCGAATATCCGTTTTATCAAATTTACGAGCAGGCACTCGACGGAAAACCTCAGCTGATTAGTACGGGACGCGGCCGGACAACCTGTTCGTACTTTCATCCCGACGGAGAGACAATTCTCTTTGCCTCCAGTCACCTCGATCCGAATCTCGATGCGACGGAAGCAGCCGAACGGGCTGCCCAGGAGGAGGCCCGTAAGAGCGGTAAACGACGACGCTATAACTGGGTTTTCGATCCGTCGATGGATATCTATGTCCGCCAAGAGGGGCAACTCACACCACTGACGACAACACCCGGTTACGATGCCGAGTGTGCCTATTCTCCCGATGGGGAGCAGATCGTTTTTTGCAGTGATCGCGACGGCGATGCGGATCTCTATATTATGCAGGCTGATGGATCGAATGTCCGGCAATTGACCGATCATCCGGGCTACGACGGGGGACCTTTCTTCTCGCCCGACGGACGATGGATCATTTACCGCACCGATCGTAAAAAATCAAAACACTTACAGATCCATGCCATTCGCAGTGATGGAAAGCACGACACCGCGTTGACCGATAATGTGGGGGTCAACTGGGCTCCTTACTGGCACCCCACCGAGCCGTACATCATCTGGTGCGGTGCGGATCATTCGGACCCCAAGGCGCGACCGAACTACGACCTGTATCTGATGCCTTACTCGATCGAGAAAACCGAAACGGGCGATCGATTCGTTGGTGGGAAAGCGGTTCGAATTACCGAGCATCCGGGGGCCGACGTTCTACCCGTTTTTTCCCCCGACGGTAAAAAGCTGATGTGGACCAGCACCCGAGGCGAGGGGCGATCGAGCCAACTCTGGATTGGTGATTTCCAGCTGCCAGCTGCCGAATCCCCTTAGGCTCACCGCACACCGAAGTGCCATTCCCTGCGGATCAATGAAAGACGGTTTTCGCCATGCCGCAACACCGCGACCCCTTCGTTCAGTTTAAAATCTGGAATTTTGGGGGGCTCTCTCCACAGCAACTGCTGCGGCGGACCTTGAGCGAATTCCGGGAGCGACAACTTTCCGCGCGGTGCGCTCAGTTTGCCTATTTTTCGATGCTGGCGATGATGCCCATGTTGATCGTCATGGTGTACGCCATCGGGCAAATGCCCATTCAGGGGCTACTCGGAAGTTTCCTCGAATTACTCGAAAAAACACTACCGGCAGATGCGTACCAACTCTTTAGCACACAAATTTTATCGATGCAGCAGCAGAGTTCGACCACGTATATCGCCATCAGTTGCCTCATTTTTCTCTATGCCGGATCGCGGCTTTTCGTCACGATCGGCGAAGGACTCAATGTGGCCTTCGGACACGCTCCACGCGCTCGTCGACTGCGCACCTATTGGCTTTCGCTGGCGCTGACATTCAGCATCGCTCTGCTGTTGATTGTGGCGCTCATCATTCTGGTGATCGGGCCTCAAGCCATTGAATGGGTGATTCATGGAGTGCACTTATCGGTTCCTGATTCGCTCTCTGCAAATCTGATCCGCTGGTCGGTGGTCGTCGGCGTGCTGCTGATTTTGACTTCCTCTATTTATTATCTGGTACCAGCCCACGGACTTCCCTGGCACTGGCTGAGTCCGGGAACCGTATTTGCGGTCGTGGGTTGGATTGGAGCGAGTCAGGGATTTCGCTGGTATGTCGCAAGCTATGCCCGGTACAACCAAATTTACGGCACGCTGGGCGGTGTGATGGCCATGTTGTTTTGGCTTTATCTCACGGGTGCAATTCTGCTCGTGGGCGCGCAGATCAACGGCATCATCTACGAGACCTTGAACTTGCCGACCGGGAAGAAGGACGATTGATCCGAGTGGGACGTTTACTCCTTGACCGTTACTGCCTGACCGTTACTACCTGACAGTGCCGCTAGCATTTCTACGAGCGGGCGGCTGATTCCTCTCGATTTTGCGTCTCGCTGCTAGCAGTCTCCCTGCAGAGAATCCCCTTTTTTCTCTTCCGTGGCAACTCGAATCTCGCTATTATGCGGCCCCGTTTTTCCGGGCCAGGAGTTTTTCATGAGCGAATACCGAATCGAACACGATTCTATGGGCGATGTGCGCGTTGCCGCTCAGGCATACTACGGTGCGCAAACGCAGCGTGCGGTAGAAAACTTTCCCATTTCAGGATGGCCTTTGCCTCCCGCGCTGATCCGCGGGATCGGACTTGTCAAATATGCGTGCGCAACGGCAAACCGCGACCTCGGACTTCTGGGCAACGCGAGCCGGTCTCCGCTCGACGAAAAACAGATCGGCTCTCTGTTGACTGCCTGCCAAGAAGTTGCCGAAGGCAAATGGGATTGTGAGTTCCCCGTCGATGTCTTTCAGACCGGATCGGGAACGAGTAGTAACATGAACGCCAATGAGGTGATCAGCAATCGTGCGATCGAATTATCGGGTGGCGATCGATTTGCTCGCGAAAAATCGATCCATCCCAACGATCACGTCAATATGGGCCAAAGTACGAATGACACGTTTCCCACGGCGATCCATGTTGCCGTTGCGACAGAAATTGATCGTGTGCTGGTTCCTGCGCTCGAGCGATTCAAAACGGTGCTGGAGACGAAAGCCGAGTGCTGGGACGACATTGTAAAAATTGGTCGCACACACTTAGCGGATGGAACGCCCATTCGTTTAGGGCAAGAGGTGAGTGGGCTTGCGCATCAACTCAAAGCATCCGTGCTTCGCGCAAAGCGTGCCATCGAAGCGATTTGTGAACTTCCCGTGGGTGGGACGGCGGTTGGCACTGGCATCAACACCCACCCCGAATTCGGCCGCCGGGTTGCCGAGGTTTTAGCCAACCAGACGGGACTTCCGCTGATCGAGGCGGAAAACCACTTTGAGGCCAATGCCCAACGGGATGGGCTGGTGGAGTGTCACGGCCAACTGCGAGCAATTGCCGTCACGCTGTTCAACCTCACCAACAATATCCGCTGGCTCAGTTCCGGACCACGTTGCGGCTTTCAGGAACTGCAACTCCCGACACGTCAGCCCGGCAGTTCGATCATGCCGGGAAAAGTGAATCCCGTGATGTGCGAAAGTGCAATGCAAGTAGCGGCACGGGTGATGGGTAACGACCAAGCGATCGCCGTGAGTGGCGCTGCAGGCGGCAACTTCCAACTCAACATTATGATGCCGATGATGGGACAAACGACTCTGGAAAGTGTTTCGCTCTTAGCGAGCGTTTGCAACGCTTTCGTCGACTTTTGTGCCGAAGAGATGGAGGCCAACACCAAGGCTTGTGAAGACGCTGTAGAAAAGAGTCTTTCACTCGTCACGAGCCTCAATCCCTATATTGGCTACGAAAAGGCAGCAGCGCTTGCCAAGGAAGCATTCCGCACCGGCAAAACGATTCGAGAGCTTTGCACCGAACAGGATGTCTTGCCACCTCAAGATCTCGAAAAGGCTCTCAACCCATTGCGGATGACGAGTCCACAGGCGGAGGCGACATAACACAGGCTCTTTATTAGGTTCACCGACTCACACTGATATTTTTGTAATCGATAGAACGTATTTGCGTGGCTTTCATTTCAAGATGAATAAACTCTGCATTTTTTTCGTTGGCCTCTCCGTTGCAGCGGTTCTTCCGCTGTCGGTGATCGCGGAGCAACCGCCATCGTCGCCCGCAGAAACCGTGGCCACCCGCAGTCCCAAAGAACTCATCGGGATTGCATCAAAAATAGCGGCTACCGCAAGGACACCTCGCGATTATTCCGAGATGATTTACTATCTCGATAAAGCAACTTCCAGTCAGGCAATTGTGCCAGAGCATCGGCAGTACGCTCGCAAACTGAAGGGATGGGCGCACAATCGTCTGGGAGAGCATTTTGCGGCCCAAGGCAAGGATGGGGCGGCACTGACGCAATTTGAAACAGCCGTTGAGCTGAATTTCAAGCATTGGAAGGCTCTACATAATCGTGGGGTCAGTTACGCAATGAACGACCGCCTCGATGAGGCTGCCGAGGATTTTTCTGCAACGATTCGCATCCATCCGGGGTATGCCAACGCCTGGTTCAATCGTGCGGAAGTTTTTATGAAACAAGGAAAAATCGATCTGGCGATCGAGAACTATTCGCAAGCGGTAACGCTCGATCCCAACGATGCCGGATTCCATGCGGGCAGGGGCAAGGCGTATCGTTTGCAGCAAAAACAGGGGCAGGCCGAGTCTGATTTGAACCGTGCGCTGGAACTCGATGGCCAACTGACCGAGGGTTATATTCAAAGAGGTCATCTCCGGTTGGCCCAGGGAGCCTTCGAGCAGGCTGCGGGTGATTATCGCGCTGCGGTACGCAATGATCCTCAATCGGCCGAAGCCCTCCGTTCGGTTGCCTGGATGATGGCAACGTGCGAAGATGAACGATACCGAGACAACAAACGCGCGATGCAGTTTGCGAAAAAAGCGATTGAAATCAACGGAGACGAAAATTTTCGACTGGTCGATACATTGGCCGCTGCTCACGCTAACTCTGGTCAATTCAGTTACGCTGTGAGTGAACAACAACGGGCTATTCAACTAGCCGCCGGTCAAGCAACGGGACAGGAATTGTATTCGCTCAAGCAGCGACTGCAGCAATACTCGCGACAAACTCCCTACCGGACGGAAGTAATTGCACAACAGCGTGATAGCTCCGGCAGATTCTAAGCCCCCCTTCCTTCCATGAGCGATGCCTTTCTCTATCTCGGCGGTATCGTTATTGCGGCCTACTTCTTTCGGCTCTGGTTTGAGGACTATCGAGAAAATTCTGCGCAGCTGAAACGTTCGGATACGCTCAGTGCATCACCTGCTTTCCAGGCCAGCTATGCCGGCCTGCCGGGCGCAACTCCGGTTGGACTACTCGCAACCTTCGTGGCGATTGGTGGCGCACTGTTAATTTTGGCGATCGAGGTCATGGGAGAATATCAGTTTGATGTTGTCGAACAACAATCGACCATGTCGGTGCTGCTGGGAATCTATACGCTGGCTGCGGCGTTTGTCGAGGAGTTGATTTTTCGTGGATTTTTATTCTTCGACCGTCACGGCAAGTGGAAGTTGTATGGCAGCATCCTCCTTATCTCTATCCTCTTCGCACTGATCCATCCTTACATCTGGTCTTATGAGGTGCCACCGAATCAGCCGCCGTGGCTGTTTTGGAAATGGATGGGGATCCGCATCTGGCAGGCAGACGGACAACTCGATATCCAACCGATCTTTTCTACCTGCATCTTGTTCATTAATTCGCTCTGGTTTTACTACGTCCGGTTTTTCGGTCTCAACCGTTTTCGCTCATTGATCCCCTGTATTGCCGCCCACCTGGCAAGTAATTTGGGGGTCTTTGTCATCAAGGCCGTGCAGGGCAAGGTCGTTCTCTGGGGCTAGTCGACTCCGGAAGCACGCGAATACAACATTCGGGAGCAGCGGAAGGTCTGGCGACGAAAAATGCAAAAAACACGCGTTTTTTCAAGCCGAATTGAGAAATCTTGCCAAACCGAGGGGATGAAAAAATATTCAATTTCCGTGAATGGATCGATTCGCACTAGCAACAGACCCTTTGAACTTTTAGCATAGTTAATTCAGCTTCATTCCCGCCATCGAGATGATTCGGCTCCGCCTCCTCGACAACGGCCGCGCTGATATCCATCGAGGTTTCTTGGCGGTTATTTTCTGCTGGACCCCATGGCCTTTTCATTCGTTGGATGAAGAGAAAAACAAGCACAACTCAGTAAAAATCGACGCCCTTTTTTAGAATTTATTAAAAAGAACACGACAAGATCATGGACGCTACGAAGCTTCGCAATATTGGCATTTCTGCTCACATCGACTCGGGCAAGACAACCCTCAGTGAACGAATTCTGTTCTATGCGGGCCGCATTCACCGTGTACAGGAGGTACGGGGTGAGGGCGATGGCGCGACAATGGACCATATGGAATTGGAGAAAGAACGGGGGATCACGATTACGAGTGCGGCCACTCAGGTGACGTGGGAGGAGCATCAAATCAATTTG
Source organism: Planctomycetaceae bacterium (assembly GCA_902630355.1). Taxonomy (GTDB): domain Bacteria; phylum Planctomycetota; class Planctomycetia; order Pirellulales; family UBA7805; genus UBA7805. Next base: position 153,155 of record CACOUL010000002.1, read on the forward strand.
ATCGACACTCCGGGACACGTCGACTTTACCGTCGAGGTCGAACGAAGCTTGCGTGTACTGGACGGGGCGGTTCTGGTGTTGTGTGCCGTCGGTGGCGTTCAATCCCAATCTCTTACGGTCGACCGACAGATGAAACGATATCGCGTACCGCGACTCGCATTCATCAACAAAATGGATCGGACAGGAGCGAATCCCCAGCGAGTCGTCGAACAAGTTCGTGAAAAAATGAAGTGCGATGCGGTATTGATGCAACTCCCGATTGGTGCCGAAGAGGATTTTGAAGGAGTCCTCGACCTGATCACGATGAAGGCGCTCTACTTCGATGGAAGCAACGGCGAAAAAGTGCGAGCGGATGAGATTCCGGAAGATCGGCTTGACGAAGCGCAGGCGGCGCGACAACAGATGCTCGAAGCGATTTCGATGTATAGCGATGAATTGATGGAGTTGTTGCTTAGCGAAGAAGATGTTCCGGAAAAATTAATCCATCAGGTCATTGAAAGTGCCGTTCACGACCTTGATTTCACGCCCGTTTATCTGGGCACCGCGTTTCGCAACAAAGGAGTCCAACCGCTGCTCGACGCTGTGGTCCGCTATTTGCCAGCACCGATGGACCGAGACAAGGTTGCCATGGGGCACGACAATCCCGAGGAAAAAATTCCGCTGACGGTCGATCCACAAGCACCTTTTGTTGGCATGGCTTTCAAACTTGTCGATGATCCCTATGGGCAACTCACCTTCATGCGGATCTATCAGGGGAAAATCAAAAAAGGCGAACAGTACACCAATCAGCGTACAGGTAGAAAGCAGCGATTCAGTCGAATCCTTCGAATGCACTCGGATAATCGGGAGGAAATCGACGAGGCGTCCGCGGGTGATATCGTCGCTGTGATGGGCGTCGATGCAGCAAGTGGCGACACGTATGGGCAGGACGCCGGCTATTGCACACTCGAAAGTATTTTTGTGCCCGAGCCGGTCATTAAGATGGCAGTCGAACCGCTCTCGCGGGAAGCGGGCGATCGGTTGGGCAAAGCGTTACAAAGATTTCGCAAGGAGGACCCGACCTTTCACGTAGCCACCGACGAAGAAACCGGGGAAACGGTGATTGCGGGCATGGGTGAACTTCATCTCGAAATTTATATCGAGCGGATGAAGAGAGAGTATAACTGCGAAGTATCGGTGGGCGCGCCGAAAGTCAGCTATCGGGAAACTGCCACGCGGCGGGCCGATTATGACTTTAAGCATAAGAAACAAACGGGTGGTTCCGGACAGTATGCTCATATCAAGGGTTACCTCGAACCTCTGGCAGAAGATGAGGAAGCGAGCTACCTGTTTGAAGAAAAAGTAGTCGGTGGGCGGATTCCGAAAGAATATATTCCCGCGGTCGACAAAGGATTTAAGGCCGCAATGATTAAGGGCCCCGTTGCCGAGTATCCCGTAGTAAACATTACCGCCGTGCTCGAGGACGGGTCCTATCACGAGGTCGACAGTAGCGATATGGCGTTTCAGGTTTGTAGTCGAAATTGTTTCAAAGAAACATTTTTAAAAACAAAACCGATCTTGCTCGAACCGGTAATGAAATTGGAAGCGGAGGTCCCACCCGATTTCCAAGGTCCGGTCACCGGTGAATTGACGAGTCGTCGCGGGATTATCGTCTCGACCGACATGGCAGGAGACACCGCCATCATTATTGCCCAGGTCCCGTTGGCTGAAACGTTCGGCTATTCCACCGATTTGCGAAGTATGACGCAGGGGCAGGGAACGTTCAGCATGGAATTTTCCCACTACCGGCAAGTCCCTTCAAGTATCCAGGAAAAAATCGTGGCTGAACGGAAAGCCGAAAAAGAGAAACAGGCCGTCGGCTCGAAGTAGAATGCGGCCCTTTTCGAGCATCCGACCCCCGGCGGACCTTGTCCCGTTTAAGCCCACAGCCCGGTTGCCACCTCACCTGCCACATCGGTTAATCGGAAGTCACGACCTTGATAACGGTAGGTGAGTCGCTCGTGATCCAAACCGAGCAGATGCAACAAGGTTGCGTGAAAGTCGTTCACATGCATCGCTTTTTCGACGATATGAAAACCTAAATCATCGGTTTTCCCATATGCGAAGCCCTTTTTCAGACCACCACCGGCGAACCATACGGTAAACGCATCCTTGTGATGATCGCGACCTGCAAGTTGCCCTCGGTCATCTTGAACCATGGGCGTTCGCCCGAATTCGGCGCCAAAAACAACGAGTGTCTCATCGAGTAAACCGCGCACTTTCAGGTCTTTAATGAGCGCGGCGATCGGTTGATCGACCTGTCGGCATTTTCGCGGTAACCCGCCTTTGATGTTGCCGTGCGTATCCCAGCCCTGGTCGTTGAGCTGAACAAAACGCACTCCTCGCTCCACGAGTCTTCGGGCAAGAAGGCAGTTGTTGGCAAAGTTCGTCTTGCCCGGCTGGGTGCCGTAGAGATCGTGAATGTATTGCGGTTCGGCACCGATATCCATGAGTTCCGGCACGGCGGACTGCATCCGGAAAGCCAATTCGTACTGGCTTATTCGAGTCGCGATCTCCGGATCGCCTACGCGACGCAAATGGGCCGTGTTGAGTTGGTGTACACTGTCCAGAATCCTCCGCCTCCGCGGAATATCGACTCCTGAAGGATTGGAGAGATAAAGCACAGGATCGCCCTGCGAGCGAAATTCGACACCTTGATGCACAGTGGGCAAAAAACCGCTTCCCCACATACTGTTGCCGGCCCCCGCAATCGAACCGGTATTCATCACAATAAAATTCGGAAGATTGTCATTTTCGCTTCCGAGTCCGTAACTCACCCACGAACCAAGACTCGGTCGCCCGAACTGACCGAATCCAGTCTGGAACATTAGCTGGGCGGGCGCATGATTGAACTGTTCGGTATGCATCGAGTGAACAACCGTCAATTCATCGGCAACCGTCCCCAAATGGGGCAACAGTTCTGAAAGCTCTATCCCGCTCTCACCGCAGCGACGGAACTGGAATGGCGAACCAAAGAGATTCGGTTGTTGACGTACGAAAGCCAATCGCAAATTTTCCCACAAGGCGTCCGGCATCTTTTCGCCATCGCGACGCTGCAATTCCGGTTTGTGGGAAAACAGATCGATCTGCGACGGTCCGCCGACCATGTGGAGGAAAATCACGTTGCGTACGCGCGAAGGAAAATGGGCCTGCAGTTCCATCCCCGACGTCGGACTTTGCGAACGTCCCTCCTGCGTCAGGAGAGACGAACATGCAGCAGTGGCAATCCCCACTGCACCGCGATGCAAAAGCGATCGACGGTTGTACGCTAAGATATTTTCCGGATCGGTCATCGTCTTGCGATAAAAAAACTACTCTTTGTTGATTGTTTCATCGAGATTCAGGAGGGCGTTCGCCACACATATCCAGGCCGCCCACTCTTGAGTCTCCGCTAAATTGCTCTTTTTGTCCAACATCTCTCGGTTTGCTGCACTGGTATTTTCCGCACCTTTGGTGAATCCGGCCAGTTCCAGGGCTTGTTGCGGTGATCGTTTAAACGAGTCACGTTGGTCAACCAAGAGACTTTCCAGGATATCCAATTCCTCTGCATCGGGACTGCGAGAAACACACCAGCGGAAGGCGCGTGCCAAGCGGTCGCGATCAGCGGTCGCCTCGTTCTTCATGATTCGCGTGGCGAGACCCCGTGCCATTTCGATATAGGCTTCATCATTCAAGAGCGTGAGCGCCTGCAATGGCGTATTGGTCCGAGATCGCTCGACGATACAGCGAGTTCGATCGGGCGCGTCAAAATTAACAAAACTCGGATAGGGCGCTACGCGACGCCACACCACATAAACGCCCCGCCGATATCGGTCAGCACTCCGGGCTTCACGATAGACCGGCTCGCCTCGACCCGTCTGATGCCAGAGGCCATCCGGTTGTGGGGGATAGATCGGCGGCCCTCCCATTTTTTCTTCGAGCAATCCCGCAATTGCCAACCCATTGTCTCGTATTGTCTCTGCAGCCAAGCGAAACCGCGGCCCCCTGGCAAGCAGAATATTTTTCGGGTCCCTCCGCTCCTGCTCGGGTGTTCGTTCCGACGCTTGTTGGTAGGTTTCGGAGGTGACGATCCGGCGCAGGAGTCGCTTGGTCGACCAGTCGTCCTGCATGAATGTAATCGCCAACCAATCCAAAAGTTCGGGGTGCGACGGGGGGGTACCCTGCGTGCCAAAATCTTCACTTGTCGACACCAGTCCACGACCGAAAATTTCTTTCCACAAATGGTTAACCCGCACTCGCGCGGTGAGCGGATTCTCTTCATTCCCCAACCACGTGGCCAGCCCGAGTCGGTCTGCAGGTGCATCGGGCGGGAGCGGGGGGAGTACCTGAGGCACGCCGGCAGACACCGGCTGACGCGGTGAGAGAAAGTCACCTCTTTTGAAAATTCGCGTCATCCGGGGTGACTCGAGTTCCAGCATGACGAGGGTCGTTTCCGGTTCCGCGGCGTCTCGACTCCGCTCAAGGTCGACAATCGCTCGCTGGATCCTTGCCACCGCCGGGTCGGAATCAAAAAATGCCTGTTTGATCTGTTCCGCTCTCGATTCTGATCGCTGACCCGCATCCTGCATCAGCCAATGTTTGAGTTCTTTAAGGCGCGCTGCCGAGAGGGTGCCGTCCGGCTCGACTCCTCCTGTAAGGATTTTCTTTTCCCATGCGGAATATCGCGACATGGCGGCCTGCTTGCCTTCCGCCAGTTTTGCCCGGGCATCTTCCAGGGCAATTTCGATTTCATGCCACCTTTTTTTACGACTCGCGTCCGTCGGCAATTCCATACGCGGCCCATAAAAATCAAATTGCACTCCCCCCTTGCGCGCGCTTTCGACCTCCAGTGGCGTATTATTGAAAAATGCAAACATGCGGTAATAATCGCGCTGCGTAAACGGATCGTATTTGTGATTGTGGCACTGGGCGCATTCGAGCGTCGTACCCAACCACACCGTGGCCGTGGTATTCACACGATCGATCACTTGGTTGGTACGATTTTCTTCAGGATCGACTCCCGCCTCGATATTACAGGTCGGTGTTCGGTGAAAACCTGTGGCAATCTTTTGATCCATCGTTGCCCCCGGCAACAGATCGCCGGCAATCTGCTCCAGTGTGAATTGGTCATACGCCATGTCGGCATTGAGGGCGTTTATGACCCAATCCCGATAGGGCCACAGATCGCGTAACTGATCCGCTTGATATCCGTTCGAATCACTGTAGCGCGCCAGGTCGAGCCAGGCGCGTGCCCACTTCTCTCCGAAACGACTGGACGATAAAAGGCGATCGACAATCCTTTGATACGCCTGCGGTGAGGGATTTTCCGTAAACCGCTGCACCTCCTCCAGTGGAGGTGGCAACCCGACGAGATCGAGATAAAGCCTACGGATCAAGGTCGCAGGATCTGCAGGCCGCGCTGACTGCAGGCCCTCCTCGGTTAAACGCTCTCGAACGAATAGATCGATCGGGTTCCCGGCGTCCATCGAACGGCGAGTGGCCGGAAATGCAGGCAGGGAGGGCTTTGCATAAGCCCAATGATCTTCTTTGGCAGACGTCTTCGCACCGATATGCTCGGGCCACGGGTGTCCTGCCTTGATCCAAGCCGCAAGCAGTTCAACTTGCTGCTGCTCGAGCGGTGGTGAATCGAGCGGCATGCGTTCGTCGGGATCTTCGCTCGTTAGCCGCTCCATCAGCAAGCTCTCGGAGACCTCCTCCGCAAACGGGGTTCCGGAGACCCCGCCACGATGGGCAGCGAGCCGACCATCGAGGCGAAGCTGTCCCTCCTGCGCGTCCGGTCCATGGCAACGGATGCAGTGATCGCTAAGGATCGGCCAGATTTCTCGCTCAAAGTCGACCTCTCCGGGGTCTTCCCGGGGAGCGGCCAGCGCAACGAGACCTCTCGGTGCCGACACGTTCAGGGCGACGAGAAAAAAAACGGCTGCCAGCAAAATTTTGGTTGAAGGGACGGTGATGCGCATGATGGAAATCCGCAAAAACAGCCAATTATCTCTCCCCATTGTATCAAACAACCCGCCACTGACCGGACTCAAATTTTTTGGCGTGCAGGGGAACTTTTTTCGTGAAATAGCTGCTTCCACGCTCCCCCCCTTCGATTGGCGACTACGGGTTCCCCAATCTTTTGCGGATGCAGAAGGTGCGCAAGGATCTCAAGGCTCTCGACCAGTCGCGGACCACTTCGATTGAAGTACGCGTTTCCATCGATCGCATAGCAGCGACCATCACGTACGGCGGGGAGCGATGAAAAGTGTGGCCACGCAGTAAGCGGCTCTGCTTCGATACATGTGCGGTTGACGTCGAACCCGCAGGGACACAGTACGAGGACCTCAGGAGCAAAGGTGACCACCTGTTCCCAGCTCGTCGTGATGCTCTTTCCGGTCGACACATCTCCCGGGCCTCGACCGCCGGCCAAATGGAGAATTTCCGGAATCCAATTGCCCGCCAGCATCAGTGGATCAATCCATTCGACCATCGCCACCCGCGGTCTGTCTCGATCTTCAAAATGGCCCAACCGGTGACCCACGCGGGCGACGCGTTGGCGGTATTCTGCCACCAGGGATTCGGCCCGTTCCGCCTCGCCACACGCCTGTCCAATTTGCATGAGATCACGAAAAACGTCCTCGAGCGTTTTCGGATGGAGCGTCATCACAGAAATGCGATCCGAGAGTCCCAGGGTTTTGATCGAGTCGAACACCTGATCTTGCGAGATGGCGCATACATCGCATTGAGACTGTGTGATCAACAAATCACAATCCACACTCTCAAGCACAGCGTGATCAATTTCATACAGCGACTCACCTTCCGCCAATGCCTGCTGTACTACCTGATCGATAGTCGAACTCGACGTATTGCTGTCGATGCGAGACACGGTGACTCGCGGTAACGATGCAGCCTGCTCCGGGTAATCGCACTCGTGACTGACGGCGACTACACGATCGCCCAAACCGAGTGCAAAGAGCATCTCCGTCGCGCTTGGAAGCAGTGACACAATGCGGGACGGGGTGCCCATCTTTTCTTTCCGTGTTATTGGTTTCTCGTTCGACAGTCGGGGATCATTATCCAGCAGCCACCCTTTTTGCAATAGGCGCAAGACCATTCGCCATTTCGGTGCGACCTCTTTTTTACGTCTCGATTGTCGGTTAGGCTACGCGTTTCCCACAGAACACCATTGGATAATTTGGTTTTATCGATGAGCGATCCTTATTTTCAAACGCTATTTGCCGAACGCATCGGGGGCGCTGCGTATGGCAAGGGCACCGACATTTACAAATTTGAAAAGATCAAAAGGGCCAAGCGAAAAGCAAAGGAAGAACATCCGGAACGGATACTTCTAGACTTCGGCATCGGTGAAAATGATGCGATGGCCGCGCCGGAAGTCCGCGAGGCGATGGCCCGCGAGATCAACTGTCCTGAAAACCGAGGATATGCCGATAACGGTATTTCTGAATTCAAAGAAGCGGCCGCACGTTTTATGTCGCGGAGCCTCGGGGTCGAACTCGATGCGGAAACGCAAATTAACCATTCGATCGGGTCAAAGCCCGCGTTGGCAATGCTGCCTGCAGCATTTATTAATCCGGGTGACGTTACGCTGATGACGGTCCCCGGATATCCGGTGGCCGCAACCCATACCAAATATTACGGTGGTTGTGTCTACACACTACCCTTGGTGGCAGAACATGATTTCTTTCCCAACCTTGATGCCATTCCCGATGACATCTTGAAAGCGGCAAAGATTCTGGTCCTCAATTATCCAAACAGCCCCACCGGAAAAACGGCAACGCGAGCATTTTATGAAAAGGTTGTCGATTTTTGTCACCAACATCAGATCGTGGTGATTCAGGATGCGGCGCACATCATGCTCAGCTTCGATAGCTCGCCGCTCAGTTTTCTGTCGGTCGACGGGGCCATGGACGTGGGAGTCGAGAGCCATTCGCTCTCGAAAGGATTCGATATGATCGGGTGGCGGATGGGCTGGGTCTGTGGCAACGAAAGAATTGTCAGTGCCTTTGCCGACATCAAGGACAACACCGATTCGGGACAGTTTATCGCCATTCAAAAAGCGGCGGTTGAGGCCCTCGAGAACGACGAGATACCTCGCGCTGTGGCAAAGAAATATCGGCGAAGATTGGAAAAACTGGTCGCGATGCTCACGCGATGCGGCATCCCGGCGAGCATGCCCGGGGGAACCTACTTTCTTTATACCCCAAGTCCGAAAGGGGTTGCCGGGGGGATGACATTTGAGTCGGCGGAAGCGGTAAGCCAGTATTTGATCACGGAACATTCCATTTGCACGGTCCCCTGGGATGATGCGGGCCCGTATTTGCGATTCTCCGTAACCTACGAGGCAGAAAACGAGCAACAAGAGGATGAATTAATGAGCGAGACCGAGGCCCGCCTCAAGAGTATCTCGTTTGAATTTTAGCAGTGCCTCGTGTGAAATCTGTACGGTTTCTTCGGGCGAGGAATCTTTTATACTGCGGGTACTCGATGAGGCTGGTTTTCTCGCCTAGTAAAAATCAGCAGATGAACAAAGTTCCTTCACGGAGGCAGAGAAAAGTATGTGGTGGCTCGGTATCAGATTCAGTTGCGTTTGGTTGCTGCTCTTACCCCTCATTTGCGCCGGTTGCGGCGGAGAAAAGGCGAAAAAAAAGCAGCTGTCGCCCGCCGCGCAATTGGCGCAGGCGGAAAAACTGGCAGATCCCGCCGAACGGAGCAAAGCACTCACCGCCGCCGCATTGAGTTACCTCAAGGCTGCCGATAGTGGGGGAGCCCGCAGCGCACTGCTTCAGTCGAACAAGGCGGCCGAGGAAATCAAAAAACGTGAGCCTACGCAGCGGGCGGCGGCATATATTTTGCTTTCAGCAGCCTGGTACCAGGCAGAGGGAACCAATCGCGACCACTGTAAAGATGCCTATCGGGATGCGGAGAAGGCAGTGCGTGACATCGACAGTCCGGTAGAAAAAACAGAAGCACTTTTGGACTTGGCTGCGCTCAAAGATGATATCGACCGAAAGGCGGATGCAAAAAAACATCTGGCCGCGGGCACTGAAGGCATCGACGCAATCGACGATCCGGTGGAGCGCGTTCGCCTGCTGGGAAAAATCGCCCGCTTCTACGTGAAGGTGGGGGACGATTCAGCCGCGAAGCAAACGATTCAATCGGCTCAACAGTGGGCTGAAAAAGATCAAGATAAGGCGACGCAAGCCAAACTTTTGGTCCTCATCGCGCGAGAAAAAATTGAGGTGCTCAAAGATTCTGCTGGTGGTGAAACCGATCTGGAAGCCGCGCAAAAGATTGCAGCCGGGCTTTCAAGCAAGCCGAACCAACAGGCAAATTTGCTGATTGACGTGGCGCAAGTCTTTGTCGATACGGGAAAAAAGTCTCAGGCACGCAAACTACTCGACGAAGCGGAAAAAATTGGCCGCGGAAAATCTGAGTGCAAGCCGGCAATGAACCGGATTGAAAAGACGCGCGGGCAACTGTAAAGGGCGAGCGGATACCGGCCAGTCTTAGTTTACAGAGGCCTCGATTTTCTCTTCGGTATAGCGAAGGATGTCTCGAATCGAGATGACACCGACCGGTCGGTCGCCTTCCACGATTGGAATGTGTCGATATCCACCAAACGCCATTTTATGCACTGCAAAAATAATCTTGTTTTCTTTTTCAAGAGTTCCCGGCAGCGCAGTCATAAACTCCGAGATCGCATGAGATCGGAGGTCTACAAATTCGACTCCGATTCGATTCACGGCATCATGTTCACTAAAGATGCCAATCAGCTTGTCGTCTTCAGTTACGAGAATTGAACCGATTTTGTTTTCCAACATCACGCGAAGCGCTTCCTCGACCGGTGTGTCAGGGGTGACTGCGATGGGATGCTTGGGCTCGAGGGCCTCTATTTTTTCGCGAAGCATCCCATCACCTACCGGTGAAGGACGCCGTTGCGGCTTATTTAGCATTGTGAGCGACTGGCCACATGATTCACATGTATCAGTGCCATCAATATTCCCTGCACCGCAATCTGGGCAAATGAGAGCCATACCATCGTTACCTTATAAGCTTCAAGATTCGTTCGAATGCTGCCCCACCGGCAAATCATCTCGCATATAAAAATAAACTTTAGACGCGTGCTTTCTTCAGGACACCTCCCAGGTATCTCCGGTACGAAAGAGGGTATCCAACTCTCCTTCACCTTTTTGGGATTTAGCATCCTGAACCTGCTTATCAACTTCCTCTTCATAGCGGGGGCGATCGACTGCTCGGAATACCCCAATCGGTTCCGGAAATTCGGGATGAGTCATCCGACTCAGCAGGTACGCTAGGCTTGGCTCTCTCGCTTTTTCATCATGAAATAGCAAGTCATCCTCACTGATTCCTTTCCCCAGTTCCACAACCTCCGGGTCCATTCCGTTAAGCCGGATACCCTTGTCACGATTCTTGCCGAAAATGAGCGGCTTGCCGTGCTCCAGTTCCAGAACCGTATCGGATTTCGTATCACGATCCGTAGCATACGTATATGCTCCGTCATTGAAGACATTGCAATTCTGGTAAACCTCCACGAACGCTGTTCCCTTGTGTTCGGCTGCTCGCGCCAACACCATCCCAAGGTGCTTGATATTAATATCGATCGAGCGGGCCACAAACGTTCCTTCGCACCCGATGGCAATCGAAAGCGGATGCAGGGGATTATCAACGGCACCCATGGGAGTACTCTTGGTGACCTTTCCAAGCGGTGACGTGGGAGAATACTGGCCCTTCGTGAGACCATAAATTTCATTGTTAAAAAGAACAATATTGATATCTAAATTGCGCCGTATCGCATGCATCAAGTGATTGCCCCCAATACTCAGCGCATCTCCATCACCGGTGATCACCCAGACAAAAAGATCTGGTCTTGCCGTTTTCAACCCGGTAGCAACGGCGGGCGCTCGACCATGAATCGAGTGTATACCATAGGTGTTC
>CACOUL010000003.1 GCA_902630355.1 Planctomycetaceae bacterium
GGGTATCTTCATCTCAATCGCCTGACGAACGAGTGTTCCCACGGCATGGTGTGCAGTGCGTTGAGGGATGCCCTCAAGAATCAGATATTCCATGAGCGTCGTGGCGTCCAAGTAGCCCTCCTCAAGTTTTGCGCCGATATCACCTCTATTCCAATGCGTTTTCTCGATCAACGGGATTGCAATCTCTACGCAGGAAAACACGGTATCGAAGGAATTGAAGAGTGGAATTTTGTCTTCCTGAAGATCGCGATTGTATGCCAAAGGCAAACCTTTGATGAGTGTGAGGAGGCCAGTCAGGTGGCCTACGATCCGGGAGGCTCGCCCGCGGATCAGTTCCAAAACATCCGGATTTTTCTTTTGTGGCATCATCGAAGAACATGTACAGAAAGCATCCGGAAGCTGAATGAAATTGAACTCAGAAGTAGACCATAGAATCCACTCCTCGGCCCATCCACTCAGGTGCGTTCCAATCATGGAGATCGCGTAACAGAAGTCGAGGACAAAATCCCGGTCGCTTGAAGCATCGAGGCTATTGGATGCCACCCTTTGAAAACCTAATTGTCTGCAAACCATTTCCCGATCAATCGGCAGGCTCGTACCAGCCACGGCGCCCGTACCAAGGGGAAGTACGTTGGCTCGCGATTGCACCTCTGCGAGTCGCTGTCGGTCTCGCTCGAATTTTTCGCAATACGCCAGCATATAATGCGCGGCCAGCACAGGTTGTGCACGTTGAAGGTGGGTGTAGCCCGGCAGAATGAGATCATCTGCCTGGACCGCCTGGCTCAAAAAGGCGGCCTGAAGCAACTGCAGTTTTTCATCGAGTTGGCCTACCGCTTCTCGCACCCACATACGAAGATCGGTTGAAACTTGGTCGTTTCGGCTACGGGCCGTGTGGAGTTTTCGGCCCACATCCCCCAGCCGCTCGGTGAGTCGCTGCTCGATCGCCATATGGATATCTTCATTGGCAGCTGAAAATTCGAATTTTCCCTGCTCAATTTCTTGGCGTATGGCGTGGAGTTCCTGCTCAATCTGTTGGCATTCCGCCCCATTAATGAGTCCAACCTTGGCTAACATTTGGGCATGGGCGATAGAACCGTTAATATCGTGCAGATAGAGACGATGGTCGTAGCTGATGCTTTCGGTGAACTGAACAGTCCGGTCGTCTGCCGGACTGCCAAAAACGCCGCTACGGGAGGGAGTGGACACAGTGAATATCCCCAAGGCGGGTTGTTCTCGATTGAGGCGAACACAAGGCATTTATAGTAAAAGGGTTACGGCGAGGTGTCAACGAACGACCCCGCGGTTTGTCTAGAACGGTACCGCCGATTCCTGCTTTGAGTCTCTGGAGAATCTCGGCTGGGTGGGCTCCTCCTCTGGGTGTTCGGTTTTCCTTCCAGCCTCTCGCCTGAGACGCAAGCGGTTGGCATGGAAGCCTTTCCACGCCTGCGGTCCACTTACCACTGGTTGAATTGGCACCCCTCTGCGTGGTATTTTCGGGAAATTTTGGATTCAGCAATCGCGTTTCCCCTCCTGTTTTTTTGAACGAAAGTGAGTGTCTCGGTGCCGCGTCGCGATGATATACACAAGATTCTGATCATTGGGTCGGGCCCGATCGTTATTGGCCAAGCGTGCGAGTTTGACTATTCCGGGACGCAAGCTTGTAAAGCCTTGCGAGAAGAAAATTACGAAGTCGTGCTGGTGAATTCGAACCCAGCCACGATTATGACCGACCCGGGGACCGCAGATCGAACTTACATCGAACCACTCACGCCCGAAATGGTCGAGAAAGTGATTGCACGTGAGCGTCCCGATGCGCTATTGCCTACTCTTGGTGGCCAGACAGGTCTCAATCTTGCGATGGATTTGGATCGACTCGGCATCTTGGAAAAATACAAGGTCGAGATGATCGGAGCCCGTGCCGATGTGATCGCCAAGGCAGAAGAACGAGAGCAGTTCAAACAGGCCATGGAGCGGATCCACCTGGATGTGTGTCGTGGTCGTACGGTCACGACAGTCGATGCGGCAAAAGAAGTTCTGGAAGAGGTTGGCCTTCCCTGTGTTGTACGACCGAGTTTTACGCTTGGAGGATCGGGTTCTAGTATTGCGTACAACCGAGAAGAGTTTGAACATCTGGTACGCGATGGACTGGACCAGTCTCCCGTCACCGAGGTGTTAATCGAAGAATCTGTTATTGGTTGGAAAGAATATGAAATGGAGGTGATGCGCGATGTCGATGATAACGTCGTTATCATCTGCTCGATTGAAAATTTCGATCCGATGGGAGTTCATACGGGCGATTCCATCACGGTAGCACCCGCGCAAACGCTGACCGACAAAGAGTATCAAAGGATGCGTGATGCGTCGCTGGCCGTTATTCGTGAGATTGGGGTAGAAACGGGTGGGTCGAACATTCAATTCGCGATCAATCCGGAAGATGGCCGGATGATAGTGATTGAAATGAATCCGCGCGTGAGTCGCTCCAGCGCGCTGGCGTCGAAGGCGACCGGTTTTCCGATTGCCAAAATTGCCGCCAAATTAGCAGTTGGCTACCGCTTATATGAACTGCCGAATGATATTACTCGCGAAACGGTGGCTTGTTTCGAACCGACAATAGACTACGTAGTGACGAAGATTCCCCGATTTGCGTTCGAGAAATTTCCGGAAGCCGAGTCGACTCTCACCACACAAATGAAAAGTGTTGGCGAGACGATGGCGATTGGCCGGACATTCAAAGAATCGCTTCAGAAGGCATTGCGTGGTTTAGAAGTAGGGCGATTCGGTATTGGTTGCGACGGTCGCGATTTGTGGGGCACAGAGGATCAACCCTCGGCTGAGGCGATCAGGGTAAAGCTTGCAATGCCGAATCAAGATCGTATCTGGTACATTCGCTATGCGCTCAAAAGTGGCATGACGGAGGAAGTGGTCGCTGAAATTACAGGGATTGACCCATGGTTTATTTCGCAGATCGCTGAGCTTTGCCGAATGGAAGAGGAGTTGAGTCAGCTGGGATCGCTCGCTTCGGTTGATCCGACAACCTTACGCCGCGCAAAGCAGGCAGGATTTTCGGATCGGCAACTGGCCTCCCTCTGGCATTCGACCGATGATGAAGTGCGTGAACATCGGAAGCAAATGGGAGTTGTTGCCACGTTCAAGTCAGTCGACACCTGTGGAGCCGAATTCGAGGCTTTCACTCCTTATTTTTACTCGACGTATGAGGAGGAGGATGAGACTCCCAAAAAGTCCCCCGAACGAAAGCGCGTCATGATTCTCGGAGGCGGCCCTAACCGTATCGGACAGGGGATTGAATTCGATTATTGCTGCTGTCAAGCGAGTTTTGCGCTACAGGAACTCGGAATTGAATCGGTGATGGTGAATTCAAATCCGGAAACGGTGAGCACCGATTACGATACAAGCGACTTACTGTTTTTTGAGCCTCTGACGACCGAGGATGTTCTCAATATTTGTGATCGCGTCCAGCCAGACGGCATTATCGTTCAGTTTGGCGGACAAACTCCTCTGAATCTTGCCCGTGGTTTACACAATGCAGGGGTTCCCATCATTGGTACTTCGGTTGAAACCATTGAGGCAGCAGAGGACCGCGAAAAGTTTCAAGCACTTCTTGACCGCTTGAAGTTGAAGCAACCCGCAAGCGGCATTGCGAGAAACCTCGCACAGGCACGGACCGAAGCAGATAAGATTGGATTTCCTGCGCTCGTCAGGCCAAGCTATGTACTCGGGGGCCGTGCAATGGAAATTTGCTACGACCGGGCGCAACTCGATCAGTATGTGAAGGAAGCTTTTATTGCGGCAGACGGGCAACCGGTTCTGATCGACCGCTTTCTAGAAGATGCGATTGAGGTGGATGTTGATTGTATTTTCGATGGCGAAACTGCAATCGTTGTAGGCGTGATGGAACACATTGAAGAAGCTGGAGTGCATTCAGGTGATTCGGCCTGCGTACTCCCCCCCTACAGCCTCAGTGCGGACGTCGTCCAGGAAATTCGCCGCGCTTCAGAGGCAATGGCCAGGGAACTGAGGGTGAAGGGGCTGATGAATATCCAATTTGCCGTTAAGACGGAGGAGGGACGGCAAAACGTTTACGTTATCGAAGCAAATCCACGCGCGAGTCGAACGGTCCCCTTTGTTGCAAAAGCAACGGGTGTGCCAGCCGCCAGGATTGCCGCCAAGATTATGGCGGGTGAAGTCATGGACCATCCTGTTTCGCTGGTCGGTTTGGGCTATGAATCAGACCCGAAAACTGACCAGTTTTCTGTTAAAGAGAGCGTGTTTCCATTTCGTAAATTTGCAGGAGTCGATATTGTTCTTGGGCCAGAAATGAAAAGTACCGGAGAGGTGATGGGGGTCGCTTCGACCTTTCCGGCGGCGTTTGCCAAAGGGCAATTGGCTGCAGGAGTTGTGGTTCCGGAGCAAGGGAAAATTTTTGTCAGTGTGTCTCGACGACATAAAGAGGAAATTGTGCCTCTGGCCCAGCGACTTTGCGATCTCGGATACGATTTGCTAGCGACTCCTGGAACGGCAGAAAACTTGCGACAAGCCGGTGTGCCAGTAGAGGTTGTCAAGAAACTTCAAGAAGGCCATCCGAATCTTTTGGATTATTTAGCGAACGAAGATGTGCAACTCATCATGAACACCCCGAGCGGTAAGGGAGCCCGGACCGACGAGGGCAGGATTCGGGCGGCGTGTGTTTCAGGCGGGGTTCCGTGTGTCACCACGCTTCAAGGTATCGGTGCAGTAGTAAGCGCTATGGAGGCAGTTCGAGAAAATACGCTTGAGGTAGAACCCCTGCAGCATCGTTTGAAAACGGGCGCATTACAGGAGAACCAAGGTATTATTTCTTCTTAGCGGGAAATTTCTGGTGTGCTGCGTGAGCAGCGATCCTAGTTTCCCAAGAGGGCGTCTACGGCACCGCCAATATTCTCGCTGCGGATCAGCGTTTCTCCCACAAGCATCGCGTCCACGTTACCGGCCTCAAGTCGTTGAACGTCTTCTCGGGTTCGGATTCCACTCTCGCCTACGACAAGGCAATCATCCGGTATTTCCGCTCGTAGCTTGAGAACGTGATCAATGTCGGTTGTGAAGTCGTGTAGATTGCGGTTATTGATCCCGATCAACGATGCGCCTACGGATAAGACTCTTTCCAGATTTTCCCGTTCGTAAACCTCGACCAACGGAGTCATCCCGAGGTCAATTGTTCGGTTAAAGAGATTTTTCAAATTACAATCATCCAGACACTCGGCGATCAGTAAAACGGCATCAGCCCCGTATGCACGAGCTTCAAGAAGTTGATATTCATCAAGGATGAAATCTTTCCGTAGCAAAGGAACCGAAGCATCCTTGCGAATCTCCGACAGGTTCTCGAGAGAACCTTGGAAATAAGGTGAGTCGGTAAGTACACTCAGACATGTAGCGCCATGTGTGCAATAAATTTCGGCGATCTGCCGGGGGTTAAAATCGGTGCGAAGGATGCCTGCCGAAGGACTTGCTTTTTTTACCTCGGCAATTAGCGCGATCGATTCCTGTACGGCAAGGGCGGAAAAAAAATCACGGATGGGTGGAGCATCCACGATGGATCGCTGGAGTTGCTCCTCGGAAACACTCTTGCGCGAAGAGGCAATCTCTTTTTGCTTGGTCGCAACAATATCCTCGAGAATCGTGGGCATGGGTTCTACAGGGTATCAGTGCTTGAAGTGGCGTTGTCCTGTGAAAATCATCGGTAATTTATGTTGATTGCATGCAGCAATCACTTCCTCATCTTTGCGCGACCCTCCCGGTTGAATAATGGCTTTAATCCCAGCGGTTGCCGCCCGCTCAATTGAATCAGGGAATGGGAAAAAAGCGTCACTTGCCAAGACACACCCGGCCGATTTGTCTCCGGATTTTTGCAGAGCAAGGTCGACTGCATCGACCCGACTCATCTGTCCCGCGCCGCTGCCCCAGAGTGATGTTTCCTTTCCGATCGCAATGGCATTTGATTTTATTTGGCGGACGATCGTCCAGACGAATTGGAGATCCTCGCGTTGCGAATCGGTCGGTGGAATATCGGTCACCACTCGCCATTGAGAAGTGTCCTCGAGAAGCGTATCACTATTTTGCACAAGCAGCCCGCCAGAAATAGATCGCATTTCAAAACGACTTGTGCCGCGAGTGAGCGGCCCGGTTTTCATGAGACGAACATTATTTTTCCATTTGGGTCGAGTGGTAAGTACTTCGATCGCCGCCGGTGTGAAGTCAGGTGCAATGATCGCTTCGACAAACTTACCTGGTTCGACCAAAAACTCGGCGGTCTCCAGATCCAGTTCAGCGTTAAATCCCAAGACCGAACCAAAAGCACTTTCCGGGTCTCCCTCAAATGCAAATTCGACCGCCTTGCGGAGTGAAGGTTGCGAAGATGCTCCACAGGGATTGTTGTGTTTAATTACAACGGCAGAGTGACCGGGCAAAAGTTTGACGAGTTGTAATGCACTCTCGAGATCCAAAAGATTGTTATAAGAAAGTTCTTTTCCATTAAGTTGCTGGGCGGCAATCAGGTCGTCACTCTGCGAGTTTTCTGCTTCATAGAGTGCCGCTTCCTGGTGAGGATTTTCACCGTAGCGTAGTGAAGCTTTTCGCACGAGCGATTGGCGAAATGACTCCGGCGGCTGATTTACGTCTGCCGGTATCGTTTCAGGCTTTGGAGCAGAAAACTGTTTTTCAGAAAGAAATCGGGAAATTGCACGATCATATCGGGCGGTCATTGCAAAGGCATCAAGAGCAAGTTGCTTGCGAAGTGAAAGCTGAGTCGAATGACGTTCCTCAATTTGTTTAATGATGTTTTCATATTGAGCGGGCGAGGTACATACCGTGGTGAAGCGATAGTTTTTAGCCGCAGCGCGGATCATCGTGGGCCCACCAATATCGATATTCTCGATTGCCAACTCGAGCGTGACATCTCTCTTTGCGATCGTTTCCTCAAACGGATATAGATTAACGACGACAAGCGGTATCGCAAGAATGCCGTGCTCTGCGATCAACTCCATCTCATTGGGTTGATCGTGGCGACAGAGAATTCCGCCATGTACGCGTGGGTGGAGGGTTTTTAATCTCCCATCCATCATTTCAGGAAACTCGGTGTATTCCGAGAGGTCCCGAACCTCAAGCCCTGCATCTTGTAGGTGTTTGCGGGTCCCCCCGGTGCTGAGGATTTCAATACCATTTTGAATCAGCGCAGAAGCAAAGTCGATAATTCCCGCTTTATTGCTGACACTGATTAAAGCACGCTGAATGGGAGGATCGGACATTGATCTGGGGGACGTTGAAGGAATCGAAGGAGGTTTTGATATACCAGACACAGTGTCGGGTCAAGTAGCGGGTTCAATGCACGGGTCTCTTTTGAGACAAACCACCCTGGAACAAGCCTGATTTATAGAATTTCAATCAAAAGCTCATGGAGTACGCAAGAGATAGCCTGCAGGCGCTTTGGTGCTTACCGAGCGATGCGAGCCGTACTTTTTGAGAGGAATATTCGTCAATAGGGAGCCGGTTGAGTATGGCCCCTTTCATTCCAAAGTCAGGATGTCAGCTTCCTCATTCTCTCCATCGTTTTTGGTGTCAGCCTTCTTGCCTTTCTCGTCATGAATGATCGGGCTGACGGTGTTTATATCGCGGATGCATTGCACGAGTCCGTTCGAGGTCACCAGATAGACACGATCGTTGATGTGATTAGTGAGCGGAATTGAGATTCCGTGGGTGGGTATCGTACCTAGCACTTTACCACTCTCATTATCCACAATTCGCAGATTGCCTTTGCGATCCATTCCAAAAAGCTTATCCGAATGTACCGCCAAAACCTGAGATATATTGGGCGCAAACCACACCTCCTTGCCTTCCTTCATCGGAGCCCGGCCCGATTCTTCTTTCTTCTCGGCTCCACGATCCTTCGCTACCTCCTCGTCCGCTAACACACGATACAGCCCTCCGTTTGTGGTGGTCAGATAGACAAATCCATCCATCGCCACCGGACGATTTACCAACGTTTCACCGGTCGAAAAACGCCAACGGATGTCACCTGAGGTCCCATGCACTTTATGCAGATAGCCGTCGACTGAGGCGAGATAAAAGTGGCCGTCAATATATGCGGGCGGCGCAACAATATTATCAAACGCCTCGACACGAAATAAAATTTGGAGTGGGTTCAGCTTGGCAACATAAAATTGTGCACGGTCATTGGCCCAGGCGATTGTTTGGTTCAAAACCACTGGCTGTACCATTGTCTTGCCGTGCGAATTGTAGTGCCAAATAGAGAATTGCGTGTCTTTTATTGAACGAACATTCTCCCAGTCTCTCGGTTTGGAGAGAGAGTATGCCTCAAGTGTGCCGTCGACCTTTGGCACAAATACATATTCTTTGCTCAGGCCCGGACCACCGATGACTCCTCCCTTGAGTTGACGCTTCCAGATTTGTTTTCCATTGCTACGATCGAAAACAAACAGATGTGATCCATTGACTACAGCGACATGCTGTGGTCCCACACCAATGGGACTGGTAAAGAGTTGTGGCGATCCTACATGCGTGACCCAAACGGTTTTCCCGGTTTCCCCATCGATTGCCTGGATGACTCCCCGTTTTGTCTGAACGGTGATCAACTCTCCGTCAAAAAAAACACTTTCTACCCGATCCCGGCCACGATCCATCTCGACTTGCGTGAACCAGGGTCTCGTCAAGCCATATCTTTCTAATTGGCCGGCATCGATTAATGAATCTGCCTGTGCAATATTCGCTTCTCCCAGAGCGATGCCGATTCCAACTGTCAGAAATGAATACGAGATGAAGGCGTAAAAGAGTTTCATAGGAACTATGCGCTCAACACAAAAACAAGTAGAAAATGAAAATACGATGATTCCTCTCATTCGTTCGGAACTTTTATTCTAATCAAAATTATTGTCCCTATGGAAAAAGGCACGTTTTTAAGTCAAATAGTCAGAATAAGGCGTGTGGCACTCCTCGGGCGGATGTTTTTCTCTTAAATATGTTTCTCGTGATTTGTAATGCGAAAAATTGTCCGAACCTTGGACTTTCTGACGAACCGGTGACACTCAGTAATGGTTTTCGCTGCGTACAAGCACTCGAGTGATATGCCGTGTGATTGAAACGGGGTAGTCGAGAGAAGTGGTATTACTGAACTGGATGCACCATTTGAACTTCACCACATAAGAACGCATGGCGATCACTCAAACTGAAGTAGATCAATCGATCGAGGGCGTCCTGGGATACCTTAATTATTCTTCCGGTACTCACGACCCAAATTTCTTCGAGCAGCTCGATACAATCTATCAACATTGCACTCAGCATGTTGAAATAACCGTTTCCGGGAACAGCAATTCCGACGTATGGTGCAGTCTGTTTCGATTACTAAAATCGAAGCTCAAGTCGCTCTCGCAAACAAATTCACATTTTGCAGCGACCGAACAGGCAGCACTGGTGCTCTCTAAGACAGAGGATGAAATTCTACCGGGGTATTTGAAATTTCATGCCGATTTACTTTTTCATCAGTCGACAGAGTTTCTTTTCAGTTCCTTTTTTATCGGAGTCTCTTTCCAATGCGTGTTGTCTGAGTTGCATCGGATGCAGGGCGCTCAAGTTATATGTGGCGAGAAAATCATCAGTAAGCTTAACGATTACGTCGGGTATCGGCCTGTAGCCGTTTTAGAAAATGGCAGAAAAATGGAACCCTATCCGCACGAATGGTGTCGCCCAGTGCCCATTTTCATTCGCGGTGCGGGCGTCGCTTCCGGGATGTACACCGAGTTAATCTGTCAGGCGCTTGAAATCCTACGGACGGTACCACCGGCGATTTCCTCGATGGCCCAATTTGATTTAGGGAATTTGCAGGAATTGGCAATTGATCCTCGGCCATACGATTTTGATCATCCTGTGAACAAAAGGCCCAATTATCAGTTTGGACTTTGGGATCCCTTGAGTGTAGACAACCGGGGATTCTTTTCGCGATTTGTGGTTCAGCAGGTGACGCTCGATATTCTCATGCAGAGGGTCCATGCGGCAGTGGCCGAAGATCGCGCACAAAAGTTGACTGAGTCTGCCGCTGCGCTAGCGGGCACCATACTGATGTCATCGGCCATCAGTGGGCGGGGGCCCGACGCCCATAGCTCTGATGTGACTCTCGGAAACCTTCTCCCGAATATTGCAGAGTGCCGAGATGCGTTTTACTCGCACCTATTAACTATCGAAGATCCTTGGGGAGCAAAGTTAGCGGCAAAAATACGGAAGGAGGCTGCCGAATTGAAGCAGCCGTTCGCGGGGGTGCGGCGCTATTTAAATAGCCAACTTTCCCGGCGGCGAGCTCGACAACTGGAGCAATCGCATCTGGCAGCACTATTTGCCAAAATCGGCAGACCCCGAGAGGCTCTGCTTCGGGATTCGACCGTGCCTTCGGTGAGCACCCGCATTCTTAGCGCATTGGAATGTGTACTTACCGATATCGAATCGTCACGTGGATCGGAGCGGAGTGCCCAGGTTGCGAGCCAGTTGGAAAAGACAGTGGAAATATTAAAGCGCGGTATCGATTGTGGGGCGCTTGTCGATCCGTGGAATGTGATTGGTTTCGATTCAAATTTCAGTCTTTTTCCCGCGATGGAGAATAGCGTTCCCGATCATCGCATCGGGGTATTGATAGAAATGGTCAAACGGGTCTTCGGGCAATTTGCAAGCGGATTGTGCATAGCGGCAGCAGAGAAAAATCGAGAAGCGGTAGATCATATTTCAAATACGTTTAGCGAATTTGCCTCGTGGTGGGATCAATTTGCCACAGAGTGGGCGGAGGATGGCGATGCGGTACTCGGCGGAGCTATTTACGAGGATGCCAAAGTGGCGGCCAATGCGCTTGCCGCTTGGCAGCAAGCGGGGGCAACGGCAGGAAATGTTCGTTTTTGGCAACCTTTTGTCGAACAGCTCGATTCCCCGATGGGGTACGAATTAATTATTAATGCCCTGCTGGACCACCAAGATTTTGTGGCCGCGATGAATTTGCTGATGCATTGGCTGAGCCAGCACGATCACATGAGTTTCCAGAAGGGAAGTGGTCTTTTCCATGTTGTTGCCAATCGTTGGTTAAATGAGATCTTATGCCTGCTCGATCATTCCACAGATCGGGAATCCGAAGATGTTTGGGAGACCGTGGTAAAATTCTTCGATTTTCTCGAGGCCAATGCAGATATCTATGGCGAGGTCCCCGACTGGGAATTAACTGATACAGGTAGCGATCAAGGGGAGAATGCGGTCGATTCAATGCATGACTCGACCGATGAGATATATTCCGCAGCGTACGATGAAGTTGTTTACCGAGACAGTACAGACGACGGTATCGACGGTTCCATTATCGGTTCTGGGGAAGATGCCTTTGGGCTTGCGGAAGAGGCCCGGAGGCTCAGCGACCGTCTCGGTTTTCTAGTAACCACAACGCGACTGTGGAAATATGTCGTCGTCACAGCGATGGCTTCAGGTGGCAAGCGAGTAGAAGCGTTGCATGAACGATTCAAAAATTGGCTAGACCAATCTTCGAACAGGCAGAAACGTTTTATTGGTCTCTTAAAAGCAATCGAACGATGCGACTTACCCCACCCCCTGCCCAATTCAGAATCGTTGGTGGAATACGATCGAAATCGCGCGATTCATGAAGTGCTGCTTGATCGGGTTACCGATGCGTGCCTAGCAAACATTGAGACAATTCAAGTGTTGTCCGCCGCGGTTGGAGATCACATTACCTCTCAGAATGCTGCAGACAATCGCATTGCTTTACTGATCCGCGCATCGGTGAAACAGGATATTACCGAGTTAAAAAAGCAGGCTGCGCTTTATGACGAGGAGTTGCCTCAGCAGAACCTCCTTTACATCCCAGTTGCAAAAGGGGGTCATTCTGTCGAAATAACCAAAACGAAAAATCAACAGCGCAGTCTCAAGCTGGCACTTGATATTCTTCCACGCATGGGATTACTCAATGAAACGTTATCGCTGCTCAGGTGTTGTGCCGAGAGCGAACGATCGCAGATCGGGAGTCCGGGGTGCGTTACTGAGTTTGACCAGGTGTTCTATGTTTCGAATCAGCAGTTGATCGAATCTGTGGTAATGAGCGTGAAAAGCTGGAACAACCCAGCCGAAGGTGAATCTCAGCCCGATGGCGAATCTCGCGACAAATTACTGATCGAGTATCTTCAGCAATTGGTGGAGCACACTGCCGAACTATGGCTCGAACACAGTCAGACGCTTCGACTTTCGGTGCTGGAAAAGGTGTACGGTGAAAAAAAGTGGAATGCTCTTGCCAATTTCATTCAGGCGCACGGTAATGACATTTTCACTCAATCGTTCCTGCACCTGGGGAACCTCAGAGCCATTCTACATCGCGGCGTCTCTTTGTGGTTGGAAGAGAAAGTAGCAGCATCTGATCAGGAGATGTGGTCGCTTTTTTCTGTCATGGACAACGAGGAAAACAAGCGACATGTAGTGAGCCAGCTTCAGATCATCATTGAGGCAATCGTTGAAAACTATGGCGAATACCGAGAATACAATGGCACCACGACGCAATCTGATCGCGGAGCAATGCTTTACAAGTTTTTGGACATGTTGCGTTTGAGATCGAGTTACGATCGTGTGGCATGGAATTTAGTGCCGGCTATCCAGGTCCACGAAATTCTGCTGCGGCACGATTGCATCGGCGCTGCCGAATCATGGCGACTGGAAATAATGCAACGAACTACCGAAACGGCGACTGAAATGCTGCGAAAATTACGGGCAATGGAGACGCGATACGGTATGCGACTATCTACTATTGCACACCGGTTGGAAGAGCGATTTATCAGACCATTGGAGATCGACAGAGCGAAAGTACTCTTAAGAAAATGCGTGCATAACACTGCCCCGCAGGAGGTATGGTTCCCACTACTGGAGGAGCAAATTAACGAGTTGGCACAAGAGCCCACGGGTGCAGGACTGGATTTGCCGCAATGGATTGCCACACTGGAGGATGAGGTACGGCAATATAAAGAGAATCATTTTCGGGGAATTCGCGAAGACATCACGGAAAAAATTCCCCGCAGGCTACTGCTGAAGGAATATTTAGAAAAAGAATTGCAGCGACTGGGTTAATTTTCAGTCTGCAAGAAATTCCGGCCAGATGCTGTCGCTTACCAATAAGCCTTTGCGCGTGAGTTTGAGGTAGTCTCGATCAAAGATCAGAAACTCATTGTTGATAAATCGATTCAATGGTTCACCCAGAAGTTGGCCAAGATCAAATCCCGTATGGGCAAAAAAATCTTTTTTGGAAACGCCCTCGAGTCTTCTTAGCCCGAACACGATCGCTTCGCGTGCTGCGGACTCCGGAGATAAAGATTCTCGGAATGCTACGGGCGAGGATCCGTCCAGTAGCCGTTTGACGTAGGTTGATGTGCTGCGGTGATTCGTTTCACGAGTTCCATCGATAAAACGAGAGGCACCCGGACCAATCGCAAAATACTGTTTTTGCGCCCAATAACCTTCATTATGGCGGCACCGATGGCCGGGACGTGCAAAATTAGAAACTTCGTAATGATCAAATCCCGATCCCGAAAGTGTATCGATTGCCAATTCGTACATCCGTAAGTCTGTGTTTTCAGTCACGGGAGTTAACTCTCCGCGCAACATCCTGCCATAAAACATCGATCCCTTCTCAAAAGTGAGACCATAGGTGGAAATATGATCGGGCTTCAACGATAGGGCCATCCTCAGATCATTTTTCCAAATGCTCACGGTTTCCCCAGGAGATCCAAAGATCAGATCGACTGATAAGTCCATTTCATACTGTTGGATCAATGCTGCCGCTCGCATAATGTCCCCCGGAGTATGTGCTCTTTCGAGTGCCGCTAGTTTTTTTGGAGAAAACGATTGAGCACCAAGGCTGACACGTGTCGCACCCGCACGAAGCAAGATCTCGATCTTTTTTTCGGTTATATCACTTGGATTCGCCTCGACAGTAAATTCTCCTCCTGCTGCAAGGGAAAACCATTCTCCAAGAATGTGAAGCAAGCGCTCTAGATCGGTGGAAGAAAGATAGGTCGGTGTCCCCCCGCCCACAAAGAGCGTGTCAACCTCATGCGGGCGAGGCAGGGAACAGAGTTCCAAATGCACCGCCTTAAGGTAACTCTCAATCAGGTCGTCTCGGCCCGCAATCAATGCGAAGTTGCAATAGCCGCACCGGTGATGGCAGAAAGGGACGTGCAGATAGGCTGCCCTGGGGGAGGAGCCGTCACTCGAGCGGGTAAGGCGAGGTAACGGTGGCACCATTAAGATATCTCGCGGAAAAAAACATGCCGGATAACTGCTGCCCTCGCGCGGTTACCAAAGCGGTGAGCTGACGTCGATCTGTTTTACAGCCAAAGATGAAGTCGTCCATTGAGCATATCAGGCAATTTTTTTTCAACCAAATTGAGGATCGTGTTTTCGTGGTATCGTGTGCTGAAATGCGAAGCGATAATCAGTTTGTTTTTGAATCTTTCGCGGCGTTCTACGATATCATCAAGGTGCAAGTGTCCGAACTTATGTATTTTTTGTCGCCGATGGTGAGGTGAAAGAAAAGTTAATTCGGTGATTAATACCTCGGCTTCAAACATTTCTGGTGAATGGTCCAGCCCTTCCGGGGCACTGTCACCAAGATAGGCCAACAGCGGGCGCCGTTTTTCTTCGGAAACGTCCTGCCCCGCCAACCGTAAACTGCGAATTTCCTCACCGGTAAGCGATTGATACTGCGATTTCAGTTTTTTTCGTCTTTCCCAGACGATGAAGCCAAGCGAGGGGACCGAGTGCTTTGTTTCAACCACCGTGACCACGTGTTCACGCGACAATTCAATTTCATCACCAGGAGATGCCGCCACCAAATCGCAGGGCAATCTTCCTCGATCCATTTGAGTGAATTGTTGAAAAATCTGCTTGACGGGACTTATCAGTGACTCGGGAAGATAGATCGTGGGAGGATCCATCTTCATCATCCGTCGGCGAGCCACATAGACTGGAATCGCAGCGATATGATCCAGGTGCCCATGCGACACGAACCAAGTTGCCGTTCCCATGAAAGACCAGGGTTGGGCACCTAAGTCAAAACCAATTTTGAGTTCTGGAAATCGCCAGTATGTTTGCACCGCGGCGCGTGAATACCCCTCAATCGTAAGATTGTTGTACTCAAGCTTCTTTACGGGGAGATTTTCAATCATCGATTGCGGCGTCTCGGGAGAGAGAAATTCGAGGTGGCATGGCCACTTCGAGTCAGTGTAGAGTGGCAATGGAACTCGTTAAAGGGGACCGTCGATGACGCGCACTGAAATGAATGCGGACTTGGTCACTCATCTTCCTGCCATACCAGGCACGCAAACTCTCAAGAGCCATTGTGTTTCATTCGCTGCGCAAACGGAAGAACATTTTTTAAGACTCGTTGGCTGTGCCCGGCTTTTCGTGGTCGTATGAATCGACCGCGGTCAAGTCGAGATGATCACCGAGCGTTTCTGACGGCAATAGCCACATTTCACCAAATAAGTCCTGCTGCTCACACTCAAGATTGTGGTGGCGGATCAACTCCAAAACAGCCAAAAAGATTCCGATCATTTGAGACTTATGCATGTTTTCTTCAAACAAATCGGAAAGTTTTAAGCGGCCTGCTTCCCGCAAATTGTTGTGAATCTGCTCCATGTACACATGAATCGGCGTATCATCGTACACGATGCTCGAAGGTTTTTGCGCCTCGCGGTCTTTAAGGATGCGACTAAACGCACTTACCAAGTCCCATAATTCCACTTCACGAATCGGTTCTGCCGCAATATCGCGGGCGCGGGGTGGAAGGTCTTGTGATTGCCGCGAGAAATGTTGTTGCCAATCACGACTTTGATCTTCGAGAAGGCTCGCCGCGTCGCGATATTTTTTGTATTCCAACAACTGCCGAACCAGATCCTTGCGAGGGTCTTCAATCTCTCCTTGCTGTTCATCACTATTCGGTAAGACTAATCGGGATTTGATTTCCACGAGGGTACTCGCCATCTCGAGAAAATCGCCCACCCGATTCACATCAATTTGCTCGAGTACCTCAAGATGACCGATAAATTGTTCGGCAATGGTGGCGATGGGAATATCGGTAATCTCAACCTCGTGTTTGCGGACCAGATAAAGCAAAAGATCGAGTGGCCCACGGAAAATATCGAGGTCAACGCTAAAGGCCATGGCGGTGAATTCTCCAAAGTCGTTCGCCGCAGCGGACACTGGAATTTCAGTTACCGGGCAACCACCGGTTGGGGGTGGTGCCACAGTAATTGGTGTGCAACCATATTGTTTCATTAGGAGACCACAGAATTATTTTCCGCGTCTCACGAATCAGTATATCCACAAAAGTCTGCGCGAGCATTAGCAAAATATGACGCTTTGAACCGGAAACCGGCTCATTTAGATCCTGCGGTCTTCCGGATTGCGCTGGCCATAAACGCTCATGTTCCGCTCGATTGCCCATCGTTTTGAGAGGAAAGAGAGTGTCCGAAAAAAGTGACCAACCTTTTTGCGGTTCTCAGTCGATAGCAGAACGTGAACGGCTGCTGATCGAGCCTTATGCGGTACATAGCACTCATACGAAGGGCCGTAAGTACCCTGAGGCCAAGCAGGAATATAGAGGCCCGTTCCAAAGGGATCGCGACCGCATTATTCATACGGCGGCGTACAGGCGACTCAGTCACAAAACTCAAGTCTTTACCAATGAGGCAGGCGATTATCATCGTAACCGTCTCACTCACACGCTCGAGGTATGTTCGATCGCCCGCACGATTGCCCGAGCGCTGCGGATTAACGAGGATTTGGTTGAGGCGATGGCGCTGATGCATGACCTCGGTCACCCGCCCTTTGGACACTCCGGTGAGGATGTTTTGGCAGAGTGCCTTGAAAACGAAGGTGGATTTTCTCACAACCAGCATGCATTGCGGATTGTGGAAGTTTTAGAGACAAGATATCCCGGATTTCCGGGGCTCAATTTAAGCCGTGAAACTTTAGAGGGGCAGCAGTACCGCGCCGCAAAGCACAACGAAACACACAGTCCGTCCCTCGAAGCCCAAGTGGTAGACGCTGCCGATAGCATCGCTTACGACAGTCATGATGCGGACGACGCGTTGGAACTCGGACTTTTAGACGTTGAGCAGCTACAAGAAATTCCTATTTGGCAGCGGGCGATGAAGAAGGTGAATGAAGGTGACGATTTGTCTCCGACGGCGATGAGAAGGGCGGTTGTCCACGAACTCATCGATAAACAGGTCGAAGACCTACTGCATACGTCTGCTTCCAACATTCAAAAGCATCAACCGGAGTCCGCTGAGGAAGTAAAGACACTCAGTCCGCTCGTTGGTCACAGTGAAAGCATCGCGGCTCAGAAAAAGGAACTCGAGTCATTTTTATTGCGAAAGGTTTACAGGCATGCGAGTGTGATGGAAGTGCGCGATAATGCACAACAGGCACTCCGCGAATTGTTTCAGTCGCTGCAAAATAATCCGGATCTTCTACCACCAAGCTTTAAGGGTCGAGCCGACGAAATGGGGCTCCGTCGCACGATTTGCGATTACTTGGCCGGTATGACAGATCGTTTTACCTGGCGCGAGCATGCACGACTCTGTGGCAACTAGAGGAAATCGGTCAGGACTGGTCAGTCTATCAGGACTGGTCAGTCTAATGGGGGCTCCTTAGAATGAGGCATGCGTCTCGTCACGGAAACAGTGGCTTTAGGGGCTGAGCGGTGTTGAAGTCTCTCTGATCATGAGCAGTATCTGCTTATGAGGGTAAATTAGTCTGGCGAAGGATAGTTGTGAGTAAGTATCGAAGCGAAGCGTTAACGATCTTA
Organism: Planctomycetaceae bacterium; assembly: GCA_902630355.1. Classification (GTDB taxonomy): domain Bacteria; phylum Planctomycetota; class Planctomycetia; order Pirellulales; family UBA7805; genus UBA7805. Next base: position 17,900 of record CACOUL010000003.1, read on the forward strand.
TTCGTACGTTGCATCTTCATACTCGTGGCCGCCGGTCTCGGGGTACAGATGATTCGCACGGAGGGTATACGTGATCAGCCGGTTTGGATTCTCTGGTTGACTTTCGCGATCGTTATGCTTGCTGCGATCGGGACCATCGCAATCGATGTGCTCTTCAAACACAAGCGACTCGACGTGATCACGGCCATCTATTTCGGCCTGATCATCGGGCTTTTTCTGACCTACATTCTTCGACTCGCGCTCGCTTCGGTGTTGACCGAACAAACAGCGATCGTGCAAGTTGCGGGTCTTATCTTCGGAATGTGTATTTGTTACGGCTGCATTAGTGTACTCATGCAAACCAAAGATGATTTTCGCTTTATCATTCCCTACGTTGAGTTCAGCCGCGAGATTAAAGGTGCCAGGCCCTATGTTTTGGACACGAGCGCAGTGATCGATGGTCGCATTGCCGATCTTGTGAACGCGCATGTGTTCGATAGTCAACTCGTGATGCCCCGATTCGTCATTAAGGAATTACAGGCGATTGCCGACAGCTCAGATCGTCTGCGAAGGATGCGGGGCCGACGGGGCCTCGATATTCTCAATGGTCTACGGAATAACGACGAAATCGACTTGAAAATTTTCGACCACGAAGATCCGGAGTGGTCCAATCAGCCGGTCGATATCAAGCTGGTGTTCTTGGCAAAAGAGCTTGATGGAAGAATCGTAACAAACGACTACAACCTGAACAAAGTTGCCAAGTTGCATGATGTGGCGGCAATTAACTTGAACGACATTGCAAATGCTCTCAAGCCGCAATTTCTTCCTGGAGAGAGCATTGAGGTCAAGGTTATCAAGCCGGGAGAGGAGAGTGGCCAGGGAGTGGCCTATCTGGAAGATGGCACGATGATTGTGATTGAGGGCGGTCGGGAACACATCAATCAAATAATCCACATCACAGTGACGAGCGTGTTGCAAACAAGCGCAGGCCGAATGGTTTTTGGAAAAGTGGATTAGTTGCGACGGTGCTCTCAAGTTGTATTTGAACCATTGTCTGCTTTCATCCTGCCCCCGACTGTCCTGCTGGTGCGACACCTGTGGCACTCTGGCGCAAATGAATGAGTGATGCATCGCGGGTCTCGGTCTCTAACAGCACAACGGTTGGATCATTGAATGTCCAACCACTCGTTTCGCCCGGATTGATGAAAAGCCTTCCTTTTGCGTCCCGGGAGATAAGTGGCTTATGCGAATGCGCATAGACCCCTACGTCAAAATCGCCTTCAAGGCCCCGCATCTGTCTTTCCATGTGCGCAAGAAGAAACCGCGTTCCGTCTGTCGCGACGTAACTCATGGGCGGTTCTCCGAGGACCCCGACGATTCGCATTCCGGCAAGCAGGCCCGGTTTGTTTCCCTCATTATCGCCGAAGCAGGCCACCAGGGGACAATTGAGTTGGCGGAGCGGGGGGATGGCAAACGTTGAAACGAGATCCCCGGCGAATATCACAGCCTCGCACTGCGAATCGTTAAAAACGGTGACAGCGCTGCGTATGTGGTCCAGGTGATCGTGACTATCTGCGAATATACCGATACGCATGGGTTATTGAGGGCAAAAGATTATTGGATGGTCACATCTTTTCGACCACATCGATACCGAGAAGCGAGAGCCCCGTTTTTAGGGTTTTGGCGGTAAGGGTACACAAGAGAATTCTTTGTTCCCGAACATCCGATGTCTCGGCTTTAAGTACCGGACACTGCTCGAAGAAATGAGAAAAACTTTTTGCCAACTCCTCGAAAAGGTAATGCGTTAAATGATTGGGTCGATAATCGGCTTCAACCAGCGTCAGTGCTTCTGCAAATCGAAGGATTGCCAGGCCGAGTTGCCGCTCAGCAGAATGTTCCATTCCGATTACAGTCTGCGAATTTTGTAACGCGCTTAAATCGATGTCCGCTTTACGAAGGATACTTCGAATGCGCGCATAGGCATACTGGAGATAGGTTGCCGTATTGCCGTTGAGTGCGAGCATCTTGTCGTAGCTGAAAACGTAGTCGCTCTCCCGGTTTTGCGAAAGATCGGCATACTTCAGTGCGCCAATTCCGATAACTTCCGCAATGGACCGATTAGCCGACTCATCCGACTCCGCATTATTTTCTTCGGCAACCAACGCAGCACGTCGTACGGCTTCGTCCAGCAGGCTTTCCAGACCAACCGTCGAACCCGAGCGAGTCTTGAACGGACGACCATCTTCCCCCAGCACGGTCCCGAACTTGATGTGACACAGCTTAACCGGGCCCCAATCCATTTTGGTGATTGCGGAAAAGAGTTGCTCGAAGTGGAGGCTCTGGCGATGGTCGACCACATAGAGGATCACATCGGGATGCCATGTTCCGATGCGGTAGTTGATCGTTGCCAGATCGGTCGTCGCATACAGAAAGGCCCCATCTTTTTTCTGAACGATCATCGGCACATCGTGGTCGTCTGAAAATATGCAAACCGCACCATCGCTCTCCTCAGCAATTCCCCGCTCCTTGAGATCGCTTACCAGTGGCGCAAGCTGCTCCTGATAAAAGCTTTCGCCAAGGGTATGATCAAAAGAGATGTCGAGTCGCTGGTAGATGCGATTCAACTCCGCCAGCGCAAGCGGCATAAACTGATCCCACAACTCCCGGTTCTTTCGATCTGCCGCGTGGAGTTTGGCCGTTTCTTGCAGGACATCGCGTTCAATGTGAGGATGCTCGGCAGTCAGCGGTCCCATGGTCGGATCGTCTTGTACCGCGCGGACCTGGAGTTCGGCATTCTCCACTTCTGCCCGCACATCACGAATCTGGTTTTCCAGTCGTTTGAGTTGTTTCCGCTGCGACTTGCTGCGTTCCGCCTCGGCGGTCTCTTTGCAAAATGTCTCACGCTCCGCTTCTAATTCAGTCTGTCTCTTTTGCAACTCCGGGATTTGCCGAAGGTAACGATGGTGCTGCACAAGTCGGTTGACTTGCTGATAGAGTCGCGAGAGTTCCGCAACCGGATTCTCCTGATAAGCAGCCTTTTGCAAAAAGTGCTTGTAGCCGTAAATGATCATTCCAAACTGGGTTCCCCAATCGCCAATATGATTATCGGTAATCACTTGGTGTCCGAGGAATCTGAGAATTTTTGCCAACGCATCTCCAATAACGGTGGAGCGGATATGTCCGACATGCATTGGTTTCGCAACGTTGGGGGCAGAATAATCGATCACAAATGTAAGAGGTCGACACGTTTGCTCGACCCCCAGGCGGTCACTCAACAGTGCCTCATGGAGAAGCGACGCCAACCGGTCGGTGCGCAGCGTCAAGTTAATGAACCCTGGGCCGGCAACTTCACTCTTCTCGCAAAGGTCATCAAGCTCAACGCTCCCGATCAACATCGCGGCAATCTCTTGAGGCGATTGCTTCAATACTTTGGAGAGTGGCATTGCGCAATTGGCTTGGTAATCACCGAAGCGCGGGTCCTGACTCGGCTTGATCATCTCGAGAAAGGGGCCGACGTCATCGAGAGGAAGGCGCTCCAATGCGGGACGAAATCGCTGGCGGATTGCATGTAAAATATTCATCGCTTGTGACATACCATACTTCGGCCACCGACGAGCGTAGCCATGCAATGGCGATAACCGGTCCTAGGTTTCTTCTTGCAAGCGAACAATGTCATCCGGCAACTCCACATGTGGCGCGCCTGCCCATAGTTCTTCGAGTGCATAAAATTTTCGCATTTCAGGGTCGAAGAGATGAATCACCACAGTCCCGTAGTCGAGGAGGATCCAGCGACTCTCTCGATAGCCCTCGATGCCGGATCGGTGATCCTGCAAATCATCCTCCAGCTTGTGATCGATTTCCTCGCTCATGGCATGGAGTTGCCGGCGGCTTGTTCCGGTCGCCACAACAAAATAATCGAAAATGGGGGTCAATTCCCGCATATCGAGAACAACCACATCACGGCCGTTGTTTTCCGCTGCCACGCGTGCCGCGGCGAGGGCCAACTTCAGACTGCGAGGCGCCTGATCCGTTGGGTCAGAAGTGGTTGGCGGAGGAGAATTCAAAGTATCGAGGCACACGTTGCATGGGACTGAAGTGGAAACACGACGCTATTCTAACGCTCCCACGCATTTTCTGTTAGCTGGTAGAAGCGCGAGCGCATCGAGACACGCATTTCCTAACGGAAATCCAATGGCTCGCGTATCCCGGGATCTTTTTCTGAGGTCTAAAAAATACCCAGGGCCATCAGGCTATACCGTACCACAAGCCCAGCAGCCACCACGCTGACCATACTCATCAGCTTGATGAGGATGTTGAGGCTCGGGCCGCTGGTATCCTTGAACGGATCGCCCACGGTGTCTCCCACGACGGCTGCCTTGTGAGCTTCGGTTCCCTTACCTCCATGAGCACCTGCCTCGATGTATTTCTTGGCATTGTCCCAGGCACCACCGGCGTTCGACATATAGATTGCCACACAGAAACCACAGGTGAGCGTACCGACTAACAAGCCCATCACGCCACCAACACCCAGGAGCAGGCCCACCGCCAACGGTGTGACCAAACCGAGCAGTGATGGAAGAATCATTTCCTTTTGTGCGGCCTTGGTGCTAATCGCAACCGGCGCCGCATAATCGGGCTTGCTAGTCCGATCCATGATTCCGGGATTTTCACGAAATTGTCGCCGGACCTCTTCGACCATACCTTTAGCAGCACGCCCTACCGCCTTCATCGTCATTGCACAGAAGACAAAGGTCGCCATCGCCCCCAAGAAAACGCCGATCAGAACCTTGGGATTCATCAATGAAGCGTCGTAGTAGCGGGTAAAGTCGGGAAGTGTTGCCGTGGATCGAGGAGCAATACTGAGCCGATGATCTTTGTACATCAATGCGCGTTCTTCCGGGTCGTATTGAATATCGCCATCCGGGATTTTGGATCCCAGTTCGACTTCAGTCCAAATATCTTCTCGTGCACCATCTAGAATCAACAAACCTTCAGTTTCGTAATCGTATTCTCTCTCTTTCTCTTCTTCCGTCGGAACATGGGCAACAAACTGAGGAGTTAATTTGTAAAACCCTGGGGCCTCATCATATTTTTCGACAACCGCCTCTTCCATGTGCTCGAATCCTACGCGAACCTCCTCGACATACGCTGCCAGGAGGGCCAAGGCGGTGAGAGCAGCCGAACCGATGGCAAAACCCTTACCGGTTGCAGCAGTGGTGTTCCCGAGGCTGTCAAGCGCATCGGTTCTTTCGCGAACGATCGGCTCGAGTTCTGACATTTCCGCGTTACCGCCTGCGTTATCCGCAATCGGACCATAGGCATCGGTGGCCAAGGTAATTCCCAGGGTGCTGAGCATTCCGACGGCCGCAATCCCGACCCCATAGAGGCCGAGGGCAAAATATTGGAGGTCTTGTAATTTTGTGAGATCGCCGATGGCACAGGCAAATGCGGCGAGGGTTGCAATGCAGACCACAATGACGGGAACCCATACACTTTTCATTCCCTCGGCCACTCCACCGATAATCAGCGTCGCCGGCCCGGTGACCGCTTGGTCGGCCAGATCTTGGGTCGGTTTAAACTCGTCGCTCGTGGAGTATTCAGTCCACTTGCCGATAATCCATCCGGCAAGAAGTCCTACCACGACGCTAATGGAAACGGTCCAGAATTCTCGACCCAAGAGCCAATAGGTAAGCCCAAAAGCGGCGAATATGACTAAAAATGTGGAAGTGTTGATGCCGCGTCCGAGTGCTTTTAGCAGTACGGATTGGCTTGCTTTATCTTCGGTTCGTACCAGATAAATACCTAAGATCGAAAGCAGGATACCAACGGCCGCGATGGCAATCGGTAAAAAGAGTGCTGACATTTGGAAGTAGCCAATATCCGATGGTGAAGGTCGTCCCGCGAACCGATCGCTGATGATCGTTCCGCTCGAAAACGCAGCCACACCAAGTGCAGCGGTGGCGAGAATGCTTCCGCAGTAGGACTCGTAGAGATCGGCTCCCATGCCGGCCACATCGCCCACATTGTCACCCACGTTATCGGCGATCGTCGCCGGATTACGCGCATCATCTTCCGGGATGCCCTGCTCGACCTTACCGACCAGGTCGGCACCCACATCGGCTGCCTTGGTGAAGATGCCGCCCCCGACGCGGGCAAAGAGTGCCTGGGCACTGGCACCCATACCGAAGCAGAGCATCGTTACCGTAATCACCTCAAGGCTGATCGGTTCGAAACCAAATTGAGGAACGAGCCAATGCAAAACGAGAAACCAGATGGTGATATCAAGCAACCCCAAGCCGACCACGGTCAGCCCCATCACCGCCCCACTGCGGAATGCTACTTGCAATCCTTGGTTCAGCGACTTCTGAGCACCCGCCGCCGTACGGCTACTAGCCCAGGTTGCCGTTTTCATGCCGTACCAACCAGCAAGGCCGGAGAAGAATCCACCCGTGATGAACGCAAAAGGAACCCACTTGCTTTGGACCCCCAGACCATAGGCGGCAATCGCCAAGAGGATAAAGATCACCACAAAGAATATCGCGACAACCTTATATTGCTGGGTAAGGTATGCGTTCGCTCCCTCGCGAACGTAGCCTGCAATCTCAACCATCCGTTCATTGCCTTCATCCGCTGCCTTCATCTTCTTAAAAAACACATAGGCTTGGACAAGCGCGATGATGGAACAGACAAAAGCGATTCCCCAGACAAGTTTAAATTGCGGATCATTTTCATCGAATCCAATCCCAGGGTCCTGCGCCGCGGCAACGGCGGGATTGATAAGTAAAAACGCGAACAGCAATAAGAGCAGGAGGCGGTTGCCGGTAACATCCAGAAGGCGACTCAAAGACATTGGGTGGTTCCGTTAGTTGGGGTGTTTGGGTACAGGACGGGAATTAAAGTTTTGCGAAATGTCGCGATAGGTTCCTCGAATCCGACAACAGTCGGGGCAAAACGGCAACCGAGTTCTGTGGCCCGTCGGGCAGCAGGGCAGACCCCCACAGGGGCGGTCCGATGACCCGATGGAGCACGAAGACCCTCGATCTAGAACGGCGGAGTCGGAGAGGATCCGCGCTCCAAAAGTGGTCTATTTCTCGGGCGCAAGTCGCCGCAGGGCCGAAGTCTACAGAATCGGCTGAGTTGATGTCAATAATAGCTTGCAGTAGGTATTCATCATACCCAGCTTGCCCCATCTTTTTGCCTCCAATTTACCACTCATTTTAATCATTTTATGCACGGTGCCGTTCTCCGCGGTGTGTCTTTCATCGGCCCGGTGCCAAGCCCGGTGTCCAAATCCAAAGAGGTACCAGAGGTGCGAATCACCCACGCCGCGCGAATTTCGACGCGTTACGCATTGGCCCGATAAAGAGTGGCCCGTTGATCCCCGTCCGAGTGGGGGAGCGCTAAGCCGCCTTGGCTCGCGTCTGTGCGCGGTTCAAGGCCGATTGCAGACGATCGATTTGTTCCATCAAATCGCTCTGTTCCCGCGCCGCTGCCGAGGGAATGGTTCCGGCCTGCGCCGCAGACCGCCTTCTTTTCTCCTCGAGAATTTGATTGTACCTGCGCCGAAGCCGCCGCTCTGCCTCTTCCATGGCCTGCATCTTGGAGCCGAGAGAATCGGGTGTGGTCGATGCGGTGGTAAAAACACGGCTTGTATCGTCCGAAGCGTTCCGGACAAGGTGTTCGGCAGATTCGTGGATTTGTTGGGTTTCTCGATAGACGGCCTCCAACTCGCCCCGCGCACATTCCAGCGCTCGCTCGCGGGTTTCCAGAGCCTCGCGCCATTGCAACAAATCTTCAGAATCGGGCGGCGCGTGCTCGGGTGATTGCGGATCGGAAAGGCGATGGGGTGAGTCGCCTTGATGCGGACCCCGTTTGAGTTGCCCCTCGACCCGGTCCAATTGCGATTCAATCTGATGAAGATCGGAGTCATTTGCATAAGCTACCGGTTCAGCCGGACCGTTGCGCAGTCGGCCCACCTGATTTCGGAGTTGCTCTACCACCTCACGAAACAGCGTCAGCTGCCCAGCAACCCACATTCGCATCCCGCGGAGTTCTTGCTCGCGGGCCGCTTGCTCTGCGGTCAGTTCGGCCTCCCGTCGATCGAGGTCCGCGCTCCAAGATGAAAAGTAGCTTGCCAACTGTTCTGCGTGCAGGCGAAGACTGTGCAGCGAAGTGGCCTCTGCCGAGGAATGCATTGTGCCGGGGTGCGGCGCGAAGTGGTTTGGATCCACAGAAAAATTCCTTGAAAATAGGATTTCAGACGGTCCCGTTTTGTATCGGCAAGCTCGCCGATATCAATTGACAGGAAAGCGGAAGGTGAGAGTTCGGGCCAAGCCGATGCCAGCGTTGCCAGCGCCCGCACTTACTTCAAGTCTCCGCGCCAAAAGACCACGCCGGTTCCGGCAGCGAGGCAACCGAGGGTTCGACCTCGCCGGAGAGCTTTTTCACAGCAAGCTCTGCTTGTTCGACCTCAGCTGCCGAGTCGTGGAATTGCAGCTTGAGATCAAAACGACGCGATTCATCCGGAGCCAACGATACGACCCGCTGATGTTCTGCTTCGAACGATCGCGGATTCGGAAAATTGGTGGCCGGTTCGAGCCCCGTCACGTAGCCGTCTTGCAGTGCTCCGGTATGCTTCCACTGCGCAAAACAGGGGAGCTGTTCCGTGTTGTAATGGAGGCTGATTCCTTCCGTGGCGGAGGCATTCCTCAAGAGCACTTGCGTTTGCTGCTGTTCGTCTGCCAGAAGTTCAAAGAAATGAACACGTTCGTTGAAGTTTGCTTCGGGAGGGCCGTAGAGAGCCCACCGATCCGCGTCTTTCGTCGCCTCCAGGTCCCGGGGCGCCACCCGTTTGGCCGCCAGAACCAACTTTCCACCCGAAGTCAGGAGCGGCGGGCCGAAATTAATGTGGTAGAGCAATTGCATTTCACCTGCGGTAGCCGAGAGATTGGTCACAACATCTTCGATGGCAATGACGGGGGATTGCGGCTTAAGCCGGACGGTGGCGACGAGTTGCAGATGGTAAAAAAGAAAGCGTCGCTCATCGACCACTCCACGAACGGTGATCTCGCCGCTCTCCTTATCGACGGCCACCTCGAGATGATGCGCCGGCGACTGCGCAATCTTTCCGTGGAGCGGAAAAAGCAACCGTCCCTGCTCGTCGTGTTCCGGCGCGCCATTACTGTAGAGTCCGCAGCGCACCAACAACTCATCAAACCCTTCCAGCCAACCGAGACCACTCGGTTCGTGGAGCGGGACCCATTGTGGGTGAACCGGCCCGTCGACCGGTGACTGCCAGCCAATTTCGGTTTCGCCCACCCACGCTTTCCAGATCCCCATGCCCCGTTGGGGAAGAAGAATCAAACGGATAGCGCCGTTGTCAATCGTGAGTTGGTGCAATCCTTCCCGCCGTCCTCCGCGGAGCGGTCGATAATCGATTTGGCAGGGTGCGGCGGCTTGGCTGATTTCGGCGCCGCAAACGTTCAGTTCGTCGCGCACATTGCCGTCGTCACTGGAAATGAGTGTCCAGCTATTCTCAGACATGATCGTTGGATTCCTTTGAGTCTGCATCCTTTTTCACGAAGGTCTTTGTCGCTCTTGAATCTAAGATTGATGCCCGCGTATTTCCACTGCCACCGACAGTCAAATCGGGGAAAAAGTTGACATCCGGTAGGTTGCCAACGGTCGGAAGAAGCAATACAACGAGAGCCTGCATCGAGCGAATGCGGATTTGCAATGCGCGTCGCGCGACGCGTGGGTCCGATTCGGTGGCGAGTGCGTTTAGGGAGGAAACTCGATGGTCAATGCTGCAGATCGCCATGCCATTCCGATCTCCACATCCGAAAGCGTCGCCGACATACTCGATGCAGCGCTCGAGGAGGGCGAGGGCTTGCTTCGCCTTGCCCCGACCTGGGTACCGCGGAGTTTTCTTCATCCCGGAAAGCGGATCAAGCTGGCACCGGGCGATTGGTACGCATACGGTGCCCATCGCGGGGGTATCGATGAACGCTGGTTCGCCAGTACGACCGAAGCGGCGAATGAAAATCGTGAGCCCGATGAGGGGCTAAGCTACGTTGTCTTTGGCAATCAGCGATTTCTGCTCAAGGATGCGGTGGACGAGCGAAGCGATGCGTTGATTGGTCCTGAAATTTATACCAAGTACAATCGCTGGCCTGTCTATTCCAAATTTTTTGACAACATGGGCCCCATTCCACATCACATGCACCAATCGGCAGAAGATGCCGCATTGGTGGGGCAGGAGGGTAAGCCTGAGGCCTACTACTTTCCGCCGCAGTACAACAACGTCGACAACCATTTTGCGTACACGTTCATGGGGCTTGAGCCGGGAACGACTCGCGACCAAGTGCGCGATTGTCTAGAGAATTGGGATCGAGGCGACAATGGGATTTTGGATCTCTCGCGGGCGTATCGACTCAAGCGGGGAACCGGCTGGTTGATTCCGCCAGGCGTGCTTCACGCACCGGGTTCGCTTTGTACGTACGAGCCGCAGTGGGGCAGCGACGTGTTCGGGATGTTTCAATCGCTGGTCGAAGGACGGGAAGTGCCGTGGTCCCTGTTGGTGAAAGATATGCCTGAGGAAAAGCATCAGGACCTCGACTTCATCGTCGGACAGTTGGATTGGGAAAAGAACGTCGATACGCACTTTATGCAAAACAATTACATCGAACCGATCGTCGATTCCTCTCGCAGTGGCGACGGTTTTACGGATCGTTGGATTACCTATGGTCTGATCGATGGGAAGCAGCTTTTTTCCGCCAAAGAGCTGACGGTGCTTCCCGGGGCGAAGTGTGTTTTGGAAGATCCGGGAGCGAGCGGATGGATCACCGTGCAAGGCCGGGGAAGAATGGGGAAGCTCGCCCTGCAGACCCCGGCAATGATTCACTTCGGGCAGCAAACCGAAGACGAGGTCTTTATTAGTTACGAGGCAGCGCGCGGGGGCGTCGAAATTGAAAATCTGGGTAGCGAGCCGCTGGTCGGTCTGCGTTATTTTGGCCCCGATACGTTTTCAGTCCTTCCGCAGGTGGGGGACCACCGGAAGTAAATACGTGTCGGATTGAGGTCATCACCCTTCATTCAAACAGCGAGGATCTTTTGATGAGCCATACTTTGCCTGCTCTGCACAACGCCATGTGGCCCGGACTTGTGGGTAAAGGCGACGACGAGGGCCAAGAGCCTCCGATCAGCCTGGAGCGGATGCTCGATTTAACCGCAGCGGCAGAAGTCGACGGGCAAAAGTTCGAAGGGATCGATTATTTCCTCTTTCTGCCCCACACGAACCCCGAGGCGAGCGATGACGAACTTAAATCCATTGCCGATTTGATCGTGAGCAAAGGTTTTTCGATTGGTTCCCTGGTCGCCCCGGTCTGGCCCGGTACGGTCGGCGACTCGGCGATGGGCGATGATGCCGCGAAGAATAAGTTTCTCGACGCGGTCAGGATGGCCTGCCGGATTGCAAAGGTGTTCAATGACCACGGTGCCAGACAGTATGGGGTGATTCGGATTGATTCGGCAGAGTTCGGAGTCGCCAAGTTTCTTGAAGACCCCTCGGCGAACATCAAGCGAATTGCGGCGACCTTCCGAGAGGCGGCAAAGATTGCGGCCGATCATGGGGAGCGACTCGCGGCCGAGGGAGAGGTTTGTTGGGCAGGCCTCCATTCGTGGAAAGCGGCCCTTGCGCTGCTCGAAGAGGTGGACATGCCCGAGTCACTCGGTTTCCAGGCCGATCTGGCCCACACCTACACCTTCATGCTCGGATACAACGCCCCGGATGATGCCTTGCTCGGCCCCGACCACACGGAAGACGAATTCTGGGCGGCGTACGAACAGGTGACCGACAAACTGCGGCCCTGGACAATCGATTTCCACGTGGCACAAAACGATGGCGGAGTGCATGGGGCCGGTTCCCACGACAAGACGGGCAAACACTGCACGGCAGACGATCCGAACGGAAAACTCGATATCGTCAAATGTGCAAGCTACTGGCTCAAGGATGCTTCGGAACGTGGGATTAAGCACATCTGCTGGGACGGTTGTATGTTTCCGAATGCGACCCTCGAAGCGCCGCAGACCTGGAACGCAATCCTCGAGGCGATGATCCGCGTGCGCGATACGTGCGGCTGGGACGAATGAACTACGAATGAAGGATAGTAAGAGATGGCAAAGCCACTGAATATCGGCCTCATCGGCTACGGGTTTATGGGACGTACCCATTCCAATGCGTACAAACGGGTCAATGACTTTTTTGATCTCCAATACCGACCGACCCTCAAGGCAGTCTGCGGAAGGGATGCGGAAAAGGTTGGCGAATTTGCTTCCCAGTGGCAGTATGAGTCGGTGGAGACGGATTGGAAAGCGCTCATCAATCGTGACGATATCGATGCGATTGATATTTGCACTCCCAACAACATGCACGCAGAGATTGCGATTGCTGCAGCCAAAGCCGGAAAGATGGTGCTTTGCGAAAAGCCGCTTTCGATGGATGTCGAGGAGGGCGAGCGGATGGTGGCGGCCGTGGCAGAAGCCGGTGTGGCTAATACAGTGTGGTACAACTACCGTCGCGTTCCGGCGGTGACATTAGCCAAGCAGTTGGTGGATGAGGGGCGGCTTGGCCGCATCTTTCACTACCGCGCCCAGTTTCTTCAGGACTGGACAATCGACGCTGCCTTACCACAAGGCGGAGCCGCTTTATGGCGACTCGACGCAGGCGCCGCAGGATCGGGCGTCACGGGTGACCTGCTGGCCCACTGTATCGATACGGCCATTTGGCTCAACGGGTCAATTCAAGATGTAACGGCGATGACCGAAACGTTTGTCAAGGAGCGGATGCACAACTTGACCGGGCAAGTGGAAAAGGTGGGAATCGACGACGCGTGTGCTTTTCTCTGCCACTTTGAAAACGGATCGCTGGGACTTTTCGAATCGACTCGGTATGCGCGGGGGCACAAGGCGCTTTACACGTTTGAGATCAACGGTGAGCATGGTTCGCTACGCTGGGATCTACACGACCTGCACCGCCTCGAGTACTTCGATCATCGGGAAGAGTCGATCATCCGTGGTTGGCACGATGTCCATGTGACCGATGGCGACATGCCTTATATGGATAAGTGGTGGGTTCCCGGTTTGCAGATCGGTTACGAGCATACCTTTGTCCATCAGGTGGCCGATTTTTTAGAGGATCTTGCAGCCGGGCGTCCGACGAGTCCGACTTTTGCAGAGGCTCTGGAGACGCAGAAAGTATGCCAGGCCGTCTTGGAAAGCGCCGAGAAGACCGCTTGGACTTTCGTCTAAGCAAAACGTTGTGTAATAGCGCATCTGCATGGATCACGTTTTTCCATGAACTATTTTGCTCACGGTCGCTTCTTTACCGACACCCCGTACCTGCTCGCCGGCACTGCTGTGCCCGATTGGTTGAATGTGGTGGACCGAAAAATTCGCGCCCGCTCGCGCAGCGCGGAATTGCTTCTCGACTCCTCGGATGCCATTGCTGCGGAGGTCGCACGAGGCATTGTCCGGCACCACGCAGACGATGCATGGTTTCATCGGACGAGGGCGTTCGCCGAGTTGACGCTCCAGCTCACCGCCGAGATTCGCGACTTTTTGGGTCCGGACGATGGTTTGCGTTGCCATTTTTTGGGGCACATTCTGGTGGAAATTCTTTTGGACTCGAAATTGATTGAGCAAGATGCAGCCCAACTCGAAGCCTACTACGCAGCGCTGGAGAAAATTGATGGAGACGCAGTGGCCCGCGTCGTGAGCGAAATTTCCGGACGCAATGCCCAGGGAATCGCTTGGCTGCTGCCCAGATTCATCGAAGAGCGGTTCTTGTGGGACTACCCTTTGGATGACAAACTACTGGTGCGCCTCAACCAAGTGATGCGACGGGTAAAGCTGCCAGAGTTGCCCGAAGGATTTGAAGAAATTTTTCCCGCTGCGCGGCACGCGATCGGTCGGCGGGCGGCGGAACTGCTTTCGCCGCCGTGCGACGGCGATATATGAAATCAAACATTTCTTGAGGAGATTTGATCGATGAAATATGGATTCAATTTATTGCTTTGGACCGGCGAACTCGGCGAAGAGCATGTGCCAGTCTTGGAATCACTCAAGAAGATGGGATACGACGGGGTCGAACTGCCCATATTCAATCCCGACCTGGACTATGCGGCGTGGGGAGAGAGGCTCGACTCGCTTGGACTCGAGCGAACCGCGGTGACGGTACGTTCCGAGGAGGACAATCCGATCAGTCCCGACGCGGCAATCCGCGCGAAGGGAGTTGCCGCCACCAAACAGGCACTCGATTGTTGTGCGGCAGTTGGCGCGACCCATCTGGTCGGGCCCTATCATTCTGCCTTGGGCCTTTTCAGTGGCTCGGGACCCACGGAGGATGAATGGAAGTGGGGTGTTGAGAGCATGCGGCAAGTGGCCGAACATGCCGAGCAAGTCGGTGTGACGCTTGCGGTTGAATGTCTCAATCGCTTTGAAACCTATTTACTCAACACGCATGCTGATGCAGCTCGTTTTGCCCGCGAGGTTAATCACCCGAATTGCCGCATCATGTACGATACATTCCATGCCAACATCGAGGAAAAAAATATCGCACAAGCAATACGCGACTGTGCCGAGATGATGGTTCACGTCCACATTTCCGAAAACGATCGTAGCACCCCCGGATCGGGTAACGTCCGCTGGGAGGAAAACTTCGCCACGCTCAAAGAGGTGGGATACGACGGGTGGCTGATGGTCGAAGCCTTCGGTTTAGCACTCCCCGAGTTGGCGGCAGCGACCAAGATTTGGCGACGCATGTATACGTCGGAGGATCAGTTGGCCAAGGATGCACTCGCTTTCATGAAGCAAAGTGTTGCTGCCCACTGGGGTTGAGACTCGGCCTTGTCGCTGTGGCGACGATACGTCTATAGTCGTAAATATGTGCCCAGCAACAGATGAATCGTCCCCCAACCCAGAAGATCCGAAGCAGGATTCGGACGAGGTCTCTCTCCAACGTCTCAATGAGGCATTCGCTGAGATGCTCGGCAGTGAGCCGGGGGATTTGTCGGCTGAGGGGGTGCTGGACGATGCAGTCGATGGACTCGATCGGGAAGAGGGAGATAACGCGGGCGATATGCCGGATGGTGATGCTGCCGCGTCTGCTGGATCAGATTCCATCGACCCGCTTCCCAAAAGGATCGTTGAAGCGATGCTCTTTGTCGGGCACCCGGAAAATGAGTCGCTCAAGCGGGAGCAACTTGCCAGGGCGATCCACGGCCTTGAACCGGAAGAGGTCGATGACCTGATCGACGAGCTACAGGAAGAATACCTTGCGGCCAAATCGGCTTACGAAATAGTCTATTCCGACGGTGGATACCGAATGGTCATTCGCGAGGAGTTCGAAAAAGTCCGCGATCGCTTTTATGGTCCGATCCGTGAAGCGAAACTTTCCCAAGCAGCCGTCGAGGTCTTGGCACTTGTGGCGTATAATCAGCCCACGACCAGCGAGAAAATTTCTCAACTTCGCGGACACCCAAGCGGTTCCATTCTTTCGCAACTCGTCCGCAGACAACTTTTGCGATTTGAAAAACCGGAGAAAAAACCTCGCACCCCCGTTTATCACACCACTCCCCGTTTTTTGAAACTCTTCGGGCTTTCCAACCTCGAAGAGCTCCCCAAAAATCAGGAACTGGATGACTAGTCGGGATTGTTGGTGAGCGGACGACAGGGGGCGAGAAAAAGGGCAATTATCAGGTTCGCTCCGCAATACCGCGCTGTTCGCACCTTCCTAACTATCCACCAATAAATGGGTTGCAATGTGCGGTGTTCTTCTAGGGCAGACGTTCGGAACGCACGCTGCTAGAATTGTCGCTTCGTTTTGAGGCGTTGGAATTTGTCATAGAACCCGAGCCTCCGCGGCGATAAACGATGTATCCGAGGTATGGCATGCTTCAATTTTTGATTGTTTGTTCGGGGACCACCGAGTTTGATCGGCAGGGACGGGTCCTCGGAAATCTAGATGTGCCTCTTCACGCCGACGCGACCCGAGAGTTGGAAGAGATTGTTGATCGATTACGGGGAACCGCAATCGATGCGGTTTATGCCAGTCCCGGTCAATCTGCGTTGGAGACGGCAGAGCGAGTGTGCGAACCCTTGGAGATGAAATTTAAATCGCTCGAATCACTTCAGAATATCAACCTCGGGTTGTGGCAGGGTCTGCTCCTCGAGGAGGTCAAGCGCAAACAGCCTAAAGTATTCAGGCAGTGGCAGGAAAATCCGGAAACCATTTGTCCGCCGGAAGGCGAAATGTTGCAGGCGGCTCGCGACCGCATCGACTTTTTTTTAAACAAGGTGTACAAAAAGCATAAAAGTGGAAGCATAATGGTGGTTGTCGCAGAACCGTTGGCGAGTATTTTGGTCAGTGTGCTTGAGCAAAGCGAATTGAAAGATATCAGTCAGACACGGAGCGATGGCGACACACGGGTGCAGCGTATCTCGCCCGTCCTCACAAATGTTTCCTGACGGCTAACCCAACGAATTGGAGAACCCTTTGGCTTGAGCGGACCGACTATGGCGACCTCCCCCTCGGTAGAAAATCATATGACGAAGCAGGAAGACACTTTGACTGCCAATAACCATGGTCCGAGTCGACCGAAAAGAGGCGTCCCGGAGGGCCTGTGGAAAAAGTGCCCCGACTGCGGTGAGACCATTTACGGGAAAGAGGCAGATCAACAGCTGGGGACCTGTCCACAGTGCGATCACCATTTTTATGTGAATGCCACCGAGCGCATCAAACAGGTACTCGATGGGGGTACATTTGAGGAGTGGTTCTCTGGCATGACGTCAGCCGACCCGCTCGAATTCGCCGACAAAAAGGCATATCGCGATCGCATCGTTGCCGAGCAAAAGCGAACCGGACTCACCGAGGCTGCCGTGGTCGGCACCGGTATGGTCCGGGCACGTCGAGTGGCCTTTGGGGTCACCGACTCGGCGTTCATTATGGGAAGCATGGGCGCGGTGGTGGGCGAAAAGTTAACGCGGCTCATCGAACGTGCGACCGACCAGAATCTTCCCTTGATCATCATCAGTGGCAGCGGAGGTGGGGCACGGATGCATGAGGGGATTTTGTCTCTGATGCAAATGGCCAAGGTTTCCGCAGCGCTTGCCCGCTATAACGAGGCGGGAGGACTCTTCATTTCGGTCCTGACCAATCCGACGATGGGTGGAGTGGCAGCAAGTTTTGCCTCGCTCGGTGATCTTGTGTTTGCCGAGCCGAAGGCACTGATTGGATTTGCCGGACCTCGCACGATCAAAGCAACGATCCGAATCGAATTGCCAGAAGGTTTTCAGACAAGCGAATTTTTGCTGAAGCACGGTTACATCGATCGCATTGTACGAAGGGTCGATCTCAAAAGCGAGATTGCGCGGGCGATTGACTATTGTGGCAAATAAAAGCCGTGTCTCCGCTCGAGGGATTCAGAACCTGAGGTCCGTGTGCATTGGATCGAATCGATGAAATGGTGGAAAGGTTTGCGATCGTGGTGGGGGGGCGACCGGGTCAACATCGAGGACCGATTCGAGCTGATTCGGGAGGCCGCTGCGGGCACGATGTCTCGATTTTATATGGCGCGTGATCGCCGTAGCGATCAAGTCGTCGGTCTGAAATTACTCGATCAAGAAAAAACTAAAAAGTTCGAGTCGCGATTTTCTAGGCTGAACAAGCCGAGTGAAGGGGAGATTGCTTCCAGTTTTTCGCATCCTGGGATTGTGGAAACGTTTGAATACGGACAAACGACGACGGGCCAATCGTACCTGTTGATGGAATATCTTGAAGGGCAGGGTATGAATACCCTTATTCAGGCCCGGGATCCGGAATTCGATCGTTATCGGCAACTTTTACTCCGGCAGATCGCCACCGCCTTGGCGGCCGTTCACGAGGGGGGCTTTATCCATCGCGATATTTGTCCGCGGAATTTTATCGTCGGTAAAGATCGGACCACAATCAAGCTGATTGATTTCGGCTTGAGCATTCCCAATCGACCGGAGTTTTGCCGACCTGGAAACCGTACCGGAACACCGCTCTACATGTCGCCTGAAATTGTTCGCCGCAAACCGACCGACGTCCGGGTCGATATCTTTTCCTTCGGGGTCACCGCCTACGAAGTGCTCGCCGCGGCGCTGCCGTGGCCCGGTTCGGTGGTCACCGGAAGAGCCGCGATGGATCACGATAAACCTCCGGTGCCGATCGAAGAGTACTGCCCGCAGCTCGATAGGGAACTCTCAGAAATCATCCATCGCTGCCTGGCGGCAGATCCTGCTGCACGGCCCGGGAGCATGGAGCAGATTGTAGCTGCTCTCCCCACTGCGTAGGGAAGGAGCAGGGGATCGGCTCGGGAGTTCGACCCTTGGCAGCCTGGCGGCGGTTGCGGTAAGATGAGAGGCCCGGTTGGATTTCGGGGGTCCTTGGTGCGGCGGTTCTCACGCGGCCGGGCCCGGGTGCGAGTCGATCGGACTGGGATGGATTCTTGCGGTTTTTCAAGCATTGTTTTCCAACCACCGAGCCTCATTTTCTCAAGAGAATAGATCCGATGACCATTGATAAAAGCCTCAAAATTCGCCGCGGTATGATGCGGACCCGCAATGTGCTCACGCGTGCCGAGCGAATCAAAAAGCTCGGGGAGACCGATCGTTGGCAAGAGGGCGATTCTCCGCTCGGATTAGCGAAAGTCCGCGTCGAGACGGTGGTCCTCAAGAAGAAGAAGAAAAAGGAAGAGGCGACCGAAGGGGCTGAAGAAGGGGCTGCCGAAGACACTCCTGCCAAGGAAGAGTAGACCTACCACAGAGTCATCTTTTACAGAGTCATCTTTTGCGGGGTCGCCTGCAGGTAGGCCGCTCGGGCAGGCCAGCTTCCATCTCTGCCTCCCGACAATTTTTCCAGTCTGAGTATCCCGCTGCGAACCTTCGCTGCGATTCCCTGTATTGCCGTTACCCGCGTTATCGCTTTGGTTGGCAATAGGAGAGCGCGAGCAGCGCATATCCAGTTACGAGATTCGCATCCGCTTCAAGCCACCGCGATTGACTGTTGATCCAGGATCCGTCCGCCTGCTGTTCGCTCGCCAGCTTTCGCGTCAGTTCGCTTCGCCAGTCGTGGCGATTTCCGGCAGCGTCGAGAAACGTATCTTCCCCGAGTGCATCGAGGGCTTTGGCAAAGGTGTGATAATAATAATAGAGGCCTTGCTGACCGAGGCCCGGGTTTTGATCGAGGCGATAATTTTTTCGAATCCACTCGGTGGCCGCCTTCACGCGGGGATCTTCATCGGTGAGCCCCGCATAAATCAGGCTTTTAAGTCCCATATAGGTCATCGATCCATAGCTTCTCAGGCCGCGCTCTTCCTCACTCTCGCCTTCGGGCCACTTTGCCTGACTGCTCCCTCCGGCAGCACCCGTGTAGTAGAAACCTCCATCGGGGTTTTTGACCGACCACTTGGTGTCATTGAACTCCGTTTCCAGATTCTGACATCGCGATACGAAGATCAACGCCTTGCGAAGTGCCTCGTCATCAGGGCCTGCCCCGGCAGCGACGAGCGCGTCGATCATGATTCCCGTGTTGGAGAGATCGGGACGCTTATGTTTTCCGTATCCCGCCCCGCCGTAAAACGGACTCTCGACGCTACGGTCCTCCGTTTCGTCATACTGCAAACCTTTGAGGAAGCGATCTGCATTTTTGACGATCGTTTTGTAGCTTCCAGGTTGCTTCTTTTCCGCTTCTGCAAAGCACATCACGGCTAAACTCGTTTCATAGTTACGATACATGCTCCCCGGTGCGTAGATGCCACCATCGGGTTGAACGAATTTCTGGAGATAATCGAGACTCCGCGCCACTACAGGATCCTCGGGCGTGTAGCCGCTGCGGAGGACGGCAGTCGTGACCAGGGCTGTCACTCCAGGTCCCGCGCCCTCGCTATACGAACCATCGCTCGCCTGACCCTGCGTTTGTAAAAAGCGAATACCCCGCTGCACGATTTTTTCGTGGAGTCGCGCCACGTCCGATTTTTCGTCGTCCGCTGCGACTGGCACAAGTGTCAATTGGCTTGCGAAGATTGCCAGGGCAGTGAGGACAATGGCGCCAGCGTACTTTCTTAGATGATGCCTCATGCTGCAAAACCCCTTTTCTGCGAGGAACGCCTCGATTCGGTCCCCTTCATTGTATCGGCTGCGCTCCAGAATATCCAAGCAATCATTCCGGCCCGCTGCGGGGAGTTCCACCTGTGGCGTAGACCGGCCTGCGGTATTGGTGCAGTGGTACCGTCAATTTTAGGCAACGATCGCTAGGATATCGCTCTCGCTCATAATCAGCAGCGATTCTCCATCGACCGCCACCTCGGTTCCCGAGTACTGAGAGTAGAGTACGCGATCACCCTCGGTTACCTCGTGTTGCGAGCGAGAACCATCTTGATTCAAACGCCCGTCCCCCACCGAAAGCACCTTTCCTTGGCGAGGTTTTTCCTGCGCTGCATCCGGAAGCACAATCCCACCGGCGGTCATTTCTTCCGCCTCCAGCGGTCGCAAAACGACCTTGTCTCCCAAAGGTATCAATTTCATCTGTCATTTACTCCTTGCAGTCTCAGTCTACCGATCGCTCAAACGAATGCGTGACGCATATCAGGAAATAATATTCACCGCCATCAATAACAGGAAGAGAATCCAGGCCGATAATGCTATCGCACTTACGGCAAGAATCCAACGGGCACTCTTTCTGGCAACCATAGAAAAACGGCTCTCCGTCAAATTGATCGGCGCTTCACTCACTGCTTGGCGGGATGCTGAAATTTTCGACTAGTTCCCGGTCGAAGTCGAAGACGTCCTCAAAATCTTCCAGTCGATCTTGATCGGTCTTTTTCATTTGACCGATCTCAATCAGTTTGAAAACGATGTTGCCAAAATCGCCCGTTTTGTGGACACCCCAACTATTGAGTACGCACTTTGCCATGTAGCCGTATTGGTCCAGCGCAAGGCTACGGATTGCAATGCAGAGTTGTTGTCCCGTCACGTGCTTTTCCGCTTCGCTTGGCAGCGAGGGCGATGCGGCACCCGCCTCCTCAAGAAAGCTGGCCGCTTCTTCGAGGTCTTCAGGTTCACTGTGCTGTTCCTCACCAAGCTGCTCATCGGCAAGCAGAAGCGGCTCTATCTCCTCGGCCGTACCAGAGGCCCCCTGCTCGCCTATCCCCATTGCGGTGTGTGCGTGATTGAGCGCCTCAAAAACAAACGTGTAGGCATCGACGCGATAGCGTCCATCTTCGCGGGCGAGTTTTGAAATCGGATGATTCGGGTCGAGCATGGCAAAAGGAAAGGAAAAGAATACTACTATGCGGCGGGTCGGCCTGCGGTCCGGGAAACGTGAGTCTCAACAGGAACCGCTGCTCTCATTCTAACGCATGCTGCCCGCGCGGGATACGAACCGGACGCCATTTCGGCCAGATCCGATCCACGCATCGCGCGTGTAATGTTCACAAAATGGGGGGGGTTAAAGGACAGAGAGGACCTCCTCGGATCCGATCATGACCCGCCGCATATCTTCGGTCTGGATCAGCAACTGCCCGGCCAGAATTTCATGGCTCAGTACCTTTCCCCGGCCCGTCGAAGTGACAATATCAGCCCCGATCGGTGGGAGTTCGCTCTTGAGTTCGCGGTACGTTTCGTATTCGTATCGCAGGCAGCATTTCAGCCGCCCACAGCGTCCCGAAATTTTACTCGGATCGAGGGTCGCCTTCTGGAGTTTTGCCATCTTCATCGAAACAGGGGGCATCTCAGGGAGATGCGTATTGCAGCAGACCGGTTTGCCGCAATCGCCATAGTCGGCCAGCAATTTTGCCTCGTCCCGAACTCCGATCTGTCGCATCTCGATCCGCGCACTGAATTCGGCAGCCAGAATCTTTACCAGTTCGCGAAAATCAACCCGATCCTCCGCAAGGTAATAGACTAAAATCCGCTCCCCCCCAAAAACCTTTTCCACATCGATCAATTGCATTTCGATCCCGAGTTTGGCAATCTGCGATTGACAGAAATCCCAGCACTGCCGCTCAGTTTGATGCAATTGATCCAACTGCTCGCGGTCTTTATCGGTGTACTCGCGCAGAATGCGTCCACCATTCTCGTCCTGCAACTCCTCGGTAGAGTCTTCTCTTGCCTCGCAGAGTACCTCGGCCATCTCGACGCCCCGCCGGGTTTTGGCAAGGACGCGTTGACCGCGGCGGAAGGTGGCCGAGCGGGAAGCCGTAAAACGGCCTAGCAGTCGCAGCGAGCCGTAGCGAAGAATGAAATCGGGCATGAGCGAAGCAGAGCGAATGCATGGCGAAACGAGGGCAAAGGAGCGAGCCTGTGCACCGAGACCCGCCCACCCTAGCCGAAACGCAGTAAGAGAAAAAGCGGTAGGTACCTTGGCCCTCTCTCGGCCGACCTTTCCATCCGGGAAACCCGAGAGGCGACTCGCCAGGGGGTTTCAGTACCCCCTCCCTAGAGCTATAATTGTAGTCATGAGTCTGATTTTTTCAGCATGCCCTGCTTAATGGGGGTTAACCACTATTGGCAACCCAAAACTGGCAGGCAAAAATTTCTCCAACTCCTTATTGAAATCGTTTTCGAAGTCTCAATGGTCATTCGCCCAACAGGGAGACTTGTCGATGATTATTCAAATTTTGGATTCTCATGACCGGATCGCCTACATGTCAGGACTGCACCCGGCTGATACCAATATTGGACTCATAGTATCAGATGTGATTGGCCAGTCAGTATGGTCGTCCGTTCACCGGGGTGCCGAGCCGTACCGCGCAGCTTTTGTGCGCTGCCGTGCAGGAGAGGGGCCGCAGGTTTTCGATGTCTCGATCGACTTTGTCGGAAACTTGCATCGCTGGGTCGGGGATGTCGACCGTTTTGGGCAGGATCAACTAGTGATCACCGCGGAAAGCGTCCCAGAGAATCTTGAGGATCTTTCGGCGCGGGAGTCGGAGGTACTCACACTTCTCTCCAAGCGGCTCTCATCGACCAAAATTGCTGAGAAGATGGGCATTACCGTCTCGACGGTGGAAAAACATCGCAGCAAGATTCGCTCCACCCTGCGATTGAAGGATGAGTGTGCTCTGGCACAACTCGCCTCTACCCTGGAAGGCAGAGCGCAACTCTTTTTTTCCAGCAGCACAAACGGTCACGCCTTTTTAGATGGTCATTAGGTAGCGATGCCCATTCGCTCCGCGTCAGTATCGTTTCAAATCCCAGTTTCAAATCCCAGTTTCAAATCCCAGTTTCAAATCCCAGTTTCAAATCCCAGTTTCAAATCCCAGTTTCAAATCCCAGTTTCAAATCCCAGTTTCAAATCCCAGGTTCAAATCCCAGGTTCATAACCTCGTCAAATTAACGCCACGGAATAAAATCAATGATCGCAATGGTGGTGGATGGTTCCTATCAATGTTTGGGTATGTCGGATATCCCTGTCGCTCACAAAAAAGCTGGCAAAAGCCGCGTGGAATACTCCAACTCAAATACGCTCGAGCATGTTTCCGAGGGTTTAGAAGAATGGAAGGCAGCGATCGACCAGTGCCTCTCGACACAAGAAGACACCAAGTGCGAATTTTGCAATGAGTTTGCCGGGGTGAGTACCCGCTGGCGTGCAGAGTTGTGCTATTTAGAGCCGGATCGTGTGTTGGTCACGTTCCGCCGCCTGCCCTCGGCAATCCACCTTCTTACAGAGCGGGAACGCGATGTGCTCGATGCGGTGGCCACAGGAAAAACCAACGCTCAGGTTGCAGAAGCGCTCGGCATTAGCCTCTCTACGGTCGAAAAGCATCGACACCATATTCGGCAGACTCTCAATCTCTCCAGTGAGCAGGAGTTGCACCTGACGGCCTGGTTAGTGGCAAATCCCGACATATTACACGCGCTCCCTTGATGCCTTTTGGGTAGACCGGTTCCATGTTAGGGTTACGCAGTATGGATTGGCCGGTTTTGCTCTCAGCATCGGTCTTTAACAACTTGGGGGTCGGCAACGCTATCAATCTTGGGAGATTGCGATGAGTGATGTGATTGAGTTTTCGGATGCGGGCTTTGCGACAGATGTTTTGGGTTCGGACTCACCGGTACTAGTTGACTTCTGGGCCCCCTGGTGCGGCCCCTGCCGGATGATTGCTCCGATGGTGGAAGAATTGGCAGTCGAGAATGCCGGTTCGGTCAAGGTCGGAAAGATCAATATCGATGATAATCCGCAGACGGCACAGCAGTTTAATGTTTCGAGCATTCCGACCATGATGGTCTTCAAAGCCGGGGAAGTGGTCGCCAGTTTGGTCGGCGTCCAACCGAAACACAAACTGCAGGAGTTGCTCGACGAGGCAAAAGGCTGATACTCAATTTCCCGACAGCGACTATAACGGGAGAGGGTTATTCTCAAAACAGTCGGGTAGCACCATGCAGATTGCGATCTCCGGAGCCACGGGCCTGGTCGGCTCTTCGCTTGCCGATGCTCTTGCCGGGGCGGAAGACGAAGTGATACGCCTTGTGCGTCGAAATCCATCGTGTCGCGATGTGCTGTGGGACCCGACCGTCGACTCCTTCGATGCGTCGACTCTCGCCGGTTGTGAGGCAGTGGTCCACCTTGCGGGAGAGAACATCGCCCGCGGTCGCTGGACTGCGGCCAAAAAGCAGCGAATCCGCGAAAGTCGGGTACACTCGACTCGCCTCCTTGCCGAAGGGCTGGCGGCGTGTGAGCAAAAACCGCGGGTACTCATTTGCGCCTCGGCGATCGGGTTCTACGGCAACTCGGGAGAAAGGCTCGTGGATGAACAGAGCCCGGCAGGGGATGATTTCTTGGCCAGCGTGTGCCAGGACTGGGAGGTTGCCTCGCAACCTGCCCGCGACGCAGGAATCCGCGTGGTGAATGTCCGCATCGGTGTCGTTCTGAGCGATCGGGGCGGTGCCTTGGCGAAGATGCTCACGCCGTTTCGGCTCGGTCTCGGCGGACGTGTGGGCTCCGGTCAACAGTACATGAGTTGGATTGCCCTACCCGATCTGGTCGGGGTATTGCGCCACGCTATCGGGGCCGAGTCGCTCTCTGGCCCGGTCAATGCCGTGGCCCCTCATCCGGTGACCAATGCAGAATTCACCAAGACACTCGGCAAGGTTTTGGGTCGGCCGACCCTTTTTCCCATGCCTACGGTGGTAGCCCGCACCATGTTTGGTGAGATGGCCGATGCACTGCTGCTCTCGAGTACCCGCGTATCGTCAAAAGAACTCGAGCAGTCCGGTTACACCTTTATGTATGCTGATCTCGATTCGGCGCTCCGTGGAGTGATTCAATGATCGAGTCATCCGGCAATGTGCCTTACGACAGCCTCCTGGTCGTATCGTTTGGCGGCCCCGAAGGTCCCGACGACGTACTCCCCTTTCTGGAAAATGTACTGCGGGGCCGCAACGTGCCGCGGGAGCGAATGCTCGAAGTTGCCGAGCACTATCAAGCGTTCGGCGGCAAAAGCCCCATCAATGATCAGAATCGTGCCCTGATCTCGGCGCTGACCGAGGAACTTACGGTGCATGGTCCCGATTTGCCAGTCTATTGGGGTAATCGTAACTGGCATCCGCTGCTCGCCGATACGATCGGCCGGATGCGGGATGACGGCCGGAAAAGAAGTCTGGCCTTCTTCACCTCGGCCTACAGTTCTTACTCGGGTTGTCGTCAGTATCGCGAAAACATTTTGGACGCCCGCAGTACGGTGGGCGTCGATTCTCCGGAAATTCACAAGTTGCGTGCCTTCTATAACCATCCTGGCTTTATCGAGCCGATGGTCGAGCGGGTCAGCGCCGCACTTGCCGAGGTTCCCGCATCGGCAGGCGACCGATGCAAGGTATTTTATACGGCTCATAGTATTCCCGCATCGATGTCCGAGGGTTGCGATTATGTGCTGCAACTCCGCGAGGCATGCCGATTGGTGAGCGAGGAGTTGGGGTTAAGCGATTATGAGTTGGTCTACCAGAGCCGGAGTGGCCCCCCTACGCAGCCCTGGATGGAACCCGATATTTGTGATGCAATTCAAGTTGCCTGCACCTCGGGCGAAGTGAAGTACGTTGTGATTGTGCCGATCGGGTTCGTCTCCGACCACATGGAGGTTCTCTTCGATCTCGACACCGAGGCTCGAGAGTTGTGTGAGAAACTGGATGTCGGGCTGGTGCGGGCCGGTACCGTGGGGACACACCCCCGTTTTATTTCGATGATTCGCGAACTCGTTCTCGAGCGTACCAGCGGCGCAGAGCGGCTGACACTCGGCACCCTCGGCCCGCGCGCCGATTTTTGCCCGGAAGACTGTTGCCCTGCACCCATCCGCCGCCGTTAGAGCATCGGTTGCAATTGATCTGGTAACCGGTACGAAAAACCGCCTACACTGCAGAAACGCAACACCTTTTAGGCGGAGACCGATGATGGATCAGCAGGTGTGGGATCGCGCTGCACCGCAGTACGACGAGGAAATATTCGATACGTTCGCCAACGATCGACACAAAGTCCTCCAAAAAGCACTCGATCGCCTGATCGCTCCGAGTCATACGGTTTGCGATTTCGGCTGTGGGGTTGGCCGCACGGTGCCCTTTCTTGCCCGCAGGGCGCAACGGGTCATCGCAACCGATTTTTCCCTCACCTCGCTCGAGGTCGCAGCGGAAAATCTCCCTCAACTTAGAAACGTACAATGGTTGCATCGGGACCTCGCGGAGAAAAATCGCGCCTTTTGCCGTGCCGACGTCGGTCTGCTGATGCAAGTGCTGATTATGCCGGACGCTCGAATCCGTCAGGGGATTCTCGAGACGGTCTATCGTAATTTGCGCAAGGGGGCCTCGCTGCTGGCCGTGGTTCCCTCTCTCGAAGTGACGCTCCTGACCTACCAAAGGATCGGTCAATGGTATCTCCGGGACGGTAGCAGTGCACGGGAGGCGATCTCGCACATGCAAGATTCGGCCCGGGAAGAGATCGTCTCGCTGGTTGAGGGAATCGTGAATATTTCCGATACACCGACCAAGCACTACTTGAGAGAAGAAGCCTTGATACTTTTTCGGGAATCCGGTTTTCGGGTCTTGGAACTTGAAAAAATTGAGTATGCCTGGGACGCCGATTTTGAAGATGCCCCGCGATGGATGCAGGATCCCTATCCGTGGGATTGGTTGATTGTCGCCCGCAAACCATAATGTGCCTCAGGTTTCCATACGCTGCGTGCGGCCTCGAAAAACTCTCCTCATGTGATCTCGTGTGATGCAACTGATTTCGGTAAATGCGGGCCGCCCCCGCTACATGCAATTTCAGGGGAAATCCTTTCGCACTGCGATTTATAAGACACCCGTCTCCGGCACCGTACCGGTGCGGTCTTTGCAAATTGAAGGCGATGGCCAGGCCGACCTTCAATCGCACGGAGGCACCGATAAGGCAGTCTACCTCTATCCGCTGGAGCACTATGACTTTTGGCGCACCGAACTAGGCCTGTCACTCGAGCAGATGGGAAGTTTCGGAGAAAACTTCACTTCCGAGGGAATGCTCGAGAGTGAAGTTTGTATCGGCGATACTTTTGAGGTGGGCACGGCGGTCGTCCAGGTGAGCCAACCGCGCACCCCATGCTACAAACTGGCGGCACGTCTTAATCGGCCCGATCTTCCGGCTCGATTTCTCAAGAGCCTCAAATCAGGTTTTTATCTCCGCGTACTCACAGAGGGGCAGGTGCAGGCAGGCGACTGCTTTGTCCTGCGTGATCGAGATTCTGAACCGGTCACGGTGCAGGACTTGGTCAGGATTTATCACTTCCAGCGGGATGACGAAGCGGCGATTCGCCGTGTACTAAAAAATGGTGCGATTGCCCGGGAGTGGCGGTGCGAACTTCAGCGCAGACTCGACGAACGAGGGTTCAAGTAGCCGAGAAATACGTGCACCACGTCAGAGCTTAAAGTTTTTGATCCAGTCGTCGTCTTTCTCATCCGCTTCCTCATCTGCGGATCCCTCTTTCCCCCGCTCCCACTTTTTGGAAGACCATTTTTTGCCGGACCACCCTTTCATTTTCTTCATCGACTTCATCACTTCAGCAAACTTGTCGCTATCGGCCTGCCAGGTGATAAGGAGGTGGTTTCCATCGCGTTCGATGGTGGCCGCTTCGAGCATCTGCTTGGCCTGCGGATTTTTTCCGAATTGCATGCCCATCATCGCGTGCATTCCGGAAACCGCGCCCTTCATTTTGGATGCCAACTCTTCGTTGTTCGCTTCCAGGTCGTATTTCAACTGCATCAGATTATCGTTGACATTAAAAAACATAGTGGCTGTGCGGCAGCGGGCGAGTACCGGACAGCGGGTTTTCTCCTGGTAGCCGTCTGGTACATCGATCGCGCGGCAGGCGAGGATCGCCTCTCGATTGAACGTATCGAGCAGCGCGGAAGAATCGCTCACTGCCGTCGACTCCCCGTCGAGGACGTCGAGTGTTTTTTGTATTTTTGACGCATCGCTGGCAATGAGCATCAAATTATCGGAAGCCAAGCACCCTGAAACGGCATGTTCCCCCCGATATGGAGACGCATCGGTCCAAGTGCTGATGAAGTAATTACGATACTTTTCTGTCTTTGCATCGGGATGCTCTTTTTTGAATTGCGATGCGATTTTTTCGGCATTGATGTTACGCACGTGCAGCGCAAGAACCCCGTTGTGCCGCGCATATTCGCTGTCATACATCGAAAGTCCCATCAGGTCCTCGGCCGGGTTCCAACCGTAGGTTTCCACCATCTCTTCGACTTTGTCCTGATACCACGCCTTGTTTTCCATTTCGCTTTGCCACTTTTGCATTAACTCCCAGCTGCGGGCTTTTTCCATATCGAAGTGGAGCAGCCACTTTGTATCGTCCGGAATTGCTGCCGGATCGAGGGGCGCGGCCACTATGGCAGAGGGGGCAAAACAGAGTAATAAAATAAGCGCAAGCGGAGCCGTGCGGCAGCTGGGAGATCGCATGGGGGTGCCTTCCGTTAGGTTGCCTCTTAAGAGTTCCCTTTCACTATAGCAAAATTCTGATAAATGGGCACTTTTTGCGATACCCTGCTCGGTGCCTGCCATGCGGTTGGGCGAATTGCAAAGGAAGGCTATCCTAAAGTGATGGTCTGTTGATTCCTCGGGAGCCGCTTCATGTCCAAAATATGTCTTGCTTTGGGATGTTGGACCGCCCTGGTTGCGGTACCGCTCATCGCAGCCGAAAAAGTCGATCGCCCCAATATTGTGTTGATCATGTCGGACGATATGGGGTATTCGGACATCGGCTGCTATGGGGGCGAAATTCGCACACCCCATCTCGATCGTCTGGCTGCCGACGGTTTGCGATTCACGCAGTTTTACAACACGGCCCGGTGCTGTCCGACGCGGGCCTGCTTGCTTACCGGCCTCTATCCACATCAGGCAGGTGTGGGCTACATGATGCAAGATCGGGGTTTCGACGGCTATCGAGGTGATTTAAATCGCAATTGTGTCACGATTGCCGAGGTCTTACGCGAAGCCGGATACAACACCTACGTCGCCGGAAAGTGGCACGTAACGAAAATTACCCGGCCGAAAGACGACGGAGATAAATACAACTGGCCACCTCAAAGAGGATTTGATCGATTTTACGGTACGATTCACGGCGCGGGTTCCTTCTGGGACCCCTCAACCCTGTGCCGCGACAACAAAATGATTTCTCCGTTTGCGGACCCCGAATACAGCCCCGAAGAGCCCTATTACTACACGCAGGCTATTTCCGATCAGGCGGCGCGTTTTATCCGAGAGAATCCGCGCGGTACACCCTTTTTTCTCTACGTGCCTTATACGGCCGCACACTGGCCGCTCCATGCACGGGAACGCGACATTGCCCGATACGATGGAAAGTATGATGCGGGCTACGATGCAATCCGCCTCGCTCGACTGGAAAAGATGAAACGTCTGGGGGTCGTGTCTCGCGAGGCAGAACTATCCGGTGCCGCAGGCAATTGGGATGCCGTGGAACACAAGGAGTGGGAAGCGGCGAATATGGAAGTGTATGCGGCGATGATCGACGCGATGGATCAGGGAATTGGCGAGATCGTCAAGGCCTTGAAGGAAACAGGGCAATATGAAAACACCCTGCTCTGTTACTTCCAGGATAACGGGGGCTGCGCCGAGGCGGCGGGCCGCAGCCTTCAACCGAACCCGCGTGGAGAGGAACCGACGTTGCCGCCACTCGCCGACGATGCATTGCACTATTTTGGCTCGGTGCCGAAGCAGACCCGCGACGGTTGGCCGGTGCGTGCCGGTCGCGTGATGCCGGGACCGGCAGATACCTATATCGGCTATGGAAAAAACTGGGCCAATGTCTCCAACACTCCATTTCGGGAATATAAACACTGGACCCACGAAGGGGGCATTTCGACACCCTTGATTGTTCACTGGCCACGAGGGATTAAGGGAAAAAATGAAATTCGCAATCAAGTCTCTCACCTCATCGATTTGATGCCCACCTGTGTTGAGGTGGCAGGCGCCGAATATCCAAAATCATTCGGCGGCGATTCGATCCGGCCGATGGAGGGGACAAGCCTGGTGCCTACCTTTGTGGACAGACCACTCGAGCGAGGACCTCTGTTCTGGGAGCATGAAGGGAATCGCGCCGTCAGGGACGGCAAGTGGAAACTCGTTGCCAAGCGGCCCGCACGTGGACTGACCCCGAACTGGGAACTTTACGATATCGAAGAAGACCGAAGCGAGTTGCATAATCTCGCCGCGGAGAACAGGCAAAGGGTCGCTGAGATGGCTCGGCTATGGGCCGATTACGCGAAGCGAACGGGCGTCTATCCAAGTCCTTGATGAGTGTCAGTCTGCCGCACGGCACCCAATTTTTCTCATCGCCGTGAGACGCGGCCTCCGGGTAGACGGGTGATCAACTTGCGGACCTCAAGGACGCTGAGCGTCGAAAGGACGCGTGATGTCGGCAGACCTGTTTTTTCAACGATCTGATCGACGAGCGTGGGATCCGAGCCGATCGATTGAAGCACGTTGGTCTCCATGGTATTGAGTTGGAGTTCGCTCGGGTGACGAATCACCCGCCCGTCCTCCTGTCGGTTGCTCTCAGCCAGTGGTCCTAATGCATCGAGAATATCGTCGACCGATTCGACTAAAATCGCCCCGTCGCGAATCAGTGTATGGCAGCCCTTGGAACCGCGACTGTCGATCGGGCCGGGAACGGCGAAGACATCGCGGTTTTGCTCCATTGCAAATCGCGCAGTGATCAAGGCGCCGCTTCGCTCCCCGGCCTCGACGACCACCGTTCCGAGAGTCAGCCCCGAAATAAGCCGATTCCTGCGGGGGAAGGAATTCCGAGTAGCGACGAAGCGAGGAGGCATCTCCGAAAGCAGGCACCCTTGCTCGCTGATTTCCCCGGCCAGGTCCGCATGTTCGGGAGGATAGAGTTTCAAGAGTCCCCCACCAAGAACTGCGAGCGTGCGACCGCCGGCTGCCAGGGCAGCCCGGTGGGCTGCCGCATCGATGCCGCGGGCCAGACCGGCAACGACGGTGATCCCTGCACGCGCCAGTCCGCCGGCAAGTCGCTCGGCCTGGGCGAGTCCGTACCGGGTGGTGTTGCGCGATCCGACGACCGCGATTGCGATCGAATCGGCCGATTTCAATTCACCCTGCAAAAACAGCACTCCCGGCGGATCGGGGATTTCGAGAAGCGACCGCGGGTAATCTTCCGCCGTCTGCGCAAGAACTTGAATTTGCTCTTGCTGGCAGACTGCCCATTCCGCTGCAGGGTCCGTGGTCCGGTCCGCAGTAGCGATCGCACGGGCCAGTTGCGGCCCCACCCCCTCGACCCGCCGAAGTTCGTCCGCCGCGGCGTTCAGTACAGCCTGAGGAGAATGGAATTGCGCAATCAGCGCCGCGAGTATCCGGGGACCGACTCCTGACACGAGGGTTAAACGGAGCCAAGCCTCAATAACCGTATCGGATAACTGCGTCGATTTTTTCTGCACGTTTTCCTTCCGAACGGTTGCTAATCGTCGAGTGCTGCGAGCGCTTCAGCCGGATCGACTCCTTCGACCAGTTCTACCTCGCCGATGCGACTGGGAAGAATGAATCGCACATTGCCTCCTTCCGCCTTCTTATCCCGGCGAAACGCCTCAAGCAGTTTTGTCCGATCGAGCGGGGGAACGGAGGTGGGCAGGTCGAGTCTGGCCAGCAGTTCTGCCTGACGTTCAGTGACCACACGATCAATACGGCCCAACCGTTCTGCGAGTCGAGAGGCACAGAGCATGCCGATCGCCACCGCCTCGCCATGGAGTAATTCACGGTATCCGGTCACCGCCTCAAACGCGTGAGCAAAGGTATGTCCGTAATTCAATATGGCCCGCTGCCCCGACTCTTCCCTTTCATCCTCGGCAACGATCTTGGCTTTCAGTTGACAGCTTCTCTCGATAATGTCGATCAGGATGGCGGGATTTCTCTGCTGGATATCGTCGGTCGTGCGTTCCAGATATTCAAAAAATTCTTCGTCCATAATGACTCCATATTTCACCACCTCCGCCAGCCCCGCACGGTATTCACGTGCGGGGAGCGTATCGAGGGTCGCAGTATCGATCAGCACCCCTGACGGTTGCCAAAATGCGCCGACCATATTTTTGGCTCCCGGTAAATTAATGCCCACCTTCCCTCCGACGGAACTATCGACTTGCGACAGTAGGGTTGTCGGTATTTGTAGAAAACGCAGACCGCGGGCGTAGGTGGCTGCAACAAATCCGGCCAGGTCCCCGATCACCCCTCCGCCGACCGCGAGGATCAGGCTCTGTCGGCTGGTTTCCACGCTCAGGCACCTTTGCCAGAGATTCTCAGCCATTTCAATCGATTTGGTCGACTCACCGCTCGGCAGGACCACCAGATCGGTTTGCAAACCCGCAGTTTGCAGGCTTTCGGCAACCGTCATGGCATGCGGTTGTTCCACATTTTCGTCGGTGACAACAACGGCGTGCTGCGCCGGGCAGCAGGAATCGACGAGCGCACCGACCCTTTCGAGCATTGCGGTACCGATGGCAATGCGATAGCCGCGCGGACCAAGATCGACGTGTACGGAGTGAGGAGAATCAATCAAACGACAGGTTTCCTTCGACCGGGGCGTCCCGGGGAGGACGCCTTTTAGGGATGACTCGCTTGGAGTCGCTGTAAATCATCTTCCGTTACTGTGATCACGCGGCAGAAACCGGTGTGGGTTCGCTGATATTCAAGTTCGCTAGCGTCTTCCGCAGTCGCGTGAAGTTCAGCGGCGATCCGTTCTTGCGCTGCAGCATCTACTTCCTCGGCGAGCGATCCCCACACGGTGACTTGCTCCATGACGAGGGCTTCTCGGTAAGGATCAAATGAATTGGCCATGGTCCGACTCGTCACCTGGAAGGGTTAAAATTTCCAAAGAGCGGAGATGCGTACATTTCCAAACCAGCTCCTCGAAAAAATCAGTATAATCCGCTGCCTTAAAAACACCTAGTGGGTGGTTGCGGAACCCCGATCTCCTTTGAAACATTGGTACTTTGCTTATCGAACTGAGGGTCAACCGAATGCATCGCGGAAAACTTGTTGTTGTTTCAGTCTTTGTTTTGGCAGTGATTCTTGCCACGTCTGGGCTCATCTATCGCTACCTCCAGACCAGCGATGTGGTTGCTTTTTGGGGGGCAAGACCGTCTCAACGGATTTCCAGTCCGGACCGAGTGGAATTATGGGAACTCGAACCGGGAGGCGGCGAGCCAGCGAAGACCGCCGGGGGGAGTGAGATTATCGTTCAAGGAAGGCGGTACGTACCGAAGCAGGTGCGCGATGTGACGAAGGCGAGAGGTTTTATCAATGCCAGCAGCGCACTGATGCTCAGCCACAATTACCGTTGGGATCCGTCCGACTGTGAACCGGTTTGGACTCATGCCTTGCTTTACCATCGGGACGGAGCGACGACGGTTGTGGCTGTTAGCCTTGAGTGTGGTTGGGTCTATTCTGCGGAGACTGAGCGGGTGGCCGATATCGGGACCATCACCGAGGGGCTTGTCAGACTGTTCCGCGAACAGTTAGGTTCTTAGTCCGTTAGCAGGGGCATTTTTGTGCTCGTTCAAATTCAGTCGTTCACATTCATGAGAGAAGGAAGCGTTCATCTATGAGTACGTCGGCAAAAGTTGGAATTGTGATGGGGAGTGACAGCGATTGGCCAAAAATCAATGCGGTGAAGGCGGCCCTTGATGAATTCGGCGTCGCCTGCGAGGTCCACGTGATGAGTGCCCACCGTACGCCGGGGATCGTTACCGAATATGCTTCCACTGCTCGCGAACGCGGGCTGGGGGTGATCATTGCAGCCGCGGGAGGTGCGGCGCACCTGGCCGGTGTGGTGGCCGCACATACGACACTTCCGGTGATCGGCCTGCCGGTTCCCACGCCCGACCTGGGCGGACTCGATTCACTGCTTTCGACCGTGCAGATGCCGGGTGACGTACCGGTTGCCAGTATGGCTGTCGGGATGGGCGGACCACGGAATGCAGGTTTGTTTGCGGTACAAATTCTTGCCACAGCCGATGCGGACCTGAGAGAAAAGTTGGCTGCGTTTAAGGAAAAGCTCGTAGACAAGATCAAAGCGAAAGACGCAGCGTTCCAAGAAAAACTCACTTAGTGCCTTGAACGAGCCAAGGAGTTTCGCGTGGTAGAGACACTCCGCTGGGTGGGTGATCCAGATGGGGGTCGCTTGTGGCTGATCGATCAAACGCGGTTGCCCACCGAGATGGTGGAGATCGAAATCGGTACCGTGGAGGAGGCCTGGGAAGCGATCAAGTCATTGCGGATTCGAGGTGCCCCGGCAATCGGCATCGCCGCCGCGTATGGCTCGGTCCTGGGAATGCAGCCTTTCGGCAACGCGGATCGCGATGATTGGCTCGCGCACTTTCGTAAGACAACCGACTACCTTGCAGGTAGCCGTCCCACTGCGGTCAACTTATTTTGGGCATTGGACCGGCAGCGCGCCCGAGTCGATGCACTTGTTGTGGACGATGCCGACCCCCAGGAATTGCAGCAGGCCCTGCTCGAAGAGGCAGAAAAGATTCATGCCGAAGACCGGCAGATGTGCCGCGCGATCGGTCGCTGGGGCGCCGACCTTCTGAAGCATCAAACGGGCGTGCTGACGCATTGTAATGCGGGGGGGCTGGCCACTGCCGACTACGGCACCGCCCTGGCCGTTATTTTCGCGGCCGCAGAGGAAGGCAAATGCTTGTCTGTGTATGCTGACGAAACGCGACCGTTGCTTCAAGGTGCGCGTTTGACCGCCTGGGAGTTGCAGCAGCGCGACATCGACGTAACGGTTATTTGTGACTCGATGGCAGCACAGGTGATGCGCGAGGGAAAAATTCAGGCGGTCGTCACCGGTGCAGATCGAATCGCATCCAACGGCGATGTGGCGAACAAAATAGGGACTTATCAGGTGGCCCTTGTGGCGGCAGCCCACAAGATTCCATTTTATGTGGCGGCCCCCAGCAGCACGTTCGATCTCTCGCTTGCCGATGGGTCGGAGATTCCGATCGAGCAACGCGATGCGCGAGAGATCACACACGGTTTCGGGCGACAAACAACGCCGGACGGGATGAAGGTCTACAATCCCGCGTTCGACGTAACCCCAGCTCATTTAGTGACTGCCATTATTTGCGAGCATGGAGTGATCGATCCGGTCGATACGGCCCAAGTTGAGAAAATGCTTACGGCGCATTAGCGAGGTATCCTTGAAGGAAGGAAAAAAAGCTCTGCGGCGTTCGATGCGAGTTCTTCGAGACAAAATCGAAGACGAAGTACTCGAATACAAATCGCAGCAGATCTGCGAAAGCGTTTTGCGCATTCCCCAGGTAGTGGCTGCAAAGGTGATTTTTATTTACGTCTCATTCCGCAGCGAAGTGCAAACCCATGCACTCATCGATCGTTTGTTGACGCTCGATAAGCGAGTGTGTGTGCCGCACATCGACCGCAGTGACCGAATGCAGGCGGCCCTACTGGAAAATTGGCAGGCGATGAAGCCCAGCGCGTTCGGATTTCTTGAGCCCCAGGCATGTGAATCGGAGCAAGGCGAGATCGGGGTATCGATCGTTCCCGGACTGGCCTTCACCCAGCAGGGTGTGCGATTGGGATACGGAAAGGGACACTACGATCGTTTCTTTTCATCGCGCCTTGGAGGGACGAAGATCGGCCTTGCGCTCGATGCCCAAATCGTCGAAGAGATACCGACAGAGCCTTTCGATTGCCCGATGGACTTGGTGCAGACAGAGAGCAACTTGTTCGGCAGCGCCACTCAGATGTCGTAGTACATACAAAACTCGAACGGGTGGGGGCGTACCCGGAGGGCGTCCACTTCGTTTTCCATTTTGTAGCGAATCCAGGTTTCAATGACATCTTCGGTAAAGACGTTGCCTCGCAGTAGAAATTCGTGATCCTGCCGTAGGGCATCCAGCGCGTCACCGAGTGATTCCGGCGTGGTCCGCAGAGACGTTTCTCGATCCGTCCCGAGTTCGTAGATATCCTCATCAAGTGGTTTGCCGGGATCAATTTTATTCTCGATCCCGTCCAACATGGCCATGAGGATGGCGGAAAATGCCAAGTATGGATTGCAACTCGGATCGGGACAGCGGAATTCAACCCGCTTTGATACGGGACTGCTGCTGTACATAGGAATCCGGCATGCCGCACTCCGATTGCGCTGTGAATAGGCGAGGTTTACCGGCGCCTCGTAGCCGGGAACTAATCGTTTGTAGCTGTTGGTCGTCGGATTTGTGAACGCCAGCACACTTCCCGCATGGTGCAGCAATCCACCCATCGCCCAGAGGGCCAAATCGCTCAGTCCGGCATAGCCATTGCCGGCGAACAGCGGCTCTCCTTTTTTCCAGAGTGAAACGTGCGTGTGCATCCCTGAACCGTTGTCGCCAAAAATAGGTTTGGGCATGAAAGTAACCGACTTGCCATGTTTTGTTGCAGTGTTTTTGACCGCATACTTGTAGATCATCATTTTGTCGGCCATCGCGACGAGTTCGTCGTATTGCAGATCGATCTCGGCTTGCCCTGCGGTACCGACCTCATGGTGCTGACATTCGACATCCAGACCCATCTGAATCATGGTCTGCATCATCTCATTGCGAATATCCATCATCTGGTCAGCAGGAGGTACGGGAAAATAACCCTCCTTGTGCCGCAGTTTGTATCCCAGGTTCGGCCCCTCTCCTGCGCTCCGCGTATCCTTTCCACGGTTCCATTCGCCCTCAACACTATCGACGAAGTAGTGACTGGCGTGCGCCGTCTGATCGAAGTGCACATCGTCAAAGATGAAGAATTCGGCTTCCGGACCGATGTAACACGTATCTGCAATGCCGCTGTTTTTCAGATAGTGGATCGATTTCTTTGCCACATTACGCGGATCTCGACTGTAATCTTCGCGCGTAATAGGGTCCTGGATATTGCAAATAATTGCCAGGGTTGGAATGCTCGTAAACGGGTCAATGAAGGCGGTTTCGGGTTCCGGGACCACCAGCATGTCGCTCTCGTTGATCGCTTGCCAACCGCGGATGCTGGAACCGTCGAATCCCAGTCCGGAATCAAAAACAGATTCCTGAAGCTTATTGACTGGAATCGTGAAGTGTTGCCAGAGTCCTGGAAAATCCATGAATCTCAGGTCGACCGCTTTGACATCTTTTTCTCGGCAGAGTGCCATGACTTCGCTTGGTGTCTTTGTCATCACAAAATCCCATCAAGAAACCGCAGGGGGTGTGTATCGAACGATAGAGTCGAGGGGTCTCTCGGGGTGAGCAACATCACCGCAGATTACCCGTGTCACTACCAAGAGATCATCGTAGCGCATCGGTGTGCAAATGCAACCGGACGGAACGTTCCGGAAGATAAACTCCATCCATCGCTCGCAGGGCGACGTGAGATCTTAGCGAATGGCCACTTTTTCGCGGGCAGCATCGATCCCCGCACGGAGGATCGGATCTTTCTCGGGAAGAGGCGTGGCTCCAATCACCAACACAGGCTTCTCGGTTTGGTGTACGACCACATCAGGTTTGACCCCGATATTGCTGATAGGCTGACCGGTGGGGGAATAAAATTTGGCGGTCGTCAAGCGGAGGCCAGCACCGCAGCGGGCCAAGGGAAAAATTCCTTGGACCGATCCTTTGCCGTAGCTTTGCCGTCCCACGAGCGTAGCACGCTGATGGTCGTGTACTGCGGCGGCGAAAATTTCACTCGCACTCGCGCTATTTTCATCGACCAACACAACCAGCGGGAGTTCCCACGTACTCGAGCGACGTGCCGGGTAGTCATAGTCCTCCTGCGGACTACGTCCCCGAGTCGAAACAATCGTCCCTTGAGGAACAAATTTGTCTGCGACATCGACGGAGGCACTCAATAACCCGCCTGGATTTCCTCGCACGTCGATGACCAGGCTTTTCATACCTTGGTGGTACAGCTTCCACAGCGCCTCATCGATTTCTCGACTGGTGCTTCGCTGAAAGCTTACTAATCGCAGGTAGCCGATTTTTTCATTTTCATCAATCAAGCAAACGCTGTCGACACTTGGTACTTCGACGTGGCGACGAACGAGCGATACGTTGCGGGCTGTCTGTTCTGGCGACGCGATCGACAGCTCAAGCCGACTGTTTTTCGGTCCTTGCAGAAGGCTGGCGGCCTGATCG
Organism: Planctomycetaceae bacterium; assembly: GCA_902630355.1. GTDB lineage: Bacteria > Planctomycetota > Planctomycetia > Pirellulales > UBA7805 > UBA7805. The sequence goes on from CACOUL010000003.1 coordinate 56,612, forward strand.
GTTGAAAGATTGGTGGTTGGTGTTCCGTTGACGGAGAGAATGCGATCTCCCGCCTTGATATTGGCGACGGCTGCGGGACTCTTGGGAATAACCGACACGATAAGGAGTGCGTGATCGTCCGCTTTGAGCTCGATGCCGATTCCAACGAAATTTCCATCGATTTGGGAATAGACATCTTGCAATTGATTTCCGGTCAAGTAGCAAGAATAGTTATCGAGGCCCCCGGAAGCACCAGCGACAAATTCGAGTATGACGGCCGTCTGAGAAACTCCGAGTTCCGCAGAGACAAGGGCAGCGGTCGCTGCGGCTGCGGAGACGGCGTCTTTCCGTGTCTTAATAACGCGTTCGCGATGGAGGCTCTGTAGTTTTTCTTCAATGCTTGCGATTTCGTGTTCGGTGATCGGTATTGTCGCTTCGCCAGTGGCTTGAACGCGGCCGATTGCTTGTTCCCGGAGCGCGACCTGCAGGCAACGACTGCCTCGACTGACCAATAATTGCCAGTTCATATCGTGGACAAAATAGGAATCGACTTTGATGAGGACCTCTTCGTACAGTTCGACCGCCTGCTGCATCGAAAGCGAATCGATCATTGCCTGGTAGCTTCGATCGTCGTATCGACGGCCCAGGTCATAATGAATTCGAGCCAGGTCCTGCTGACCTAGGAGTTTCTCTTCGTTGGGAAATCGCCTGATTGCCTTTTCATAGTGTGAAAGAGCTTCGCCCCATTTTTCTTGCTCTTCCAAATAGGCTCCCTGCTGCAGCAGGGTTGCCAGACTATGCTCGGAGTCGACAAATCGAATCTCTGACTCAACCGCCCGCGCGCTCGGGATCGCGTGGAAAGTAACCTGCAATCCCATGAGAAGGATTGCAAAGGAGAGAAAGCGGAAGGCGCGACGCAACGCAGCACTTTGAGAAGCAGAAATCGGCATACCGTCAGACCCGCAGCAGTGAAAAACTATCGGTGGGAACGTTCGTACTCACGTGACCGTTTAATCAGGCGGGTCTACCTCCGGTCACCGAAACTCTACGTCACATTTCGACTTGCGTCAAAAAGTAAACCACAAATCTTTTTCTTCCCTGACCCGTGTAATCCCGATAGTCGTTACCGGGTGTACGATTTAGGAGCGTTTAGAACCTCTCAGCGTGAAAAGAAGAGTCAGGTAATATGTGTCACTCGTAGTCGCTGTGTCCGGCATATCGATAATGCTGTTACCAGCCCCAAGTGGCCGGGGCATTCTTGCGCCGGGAAGAGAAAAATCAAGTGTTGCGATCGGCTAAAAATCGTGCCGGTTCGCAGCGGCCGCGGCGGGCCTCTATAATCGTTAAAAGTCGTACAAACTGGAGAATAGGCAAGTTCCGAACCGATACATGCCATAGTCTGTCTTGATCACTAAGTTGATCATCATGGTGATTTCAGGTGTCTTAGGGGGTGCTGAAAATCGCCGTAACTGGTGAATGATTCAATGGATACAAACACTGATAGCCAGTCGGAGTCGTCGGAAGCATCGGCAGAGCGACTACTCTACACCGAAGACTTGGCCGCCGAATTGGCCGAGCACAGTCGACGGCTCGAGACGGCCGCGCCGGAAGAAATTATCGCCTGGTCAGTTGAGCGTTTTTTTCCTCGACTCACGATGGCCACCGCTTTCGGGCCCGAGGGCTGCGTTATTCTAGCATTGCTTGCAAAGATTGAACCGCGCACCCACGTTTTTAATCTCGATACGGGCTACCAATTCACCGAGACGCTCGAGCTTCGCGATCGGATTGCGGCGAAGTACGGGATCGAGGTTGAGCTCAAAAAGCCCGAACTTACAGTCGAGCAGTACGAGGCACAGCACGGTGGTCCCCTCCATCAAATCAATCCCGACCAGTGTTGTCACGATCGTAAGATCAAAATTCTTCATGATGCGGTAGTAGGGATGCATGCGTGGATGAGCGGCATCCGTCGCGATCAAAGTGCCGATCGAGCAAAGGCACCAATTGTCGGTTGGGATAAGCGGTTTGGGTTAGTGAAAATCAGCCCGCTCGCAAATCAAACGAAGTCGGACATTTGGAAGCGTATCCTCGAAGAGGGGATCCCTTACAATCCGCTCCACGATCAAGGGTACGTAAGTATCGGGTGTTGGCCGTGCACGCGAAAAACGAGTATTGGCGAGGATGAGCGGGCCGGCCGCTGGAGCGGTCAAGCGAAAACGGAGTGCGGGTTGCATTCGCTTGAATTCGAACAGGGTGGCGGTATTTAAGGGCACCCGCTCGTAAAGAGAGGGTCCGGATTGATTGCGCCGAGGTGAAGTAGGAAAAGTGAAGGGAGCGGGAGATGAACGTTTCGGCCAAAACGGAATATGCGTGCATTGCGATCCTCGAATTGGCGGCGCGCTATCATTCAACAGACCCGGCTCGCGTGCGCGATCTGGCAGAGGCCCACAACATTCCATCGCGTTTTCTGGTCCAAATTCTGCTGCAGATGAAAGCTTCCGGATTGGTTGTGAGTACCCGGGGCAAAACGGGCGGATATCATCTGATCCGCCCTCCCCACAAGATCACGTTGGCAGAAATCATGAACGCCGTGAAAAGCCCGTGTAATGGCACTCAAAAGGCGTGTAGGAAAAAGAGTCCTGCTGCCCGAACATTGCGACAGGTGTGGGACGAGGCACGCCAGGCCGAGCAGGAGGTCTTAGAATCGGTGACGGTCGCGGAGTTGCTTGATCACTCGCACCCGTCCAGTGGACCGATGTACTACATCTGATCCTCTTCGTGCTCTGGCGAACTCGCCTCTGTCGCGATTTCTCTTTGCGCGGCTCAAATGATGAGGCGTACACCACCAAGTTCGGCCAAACCGTACATCGTTTGGTCTCCCGGTGATCCGATGAACATAAAATTCTTAGGAATATTCCACTGCTTGGAAAGTTTTTCGATCAACTTGGGACCAAAGTCGCCTTCGATTATCACAAAGCTTATCTCGATGCTCGGATAGGTTGCATTCAAAAAATCGAGGTTTTCTTTTAAATCGCTCGGAACCTGCTCTTCCTGATCAACGACCGTCACGATTTTGATCCGGTTTGTATGCTCATTATTTTTGACATAGAGCATCGCCGTGTTGAGATTGGCAATGTTGTCTCCACGCGTGAAGAATACCACCTGCTGCGAGTTGATCTTTTCGATCATTTCCCGAATCCATTGAGTGACCTTATAGAGAGGTTGGAGGAAACTACTGATCATATTCCGCAGGATAAACAGGCAGAATTTGAGCAGCGCAATCCGTCCGAGCATCATCGAGACGATCAACACCGCTGGAAGAAAGTACCACAAGAAGGTCGCCACATTGGAGAGTCCGTCAGCGCCACCGATTTCGTAGAATTCTTTATGCGAATTATCAATATTGAACCGTCCGGATTCGACGCGAATCGAAATATATGCGTCCGCCCCTTTTTCGAGGGTCGAAAAATTTAAAATTCCATTCGTGACTTCCGCCTCCACCCCAGTTTCGGAAGTAGCCTGATTCACTTGTTTCGCCAAATCGGAAAATTTTCCACCCTGCTCGACATACAGCGAGTGACTTCCTTCGTGCCCCGTAATTTTAATACGAGCATTATGAGTGAAGACGTTATTCTTGCCGGAGTGATATAGCTCCGCCGGGTGTTCCATGTAGACATTGCCTACCAGTCCCGCAAGAACTCCCAACAGGGCAACGATAACGTAAGACCATGGCGCAGTCGTCGGTCGCCGCAGTTTTTGGCGGAGTACCTTCAGTAGGATGTTACCCAAGCAGAAAAGCGCCATCACCGTCAGGAATGAAATTGTGTAGACCCCGGCCAGGGCTTCAAGTTCCCCTTGGGTGATCAATAAAATTGAGACAGAAAGCAGAAAGAACGCGATGATGATGCGGTGTGTTGTACCTCGTCGCGTCTCTTTGAGTAGAAATTGTGGAAGACAACGATCGAGCGCCATTCGGTGTACGAGTCCATTGACGCCGACGTAACTTGTAAGGACCGCTCCACTGAGCACGAGGACGGCATCGACGGAAATGATCCAACGCAGCCAATTCCCACGTCCGGCAATAAAGCCGATATTTGCCAGCAGCGCATTTTTATTGGCTCCGTTGAGTTCATCGAGCGGAATCAACGAGAGGGCAAGAATTGCCATCACCGGGTTAAAGATGGTGACGGCAATCCACATGTTGCGTAGTGTTTTTGGAAAAACGCCCTCTGCCTGCTCCTCTACAAAATTTGCTGAACTTTCAAATCCTGAGATACCGAGGAGGGCGGCGGCGAATCCGAAGAAGATTGCGACGAAAGGGTTGAAACCGGAGGGGGTCGCAAGGTTGGTCTCAAGGGTCGAAATGCCCTCGAAAAATACGAAAATCACACCTACCAAAACCAGCAGGGTCAAGCTTGCCAGATGAAAAATGAAAATATAGATCGCCACGGTAGCGGACTCGCTGATACCGATAATTGTCAGCACCATAAAAGTGGCAAGCAATCCAATCGTTAAGCCAATGATCGTCGGGTCGCTCCATTCCATCGGAAAGAGCCCCTGCAGATAATGGATCGCTTCGTTCGCCGAGAGTACGGCCGTGGCCATGTATGAAAGGATCGTCAGACAGGCGGCGAGGGAAGCCCTGAATTTACTGGTGGTGTTAAGCAACGCGTTGTAGGCGCCACCGTTGAGTGGCAAGGCACCGACCACCTCCGCATAGATGGGACGAAAGAGATAGAGCAATCCTCCAACGATCAGCAGGGCAAGCGGAGCCCAGCGTCCGGCTACGAGAATCGCCAGTGCGGAAACATACAGGCAGGAAGAGGTGATGTCGTTGCCGCAAATGGCGGTGGAGGCAAGTTGACCGAGGCCCCCCCGCTTGTGTTCAATCCCGTATTGACTGTCACTATCACTCATAATTCGTGGAGGAAGGCAGCGAGAATTGGAAACGGAAGACAAACTCCGAGAGAAATGATAGCAGGCAGAACGAGGATGTGTCCATTGCGCCGGATGCGCGCAAGGGAGGAAGCAAATTCATGCCCAAAAGCCTCGGCATTCTTCGTCACGAATCCCCGAACGACGGTCCCGCTACGAGGAGTTGCCAACGACCCCGTCGCCGATCGTTCCAAGCGGGGCGATTTCCTCGGCGGGAGTGTCATTATCGATCGCGACGACGTGACCATCCAAGAAGACAAACGGGGTACTCGCCGGATGGACTCCACCAAACCAACTATCTTTGTGAGCCCCCCCAACATTTTTCTCGTTGGGCAAGCCATTTTGAATCGTCGCAAAAATGGCATCGGGATTATCGCCGGCAAAAAAAGCAGTGTCCCCCGCAGCCCACGCATGCTGCCACGCTTCAACGACCCCGGTCTGACCGAATTCTAAAATGTGTCGCTGCCCAAACATGATGGTCTGGCTTTGACCATCTTTCACCTGTGACGGACGAACGCGCGAGTTGGTGTGAATGGCACCCGCTTTGGTAACGTCGAGCCCACTCTCGTAGTTGTAGAGAATTTCCGATCCTGGGCACGCTGCATAATCGCCGCCTGCGGCGACTCCTTCGACTTGTGGTGAGGCATCGTCATTATCAAAATTTCGATCGGCCTCGAACTGTCCTCGGGATGGACAAATAAATGTAGGAACAGGGGTGCGCATGGCGATCGCGTTTTCTTCATCGTCGACGCGAAATTCGTCATCAAAGGCGTTGAACAGCGATTCCTGGCCCAGGTACGGTAAAAGACGAAACGCCCATGAGACCGAATATTGTCTCGTGTCGTTGCGGCCCATCGGATACCTCCGCCGGGCTTCGGAGAACTGCAATCCGGCCATACCGATTTGCTTCAGATTGTTCTGGCATTGCGTGTATCGTGCCGCCTCACGCACAGACGAAAGTGTCGGAATCAGGAGGGCGACGAGGATTCCCACGATGGCAATCACGACCAGCAATTCAACGAGCGTGAACCCGTTAATTTTTTTGGCTGTAGATGAAATCATCAAACAATCCGGAAAGGGACTCTGAACGATAGAAGAATGTCGGTTGGAGTTGCAACGAGGCGGGGCTGCTGGCGACCGGGCGGGTCGCAAAGCAACAGAGTTGCAACGTTTAATTAAACTTAACACAAAAAAACAACAGAGGTTCCCCGCTGTTGGGGGGATTCTCGTGAGTTCGTACGATTGAGAGAAGCCCTTTATTTTCCAGACACATTGTCGGGATCGGTTGAGCGCAGTTGTTCGGCGAAAAGTTTGCGAATTTTTTTTACCTTCGGTTCAATCACGGCTCGACAGTAGCGCATCCCTTTATTGCCGCGATAAAAGTCCTGGTGTTTCTCTTCCGCCACGTAAAACGTGGTGAGTGGTACCACTTCGGTGACGATCGGTGTGCGAAATATCTTTGCGGCATTCAGTTTTTGAATCGCTTCTTCGGCAATACGTTTTTGTTCCTCATCATGATAGAGAATGATAGAACGGTACTGAGGACCCACATCGTCACCTTGACGGTTCAAAGTTGTCGGATCGTGACTTTGCCAGAATGCTTCCAATAACTGCGGGTAAGAAACTTTATCCGGATCGTACGTGACCTGCACTACTTCAGCATGCCCAGTGAGGCCGCTACAAATATCTCGGTAGCTCGGATTGGGGAGGAATCCTCCAGCGTATCCGGAAACCACATCCTCGACCCCATCGAACATTTCGAGGACGGCCTCGGTACACCAAAAGCACCCGCCACCAAAAGTAGCGAGCTTAAGTTTTTTTGAATCCAAATTGTTTTCGTTCACGGAGGATGCTCCCTTGGGTGACGCGGGAGACTCGGGTGGTTTCCCCTCAGAATGTGGGAATCCAGTACACACCAGGGTTCCGGTCAGAACGGCGATAGACAATGAATGAAAAATACGGTTGCAGCGCATAAGTGGCTCTGAAAATTAATCTAGCTTGTTTAAAAAGTCGTTAAGGGACCGGTCAGTGGAATCGCCCTTTTCGATTCCGTTCTCCTGTTCCTTTTCTTTGAAGAGGACATTTTCCCCCGGCGAATCGTGCGATTGTTTGCCGGAGAGTGATGACTCGTGATCAACATTTTTCGGCTCATCGCACTCTCCCTCAGGCTCAGCGGAACCTTCGCGGGATCCGAGTGCATTGAGCATCGAGTCATCGATACCGAGAAAACTTCCTTCGATGGTCTCTTTATAGTGTATATGCGATTTCGACTCGGATTCGGAGTCTTCGGGAACATCGTTCAGGACCCCGTGCTCCCCCGTATACGGGTCTTGTGGAAGTTCGCGTCCAGCGGTGGAGTACACCACTTTGAGCGTCACCGGTCCGACGGTGAGGAAATCGCCCGACGCTATTTTAGTAACGCTATCAATCTTCTCTGCATTGATAAACGTGCCGTTTGAAGAATTCAGGTCTTCGACAAACAGGGCCCCTTTCCTCTCGAAGAGTTTGCAGTGCTCGCGACTGACGACCGTTGTGCGTACCTTGAGCGAGGCTTGACCGCTGCGACCAACCACCGTCGGTAATTTGAGAGGAATTTCCGCTTCTGCGGCTCCCTCGACGACAACGAGTTTGGCTTCAATAGTCATAAGTTTGTAGCGAAATTAATGTCGGCAGCACCCTAGTTTCCCGAGTTGAGAGACCTCTTCTCGCATTCTAAGAGAAGCCCGCTACGGTTACAATCAGATGGCGCATGGGGTGCGAGAGTTCGACGTCAGGGGGGCATCGGTAGGCGGTCTTTATTTCTGTGCTTTTTTTCGAGACACCGTGTTTTTGTATGAAGGACAGGGGTTCACCGACCAACGCAGCGTACGGTTGAATGTGAGAGAGGCGAAGGAATGAATATTATCGGACTCAATGCCTACCATGGTGATGCTGCAGCGGCGCTGGTGATGGATGGGCAGTTGGTGGCCGCCGTGGAAGAGGAGCGATTCAATCGGGTCAAACACTGGGCGGGGTTTCCTGCCGAGTCCATTCGCTGGTGCCTGGAAAAAGGCGGAATCGGTCCGGAGGATGTGCATCATGTCGGAATCTCATTCGATCCAAAAGCAAATGTCTGGCCGCGGCTCGCATTTCTTGCTCGCTATCGACCGTCGCTGGCGGCCGTCATCGATCGACTCAAGCGGCAAGGAAAAACACTGGGCCTTGTCGATCAGTTTGCCGAAGCAGTGGGTGTCGATAAATCAAAGATCAGCGCTCGATTTCATCGTATTGAACATCATGATGCGCACGTTGCGGCAGGTTTTCTGATTTCTCCCTTCGAGCAGTCGGCGGTACTTTCGATCGACGGCATGGGTGATTTCACGAGCGTTCTCACCGCAGAGGCAAAAGGCTCCGCCTGGAAGGCAATCGATCGCGTTTACTATCCGCACTCTCTGGGGTTTCTCTACAGCGCGATTACGATGTATCTCGGATTTCCTCACTACGGTGACGAATACAAGGTAATGGGCTTGGCGCCCTACGGGGAGCCGGAGTTTATCGAGTTGTTCCGCAAACTCGTATTTCCGAAAGGAAATACCTTTGAATTGAATCTGGATTATTTCACACATCACCGGCGCGGTATCCGCATGCAATGGAATGACGGTGCGCCCCGAGTTGAGCCGTTTCACAGCGATCGTCTTGAACGAGAACTCGGTCGTATGCGTAAGCCGCAGGAAGAAATGACTTCGCGACACGACAATATTGCCAAGTCGCTTCAAGTGGTCACCGAGGAAATTATTCTGCACCTGCTTCGCTCGCTTCAGCGTTCGACCGGTTCGAAGAATCTTTGCCTGACCGGGGGCGTGGCGATGAATTCGGTGGCCAATGGAAAGGTTACATCGGAAACCGATTTCGAGAATGTTTACATCCCGGCGGGCGCTGCCGACAACGGGACATCCTTCGGCGCTGCGTTTTATGTCTGGAATCAAATCCTTGGTCGCGAACGGAATTTTGTTCAGGACCATGCCTACTGGGGCTGTGAGGCAACCGACTCGGAGGTCGCCGATGCCACGAGCGCATTGGGCATTCCGAGCGAAATTCTATCGCAAGCACAACTCATTCGGACTGTCGTCGACCTTTTGCTCGATGGCAAGGTCGTAGGCTGGTTTCAGGGACCGATGGAATTTGGTGCCCGCGCACTCGGCAATCGGAGTCTCCTTGCCGATCCCCGTCGCACCGACATGCGAGATATCATCAATTTGCGGATCAAGTTCCGTGAGAAATTCAGACCCTTTGCTCCAAGTATTTTAGAGGAGCATGTGGGGGAATGGTTTACCATCGATGAGCCGACCCCTTATATGGAAAAGGTTTTTCCCATTCGAGCCGAAAAGCGGGAACAGATACCCGCTGTGACGCACGTTGATGGAAGCGGGCGACTGCAGACCGTATCGCGCAGAACGAATGCTTTGTATCACGCGCTGATCAGCGAGTTTTTCGCGCGGACCGGGGTCCCCATTCTGCTCAACACGTCGCTCAACGAAAACGAGCCGATCGTAAGGACACCGCTAGAAGCGATTCGTTGCTTTCTGCGGACCGATATGGATGCGATAGCGATTGGTGGCCACCTGATCGATCGACATGCGGCTAATTTTCCCGAGCAATTTCGACAGCGGGTGAGTGAGACGGTTTAAAGTGTAAGGCAGAACGTCTTAAAAGCGACTCGGCGGTAATTTAAAGAGAGCAAAGGGAGCGCCCCTCGGGGGTGATGAACACATGCGGCAGAGATGTAATTTGCGAATTGTCACGGTATTGTTTCTCGCGCTGTGTTGTGGCAGTGGTACCTCGGATGCCGACGACGGTTTTGTGCCGATCTTTGACGGCAAAACACTCAACGGGTGGTCAGCCCCCGATATGCGTTATTGGTCCGTACGCGACGGTGCGATCACAGCGGAGTCGAGCGAAGCGCTGCCCTGCAAGCGAAATCAATTTCTCGTTTGGCAGCTCGGCGATCTCGACGATTTTGAGCTGCGACTTAAATTTCGCATCATGGGAGGCCCATCGGCAAATTCGGGAATCCAATTCCGCAGTCAAATTGCCGAAGATGGACATGCGCTCGGCTATCAAGCAGATATTGACCGGGCCGGCACCTACTTGGGCCTTCTCTACGACGAGCACGGTCGAGGTGTGCTGGCAAAGCGGGGCGAAAAGACGGTGATTGATCCCGATGGGAAGAGACAAACCAGTGCACTCGATGTCGAGCAAGCACCGGTCGATTTAGCAGGCTGGAATCAGTATCAAATCATTGCCTGCGGTTCTCGGTTGACCCTGAAGATCAATGGCGTGACGACGGTTGAGGTGATTGACGACGAAAAAACGCAGCAGGATTTAAGTGGCAAACTTGCCTTACAAATCCACTCCGGGCCTGCGATGACCGTGCAATTCAAAGACATCGAACTCAAGCGGCTGCCGCTTTGTGGAGATCGAAAAAAGGTGGTATTCATTGCTGGTGGTCCTTCGCACGCCAGTGGCGCTCACGAGTTCAATGCAGGAGTCAAGCTTTTGGCTGATCGCTTACGAAAGAATGACTCGGTCAGCGTGGCAAGTTATCACGACAGTGGATGGCCGAAGGATCCAACCGCCCTTCAAAATGCGAACGCATTGATCGTCTACGCCGACGGCCTCGGATCGCATCCCTTGGTGGGGCACTACGAAGAGATTGATCGTAAAATACGCCAAGGGATGGGCCTAATGTGCATGCATTACGCAGTCCATGTGGAACCGGGTGTCGCGGGAGATTTTTTCAAGCGGTGGATCGGTGGCCATTATGAGTCGGGTTACTCAACGAACCCCCACTGGGATGCACGCCTCGAACCCAACAATACGCACCCCGTAACGCAATCACACCGGCAGGCAACAATCAACGACGAGTGGTACTTCTCGATCCGCTTTCCACCGGATGCGGAGATCGTCCCTTTGCTCGAGGCAGTTCCTTCGGACGCGGCCCGCGCAAAAAACGGGTACCCGCCAGTGCCGTACCCTCACATTCGGGAGGCGAAAGGCCAGAAGGAAATTCTGATGTGGGGTCTCGAGCGAGCCGACGGGGGCCGGGGTGTTGGCTTTACGGGAGGACATTGGCACCACAATTGGGCACATGATCTCCAACGCGATGCGGTACTGGCCGGGATTCTCTGGGCTGCCCGAATAGAGCTTCCTGAGGGAGGAGTCGCGTCGGCGGCGGTCACCGAGGAAGAGCTCAACAGCAACCTCGACAAAAAACCGACGATGGTTCGGGTGCGGCTGCCAAAGACTTCCGCAAATTAGAGTCTCACGTGGTTCAGATGACGGCGACCGATGCGATGGCTATCGAACCCTTGCTCGAATTTCGCCAGGTCTCGTATGAGGCGGGCGGCCGGAGAATTATAGATCATCTGAATTGGACTCTCGAAGCAGGACAGCATTGGGCGCTGCTGGGTCCGAACGGGAGTGGAAAGACCACGCTCCTTCGACTGGCGACAGGCTACCTTTGGCCGAATGCCGGCGGTGCGATCTGGCGATGCGGCGAGCGATGCCTCGATTTACGTAAGTTACGAACGAGTATCGGTTGGGTTGCATCGCATCTGCTCGCCGCAGTTCCTCCAAGCGAGGTCGTGACCGATACGGTGTTGAGTGGCCGTTTTGCCGAGTGGGGCCTTCGTCCTTTCTCCCGACCGCTGCTGAGTGCCCACGACCGAGAGCGGGCCGATGAAGAGTTGAGGCGTCTGGGTGCCGAGAGCCTGGCCTCCCGCCCTTTTGGTGTACTCTCCCAGGGAGAGCAACAAAAAGTTATGATCGCTCGCGCGCGGATGGCCGACCCGCTCTTGATTCTTTTGGATGAGCCCTGTGCGGGACTCGACCCGGGCGGTCGCGAACGATTTTTAGCCGATCTCGAAGTGTGGCTTTCCGAGTCGATGGCACCCCGTGTGGTTTTCATCACGCACCACGTCGAGGAGATTTTACCCGCGATGACACATACCATGGTGCTTTCGCAAGGGCGTGTGGCCCGCTGTGGACGCAGCGAGGAGGTCATCGATGCGGCTCTGCTTGAGGGCACATTTCAGGCCCCCCCCCTGCCGCATTGAGTTGAGCGGTGGCCGCCGGTGGCCGATCTGGGGACCTGACAGCGAACCTTAGCACCAAGTCGCTCTACTATCGGGGGCGTGCCGGCGAAGGACTCCCCGGAGGTCTTTGGAGCAGAGCCGCAGGCCGGCGACTCGCCTCCAGTTCCTCGCGCGCCGTCTGATAGGCAACATGCAACCTGCGGACGACTTCAGGATGCTGCTCGGCAAGATTTGTCGTCTCCCCGACATCGGCCACGGTGTCATAAAGTTGGACCGGGTGCGTCGAGAGCTGTTCTCTACGGGAGGGTCGATCTTCACGCTTTGTGCCCTCTTGCCATGGGTAGTACTTCCATTTGCCGCTGCGGACCGCTCCGGGACCGTGAAGAAGACAATAGGATTCGTGCGGACTCTTGGCGCCCGGCTTCCCCTCCATCAGCGGCCAAATGTTCTTGCCGTCGATCGGTTTCTCGGGCAACGAGCTGCCGGTGAGGAACGCGAGGGTGGGGAGCAGATCCACACTCGCGGCCACCTGCCGACAGACCCGATCCGCCGGAATTTTTCCGGGCCACCACATCACGGTCGGCTCGCGGATGCCACCATCGTAAACGCTTCCCTTCCGCGACCGTAGCGGCAACGAGGATCCAACGGCCGCACCGTTATCGCTCGTAAAAATCACCAGTGTCTGCTGCGCGATTCCGCCCCGCTTCACCGCTTCGAGGATCTGGCCCACCGACCAGTCGACCTCTTCGATGGCATCCCAGATCAATCGATCGGTTCTATTTTCAAACTCTTTAGAAACCGCCAGCGGCAGGTGCACCATGGTATGCGGCAAATAAAGAAAGAAGGGCCGCTTTTCCTGCGACTCGATAAACCGGATAGCTTCTTCGGTGTAGCGTTTCGTCAAAGTCGTCTGGTCAGCCGGATATTCTATAACTTCCTCACCGCGCATCAGCGGCACCCAGTTTACATGTTTGTGGCCCCGCTTGAGTTGCTCGAGGGAAATCCCTTCGCGAAGGACGATATCGCGCGAAAGTTTGTTGGCCGGATCAATCCACATATCGTTGCTGTAAGGAATTCCATAGTAGGAATCAAAACCTTGCATGGTCGGCAGGCACGGAGGCAGATGCCCCAAATGCCACTTGCCAACGCAAGCCGTTCGGTAACCGACATCGCGAAGCATCTCAGCAAGGGTCACTTCGTCAGGATGCAGACCCCGCTCACTATGCGGAAAAAGTACTGCGTCCATGCTGAGACGCTGATAGTGGGTCCCGGTCAAAAGTGCGGTCCGCGACCCGGAACAGACGGCACAGCCGACGTAAAAATCGGTGAAGATCATCCCTTCCTTCGCCATTTGATCGAGGTGGGGCGTGCGAGGCCCGCTGGCACCGTTGAAGCCGACGTCGCCATACCCCATATCATCGATGAAGATCAAAATGACATTCGGCGGCAGTTCTGCCGATCGCTCAGTTTTTTCTGCCGCTGCCACGTATGGCAGACTGGCATCCGGAAGAAATAAAATCAGTAGTGCTGCTAGCACCACCGGGAAGCGACTTCTGCAAGCGACGTCATTCAGCGGATGGCAAATTCGCATCTGAGATATCCCCGTTCGATCATCCTCATCACTCCACACACTCTACGTCATTCTCTCGCGCCTTGAAGGTGTGGAAAAGGCCGGACAAGGGAGATTTGCTCTTGCTGCCCGTCGCGCGATTTTCTACAAGCCAGCATGGTATTACTCGGAATATGTCAATCGAACGGCCGATGGGTCATTCTGCTGTTGTTGCTCGGTCTACAACTCGTCGCTTCTGCCCCGAGCGGTGCCGAACCTCCACCTGCGAACGATAAGCGATCGCGAGAGCTTCGCGCAATGTTGACCGTGGGGCTCATGCCCGCTTCTCCCGCGCAGGAAGCCTTTCTCGACAAAGTCGTGTTTCTCGTCGCCCGACAAACCCTCTCGATGGAGATGGTTCAAGGAACCTTCATCTGGGCACGTCGGCAGGCTGACTGGCCCTATCCGTATTTCGAGCAGGCGCTTCGACGACGGGCAAAGCGATTGAAGATCGAAATATAACGATCCCGACGTCGGGCAATGCCCACTTCTGCTAATGAGTGCTAACGAGACAAAAATTCGACAACCATATTTTCGTCCACTGGCAGGCTGATATCCCCTCGCGTTGGCTTTTGCTGGATCGTAATCCGCAGCGTTTCCACATCGACGGTCATCCAGTCACACGGTTCGCCTTCCGACTCTTTCTCCATATGGTGATACAACTGCAAAATATTTTTGCGATTGCGTACCTGAATCACATCGCCTGGACGAACGTGAAAAGAAGGTTTATTGGTACGTCTTCCATTAACGAGAAAGTGGCCGTGGACAATCCCCTGACGGGCCTGTGGTCGCGTGCGGGTCAAGCATGCTTTCCGGACCACATTGTCTAAGCGACATTCGAGAAATTCCAGCAACAGTTCGCCGGTTCTTCCAGGTTTACGCGAGAGGGCGGCAAAATATCGACGGAGTTGCCGCTCACCAATGCCATAGAAGTGTTTGATCTTCTGCTTTTCGATCAAACCCTGCCCGTAGGTAGAAAGCTTACGGGGCCTGGTGTGCATCCCCGGCGGTTCGGGGCGACGGTCGAATGCACGTGCCGCCCCACCATTTTCATAAATCTGGGCACCAAGCCGCCGATTGATTTTACCTTTTGCGCTAGTATAGCGTGCCATTACGATGTCTCCTATAAAAACAAGTCACAGACCAGGTGTTCTGGTCTGTTGGGCAACGACCGCATCGTCTGCCGGTCATCAATTGCCCACGGAGGTCCAATACGAACCCTCCATGATGCGTGAATTTGATTCGTTTTCAAGTGGGCTGCGGAACAGCGGCCCGGTGGCCCGGAAGGTGCGGAGGGTGAATTTTTATCCATCGCGAAAAAATATCGTTTTTTCGCTGTGTTTTTACCGTGGAGTGTCCCAGTTTGCATCGCAGTTAAAGATCCAGTCCGTTGACGATTTCAGCCCCCCCGCATGACGATTTTCTCTCCGCCCGGTGGCGGCGTACTTTCAGGCGCCGCTTACGAGTGTGGTATGCGCATCAAGCCCGCGATTTACCGTGGAGACGGACCCGCGACCCGTACCATGTTTGGGTCAGTGAAGTCATGCTCCAGCAGACACAAGTTCAAACCGTCATCCCGTATTTCGAGCGATTTTGTGCTGCGTTTCCCACACTCTCCGCGTTGGCCGCTGCCGACGAGCAGCAGGTGTTACAGCTTTGGGAAGGTTTGGGCTACTACCGCCGCGGCCGACAACTGCATGCCGCTGCCAGAGTATTGGTGGAAACCAACGGAGGTGCGATTCCACGGTCTCGGTCAGCGTTAGAAAAATTGCCGGGGATAGGTCACTACACCGCCGCGGCCATCTTGTCGCTCGCTTTCGATGCGCGTGAAGCAATTCTCGAAGCGAATACCATCCGGCTTTTTGCTCGGCTTGCTGCCCTTCCACTCGAGACCACGACGGCTCAAGCGCAAAAGCAACTTTGGGCGATTTCTGAGGGCGTGCTTCCACGTAAAGAGGTAGGCCTGTTCAATCAGGCCCTCATGGAACTCGGCAGTCTTATCTGCACACCTCAGTCGCCTCAGTGTTCAGCCTGCCCGGTTGCCGATCTCTGTCTGGCAAATCGAAAAAGCCTGCAGCATAAAATCCCAGTATTGAAGCGACGCCCGCCGGTTGAAAAAATTAGAGAGGCTGCCGTGGTCATTTGTCGCCGCAAGCAAATCTTATTGCGCCAGTGTGGACCAAAAGAACGATGGTCCGGTTTGTGGGATTTTCCTAGAATGCAGGTACAGCCATCCCGGAAATGGTCCACAGAAGAGCAGATTGGTGATGCCGTTCGCGACTTGACCGGCTATTCGGTGTGTCTCGGCGCACGTTTTAAAAGAATGACGCATGCCGTGACGCGGTATCAGATTACATTGGATTGTTATGAGGCAAAACTTGCCTCGACGCGCCGTAAAAGTGGAAACCGAGAATCCCTCCGTTGGGTATCATTAGAAGAGATCAATGAGATGCCGCTGAGTGTGACAGGACGACGCATCGCTCAGCAGATGATCGAAGATTCCAGGGCGGATGCCTGATGGAATCTTTTGGTCTTGCTCCTTCGTGGGTGGCCGTTATCATCGAATCCTCCTCAAGATAATACGAAGCGATTTTTGTGAGCCTGGCCGCAAATGCTGTTACTGAAAGACATTCAAAAATCTTTTATCGAACCGGATGGCAAGACGCTGCCGATACTCGGCATCGAGGAGTTTTGTGTTGCCCGCGGTGAGCAGATGGTGCTCGTCGGAAGAAGTGGCAGCGGCAAAACAACACTTCTGCATGTGATTGCTGGAATCAGTCGTCCCGATCAGGGAGTGGTCGAGATTGCCGGGAGAGATATCACCCAATTGTCAGAGGCTGGGCGGGATCGATTCCGGGCTGAAAAGATCGGTTATGTGTTTCAGACGTTTAATCTTCTCCCGGCCTTCAGCGCTTTGGAGAATGTGCTTCTGGGAATGACTTTCACTCGCAAAGCGGCGAACGTGGCGAGGGCCCGTGAATTACTCGATCGTGTCGGTCTGGGGCAGCGACTGACGCATCGTCCGGCGGCACTCTCGGTCGGCGAACAGCAGCGAGTCGCCGTAGCGCGGGCTCTGGCAAATAAACCGCAAATCCTCCTCGCAGATGAACCGACAGCCAACATTGACACAGGAAATCAACAACAGATTGTCGACTTGATCCGCGAAACATGTCGCGAGGAGGAAGTGGCCCTCGTGATGGTAACCCATACTCCAGAAGTGTGTTCTCAGTTCGATCGCGTGGATGAACTGGCGGAGATCAATCGCGTTGCTAAGAGGGCAAAGTAAGGTGTTACAGTGCGTACAGAGAAGAGACCTGTGAGTATCGACCCATGAGTTTGTGGACCATAGCTTGGCGGAGTATTCGACAAAGGAGTTTGTCTTCTTTGTTGACCGGCCTGTCGATCGCGCTGGGAACCGCGTTGGTGGTGATTGTACTTGTAGTCTACGGGGTCGTGGCCGAATCATTCCGCGATGCGGCCCAAGGCTATCATTTGATCCTGGGCGCCAAGGGCGGAAAGTTGCAGCTCACACTCAATACGGTCTTCCATTTGAGTCAACCGATCGAAAATATCCCTTACTCGTTTTACAAGGAATTTACCGAGTACAAGGATGCGGATGGCAGGCCGACACGAGGGAAGTATGCTTCAGCCGTTGAAGTCGCAGTCCCCTATTGCCTAGGGGACAGTTACCAGGAGTTTCGCGTTGTCGGCACGACCCCCGATCTGTTCAATAAACTCAGTTACGGAACGTTTCCCGACGGAACGCCCAAATTTTATGAGTTCTCCGCGGGGAAGAATTTTACCGCAGACGATTTTCGCGGTGCCGTGATTGGTGCGGTGGCCGCCAAGAAAACAGGTTTGCAGGTGGGAGATCATTTTCCCATCACGCACGGCTTGGCTGAGGATGAAGATGCACATGTTCACGAGGAGGATGCATTTCACGTGGTCGGAATTTTGCGACCAACCGGGACTCCCAACGACCGGGCTGTTTTCGTCAACATGGAAGGTTTTTATCTCATTGCCGATCATGCCAAGCCGGTAGAGGCGGAAGATGATGAAGCGGAAGGTCCGCAGGCGACACAGATCGTTCAATTACGAGAGGCGAAGGACTCGTTGCAGCAACTACTCGAGCGGGACACGCTCAGCGCAGAGGCTTCAACCGAGATCGAGAGAATCGATGGGTTACTTCGTACGATTCTTGGAAAGTTGAGCCCCAGTAAGGCAGAAGTCAAAAAATCACAATCCGCAGGAAAGAGTCCGGACGATGTTGCGGGTTCCGCTGATGGTGGAACAACCGGCGGTATTGCTCCGCTTCCCGAAAATCAGCGCGAAGTGACTTCGGTTTTGCTTTTGCTCAAGAACGATGTATTTTCTCAGATACTGCACAATAAAATCAACGAGGGTAGCGTCGCCCAGGCAGTTTATCCGAGCCGCGAGGTAGCCAAACTCTTTGAAGGTATCGTGGGGCACGTGCAGACTATTTTATTAATCCTCGCCATTCTTGTGGTCGTTGTTGCCGGTGTGGGGGTGATGGTGAGTATGTACAATTCAATGAGCGATCGTAGTCGTGAAATAGGCATTATGCGTGCCTTGGGGGCGGCGAGGGTGACCGTGATGAGTATCGTACTGTTCGAGGCGATTCTCTTGGCGGTACTCGGTGGGGTCGCCGGCGTGTGTCTTGGGCACGGAACGATCGGCGCCTTTGCACCGGTCATCACGGCGAATACGGGAGTGATGATCAATTTTTGGGAATGGGCGCCAGCCATCTATCTTGGAGGTTGGTCTGTTTCGCCGGAACTGGTGCTGATTCCGTCCCTACTTTTACTAGCCGTTGTCGTCGGTTTCCTCCCGGCTGTTGTGGCTTATCGGACCGATGTTTCCCGCGCGCTGAGTCACTCTCCCTGAGAAGGGATTTTGGAGTGTATTGATTGATGTCGGTTGCTCAAGAAATGGGCCAGTTTGTGAAACGCACCATTTTCTTTTTCCTGGCTTTCCAGATCATCTCCGCGGTGGCCCTCGCCTGTTCGATTTGTACCAGTCTCTCGCCGACGCTGTGTGACGAAATGGCCGCAGCGGAGTTGGCCATTATCGCACGGTACGTGCAGACTCCCGAGGTCGGCCCAGGTGTCGATGACCCCGACGCCTATAAATCGACGTTTCAAATTGATGAGGTTCTCAAAGGGACGATTGATCTTCAGGAAGAGGGCGTTGCCAGGGTTCTTTTTTTCCCGGGTAAGACCGCTATGGCAGGTGATCATTATTTAATGCACGGCAATCGGATTGAGAGTGATGAGGGAGGCGAGTTGGTGATTCGATGGTTGACGCCCATCGCGGTCACCGACGAAGCAATGCACTATCTCCGTCGTATGTGGAAAATCCCCGAAAACGACGTCAGCCGACTTCAGTTTGCCACACCCTATCTTAATAGTCCGGATCCGATGTTGCGCCGCGATGCTTTCGATGAATTTGGCAAAGCACCTTATGAATTACTGGAGGAGTTAGGACCGGAACTCGATAAAAACGACCTCATAAAAAAAATCGAAAGTCCGGAAACCTCTTCAAATATCAAAAAACTTTACTTCACACTACTTACCATTTGTGGCACAAAGAGTGAATTACCGTTTATCGTGTCGCAGATCGAAAAAGAGAAAAGTTCAGCGAGCGAATCGCTTCCTGCACTCATTGCGTGCTACGTGAGCCTCGCGGGCGAGGCTGGTCTGCCCTTCATCGAGCAAACTTATTTATCAGAGGAGGGCTCGGATTACGAGCGGCGAGCCGGTGCGGCAATCACCGCTTTGCGCTTTCACGGTCAGGAAGCCTCGGTGATCGAGCGAGAGAAGATTGTAGAGGTATTTCATCATATGCTCAAAAGGCCAACACTCGGTGCGCGGATATTGAGTGATTTGGCACGATGGGAAGATTGGTCGGTGGTCGACCGGGTAGCAAAAATGTTTGTCGAGGCTGAAGGGGATGCGTTATGGGTACGGGAGCCGGCCGCACGGTATCTGCTCGCATGTCCAAACAATGAAGCGGCGCAACAGATCGGGAAGCTAGAGGAAATCGATGAACTTGCGATTCGCAATGCGCGTCGCTTCGCGCTACCGCCTACAATATCTCCGGCAGCTCCTGTCGCCTCTCCCCAGGCCGGGCCGCAGGGTGAAGGATCCGTTTTGCGAGACTCGCAGAGAGCCGTTTCTCCCGGCGGGCCGGAGGAGGAGCCAAATAGAGAAGAAAGTGCAGACGCTTCGACGTCGCGTGCTGCCTGGCAGTACCTCGTGTGGCTCGCCGTAGCCTTGATATTCGTGGTATTATTGGGATGGGCATTGCTGAAGGGGCGAAAGCAATCAATTTAAATGAATCGTGGAGTGGGAAGGGTGCCGGTGCATTTCATATCAACCATCTTCGTTGCATTAACGCTGTTGATCGCTTGCGACTGTAGGGTACTGGCGTGTCCTTTCTGTCGCCCTGTTAAAACGACCTTTACCGAGGATATCAATGCGGCCGATGTCGCGGTGCTCGGCGAATTAATATCTCGTCCGCAGCGACCGGATACCAATGAAGGAGAGATTCCGGCGGCCGATATTATCGATTCCTATAAAACGACTTTCAAAATTCAAAAGGTGTATCGCGGTGACGCACGGGTTAATCCTGGCGACGAGATTGTTGCAATTTATACGGGCGATGCCCCGATCGGTACGAATTGTTTACTTCGAGGAATTGGTGAAGATGAATTGCAGTGGGCACCGCCTATCCCGCTCAGTGCCCGCGCTCAAAAATATGTTGAAGAAGTACTCGAATTACCGGAGAGTGGTGCAGGAAGACTCAATTTCTTTGAGGACTATCTTGAAGATGAGGATGCCACACTGCGGGGGGATGCATTCGACGAATTTGCCCGTGCGGATTATCAGGCGCTCAAGGATATCAGTACACAGATAGATCGACCCCGGTTGCTCCGCTGGATCCAAAACCCGGAAGTCACTCCGTCGAATCGTCGACTCTACTTCACCATGCTCAGTGTCTGTGGTACGGAGGCGGACGGGAAATTGCTCCGCGAGATGATCGTTTCAGGCGACCCGACTCAGCTAAAGGGCCTCGATTCGCTGATTTCCTGCTATTTGACCCTCCGGGGTGCCGATGGCATCCCGTTGATCGAGGATCAATTTCTTCGGGGCGGCGTTTTTTGGGACCCCGAATATGTTCATACGTATGCAGCAATTATGGCGATCCGCTTCCAAGGACAAGAGGGAGACATCATTCCGAAAGAGCGGCTGATTGAGGCCCTGCGGATTGTTTTGGATCGTCCCGAGTTGGCGGATTTGGTGATTCCCGATCTCGCCCGCTGGAAGGATTGGGACTCGATGGCCCGACTGATTCAGATGTTCAAGAATGCAGGTAAAAAATCGAGTTGGGTCCGCGTGCCGATCGTGAATTTTCTTCGGGCGTGTCCGCTTCCTGAGGCCAAGAAAGAGTTGGAACAACTCGCAAAGATTGATCCCGATGCGGTACGCCGTGCGACAACATTTTTTCCCTTTGCACCGGGAAATCGAGGAAAGAAAACTGAAAAGGGAAGTGATTCTACGGGCGAGAAAAAATAGTCAGCGCTGCCTCCCGCCGAAGCAGTCGTTTTTTCCCCATCGAGGACCGGCTTAAGGTAAAGAAGCTAAACGATGAGTGCGGATGTTCAATTCAGTGAAACATTGGATCGCGATCTATCAGGTGGAGACTATCGCGCCGTGTCCGGGGCTGCGGTTACGAGTGTTGCTCTAGGATTTCTCTCTATCTGCGTACTGCTCACCATCTACTTGGCCGTCATTCCACTGGTGGGCATTCTGGTCGGTTTATATGCCATTTTGCAGATCAAGGCTCGACCCAAAGAACTCACGGGCCGTAGCATTGCAGTGGTGGGGATTGTTTTATCTCTCGCGTTTCTGATCGCGGGCGGAAGCTTGGCGGCTTACGTGTACGCGACCGAGGTTCCGCCAGGTTACACGCGTATTTTTTATTCTCAGTTGCAACCGGAGGAAGGCAAAGTGGATCAGAAAGTTCCTCCTCTGGCAGAATCGCTCGACGGGGAAAAGGTCTTTATCAAGGGATATGTGTTCCCGGGCAAACAGCGTCAAGGAATCAAAACATTTTTACTCGTTCGCGATAAAGGAGATTGTTGCTTTGGCGGAAACCCGAAACTGACGGATCGCATTCAGGTCACGTTGGCGGATCCCGGGCGGCTAACATTCGATCCGTACTTGCACAAAGTTGCCGGCACCTTTCGATTGGGGAAGGGACCCGGTGAAGCGGTCGACGCAAGTGGCGATGTTTACTATTACCTCGATGACGGTCAATTGCGATGAAGTTGGTCGATCTTTTTCGAGTTTACCAAGGGTTGGGTCTAACCCTTTTTCTAATCTTCGTCTCAGCTTGTGATCGGAACGAACCGCCAGTCACTCAAGAGCAGGCCACCTCTGCAACATCCGCAACCGATAATGCCACGGAAGCAACGACGAAAAACCGCTCACAAAGTGTGAAGCAACAGCTCACAAACAGAAAGAAAAAATCGGCCGTTGAGGCGATTTCATTCGACGACATTGCATTTAAGATGGACAAAGAAGAGCCGTTCAAGCGCTCGATGCTCACAAAAAAAATCAATGATTTTGAGGGCATGGCAATTAAGATTCGCGGCTTTATCTTGCCCAGTTTTAAACAAGATGGTCTGACCCAATTTGTTCTGGTCCGAGACAACATGGAATGTTGTTTCGGTCCCGGTGCGGCGCTTTATGATTGTATTATGGTACAGATGCAACCGGGTGAGTCGGCCTCTTATAGTGTACGTCCGGTGACCGTCGAGGGAAATTTTAAGATTCAGGAGTGGAAGGATTTTGACGGAGTGATTCGCGCCATTTACCACCTTGATGGCAAGTCGGTGTATTAAGATTCGTCTCCGAGATTCTTGAGCAACTGGTGACGGTTAAGTCAGTCCGGGATAAAGGCGCTTGAGGTCTAGCGAATCTCCCGTTTCCTGCTGTAGCTCGAGTAACCGTGAAAAGAGTTTTTTTACCCGTTCGCGCTGTTCGGGGTGTGCCGCCAGATTCTGTAGTTCATGCGGGTCGGTGTGCAAGTTAAAAAGGAGAACCTTTTTAATGCTTGGGTAGAGAATCAGTTTATACCCGTTCTCTGTGACCATCCTCTGGCTTTCCATGTAGGCGCCGTAAATTGCCTTGTAGTGTTCATTTCGCTGATGAGAGAGAAGCGGAAGCAGACTGCGAAACTCGACATGCTGCGGAATAGGAACTCCCGCTAACTCAAGCGTGGTCGGCATGACATCTTGCAGATAAATGGGGACAGCGTCTCGTTTCCCTGCCGCGATGGAGGGCCCTTTGATGCAAAAAGGTATGCGTACGCTGTGGTCATACATGTTCTGCTTTCCCAGCAGGCCGTGGCTTCCTACAGCGAGGCCATGATCCGAAGAAAAAATCACGTAGGTGTTTTCCGCGAGTTTGGATTGATCCAGCGCATCGAGAATGCGGCCGATTTGCTTGTCCATATGAGAAATAATGCCGTAATATTCCTGCCTGTGTACTTTGATTGCTTGAGGTGTACGGGGGAAAGGTGCTAGTTTTTCATCGCGTAAATCGGGACCACATCCGATTGCATCTTTGTCAGGGTACTCGGTGAGAAACGCGACCGGCAACGAGATCTCCGAGAGGGGGTAGAGGTCGATGAATTCTCGAGGCGCTTGCCTGGGATCGTGAGGCGCGTTGAAGGCAAGATACATGAAAAATGGCTTGTCCTGCTCGGCGGCGTCCGCAAGATAGTCACAGGCGTCGTCTGCAAGTACTTCGCTCCAATGGCGTCCACCGTCCCAATACCCTCCCTGAGATCTGTCCCAAGGTTTCCACGAATCGTTTTCTCGGGGGCGGTGGTAGCTTTGCGGGGTGTCTTGCGGCATGCCGGGCCGCACGTGTCTGGCCACGTCGAAAACGGCACTCGCGTCGGTTTGCAGGTGCCATTTGCCTGAAAAATATGTTTGGTAGCCTGCGCCGCGCAGATACTGACTCCATAACCTGCCTGCGTCCCGCTCACGATCCAGTTCGCGTACTCCCCGTTGCGCATGCCAGAGGAAGCGACCCGTGTTGAGCATGCTTCTGCTGGCAACACAAATTGCACCATGCCATCCCCCCTGGTTGTATGCATGGGTGAACACGGTGCCTTCGCTCGCAAGGCGATTCAGAGAGGGAGTCTGTGGCTGATCAGCGCCATTTATTCCCACGGTGGAGTGAGAGAGATCGTCTGCCAGAATAAAGAGAATGTTCGGTCGTTTTTGTTCTTCGCCGACAGCGAGTTCCGATTGAGAGGCAGTCGACAAAAGAAGCAGGGATACTGCCACGGCAGCGTGTACGCTTTGCTTGCACCAAGCGAGTCCCCAGGTCATTGCACATTCCTTGAAAATCACAAATTCGAGATACTCGACGTTGGTACACCGGGATCGTAACTCTGTCAACAGTTTGGTGTAGTTGAAAGTCAAAAACCGAGGCGCGATCATCCAGTTTGCACCACTTTGTGTGCGTATTGTGCCAGGGCTAATTCACCGGGATGCGGTGCGCGAAATCGTCAGGGAATAGAGCATGACCACTCCTCCACCAATGAAGAGAACCCACGGAGCCCAATCAGGAGGAGAAATCGCAAAAATGTCGGTGCCATGGTGCGACCGAATCGAATCGATCTGTGCGAAGTCGGCAGTGGTAATAAAGGCTGTTTCTACAAACATGCACTCCAAGCCGATAAAGCAAATAAACAGCCCGATGGCAAGCAAGAGAGCGCGGCGCATGTCGCTGACCTCGTTGAGAATACGATAAAGGTCCACATTCCTTATCGGCTTAGTGTGGGAGTCGACTAAAAGCCGCCACGATGAGAAACGCTGCGTCACCGCTTATCGGTGCGCCCTCTTGAGTCACTTCGAGGAGCAAAAATCGAGGGTCGAGTACTCCGCCGAACTCGTCTCTTAGAATCGAAATCCTTGTCTCCTTACACACTTAGGATTATTATGCATGATGGTTGATTTGCGAAAAATCGGGTGCAAACACTCGTTAGCGGTTGGCACACCGGCGCATAAAATGGTCCACTTGAACGTGTAGCGGTTATAAGGTTCATGCGGATAAAAACGGCAGATATTACCTTTGGTGCGAAGGCAGAGACACTTGGAGTCATCAGCCGCAGTGCGGGGGAAAAAGCGAAATTCAGCGACTCCATCTTGTGCAATTCGCCCTTAAATCTCACGACGTAAGGACTTCCACGAAAGGGTGAAGTCGCAATAGCCGATTCCAATGAGTAGGGGCACCTCCGTTGGACACGACGATTAAGAGGATGAGGATCATTGCCTGAGAAATCAAGACTTCTGTTCGTTGGCGATTTCGAGGCTCAAGAAAACTCGGTTCGTCAACGCTTCGTCGACGATTTCGAGATCGTTGCTGTTCCCTCTCTTACGGATGCATTGGATGATTTGCGTAACGGAGCGTACGCGGCGCTCTACATGGCAGAGGGTTCAGACGCATCTCATGGTCGAGCACTTGATATCGCACATCGCGCGCTCGTTTTATCGTGTATGCATGATGGCGTCGTTCTACTTGATGCAGAAAATAAAATTGTCTGGCACAACGAATGTTTTGAAAAGTGGTGTGATCGCAGCGATGTGGTTGGGAGTAACTTTTACAACGTTCTATCGAGTCCGGAAATACTGGGTCCGGACTTTTGTCCTCTCCATACGGCCATCTCATCGGGAATAGCGAGTCACTCGACCTTACGGACTGCGGAGAATCGGTATTTCCACATTCATGTGGCACCGGCTTCCCCCAATCAAAAACTTCGCCAAGAGTTAATTGTGACCGTTCGTGATGTTACTGTAGAAATGCATCAGCAGCAAAAAATGGAGGCGATTCAGAAGGCGGGTATGGAACTGGCGGACCTTAAGCCAGAAGAATTGAAACACATGTCGGTCGACGAGCGAATTGAACTTTTGAAGTCGAATATCGTTCATTTTACTGCTGAGTTGTTGCACTACGATGTGATGGAGATCCGGCTTCTCGACCGGCAAACAGGAAGGCTGGAGCCTTTACTTGCAGTCGGTATCGAGCAGGAAGCCGCCTTGAGAGAACTGTATGCAAATCCCCAAGGCAATGGCGTGACGGGATTCGTTGCTGCCACGGCCAAAAGTTATCTATGCGAAGATACCGTGGAGGATCCGCTCTATCTTTTGGGTGCCCGTGATGCAAAAAGTTCAATCACGGTTCCTCTCATTGCGCACGATGAGATGCTGGGGACGTTTAATGTCGAAAGTCCGGAGGCTCGTGCCTTCGATGAAAGCGACCTACAGTTTCTCGAGAGATTCGGTCGCGATGTTGCTGCAGCGCTCGGCACGTTGGAATTGCTGGTGGCCGAAAAGGCAACGACGGCCGCCGAAAGCGTGGAGGCAATTCACACGGCCGTCGCCTTACCGATCGATGACATTCTCAATGAAACGGTCAATGTAATGGAAAATTATATTGGCCACGAACCGGAGGTCATTGCCCGGCTGGAAAGCATTTTGAGAAATGCGAGAGATGTGAAGCAGGTCATTCAAAAAGTTGGCCAGTCAATGGCCCCGAGTGAAGCGGTACCGCAAGCATTGCAAACCGAGTCGAGGCCTCTTTTGACTGGCCGTAGAATTCTGGTTGCCGATGCAGATGAGAATGTTCGTGTGGCGGCCCATGCGCTTCTCGAGCGCTATCAGTGTGCAGTGGAAACATCGCACAACGGCGGAGAAACTCTCTCGATGGTGCGAAATGTCGCCTCGCTTGGAGGTTATGATTTGGTACTGGCGGACATTCGTTTGCCGGACATGAACGGTTATGAGTTGATGCAAAAGTTATCTGCGTTTGCAGAAACACTTCCGCTCATCTTAATGACCGGCTTTGGATATGACCCGGGTCACTCCATCGTTAAAGCGAGGCAGGCCGGTTTGAAGGAAGTGCTTTACAAGCCTTTCCGGCTTGATCAGTTGCTGGAAACAATCGAACGCGTTCTCGTGGAGACGGATGTCTCCCCTTCTACCGGTTCGCTTTGAAGCACCCGCAGGCCGGAGTTGCTCAATGCGGATTCAGGCATTGGCGGCACAAAGGTCGCTGGGGTGGCGGAAGTCTCATCGAAGTCGGTTGCCGTTGCCGGTTGCGGTGCAGCCTTGACCAATTCAACACAAATTCCCCCGGCACGGAACCAGCGATGCAGACCGGTGAACCAGAATTCCTTTTTAAGCTCCAAGTCCAAAGACTGACACAAATCAAGTAGCGATTCACGGTTGTGTGTACAACATTTCCAGAATCGACTCGTCCACGCGCCACCAAAATTGTCCTCGGTGACAAACAAGAGTACGCGACCACGAGGTACTAGAACCCTCGCAATTTCCTGCAATCCAAGTCGGGCGTCCGGAAGATGTTCCAGTACGTAACAGCAAGTGACACAATCAAAAGTATCGCGGGGAAAGGGAAGGCGACTCAGGTCGCTGACGACCAACCGGGGTCGGTTGCTCTGAAGTCGTTTTCTCGCACGCTCGAGCATCGTGCGCGAGAGATCGATACCCGTGATACGAGCATCGGCACTCGAATATTTAAGCAGGTGAGATAAAACCTGACCGGCACCGCTGCCGATATCGAGGATATTCTTCGCACCATCGAGATCAAATTGACGGCGACGGAATAAGCGGTCTCCATAGCGAATATGGCCTGAAAGCTGACTCGTGCGAACGAGTAAAGCCCCTCGATGTCCGTCATAAATACGAATAACTTTCTTGCGATATTGGTCATGCTGCATTCGGTGGATGAGATTGGCCTCAACCATTTGCTGCATAATCTGTTTTTTCCAGTCGCGGATCACCCGAGGGATATCGCGAAAAAGAGACCATTTCTTTTTGGCTTCTGTCGACGATTCAGTGGAGCGTGATTTGCCGCGGGGCTTGCGCATGGTGACTTGCAAAGCAGATTGAGTAGGATCAAGCCGCGCATTATTGCATGATGAAAACACACGTACCAGGGCCATAAGGATGCCCGTACTGTCAGTCGCAAACGTTTTGCGGCTCGTACAGCACGCAATTGCGTCAAATGAGAAATTCAGACGAGGATCAAAAAGTGTTATTGCCGCATTGTACGAACATTTGAATCGCGACCTCGTGATCGTGGAAAAGCCCCATACAATGCTCGAAGCCTTCCTGGAATTCCTTCGGCGGTACTTTTGATTGATTCAATTGTTGTGAGGAGCGACGCAGTTGTTCGAGCGCAGTCTCAACCTCGATTTGTTGTTGTCTGAGGGCCTCGCTTGCCCTCGTGAGCCAGGGATTGGAGAAAACCGATTCCTCGTAAAAATCATCGCCCAGATGATGCAATAGATGATTTTCGAGGTTTTGCAGAAGTTCGCCAAGCGATAAATTGACTGTTTCCAGTGACACACCGGAAGAAAAGAGATTTCTGATGATCGCGATTAAGTGCCGAGATCGAATCAGGGGACTCATGCCCTGCGGGGCAGCCAATCGCGGCGCGGCGTGAGCTAACATGGTGGCCTCCAAACCAGTGCAAGTCGTTCCATAACCTTACGTCGTACTTTCAGCCCCTCTTATTCTAGCATCGCATTGAATCTCATGTCATTTCAGAAAGTGGTCATTGAAGTGAAAGAAATAGCGACCCTTTGTTTCATGGAGCGCCATCCGGCGATTTGTGGAGTGCAGGATGAGTAGCAAAACATGAACAGATTCGGAATATGTGTCATTCGTACCGGAGGGTCAAGATACGATCCATGGAGGATAATAAATTGGCACTTGCTTATGTTTTCAAAGTTATTTCAACATAGGGATTTAAAGACGTTTGCCGCAAAGCGTGCTTTGCATGCTGTTTTCTAAATCTTTGGCGACCTCTGCGATCCAGTGAGTTTCGGCATGCAGATTGTTTTTCTTCACTATCATCTCCTACCCGGTGGTGTGACCCAAGTGATTGCCAATCACCTGCAATCTCTTAAGCAACGGTTTGATGGCGGCAGTCCATGCAGGATCGCAATTTTCCACGGCGGTGAACACGGCGAAATAAAAAATCTGAATTGGATCGATACGGATGCTATTCAGGTAACCGAACATATCATCTCCAGACTGGGATATGATCGCCCAGACGAAGCGGTGGCCGATCAAGATTCGCTGGCAGATAATATCTGTCAAGAACTCGAGAGCATTCATTTTGCTCCGGAGGATTCAATCATCCATGCGCATAACCACGCTTTGGGAAAAAATACTTCGCTGCCTGCCGCCCTTCGCGCCGTCGCAGCGCGCGGATATCCGCTCCTTTTTCAAATACATGACTTTGCGGAAGACTTTCGAGAAGATCAGTACGCGAGAATGACCGCTGCGGGGGGCCGAGCCGATTGTTTTCAATGGATCTATCCACAAGCCGACCATATTCATTATGCGGTTCTCAATCGTCGCGATCATCATATTCTCATCGACTCGGGGATATCCTCCGAACGGTTGCATGTGATTCCAAATCCGATTGTTGATTTGGGAACACTCCCGGATCGCCACGAGGTTCGAAACCGCATGTCGCTTGAGAGGGGAATATCTTCAGGGCGGCAGCTCGTCATCTATCCGGTGCGCGGTATACGCCGGAAGAATATGGGCGAAATGATTTTATGGTCGGCGATGTTTGGCGAAGCGGCCTCCTTCGGGCATACCCTGTCTCCCCGCAATGTCGTTGAAAAGCCGTCTTACGATCGCTGGAAGGCGATTGCAGATGATTTACGTTTGCCGTGCCACTTTGAGCTGGGGGAGATCTTTTCCTTTGAAGATAATCTCTCGGCAGCAGATGCGCTGATCACGACGAGCGTCGCCGAGGGATTTGGGATGGTGTTTTTAGAATCTCAATTGGCTGAGCGCCCGTTGATCGGCCGTAATCTTCCCGAAATTACGAGCGACTTTAGAGCTGAAGGAATCGATTATTCTTTGCTTTACGATGCGCTTCTCGTTCCGGTTGATTTCTTGGGCAAAGACCGGATCTACGAAAGTGTGCTTGCGGAATATATCGCCACTATCGAAAAGTTTGGTTTCCTTGACCGGAGAAAAGCGATGGCACGGGTGTCTCTTACGGGCACATTGGAGAGCGGCATGATCGATTTTTCCAGACTCACTCCCGCATTGCAGCAAGATATCGTCATGGGGGCAGCGAAGGATGTGGGGCTGTGCACCACGTTGCGAGAACAAAATCCGCAGATGGAAAAAAGTTTGTTTCGTAAAGGTGCGGAGGACCAAGTGAAACATAATGCCAGTGTGGTGCGCAGTCGCTTTGCGCCTGAGGTAACAGGAAAAACACTGGAAAATATTTACCGAAAGCTATCGACGTCAACCGACCGGGATCGCATCGAGCCGCTCGTCGATGCGGAAAAAATCTTGGATCACTTCATTGACTTTAATCGATTTTGTCCGCTCCGGTCATTGCCATGAACGATTTATTGATCCAGATCATTCGCGATCGGAGTCGATCACTCTCACCTATTCCTACGGGTGTTGAGACCAAGCTTCCGTATCTCCATGGAATTCGAGCGGTGCTGTTTGATGTCTATGGAACGCTTTTCGTGAGCAGTAGCGGGGAGATTGGCAGTGCGAGTCCACCGGTCATCGACGAAGAAGCTCAGTCGTCTTCGACGACGGAAATGGATGTCAGAATAGGCGAAGCATTTTATTGTCGATTCAGGACCCCGGTGGGTCATCGGGACTCGGGAAAGACCGGCTCCGAATTAATTTCCCGATTTGAAGCAGCGATTTCTGAAATGCATGCTCGCAAGCGCGAGGAGGGTGTGCCTTGGCCGGAAGTGGATGTCCGCGAGATTTGGCAGCGCGTGATGATTGAGGTCTTAGCGAATGAGAAAATAAGTGCTGCTGGTCATTCACCCGAAGCCTGGGCAGTAGAGTACGAAGTCAATACAAACCCGGTTTGGCCAATGCCCGGCGCTGTGGATTGTATCAATCGTCTCGGTTCGGCAAACTTGGTACTTGGATTAATCAGCAATGCCCAATTCTACACACCATTATTGTTCCCTGCATTGATGGAAAGAGATCTTCACGAATTGGAAATATCGGAGGAAATGCAATACTATTCGTACCGGGGTGGCAGATCGAAACCGGATCCCGCCATGTTTGAAGTCGCCAGGGAAGCACTTCGGATGAAAGGAATTGCACCGCAGCAGGCGCTTTATGTGGGCAACGATATGCTGAACGACATGATGCCAGCGGCAGGTGTCGGCTTTCAGACAGCTCTCCTTGCCGCAGATCAACGCAGTCTTCGCCTGCGCGAGGGCGACCCTCGCGTTGCTCACGTCATGCCGGATATCATCGCGACGAATTTAGATGAGGTTGTTGCTTGCGTATTACCATCATAATGAGTCAGAGAGTACTCTTACTGCTTTCGTGCCGGCTTTTAAAAAGGCGTTGCGATAAAGATTTGTTGAAAAATTAATCGAATAGAAGATATGGCAGCACACAATATAGGTTTTGTTGGTACCCGATTTGCCGGTACCGATGGCGTTTCTTTAGAAAGTGCAAAGTGGGCGCAGATACTATGGGATCATAGAAACGTCAGTTATTGGTACGGTGGCAAGTTGGATCGCGATCCGGCAATCAGTATGGAAGTTCCGGAAGCCTATTTTTATGATCGCGAAAACGTATTGATCAATGAACAAGTCTTCGGTGTACGAACGCGAACTCCTCGTATAACAAAGAAGCTTTATGAGCTAAGCGAATACCTCAAAGGTACGCTCTATAATTTCGTAGAGAAATTCGACATCGAGATTATGGTCGTGCAGAACGCCTTGTGTATTCCTATGCACATTCCTTTGGGCCTCGCCATCACACACTTTATTGCGGAGACAGGTTTCCCCACGATCGCGCATCACCACGATTTTTATTGGGAGCGCAGTCGATTTGCAGTAAACGCGGTCGAGGATATTTTGCGAATGGCATTTCCGCCGTCGCTTCCAACCATTCAGCATGTGACGATCAATTCCTTTGCACAGCACGATCTCTCTTGGCGAACCGGAGAATCGTCCCTTTTGGTTCCCAATGTTCTTGATTTTGAATCGGGCCCACCGCCTATTGATGATTGGACTTCCGATATGCGGGCCGAGGTTGGGCTCGAGGCGGACGACATTCTGCTTTTGCAACCGACACGGGT
Source organism: Planctomycetaceae bacterium (assembly GCA_902630355.1). GTDB lineage: Bacteria > Planctomycetota > Planctomycetia > Pirellulales > UBA7805 > UBA7805. The sequence continues at coordinate 88,429 of CACOUL010000003.1, forward strand.
GGTTCCGAGGAAGGGTATCGAGCACTCGATTTCACTGGTTGCCCAACTGAAAAACCCGAAGTGCAAATTAGTTGTATCGCACGAATCGGGGGATGAAGGAGACGAGTATCTCTCGGCACTGACAGAGTTGGCAACCAATCAGGGCGTCGATTTGCGATTCATTCACACACGCGTGGGTGAGCGCCGCTCGACGGACGAATATGGCAACAAAATGTATACGCTGGCAGACGCGTATGCGATTTCCGATTTCATTACGTATCCGAGCCTTTATGAAGGTTTTGGCAATGCATTGTTGGAGGCGTTTTACTACCGCAAGCCGGTTTTAGTGAATCGTTACTCGATTTTTGTCGCCGATATTGAGCCCCGTGGATTCGAAGTCATTAAAATGGACGGTTTCCTTACGCGCGACGTCGTCGACAATGTCCGGCTTGTTCTGGAAGATGCTGAATACCGTGAGCGAATGGTGAACCATAATTACGAGTTATGCAAAGCATTTTTCAGTTACTCCGTCTTGCGGCGTCAGTTGAGGGCCCTGGTTACCAACTTCACAGGCATGGAAGATCTTTGAGCTTGAAGGGTTCGTTTTTCACCTCGACTTATTGAGGCAAATGCCAAAAATCGATTACATTCTATGTTTCAAAAGCCGCTTCGGCCCCGGACGCCAGCCATGAACTTGTTGTCACGTATTTTTCGCTTCGGCTTAATCATTGGGATGATTTTTTGCTCATTGCAAGAGGCCGTTGTTTTTGCAAAGAACGGTGCGTCTCCAGAGGAACCGAGTAAGCAAGGCTACGTGCTTGCCTACATCGTTGTTTTATTTGTATTCGCCTTTGCGATTGGCGTTGTCGTCCGATCAGGAAACCGCGCAGATCGACCGAAGATGGTCGAAAAAGATCTGGAGTATCGCCTCGAAAAGATGAGCGGGCGATCCAAGGATCGGTAGACGTTTCAGGCAGCCTTCGCCGCGGCCTTGAAGTAAGAGGTGATGTGCCAGGCCGTATATTCTTGTTCGGCCGCAGTGAGTTCCGGGAAGATGGGTAAGGCGAGGGTCTCGGCTGCTGCCCTTTCCGTTTCCGGGAGGCTACCCGGAGGATAATCGAGGTCGGCAAAGCAGGCTTGGCGGTGGAGTGGAACCGGATAATAAATTTCAGTTCCGACGTTCGCCGCCTTAAGGTGGGCGCGAAGTGAGTCTCGATGACCCCCGGGAACGCGAATGACGTACTGGTTCCAAACGTGTCGTCCCGTAATTTCCATCGTGGGCAGTTCGACATGTCCAAAGATACCCGCCTGCTCGAAAAGTTGCTGATACCGCTTCGCGTTTTCGATCCGCATCTCAGTCCAGCGTTCGAGATGCGGTAGTTTCACGTTGAGTACGGCAGCTTGTATCCCGTCGAGTCGGCTATTGATTCCGATTGCCTGATGGTAGTAACGCGGGCGCATTCCATGCACGCGCAACAGTGAAAGTCGATCTACCCAACCTTCATCGTTACTGGTGAGCATTCCCCCATCGCCGGGCCCTCCGAGATTTTTTGTGGGGTAAAAGCTAAAGCATCCCATGTCTCCCAAGGATCCAGCGCGCCGACCATGGTATTCTGCTCCAATGGCCTGAGCCGCATCCTCAATGAGCAGCAGATCGTTGCCCTGTGCGATATCACACAGTCGATGCATATCGGCGCATTGACCGAAGAGATGGACTGGAATGATCGCTTTGGTTCGCTTCGTGATTTTTCGGGCAACGTCGTTCGGATCAAGATTAAATGTTTTGGGATCGATATCCGCAAAAACGATTTTAGCTCCCACTCTGGCAACCGTACTGGCGGTGGAAAAAAAGGTATAGCTGGGAACGATTACCTCATCGCCTTGGCCAATTTCTGCTGCCAGCAGTGCTAAAAGGAGTGCATCGCTTCCCGATGCGCAACCGACGGCAAAATTTGCGTGGCAATAATTTGCGATTTCCGATTCGAGTGCTTGTACTTCGGGGCCGAGTACGAACTGACCTGTGTCAAAAACACTTGATACGGCAGCATCAATTTCCTCTCGTAGCGGTGCCGTTTGCCGCTGGACATCAAAGAGCGGCACCCCGGTCACTGGCGGGCTGAAAGGGATCTGAGTTAAGGGTCCCTTATCAAGGTCATTCGGCATCGCCATCATCTCGTTGTCCTCTGGCCAAAGTCGTATCCGTGCCCTCACCTCGATCGAAGGGGCTGATTTAGATTTTTCACACCAAGACGTCAAGGTCGAACCTCGCTTTGGGGAGGGGCGACGATGGTTGTCCGGGAAATGCCAGCATTGCCGTCACGGCGAATTTCTTTCAAAACGTGCGTAATTCGGACCGGTTTGCTTGGGGTCCCTGGCTTTTCAAGCAGTCGCCTATGCTTGTTTACACTGCCAAGCTAAGTATATTTTGGAAGGGCTTCTTGCCGATTCGAACCCACCGACGACGACCTCATGCCATCCCCTAAGCGTCCGACCATCTTTTTTCTCTTGTTGCTTGCCTGTTTCGCCCTCGGTGTCCCACCGGTCAGCGCCGATCCGCTCGACTGGCCCAACTGGCGTGGACCGCAGCAAGATCGAACATCGGTAGAAACCGGTTTGCCGACGCGATGGGATCCCAAAGGTGGTGAAGGGAGCAACGTCGTCTGGGAGCGATCCGATTTGGGAGGTATCTCAACGCCTGTCGTCCTTGACGGCATGCTCTATACGATTGTACGAAGCGAAACGGGAACGTCCCGGGAGGGAGAAAAAGTAATCTGTGTTGATGCCGCCACTGGTGAGAAGATTTGGGAAAATAAGTTTAACGTGTATCTTTCTGACGTGCCCGATACGCGAGTCGGTTGGTCGAGTTGTGTGGCAGATCCGGAGACCGGAAACATCTACGCGCTGGGAGTCTGCGGACTTTTTCAGTGTCTCGACGGAAAAACGGGAAAAACGCTCTGGTCTCACTCATTGCATGAAGAATATGGTTTGCTCAGTACTTACGGCGGTCGTACCAACATCCCCGTGCTCTTCGACGATTTGGTAATCGTCAGTGCGGTCGTCATCGGTTGGGGGGATATGGCAAAACCGGCGCATCGATTTCTCGCTTTTGACAAAAATACGGGCGAACTTGTCTGGTTTGAGGGAACGCGACTTCTTCCATACGACACAACGTATAGCACACCGAGCGTCGCGATACTGGATGGAGAAGCGGCGTTGGTTTTTGGGTCGGGGGATGGTGCAATCTGGGCACTGCAACCGAGAACCGGTAAGCCGCTCTGGAAGTATAATTTTTCTCGCAGAGGCTTGAATGTATCACCGTTGGTCGCGGGAGAAAAAGTATTCAGCAGTCACAGTGAAGAAAATATCGATGACACGACGATGGGCGGTCTCGTCAGGATTGACCCGAAAAAGGACGCCCCTGAGGGATCGCGAGGAGAAAAGGATCTTACTGCTTCAGGTGCGGTTTGGCGTAACCGCGAGGTGATGGTCGGTAAGAGTTCGCCCCTTTTGGTAGGCGATACACTGGTGGTCGTCGATGATCGCGCAACACTCATGGGATTTGATCCGGAGACGGGGAAGCGAAAATTCAGGAAAAAATTGGGCACCGTGATGCGATCGACGCCGTTGTATGCCGATGGCAAGCTTTATTTGTGTACCGCCAATGGTCGCTGGTACACGCTGCAAATAGATGGCGATCGCGTCAAGACGCTCTTCAAAATGCGATTGCCGGCAGGTGAAGGAAGCTATGGATCGCCCATTGTATCCCACGGTCGACTTTATGTTCCGACGACCGATAAACTTTACTGCATTGCCTCTCCGGGGCATTCTTCAGAACCGAATCCCGTTGCGCCGCAGTCGAGAGAAGATTCCATTCCTGCAGATGCCACTGCAACCCATCTTCAGGTGGTTCCTGCCGAAGCTTTGATCCGACCGGGGGAGGAAATCCAATTCCGCGCGCGACTTTTTGATGACAAGGGTCGCTTGATCAAGGAATCCCCGGCAGAGTTTACCATTCGGGGCCCCGGTGCAATTACAGAAGCCGGTAAATATTCCTCGGAGTCAGGGGACGGCCATGCTGCCGTTTTCGTAAAGGCACAATCGGGCGAACTGGAAGGGAGTGCACGGATCCGCATCGTTCCTGATCTCCCGTGGCATTTTGATTTTGAGGGCGATGCCGTTCCGATCACCTGGGTTGGCGCACGGTATCGACATCAGCTGAGAGATATCGATGGTGAGCGGGTGATGGTAAAAGTCTCCACGATTCCCAAGGGGGCGCGTTCGCGGGCATGGATGGGGCACCCCGATATGCATGATTACACGGTTCAAGCCGACGTACGTGGCACGGCTCAGGATAATAAAATGCCCGACATCGGGCTCATCGCCCAGCGGTACACGCTGGACCTGATGGGAGCCTATCAGAAGCTGCAAATTCGTTCCTGGGTGCCCGTGATGCGCATGGCGAAGAGTGTTGATTTTTCCTGGCAGCCGGATGTCTGGTATCGGATGAAGTTCCGTGTGGAGGTCGAGGAGATCGACGGTGAGCAACGGGCCATTTTACGAGGAAAGGTATGGCCACGTGACCAGGCGGAACCGGAAGCGTGGACGATTGAAGCGATGGATGATTCTCCGAATCTCAGCGGAAGCCCCGGTTTGTACGGAAACGCCAAGGATGCGGAACTTCATTTAGATAATATTCGAGTAGATGCAAACGAGTAATCGGCTTTTGGTTCGGGAAATATGCGATATTACGTGCGCGTTTTTCTGAGGCCGACAATCAAGAGGATGTGACATGTCGATCAAGAAGAGTAAATCAAGCCTTTTTCTGACAGCGATCTGTATTTTCTCGCTGCATGCTTCTTCGCACGTCTCTGGTGGAGAGAGCGAAAAAATTACCAAGGAATGGACCCAGTGGGGCGGAGATAGCTATCGCAATAATACTCCGGAAGGAACCGGTATCGCCTCTGATTGGTCGACAGGCGAATTTTCCGGAAATCCTACAGAGTGGCAGCCTGAAACTTCAAAAAATATCAAATGGGTTGCCCGCCTTGGTTCACAGACTTACGGGAATGCAGTGGTTGCGGATGATAAGGTCTTTGTAGGCACCAACAACAGCGGTGGATGGTTGCAGAGATATCCAGGTAAGGTCGACTTGGGTTGTTTGCTGGCGTTTGACAAGGATGACGGTTCTTTTCTTTGGCAGGATTCGAGCGAAAAGCTTCGCACCGGTCGGGTACACGACTGGCCTCTGCAAGGAATCTGCTGCGCGCCTCTCGTAGAGCAAGATCGACTTTGGTTTGTGACAAGTCGAGGTGAAGTCAAGTGTCTGGATGTAGAAGGTTTTTATGACGGCAAAGATGATGGGCTGGCAGCCGGTTGGGCTCGCATGTTTGATTTAATGAAAAAATCAGACCCAGAAGCCGATCGCGTGGTCCCCGCCATTGCAGAACTCAATAAAGGGAACCTTCCGGCAGTCGTACGAGATTCATTTCAATCTGCTGGATCATCCGTGCCGGAAAATGTGCATGTGGCAACAGAAGAGTCAGGAAAAAAATGGTCTTTTGCAGCGACCAGTGATGGTGTGAATCGAGAGTATCAAGTGCGTCTTGCGGGACCGAAGTTGAGCGGATTCAAAAAGATTACGGTCGCGGACAAACAGGAGTCGGACGTGGTTTGGGTTTTCGACATGATGAAGGAACTCGGTATTTCACAACACAATATGTGCAGCTGCTCGGTAACCTCTGCCGGCGATCTCCTCTTTGTGAATACCTCCAACGGAGTTGATGAATCGCACATTCTCCTTCCTTCGCCCGATGCACCGAGCTTTATCGCCATGAATAAAAATTCGGGAGAAGTACTTTGGACCGATAGTTCGCCGGGGATCAACATTTTGCACGGACAATGGTCTTCTCCGGCGTACGGTGTCCTGGGCGGTGTGCCTCAAGTGATCTTCGCCGGGGGCGATGGGTGGGTCTACAGCTTTGATCCTGAAGGTGATGGGATGGGCAACGCAAAGTTGCTCTGGAAGTTTGACTGCAATCCGAAGGAATCAAAATGGGAGCTAGGCGGCCGCGGCACACGAAACAATGTCATTGCGACACCTGTGATTCATGATGGTCTGGTTTATGTTGCAGTGGGTCAGGATCCGGAGCACGCCGAAGGTAACGGACATCTTTGGTGTCTCGATCCGAACAAGCGCGGCGATGTGAGTCCCACGCTGGCGTTCCACGTGGACGATCCACAAACGCCTATTCCACATCGTCGTTTACAGGCAGTTGATCCGAAAAAAGGAGAGGTCGCGCGGGACAATCCCAACTCTGCCGTTGTTTGGCATTACGACAAGCAGGACCAGAATGGCGACGGGGAAATCGATTGGGAGGAAGAAATGCACCGAAGCTGCGGAACGGTCGCCATCAAAGACAACCTGCTTTATATTTCAGACTTTAGCGGTCTCTTTCACTGTCTCGATGCCAAGACCGGCAAAGTGCATTGGACTCACGACATGCTTGCGGCCGCCTGGGGCTCGCCACTGATCGTTGACGGGAAGGTCTATATTGGTGACGAAGATGGAGATGTCACGATTTTCAAATTGTCACCAACAGAAGAAATTCTTTCCGTCGATGAGTATGGTGACCCTGGTCCCATCAATATGGGGAATTCGGTTTACAGTACGCCGATCGTTGCCGATAACGTGCTGTATATCACAAACAAAACCCACCTGTTCGCTATCGCCGACGAGGGAGAGTCCGCGGAAGATGCCTCTGCGGAATCTGCTCCCAGCAATTGACGGACTACTGAGCCGCCTTGATGGCGCTTAGCACCTCCTGATCGTGCCCGTCCACGCGCACGCGTCGCCATATCTTTGCGAATTTTCCCTCAGAGTCGATCAGAAAAGTGCTTCTCACAATTCCCATCGATTTCTTTCCGTACATGTTTTTCTCGCGCCAGGCACCAAATTTTTCTGCAACCTTGTGGCCCTTGTCCACCAGTAAGGGAAAGTTCAACTGATATTTATCACGGAACTTTTCATGCGATGCTTGATCATCAGCGCTGATGCCGACTAATTGCACGCCCGCCCGCTTGAGAGATTGTTTTTGATCTCGGAAAGCGCATGCCTCCTTTGTACAACCGGGCGTATCGTCTTTGGGATAGAAATAAACGACGACCCACTGCCCCTTCCAGTCACTCAACTTCCACTTCTCGCCCCCATCAGTCGCCAACGTAAATGCGGGCGCTTTATCGCCCTCCTCCGGCCAATCACTCATGGGGTGCCTCTCTTTCCTTTACTCGGGGAGTGTGAGTTGATGATGCGACAGCGATATTTCACCCTGCCACTTTTCGAGATATCCACGTAACGGAAGTTTGCGGGCAGTGTTCTCCGAACTCATATACCGGATCTTACCAAAAATGGGTCGTTCCGGACCCCATGCCCGATCGTAACGTCCGAGGGTCCAGAAAATTCCGCTATATGAATTGGGGTCACGTCCATCCAGAGCGTATTTATTGTTCAGATGAATCATGATCCGCAACGCCCGTTGGGGACTTGAAGACCACTCGAGGATTTTCTTTCCCCAGAGCATTCGCAGATAATTATGAACCCTACCTGAATTGACAAGTTGTCGCTGGATGGCATTCCAGAGGGGGTCGTGGGTCGTCGCCCCATCGAACTCCGCCAATTCATAGCAAAAGGGCCTGGGGTCTTTTGCATGTTCCCCGAGCGTTTGCTGAGCCCAGGCAGGCAGCGACCGATATCTTGCGTAGTCCGACCGCTGGTGGCACATGTTGAATCCTAATTCGCGCCAGGTGATGAGTTGGTCGAGCAGCGCTTCTGTGTTTTCATCGCATCCCCACCATCCGTTTCGCCCTCCGGTTGCAGTTTCGGCAAGGTGTTGAATTTGCCAATGCCCGCATTCAGTGACTCGATGAAATATTTCATGGGTGCTGATGTGACCGAAATGCAAATAGGGAGAAAGGCCTGTCGTGCCGCTATCCTCAGGCAAATTTCGCCGGGAGACGTAATGTTCCAAGCGTTCGCCTAAAAATGTATGCAATAAAGATTCAGCCGCTGCTGATCCTCCGGCGGTCGATGTTGTGGCGACGGAGTGATCGATCGGAAATTCTTTAAGTGATATCTCGCCCGGGTCCTGAGCCAATTGCGGCCAGCGCTTGAGAATTTGAGGGTCGAGAGAGATTGCTGACTGTGGGTCGTACGTAGAGAGGGGCTCGGCATCGGGAAATTCTAAAAGGTGCGGCTTGAGATGCTTTTGGAGAAATCGGCGAAAATCGAATGCCCGCGCGAAGCACTTCGTCGCCGCTGCGACCGGCAGAAGTCCATTGGAATCGACCAGTTCACATTTTTTTTCAATCGTCCGGGAAAATCGACCCACAATTCGGGGCAAAAAGAATGTCGGATAGTCGTCGGTGACCACCACCGCCGCCCGCTTTGTGAGCGCACCGATCAGCCCATCCCCGGCGCCCCCATGCGGTTCGAGATAGGAGTGGTAGGCGATATTGTGCCGCGCAAAATTACGGTGATTGTCGATCATCCCATCGAGGATAAATCGATGAAATCGGTCGCACGCCCAGCGGTAGTTACAGCTGAGCGGTTCGATGACGAGAAGCGGTTTGGCGAGGACCCGAGCCCAATCGATCGCTCTTTGAAGCCCAAAATTAAAACGAGTCCTTCGCGAGGCAATCATCCAGTAGAGAACGTACTCACCCTGAGGATCAGCGTCATATCGGTTTGCATCGCGGACCCGGAAAGAAGGAAACGCTCGCATATTTCACCGCGGTGGCAGGATCCTGTGCCGTACGATCAGGCTCTCTTATCGAGAAGGAAGTGGCCGATGAGCCATTCATCTCCCCCGTTAAATCGAAAGAGTTCGGCACAGGCCATGAAAAATATTCTCCATCTCTCATACTGTAGGTCCACCAGTTCCTTTGGCAAGTGGTTGCCTAAGACGCATTTTATCTCTTTTCGCTTCAGATCTTGGTTTGCAAGCCATGCGTCGCAGGTCGCGGCATAATGATTCCCATTGACTGTCCACTGTTCTGTAACGGTGCAGTGGTCCTGGAAATAGGAAAATATGTCTACGGACGGCATCATGCCGCCCGAAAAGAAGTGTTTTGCCATCCAGTCGGTTCCCCGACTCTCTTCAAATAAATATCCAAACTCACAATGACAGAAGATGTGAACAAAAAGCTTCCCCGTTGAAGTCAGCCATTGTGAAACTCGCTCCAGAAGCAGTGCATAGTTTCGCATGTGTTCGAACATCTCGACCGAGACGATACGGTCGAATTGTTCATGGGGATCAAAATCGATTACGTTACTCGTGATCACACGAAGTTGTTTCAGATTTCGACGAGCAGCCTCTTGCTCAATGAATTCCCGTTGGCTTGCCGAGTTGGAAACGGCAACAATGCGAGAGTTTGGATAATGTTCCGCCATCCAGAGACTGAGTGATCCCCACCCACAACCCAACTCTAGGATTGTCATCCCGTCTTCAAGACGCGCTCGCGTGCAAGTGAGGGCGAGCATTGCATCTTCTGCTTGATCGAGAGACTCGGTGCCTGTGGGAAAGAGAGCGCAACTGTATTTCATCCGATGACCGAGAATGTAACGAAACATAGCCGCAGGCATTTCATAGTGCTGACGGTTCGCATCCTGGGTTTGCACGGCGATCGGTTCTGAGCGGAGGCGTTCATAAAATGAAGCTATTGCCGACCGATTTTGCTGCGCAAGGGCCTTCTGTTGCTGAAGTCTTGCTTTGAGTAATCGGCGTATCCCAAACCGCACAACCGCGTCCGGTAGCCATCCTCTTTCCGCTAAGTTCAGCGCAATCACAGCTCAACGTCCTTCTTGGGCCACCATGGAACGAAAGGACTCGTCACTCGTTGATACATTCGATAGTCATCCCCGCGGCTGGCGATGGCTTGTGCCTCTGCCGGCGGGATGCCGGTCTTGAAGAGCAATAAGTAGAGAAGCAGCAGTGGCACTACCAAGGCAATCCACCAATAGGATGTACCGATCGCGAGGGGCAGCCAGCACCACCACATGATCCACTCGAAGAAATAATTTGGGTGTCGGGAGTACCGCCAGAGTCCGCTGCGACATGTCTTCCCACGATTGCTCGCACTTTGCTTGAAGGCATTGAGTTGATAGTCGGCAATCACAATACCGGAAAAACCGACCAGCCAGATAATCAACCCGACAAAATCCAGAGTGGAGAAAGTGAGCTTATTCGAGCACGAGACCAGCAGTGGCAGCAGAAACAATATTGCGGCAATCGCTTGCGCCTGAAAGAAATAGAAAAGCCAGAGGTTCGCCTTCGCACCCCATCGCTTGCGAAGTGTCGCATATCGATTCTCCTCGCCGGCACCATGCATCCGCCGGAAAAGATAAAGCGATAAACGAGAAGCCCACAAGGCAATAAAACCTGCGGCTAGCACCCGCCGCGCAATTTCACCATCGGCCGTTACTGCAATAAATACGCCGCCGATACCGATCACCGATGACCAACCGAGGTCAACAATTCCGGCATTCCCCCGCACTTTTTGTACTGCCCAAAGGCAGATCATGACACAAATCGCAAACAAGCCAACGAGGACGATTTGTGTGAAGGGGGCGATGTGAAGCATGCGAAATGAACGCTTTTGCGAGGAGATGAGCGAGGCGGATATTTAGCCAGATGCCCCGGGTGATTTTTGTAAAGAAATGTGCCCGACGCGAATTTTTCCTTCGGCAAATCCGCCAGCACAATAGCAGAGGTAATAGTCCCAAAGTCGAAGAAACTGTTCGCCCAGTTTGAGTTGCCTGATTTGCATTAGATTGTCGTGAAAACGACTTCTCCACTCGGAGAGGGTCCGAACATAGTCATTGGTGAAATCGGTGACTTGCAGTAACTCCAAACTGGTTTTGCCGGTGGCATTCCGAATCGCCTGAATTGAAGGAAGGCAGCCACCAGGAAAAACAAAATGTTGAATAAAGTCAGTTGACCGTCGATAGCGAGCATAGTCTTTATCGGGAACCGTAATGGCCTGAATTGTTGCCTTGCCAGACGGCTTGAGTAGCTGCCCGCACTTTTCAAAAAACGTTTGCAAAAATCGATGTCCGACGGCCTCGATCATTTCAATCGAGACCAATTTGTCAAACGTGCCTCTCAGGTCACGATAATCCTGGTAAAGCACCTCTATCTTGTCTGACAGTTTCGCCTTCGAGACCTGCTGTTTTGCGTATCTAAATTGTTCTTTGGAAATCGTTGTGGTCGTGACATGGCAACCGTAGTTTTCAGCAGCAAATAGCGCGAAGCCACCCCACCCCGTTCCAATCTCGATGATACGATCTGCTGGCGACAGACTGAGGCCGTTTGCGATTACCCGATATTTCTGCATCGAGGCTTCCAAGAGGCTGCTCTCAGGAGGGTCGAAAATACCACATGAGTAAGTCATCGAAGAGTCAAGAAACTGGCGGAAAAAATCATTTCCAAGATCGTAATGCGCGGCGATATTTTTACGGCTCCCTTTGCGCGTGTTCCGTCGCAATTTGGAAGCCATCCAGTAGGAGGCCTGCTGGATACGAGAAAGCCCGCGGTTGGCCGTGCGCAAAAAATCTTCATTACGCGCAAAGAGTCGGATGATCTCAAGAAGATCAGGGGTCGACCAGTCGCCATCGATGAATGATTGTGCAGCGCCTACCGATCCCCCCAGAACAAACCGTTTGTAACACCGCGGATTGTGAATTACGATTTCCGCATTCGGTTCCCCCACCCCTCCAAGTACTTCCATTCTTCCACTTTCGTGGACGGCGAGCGCGCCATGCTGTATTTTCCTCAGGCGAGCAAACGTGCAGCCTCTGAGCATCGCAGTCAAGGAGAAGCGATTTTCTCGAGATTCACTCAAAGGTTGTGCGGGGCACGATTGCCGGGAGGCGATATGTTTTTGCTGGTGGAGTTTTTCTTTGGATGGGGATAAAAGGGACAATTCTTCTTCCATAATCTAAGTGCCTGAAAATAAATGGCGGTAACGGTTTTCAATGTGATTAAAGGATAACGTATTTGAAGTCGTCGTAATGCGGCGCGATTCAAGGGTTGCCTCTTAAGCGACAACGCGGCACTGAACAGCATTTGGCTGTTTTCAGTACTATGAATGCCGACCTGTAAAGTTTCGCGAGGAACACCGATAGACCAATGGTATATCTGGTCCATGCCCATAAAGGGCGATACATGAAATGCTTTCGGGTGACTGAATTTGAGCGACTGTGATCCCTCGCGTCGATTTCCCGACCACAAGACATACATATGCCGCTCCATCCACGGCGTATTACTGACTTCGGCGACAATCGTTGCGGGTTCGGCATCGTCTTGATCAAAACAGTAGAACATGTTGAGTGGACTGAAATAGTGTCCCCAGACGCGTAGTTGTGTCAGGAGTCTGATGGGGCCTTGCGGGATACGTCCGGTACTCTTTCCTACTAATTCTCTGATTGACTGTGTGAGAGGTTTGTGTGGACTACCAAAATGATCGGAACGTCGGAAGGAAACAGGGGAAAAGCGTTCCTTGCTCATCACTACGTCAACGAGTTCTCTTTGTAATTCATCAAGATCCAAGTACGCCATATAGAGTTGCTGTTGGAAGCAATGCGTGACGGGGTCATAGCGTCGATGTCGGACAAACCCCTCGTAAAGGCAACTGTGCATCGTCATAAGTGCTTCCCGAAACATTTCGCAACCGCAAGCCCACTATTGACCCCATCTTCGTGGAATCCATAGCCCCAATAGGCGCCGCAGAAATAGCTGTGATGCTTCCCGTTGATATCGTTGTGACGGTGTTGCATCGCTATCGACCCGGCAGAAAAAACCGGATGTTGATAGCTCATTCTTTCCAACACAAAACGGTCGTCAATGGGACGGGATGGATTCAGGGTAACACACACCGGTTGCGAGCACCCCAATTTCTGTAGCCGGTTCACATCGTAAGTCACGGACACAGGTTTTGTCGCAGATTTGCTCACAAGGTAGTTCCAGCTGGCCCATGCTCGCCTACTTTGGGGCATCCAACTACGGTCTGTGTGCAATACGGCCTCATTCTGTTGATATGCAAAGTGACTGAGGATTTCCTTTTCATCGGCTGTCGGGGCGGCCAGGAGATGAAGTGTGGTATCCGCGTGGGTGGCAAAGATCACTTTGTCAAAAGGTTCCTCGACTCCATCCCCTCGTTTTATGAAGACGCCGTCCTCTTTTCGCTCGACGCGACGTATCGGGCACCGCGTTGTGATCGCTTGGCTGAACGATTCAGTCAATGCTCGAACGTAGCTTTGGGCGCCGTCGCAGATGGTGTACCAACGCGGACGGTTGCGGATTTGGAGCAAGCCATGGTTTTGCAGAAAGGAAACGAGGAAACGTGCAGGGAATGCCAGGAATCGCTCTGCCGGGCACGACCAAATCGATGCGCCGAGGGGCACGAGATAATGCTGCAGAAAAAGATCGCTGTAGCGATTGTCGCGCACATAGTTTCCCAGAGTGCATGAGTCATCAGGAGTCTCGAGAAGTTGTGGTGCCTCGCGATTAAAACGTAAAATATCGCACACCATACGATAAAACGACGGACGAAAAAAATTGGACCTTTGTGCGAAGAGTCCATTGAGTGAACTTCCTTGATATTCGAGGCCACTCGCATCGCACCGCACGCTGAAGCTCATGTCGCTCGGTTGAGATTGCACGCCCAATTGCTGCAACAAGCGAATGAAGTTCGGATAGGTTTTTTCGTTGAATACCATAAAGCCGGTATCAATCGAAATCTCACGCCCCTCCAGCGAAACGGAGTGCGTATGGGTATGTCCGCCAACATGATCATCAGCAGAGAAGACGGTAATGTCGTGGTCTTTGTGCAGTAGCCAAGCACAAACATTACCGCTTATTCCCGCGCCGACAATGGCGATCTTTGATCGCGTCTGCTGCCTCTCTACCATCGGCGTCGGTTCTTTTCGTTGAGGGAGTGCAGGGGAGAGAACGGGGGCACGCCATCCAGGCCTTAGTTTTTACCGTATTCACGAGCGCACAATTGCATGTCGTGCATGTGCGCACAATACGCCGTGTACCTCAGCTCATCTCGAATACGCTTAGTGAGCGCCTTTCCTCCAATGACAATGGCAACACCCGAGTCCACTGACTCTCGTAAAGAACGATAATCACGAAAGAACTTTTGCTCATCATCAATCGCTGAAATGCTGAGCCAGAGTAGTTGGGGTCGATATTTTTTTAGAGCCTCCTGAATGGTTGTCAGCGGCAGCGATACACCGAGCGAAATCGCATTCCAACCAAGATCTCTCAGGGTGAGTTCGGCCATACGGTTCGCCAGACGATAGTCGTCTCCTTCCGGCGTGGCACCGATTGCACACGGTGCGTCGGTGGCGGGTACGGGAAGGAAGGCACGGAGTTCGAGAAGAATGCTTTCACAAATCTCAGTTGCCCGCCTCTCCTGGAAAATATCGAGTCGTCCGTCATGCCACTGCACTCCGATTTCGTAGAAACTCCGGGCAATCACGTCGTCAAAGATGCGGTCGAGCGGTTCGTTGCCCAGGTAGAGATCGAAGATCATCCGCCGGCACAATTCGTCTTTTCCCTCAATGAAGGCTCGAGCTAGTTGATCGACCGTTTTTGACCCGATCGTGCATCGCGAACTGGCAGGAAGACCCAAGATCTCCGGTTCTGCCAGTTGGCGGTCCGAATTCCGGATGAAGGCTACGACATCGGCCGGATTGAGTCTACGGTGCCCGCCCTCAGTGCGGGACATAGGAATCAGTCCACGATCACACCACCGCTTGAGCGAACTCTCACTGACTCCGATCGCCTTGGCGACCTGTTTCGGCGAAACGGTGGCAGACCCTGCGCTGAGTGTTTCCAAGGGATTTCTCGAGAAAAGCGAAAGAGGTGAACGTTTTGAATATTTTTATGTCAATCTACGCCATTTGCCAATGGAAATAGAGAAAATGATTTGGAAAACAGTTGAAAAGTAAGCAAATTCTCCGAAAATTTGAACATTTTCCGACCGGAGAGCGTTCGGCGTAGCCTATAGCTGAGCGTAGTGGGGGTCGCCTTTGAGCTACCCCCCGAAAGTGCGGAGTGTTGAGGGAGGGTCTCTGTGAGCGGTCCAATCGTTACTCGTAGTTTTCAGGCGACCCTTCCCGTCTCTCAGCAAGAAGCATTTGCGTGGCACCAGCGGCCTGGAGCGATCGATCGTCTGCTTCCCCCCTGGGAGCGAATCGATGTTCTCAAACGCGGTGACGGCATCGAGATGGGATCCTGTGTCGAATTCGCGACACGCCTGGGCCCAGTCCCACTCCGCTGGCTCGCCGAGCACACCGCCTGTAGCCCACCCGACTATTTCGAAGACACGCAATTGCGGGGCCCATTTCGTATCTGGCGTCATCGTCATCGTTTCCTGCATCAGGACAACCGGTCCTCGATTCTTGAAGATGCTTTGGAGTATCAGCTTCCTGGAGGGCGTCTCGGTGCCGCTCTGGCGAAAAGCATGGTGGAGAAGAAAATACAAAGGATGTTTTCATTTCGACATGCGGTGACCCGGGGTGATCTTATGGCCCACGATCACTATCGAGATCGGCCGAGATTGGGGGTCGGAATTACGGGGTCAAGTGGATTGATCGGTTCTGCGTTGAAGTCTTTTCTCTCGACCGGGGGGCACTCAATCACCGAAATTACCCGATCACAGAATGGATCTTCCTCACGAGAAAGATTCACGTGGAATCCAGGTTGCGACGATCAGTTGTGTATGTTCGGCGAGGGGTTGGACGCGGTGGTTCATCTTGGTGCCGAAAATATTGGGATCAAGCGGTGGACGAAAAAGCAAAAAGAGGAACTGCGGGAGAGTCGTGTCATGAGAACACGAAGCCTTTGTGAAGCACTGGCGTCACTGCGGCAGCCCCCCCAGGTTTTGTTGGCAGCCTCTGCAATCGGTTATTACGGCGAGACCGAAGAACTTGTGTGCGAGGAATCGGCGGTCAACGGCGAAGGTTTTTTGGCCCAATTGGCTGCCGATTGGGAAGCGGCAACTCAGCCCGCAAAGGACGCGGGAATTCGAGTCGTGCATTTGCGATTCGGAGTCGTATTATCACCGCGGGGCGGTGCACTCGCGGCGATGCTTCCGGCTTTCAAACTGGGCGCGGGTGGGGTTGTCGGGAGCGGCAAGCAATATTGGAGTTGGATTTCACTAGACGACGCATTGGGGGCGGTGCTCCATGCACTGATGCATCCTGACCTTGAGGGGCCTCTGAATGTGGTGGCACCAGAGCCTGTGACAAACCGTCAGTTTACGAAAATACTCGGAAGCGTCTTGAACCGTTTGACGCCATTTCCGCTTCCTGCCGCGGTTGCCCGCCTGCTCTTGGGAGAAAGAGCCGAGGGTTTGCTGCTCTCAAGCCTTCGCGTTGCCCCAAACCGCCTTGAGGAACGTGGATACCACTTCCGCCATCCGCAACTTGAAACGGCGCTTCGGCACTGTCTCGGACGACCGCATCAGAACTGTCTGTGAGGACAGCGCTCCCACGGATGCCATCGGGATAAAGACTATGCGGAGAAATCGCCGAGTGGGCGCACACCTCCGCGATACCGAAGGAGAATCCACTCTCCGCGGTGCTCTTTTGACCGGTTATATTGGAAGACGAGACGCACAAAAAACGTCTTCCGCTTCAAGGGGCTTTCGAGGTAGCTAATTGCAAATAGAGAGGTGATGATCGTGGGCTCTCCCTCGGGACGAAAACTCTCAGTGCGATAAAACTGGACCCGCGCACGACCGTTAAGTCGCAGCAAACTTTTAACGAGCTTTTGATCGGTAAATTGTTTGTACTCTCTGCGTCCCTCGACGGTTTGAAGATAAAAGGTTTGCAATTGATCCTCTGCGAGTCGCATCCCAGGATCCTGTAAAGCGACAAGCGATTTGTAAGCCTTTCCTTTGAGAATATTCTCCAGCCACCCGTCACCCAAAAGCGCTGCTTGCCGACAAAGTGCCTGCTGTCGTAAATAAAATTGGGTCGGTACGTACGCAACAATCACAAGGCTCAAGCATAAACCTGTACCGGCGATCAACTGAGCAGTCCGGGGAGGTTCGTTGCGACTGAAGTGGATCATGATGAGGGTGGCCCCCAAAAATCCGATTCCACCGCAAACCCACCACATTTGTCCGAGCAATGCCAAGAAAGAGACGAGGCCCAAAAGAAGCGAACAAAAGCCCCAAAGAAAAAAACGGGGTCTCCCTCTTGGCGAGGGATCATGATCGGAAGAAAAAAATGATGAAGACGATTCCGTCATGCCATCACTCCGCTATACCCTGTCTCCTCGAAGTCGACTACGACTTTCAAGGTTGCTCGTCTTGTATCTTTCCACTGCCCCATGTTCTGCGGACCCGAAGCGATTCCAGGTTGGCAAGCGTGCCCCGGCGGGCCCCATAGCGAAGAATGAATTCTCCCTCGGGGTCAAATGAACCGAGCACGCCATTTTCGCTATCCGTAGATCGCGAAAAACTTCCTTGCGAAATGCGGTGCATTAGTGCCAACCAATTTCGATCAGGATTGAGATCCGCTCGCGGAGTGGGGTCCGCTTGGAAGTCGCGGAAGGAATTCACCGGTAGTGGCGCCAAGTGGAGTGACGTTGCGACCAGAGAAATCATAATCCACCCGGCCCAGAGGCTGACGATCGCGCCACCCGCAAGATCGACCGGCTTGAGGAATCTCACGCGGACTTTGGAGAGTGCTTGTGTGCCCAGTCGAATCAAAAGACTGAAGGCGATAAAGAGCCCCCAGAATGCAAAAAAATCGACAAAGTAACTGAAACTCGGAAACCATATGTCGAGTTGTAGTGCTGCAGGCTCAAAGAAATTCATCGTCAATGTTCCCGAAAAGAGCACATTGAAAAAGGTCAGTATGCTGTGCCAGAGTCCGTCGCGACCGATCTCGGCGACAAAGACGATGAGAATCAGAATATATAACAACCACAGGATCATTTTTTCAGCACCCTCTGCAATTCTTCAACGGATATTGCCCCGCGAGCCACGAGTAATTTTCCGTGATCAATCTCACTCTGCATGCCATTTCCCCTCGCCGCTTTTCTGAGGTCTTCGAGTTGCGGCTTTCCGCTCACAATAATTTTTTGAATATTGTCGTGCACGTGCAATATTTCGTAGATGCCTATCAGCCCGCGATAGCCGATGCCATCACAACGTTCGCACACGTTATCTTCCTGCGGCTTGGCTGCGCGAAAGAAATGATCGGTTCTCTCGGGAGGAATCCCCAATTTTCTGAGGAGTTCGTCCGACGGTCTGTAAGGAGTCTTGCATTCATTACATAGTTTTCGGATCAACCGACCGTGTACCACGGTCCTGACCGCCCCGGCAACAAGTTCCGGAGGAACTTTCATTACCAACATCCGAAGCAATGCCTCGAGGCTATCTCGCGCGTTGATGGAGCTTAAAATTAGAAAATCTTTCAACGCCAGTTCGCAAAGCATTTTTGCGGATGCCGTGTCGACCAAATTCCTGCAGATGATGACATCTGGTTGCGATCGGGAGACGGAAGGTAAAATATCAAGCGGCCGCTCACTTGCCGAAGAATTATAGGTTCGCAGATCGACATTCGCGATTTCCGGTTCGGGCGAATCGGTATCCTCAATACTGACAAAGTCGCGCATATAGCGATCGACACTTTGTATAGCGACATTGATCAACGAGGTGAGCCCGTCTCCGGGGAGCGTTGAGAAAAGAACCATGCCCTCGGTGTTTTGAAGTGATGCCGTTATCTCTTCGGCTGTTTTAGCCCGCATTCCCAAATCGTCCAGCGTATGCAAGTGCGCTGAAGGGCGATCGAAGGCAATCAGCCATCTTTCGAGGTTGTTGCCTCTCGCGAGAGTCAATTTGCAACCCACGGCCTCTTCCCACTTGCCGTGAAATTTGTCCCGTTGTGCCGCGGTAATGTCCAATTCAATAGACTCCGACTGAAGATCAATGGCCTGACGAAATCGGACAGAGAAATCGGCTTGCAGGGCTTTCCCCTGGGAAGAGTCGGAGAGGTCATTCGGGTCAATCGCGACAGCTGTAAGCACCTCGGTGATTTGTCGACCCACCTCGATTGTTTGTGGCGGTAAATGGTGCCATACGCCATCGATTAAATAGCGGATATCGACCTGGTCAGCGAAATTGAGAAGGAGTTGTGTTGCCCGGCGATCCAGCGCATCGCCGATCATTTCAGTCGTTGGTGTATATCCTTCGAGTTGACGGGCAAGTATGGTGCGATTTTGGTTTCTGGTGGAAGCGGGATCGCGATCAGCAAAAAGTTCGACCTCCGGGCCGAGCGTGCTTTGCTGAAGAAAAGGATCTTCTGAATCGATGTGGATGCCGATATATCGCAATTTCTGTGAAGCTACAAATCGCAAATGTTCCGGTGTGAGTACCTTCTGATGATCATCAAGTTGTGGATTTCGATAATAAAACACATAGGCGAGCACGGGCGCTCCGTAAGCGAGAAGCAGCAGCAAGAATGCCGGCAAGAAGTAAGGAATGACCCAAATCATGAGGAGGGCGAAAGCAAAGCACCCCACGACGATCGAATTCCATAGATTCTTATTCAAGCGATGGAAAAGTGTGTCTTGATTCACCCAATCCGCACACCGTACCCAGAGGAAAAAAAGGGCTAGGCAAAAACCAATTTTTGTCAAACTGAAATAAAACCCGGGGCCGCGGAAGGTGTCGGGATCGATCCACTGAGGACTCGGCCAGTCAGCTGGGGGTTCCGTCCCTTGCGCAAATGCATTTGCCACCGCAAGGAAAAATATTGCGCAAGACGGCAATGTGCGCATGCATAGGAATCGGAGGATCTTCATAATCACAGCAATCCGCCCTGGGCGACATCAATTCCCTTCAGCACCATCTTCAGTTGTTGTCTGTTTGGTGATGCTTCCATGGCAACATCCTGAGATAGTAGATCCTGATCGATCAGGCTCTTGAGCGACATGTTAAAATCTTGCATTTTGTCCTGCGATCCCAGTCGAACGGCGTCGGACAGTTTCTCATCTTCTTCTTCAAGGATCAATTTGCGAATCATGCTATTGAGGATCATCACTTCAACGGCAGGCACCCGCGAGATATCGGGAGAGATCGACGGAAGTAATTTTTGTGCGATGACTGCCTTTAAGTTGGTTTCCAGTGCGCTGCGGATGGAAGAGTGCAAATCCTGGGGAAATAAATCCAAGATTCGATTGAGCGTTGAGGCGGCACTCGAGGCGTGAATGGTGCCAAAAACGAGATGCCCCGTTTCTGCGGCATGAATCGCCGTCTGAAAAGTCTCCAGGTCGCGCATCTCACCCACGAGAATGACGTCCGGATCCTCGCGAACGGCGTGTTTCATTCCCAATTCAAAATTCTTTACATCGATACCAATTTCACGCTGGTTGATCAGGCACTTATTCTCCTGGAACAGAAACTCGATCGGGTCCTCCAGCGTCAAGATATGTTTACGGTAGTGGTCATTAATCCAATTGAGCATCGACGCGATCGTGGTACTTTTTCCCGAACCAGTCACGCCAGCGACGAGAATCAATCCCTGATCGAATTGGCAGAGGTCCTCAATAACCGAGGGAAGATGCAATCCGCTGAAGTCCGGTATCACGTTATTCACGCGTCGCGCAACCATTCCTACCTGCCCCATTTGCGTCAGCATGTTGACGCGAAAGCGCCACTCGGTGCCATCCACCTCAATCATATGGGCAAAATCCGCCCCCCCTTCAGTCTCGAAGATGCCCCGATTTCTATCATCCATCAGAGGCAGGCAAAGGTCTCGCATCTCAATCGCGCTGATCGGGTCGTGCTTCAAGGGTCGCAAGGCACCGGCAACGCGCACATATGGCGGTTGCCCCACTTTCAAATGCAGATCGCTTCCATCAAGTTTGACCAGAGCACGAAAAATTTTGTCGATCGAGAGATCGGATGCACGATCTAATTTTAAGGATGGATCGGTTGCCATCGGCGGTTCCTCTTTGTATTTTCTCGCAATCCCTGCTACCGATTGTACTAACTCGGCAGGGAAAATTTCAGAGCCGGACGGGAATTCCACGATCTTGCATTAAACGCTTGGTATCCGCGATAGTGAATTCTCCAAAGTGGAAAATGCTGGCGGCGAGTACGGCATCCGCGTTGCCAATCTGTATCGCGTCTACCAGATGTTCGGGGTGGCCCGCACCGCCGCTGGCAACCACGGGGATCGATACGGACCGACTGATGGCCGCTGTGATTTCAAGCTCGTAGCCTGCTTTGGTCCCGTCGTGATCCATGCTGGTAACCACGATCTCCCCCGCTCCGAGTTGTTCGACTTCTTGCGCCCACGCGACCGCTTCGAGACCCGTAGGCAGGCGTCCACCATGAATGTGAACTTCCCATACGGTTTCCCCATTTTTTTGAACGCGTTTCGGGTCGATATTGACGACGATGCATTGGCTGCCGAAGCGATGGGCGGCTTGCTGAATGAACGTGGGATTCTTGACTGCCGTCGAATTAATAGAGACCTTGTCGGTTCCCGACATGAGGAGTTTCCGGATATCATCAAGCGTTCGAATGCCACCGCCAACAGTCAGTGGCATCGAGATGACATCCGCAGTTTTTCGAACGATGTCCACCATGCAATCCCGCTCTTCATGGCTGGCTGTTATATCGAGAAAGACAAGTTCGTCGGCCCCCTCGTTTTCATAGCGTCGCGCAACTTCTACGGGATTTCCCGCATCTCGAAGTCCTACAAAACGCGTGCCTTTTACAACGCGGCCACGATCAACGTCCAGACAGGGGATGACCCGTTTGGTTAACATAGGCTTCAGCTTGCAACTGCGACCGGGCGATTCTGATGTCGATCACCGGATGCTGCCGCGATGTGCAAGAGGGAAATTGTCTGTAAGATTGTTGTGTGACCACTATAGCATGTTGCGTGGTCGATCATAGACAACATTGCAGCAGCGAAAGAACTGGATCAAATTTAAGATGCCGTTTTCTATTGGTCAACCGGTTTGCGAGCAGACCCGGATCCTGGAGGCGATTGCCTGACCATGTTTTCATTCAATTCACGACAATCTGATCGCGATGTCCGCATGCGCGGATTCACCGAACGAAGGCGTGTGGCTGCTGCGGTCGCATGGATTGACGGCTCTATCCCCACATCCGCTTCCGAGTCCATCCCGCTCGATGACGCGGCAGGCCGGAGGTTGGCTTCATCGATTACAAGTGCTGTCGATGTTCCGGGATTCGCTCGCAGTATGATGGATGGCTTTGCCCTGCGAGCCGCGGATCTCGAAAAAGCCTCATCGGACGAGCCAGTCACCCTGCGCATTGTCGGGGATGCGTTTCCGGGGGTTCCCTATGTAGGCCCCTTGAAGTCGGGAGAGGCAGTGCGAATTATGACCGGTGCCCCGATGGCTCAAGATGCTGACGCGGTTGTGCCGGTCGAGCAGGTGCAGATGCAGGGTAACAGTATCTCGATCGAAGCCTCCACGCCCGTTGGTAAGCACGTGGGATTGCCAGGAGAAGATGTTACTGCGGGAATGATGGTGCTCGCGGCGGGCCGTTGCCTTCGGCCGCAGGACGTCGGTCTGCTTGCGTCTATCGGTCTTAATCGCGTTGACGTCCTATGCAGGCCGATAGTGCACCTAATTACTACCGGAAATGAATTGCTCGCGATGGGCAATCAACCTCGAGAATTCCACGTCACCGATTCGAATACACCGATGCTGGAAGCACTGATTCGAAGAGATGGCGGATGCGTGACGCAAGCCGGTATTGTTCCTGATGATCCGAAAAAAATTCTAACGGCGCTTCAGGCTGATGCTCAGATTGTGATTGTCTCTGGCGGGTCGAGCGTTGGTCTGGAAGATCATGTGCCTCAACTGATTGCGGAACACGGAGAGTTGGCCATCCATGGAATTGCAATGCGACCGAGTTCTCCCACAGGCATCGGCAAACTTGGCACAAAGCTTGTTTTTTTACTGCCGGGGAACCCTGTGTCGTGTCTCTGCGGGTACGATTTTTTTGCGGGGCGCGCCATTCGACAATTGGCGGGCCGAACTGCCGATTGGCCCTATCCGTCACACCGGTTGCCTCTCCGTGAAGCATTGACGTCGTCGGCGGGTCGAGTTGACTACGTTCGCGTGAAAATTGTAAACGGCCAAGTTGAGAAAGTTGTTCCTCAGGGCGGGTCTGCGCTCTATTCCTCCGTCTGTGCCGATGGCTTTGTCGTGATTGCGGAAGACGAAGAAACGCTCCCTGCAGATGCGCCCGTCACGGTGTACTTATATGATTCCGTCCGGTGAGGTATCGGAGCTGGCAAGAAGCCCTAGCCACCCGCATGCCCGCGACTGCTCGTCTTGAGTGCCGCGGTGTAACAAACAATCGACCGGGAACCCACTTGAATCGTCCGATGGCGGGACATAGGTGGTCCACTGTTCTCCGGGAATACGTCGTCGGGGCTCGCCGCTGCGGTATCGAATCGCAATCGCCAATCAAACGATCGTGATTTGGCGGGCAGCACAAATGCCGTATCTTGCTCATCGGCGTTGAATAGCAAAAGTACGTGCTGACCTTGTGGAGCGCCTTCCGAGTCACCAACGGCTCGAAGCAGGCAGGTCAACGTTTTTTCATTCTGGTCCCAGCAAACGGACTCACCACTGGTGTCGTACCAACTCACGTCCGGAAGCTCGCCCGGCTTGTGTGCAACCCCTTCCAGAAAGGTCTCCCGTCTCAACGTCGGTTCGGATTTGCGAAAATCGATTAACGTGCGCGTAAACCGTACTAGGTCTTCGTGCTGTTCAACCCGAGACCAATCAAACCAAGAGATTTTGTTGTCTTGGCAGTAGGCATTGTTGTTGCCATATTGTGTCCGCCGACACTCGTCTCCCGATACGATCATCGGGACTCCCTGGCTGACCAATAAGGTCGCGATCATGTTCTTGATTTGCCGCTGACGAATGGCCTCAATTTGAATGTCGTCGGTCGGCCCTTCGATTCCATAGTTGGCGCTATGGTTGTTGTCGTCGCCATCCCGATTGCCTTCCCCATTGCCCTCATTGTGCTTGCGGGAATAGCTGACAAGATCATTGAGCGTGAAGCCATCGTGTGAGGTGACAAAATTGATGCTGTGATACGGTTTGCGTCCGCCGCGTTCGTAAAGATCACTGGAGCCTGCCAAGCGAGTCGCTAATTTTCCTCGCAGCTGATCGTCGCCTCGCCAGAAACTGCGTACATCATCGCGGTATTGGCCGTTCCACTCAGCCCACCGCAGATTTGCAAAGGTCCCCACCTGGTAGGCACCCGCCGCATCCCAGGCTTCCGCAATAATTTTGGTGTCTGCCAGCATAGGGTCTTCGGCAATCATTTCGACCAGCGGAGGATTGGCAACGAGATGTCCATCGCGATCGCGACTTAGGATTGAAGCAAGATCGAATCGAAAACCATCCACGTGATAATTATGAACCCAATGCCGAAGGCAATTAAAAATCATTTCGCGACAAATGGGATGATTGCCGTTGATCGTGTTTCCACAACCGGAGTAATTCCGATAAAACCGCCCCCCATTTTCGAGCATGTAGTAGACCTGATTTTCCAGGCCTTTAAAACTAAGCGTGGGGCCCAGCTCGTTACCCTCGCACGTATGATTGAAAACTACATCGAGTATGACTTCGATACCGGCTTGATGCAGCGCTTTGACCATCTGTTTGAATTCATTGACCTGAGCGCCCGGTTGCTGCCCGACTGCATAGCCACGATGCGGGGAAAAGAACGCCATCGGGTCATAGCCCCAATAGTTCGGATGCTTCAGGTCGTGCCCATGACAGTCTTTGATGGGAAACTCATGGACGGGCATCAGCTCAACAGCTGTCACGCCCAGCGATTGCAGGTAAGGTATTTTTTCAATGACTCCCAGGTAAGTTCCCGGATGCTCGACTCCGCTCGTTTCAGATTGCGTGAAACCACGGACGTGCATCTCGTAAATCACCGTCTCTGAGAGATTGCAGCGCAGGTGCCGGTCGCCATCCCAATCAAAATCATCATCGATGACCACGCACTTAGGCGGGCGAATAATCCCATCGTCGCTCTGAAGAAAATTTCCCGTCAGTGCACGCGTGTAGGGATCAATGAGCCGGGCGGTTCCATCGAAACGGTGCCCCATCTCCGGTTCATAGGGTCCATCCGCCTGGAGGTGGTAAAGCTGTCCGGGTGGCAAATCCGGAACAAAGATGCTCCACACATCGCCCCAGCGATCGGAATCGGGATCAAAATGCACGATTTCTGTCGGCTCGTGATCTTCGGGAGTATCGTAGAGCAGCACCCGCATTGCTGTCGCGCTACGACTGAAGACGACAAATTGCACGCCTCCATCATGCGCAATGGCCCCATAGGGGAGCGGATGCGCGAACTGTAGAGCCGTAGAGGATTTGGAGTGGAGTGGCATAAGCATCGAATGGTACTCACCGCTGGTGAATTGACAAACCGCATCTGCGGTAAAATTGGACCCCGAAGGCGAGGAGGGTGCTGCTCGAGGCCCGGGGACACAAGCAATAAATACCACATTTCTGGCCGCCGTCCGTGAAATTAGAAAGAATGTAAAACTATAACGGGCAGAGACTTATCATAAGGTTTGTCGGAGATTCCGAGGGAATCGACTGCACAAAGTGGGCACCGCTCCTGCGGGGTATCAGGAACTGGCAGACGAGCTTTTTCGGAGTGTGCCCGGATGGCTGAAAAGCGGAAGCCGGGCGTTTTTCAGCTCGACACCCATTCCGCCACCTCTTTTGCAGCGTAGGTGACCAGCAAATGGGCCCCGGCACGATGCATGGCGGTTAACATCTCGCAAGTTGCGGCTTTCGCATCGACCCAGCCCCGTTCGGCAGCCGCATGGATCATGCTGTATTCGCCGGAGACGCTGTAGGCTGCGAGCGGGACGCCCGGAAATTGCTGGGCGACTTGTGAGACAATATCCAGGTAAGCGAGGGCAGGTTTGATCATCACCATGTCAGCTCCTTCGTCCAGATCGAGCGCGACTTCTCGCAACGCCTGTCCGACACCACTGGCGGGGTCCATTTGATGCGTGCGCCGATCGCCGTGCTCGGGGGCACTTTCCACTGCGTCGCGAAAGGGACCATAAAAGCTACTCGCATATTTTGCCGCGTAGCTCATGATGGGAATGTGTTGATAATCGGCACGGTCGAGGCTCTCACGGATGGCCCCGACCATTCCGTCCATCATTCCACTCGGTGCGACCAGATCCGAGCCGGCCCGGACATGGCTCACTGCTTGCCTGCCGAGTAGTTCGAGCGTGGCGTCATTATCGATGTCCAATTGCCCACCCTTCTCTGTGAGGACACCACAATGGCCGTGATCGGTGTACTCGCAAAAACAGACATCGGTAATTGCAAGAAGTTCGGGTGTTGACTCTTTTACGATACGCAGCGCTTGTTGAATCACTCCATCGTCCGAGAGGGAATCGCTGCCACGGGCATCCTTCGCTGGTGGGATGCCGAACAGCATCACTCCGCCAATCCCGAGATCAGCAACTTTTTTGAGTTCCTCAGCCAACAGATTGACTGACAACTGGGAGTGCCCCGGCATCGATTCGATCGGCTTGCAAAGATCTTTTCCGCTGCAGATGAAAAGTGGCAAAATTAACTTTTCAGCCGAGAGTTTTACCTCCCGAACAATGGCGCGGACCGACGGCAGGTGGCGCAGCCTGCGCAATCGCGTGGTAGGTAACGGCAATGGTGCGTCGGGATTCATAGTTTTAGTCTAAATGGCCGAATGCATCGGAACAAGAACGTCGGCTAATCGTCCGAGAAAAACAACTGCTGTTTTAATGCATCGTCTGTAGACACTTCGCCAGATTGTGTTTCTAGCCACCGTGAAAGGACTGCGAGGAGGTAAGCCATCTGTTTATCGTTCAGGTCGACATGCATTGGAATCGCATGCCATTCTTCCAGGCACCGTCGACAGCACGTGGCGGTCGCATGCTGCGCCACAAACACAGGGTGCCCTTGCATGGGCGTTTGCTTGCCGTCGTTTTTTGGCCGTGCCGGCGCTAGCCGATCGTGTAAAAATTCGCTGGCATGTTGCAGGACGACCGGCAGAGTTTTCTTGCGAAGATATCGCTGTTCGTTGGCCCGTAGATAAAAACGAGAACGAAAAGCGGATTTTCCGAGTGTCAAAAAAAGCTGGTCAAGATTGCGCACTTCAATCTCGGCGGCACCCATCAATGATGCGGAAGACAGCGTACCGTGCCGGGGACCGATAACGATCGACAAGGCGCCGCCAAGCCGTACGTTACCGTTGCGGCCGTTTCACTGCGACGCTCGATCTTGCAGCGAGCCACAGACGATTTCCAAAATCGTATGGGCCTAACCGCAGTACTGCTCAACGCGCTTTTTGAACGCCTCGTGCTCTTCCCAGATAGCCTGAGGAAGCTTCTTGGGAGCACCGCGACCCTCGCTTCCCGACTCCAGCCCATTTTCGAGTTCGTTGAGCCAGCCTTCACGGTTGGCAACTTCGTTCTTGAGGGCTTCTTTGTCGGGGACGAGAATCTCCGCAAGTTGCTCGCTGGTCGTCGTGTATTTCAGCCCGCTGATATCCACCTGCTCCGGTTGAGGCACCAGACCGATGGGCGTTTCCACCCAGGTGTCTTTCCCCTCGAGTTGCCGGACAGCTGCATCAAGGACGCGATAGTTTGCACCGAAACCATCCCAGATGAAATTTCCCTCATCATCCCGACGGAACCAGTTGACGCTGAAGACGGCCGGTGGATTCGGAGTCTTATTGGGAATGTCCAGCCACTTTTGAGCATAGTCACTCACGTTGAAAGCGATGAACGGCCTGTTTGCCATCGGGTCGTACCGAGGCTTTTGTCCCACGGCAGCCGCCGTCGGTTCGCTGAACTGGCATAAAGCGTGATAAACCGCCTCGTTCCAGGAACGGGCGCGACTGATGAGCGGATGTAACTTACTGGAACGACCGCCGATCAAAGCCACGTCGAGCGGCACGCCTTCGTTGTTACTGTAGTCGGAATCCAAGTGGGGGACGTTGCGGATCGGCATCGTCACCCGCGCGTTCTTCTGGTCACGTTCTTCAGCCGACGCGTCGATTTTCTCTCCGAGCCAATTCCACGTGGTGACACCATCTCCTTGCGGAAAGTCTTCTCCGCTGTCACTCCACCACACCTGCTTGCTTCCATTGTTATCGACGAGCACCTGGTTGGTGAAAATCGGTCCCCCTTCGCAGTCCTGGACTTCGGGCTTGGGATTGCGGAGTGCCTCCATGAGCATCTTGTTGGCAAAGTCACTCATCCCTTTGGTCACGCCGAACATGCCGGCCTCAATATTATTCACGTAGAGCCTGCCATCACCTTTCTTGGTGGCCCCGCCGATGATATCGTCACCGAGCGTGAAAACAGTGTGTTGAGCCATCGGGCCCTCGGCAACTCCGGTGGCAATATTGGTCTTCCCGCACATGCTCGGGAAGGCTGCACCAAAGTGCACCCGCCGATCACCGTAGTCGATGCCGAAGAGCGCCATATGCTCCACGAGTTCGATTCCGACATCCTCGTCGGGTTGCGATTTCTTTTTTGCATTTTCCAACGCCTGAATGCCGACGAGGCGAAGTCCGAAGATTTTCTTCGGACCTAGAGCATTCCCACCGTAATCGCTATTGATGGTCCGACAGTACAATTCCTTCGGGAAGTGGGTGATCCACCGGTCTTCCTTATTGAGTGTTCCAAAGCTGTGCGTGATGCGCGGAAAGCGGGTCTGTTTTTCGAGAATCCGCCAACCATCTTGAAGGTTGCTCATCCGATAGAGGTTGCAGACCACATTGGCACTGTCGGTGAGCTGGACGCCGGCAGTGGCGAACTGACTGTCGGCGGGATTGGTGACAAATGGCACCACATACATGGTTCGCCCCTTCATCGTTCCGTCGAACAGTTTGTCAAGCTTTCCGTGCATTTCGCTCGGATCGACCCAGAAGTTGAGCGGTCCTGCATCGACGGGATCTTCCGTGCAGATGACCGTCCGCTCTTCGACACGAGCGACATCGTTTTTATCGCTTCGGGCATAAAAGCATCGCTTTCCATAAACGGCTTCGTCCAGGCGTGTATAGGCACCTGCTGCTTCCAACTCGTTCTCGAGCTTGATGATTTGGTCTGCTTTGCCGGTGATGATTTCGACCGCATCGGGTTTGCACAGGTCCGCTTCTTTTCGAACCCATTCTTGCATATGTGCGGGGAGTGATGCGATCGTCGATTCAATAGCGTCGGAAAGTGTAGTTTGGGAGCTCATTTTTCTTTCAGTCGTGCTGGCGGTTGGTAGGCACTAAAAAGAGGTGAACGAAACAATTTATTGCGAAGACCTACGATTATAAAAATTTCTGTGTCGCTGCATACCCGCCCACACCAGACTCTGTATGGATTAATCGAGCGATGCGTGCGTGCATTCGACGCGTAGAGTCGGTAGACGACGAATTTTATTCGCCGTTTTCCGCTGCGTTGGGAAATTTAAGGTCTTGTGGCGGCTCTTTTTGCACCTCGCCTGCCGGATCGCCAGGGTCGATCAGTAAAAAGCTGCTCCAGAAGAAGGGGTGCGACCCGGTCAACTGCGGACCTTCGGGATCCGATTTGATGCGGGGTTCGCCTTGGGAGTCGAGTGTTGTTTGGTCGACAATTTGTACTGCGCGTTGCCAGGCATCTGCCGCAGAAGTGTGAGGTAACTCCTGGACAAATTCAGTCAGCAAATCCGCTGTGATTGCGCCGCCCAT
This sequence comes from Planctomycetaceae bacterium, assembly GCA_902630355.1. GTDB lineage: Bacteria > Planctomycetota > Planctomycetia > Pirellulales > UBA7805 > UBA7805. The sequence continues at coordinate 118,231 of CACOUL010000003.1, forward strand.
ACGCCATCGACTCAACAGGAGGGTCCGCGTTCCCGAGCCGAGAAATCCCATGCTGGTCAAAAACAATTCATCGCCGAGTCGATCGATCCCTTTGGTTTTTAGCTTCTTCAGCGAGTTCTCGGCCGGGGTGTGAAATCCGGGTAACACGACGATCTCAGGACTTGCCCAGGGCACTCCCAACCACTCCTGTAATGTGGATCCTGATCGCCCGCCATCGATTTTCAGTGGAGCCAAGCCAAGCGGCGGTTGCTCCATATTGTCGAGGTCATCCCAAATCAACAGCCCATCGAGCATGCCGACGAAAGTATGCGCATTGGTTTTCAATGATTGGTCGATGGTGTGCGTTTTGGGCAGAGAATCCCCGAGTCTTTCCGTCACCGATTGCGATACATCGGACGCCTCGCCGGGAAAAAGCTCGCCGCGAAAGAGGGCCCAATCGCCCGACTGCTTTCGGCCGCGTCCATCTCCGACAGTGAGGCTGAGCATCGGGGCATAGCGGACGCGCGTTTCTGCAAGCAGGTTTCGAGGTGATTGCTCGTTCACTTGGAGCGCCTCGAAGGGGATGTACCAGTACAGGTGATCCGGCACGACGATCAGATCCGTAATGTCCTTCCCTAAATCGATCTTTGCCCCATCCGTCAGCGATGCCCGCAATTGGTTGGCAGTCTGCTGCCAATCGGCGGCTGCCAAATCAGAAAGTTTGACCGTGCTGTTGGCATCATAATTTCCCATTGCCTTTAACAAATTCTTCAAACGGTTCTGCACGTCCTTCGGCGATTTTATCTTCCAGATGCGTTGTTTTTCCTTGGTCATCAGAAAGCCAAAATGTGTCTGCTTGGCGACGTAGAACATCAAGATGGCTTCCCCCTCCTTCATTCCCTGACGAATTTCCTCCGCATTTCGGAGCGGAGGGAAAACCGGGGGCACCGCTTCCCGGCGCATCACCATCTTGAGGAGTTCTTTTTCCTGCTTTGCATAGATGTCGGTAAGTTTTTTTCGTTGGTCTTCCTGCTTTTTTGCCCGTTCGAAGTTTGCCGGAAGTAAGCCCGCATCGGCAATTTCACTGCGAAGTTGCGATGCTTGGCGACTCAATTCGCCGAAGTGGGGAGCAGCGGTGAGAAACTCTTGCCGCTGCATGAGCGCTTCTTGAGAAATCGCCGCGTCGGGTCCCTGCAGCACCCAACACAAGTTGAGCATGCGGCCCCCGAGAGGTTGGGTACTGAGAAAACGCATTCGATGCATACGATCGACAATTTCCATCGCGAGCAGCGGCTTGTCGCGCTTGAGGGCAGCATTAAACCACAATCCGAGTGCCGATATCTGGGGAACGAGTAGCTGGCTCCACGCCTCGAGGGGAGAATGTCGCCAGACGATGGCAGAGGGATCGCGTAGTACGTCTGCGAAGAGTTCCATCGCAACCCGATCGCGAATCGTACCTTGGCGATAAGCCCGTTCGACGAGAAAGATGTGAAAGAGCCTTACCGAGCCAAATTTTTCAAATTGCATTGCATCGAAAAGATATTTTTTTCCTCCTCGAAAGTCGCCTCGGGCGAACGCAATGACAGCTCCCACAAAATTGGCCTCTGCACCGATCCGTGCTGTAGATAACTTGTTGCGACGAAGCACCGGCAGTACGCGATTGAGCGTACTGTCCGCCTCTTTAATATTGCCGGCGGTAGCGTAACCTTCCGCGGTGCGGATCATCAGCGAAGCATACATTTCCACCAGGTTGTTTCTTTTGGCCCATAGTGCGGCCTCCACAAAATTTGCAGGAATTCCGCCACGGCCACTGGCGATGTGGGCAAGGAAAGTGAGGCAGAATGCTTCGTTGATGACTGCCGGCTGATTGTAATAGAAGGCAGAGAGGGCCGCGGCTTGAAAAAAATTAGTCGCCTGTTCGTAACGAGATTCCTCGAGATGAATCCTGCCTAATTCAAGCAGGGCCATACAGGTCAGCGGATGGTCTAGGTTGCCATTGACTAAAATGCCGCGCTGCAAGGTAGCTGCGCCGATTTCTTTTTTCCCGAGTGCTGCTTGCGCAACACCAAGGGGGACATCGATCCAGGCTTGTGACCAGTGGTTGGGTGCGGTTTGTCTTTCCGCCAGGGCGGATTGGACCTTCTCCAGGAGCGGGTTGTATTGAGCGAGCGGTCCATCGAGTTCCGTGTATCGGCGGATCGCCAATGCAGTACAACGCACCAGTTCACTTGCTTGAAGCGACTGCAATTTTTGCACGTTGCCGACACCCGTTTTTCCGTTTCCTTGAACCAGTTTCGGTCCACTTCGGAGAATGGAAAAGACTTCCGGAAAATTTCCCAGGACAAACGTGCGGGGACTGCGAGCCCAATTCGGGGCTCGGGGCGTCCGTTTTGGTGCAATCACGGGCGGATACTTCATGCGGAGCATCCAGTCTGCGTTCTGCAGATAGATGCTCAATGCCGATTCGAAGTAGTTCCGCGCCTCATCGAGTTGTCCCTGCCGGTAGAGTGCTTCACCAAGCATGGTGTAGTAGCAAATCGAATCGACCCAGCGTTGATCTCCAAAGCGGATGGCATTGCGCCCCGCCTGTTTGAATCCATCGGTTGCCTGTTTGTACCGCCCCCGATTCAAAGCTTCTATGGCTGCGAAGTAGACCGGTTTGATCACGGCCTGACTTCTCGCAGGTTGTCCCCAGACGGGTCGGCAGCAAGGTAGAAGCAACAGGAACAGGACAACAACGGAAGACTTTCTCTTCATCACCGACTCCTCTCTCGATCCCCCCTTCTTCGTCGCCGCCCGCGTAGTAGCGGTGCCAGCAGCCATTCCGCGTCAGATCGGTTTCGGTCATGGCTACCGAGCGAACCTGCGGCGGTGTGCCGACGTCCCCGCCCGGTAGAACCTGGGGCTCTTCAAATCTTACCCCTTAACCCAGCGGAAGTTCCGAAGAAAAGCACTTTTTCGGCCATGCACCCTCAGGCCTCATCATACCCGTTTCGCGGTGGATGGAAGTGGGTGACAGCACTTGAGGCAGTTCCAAATTGGGTATTCCTCGCAAACTTTTCCGGAATCTGATGCAAGTTGCTTCGCCCGGTGGACGATAACGAAGATAACGATTGTGCGGATTCACAGAGTTCTTACTGTTCGAGGAGACACGGGATGAAGCGATCGGGTCATGCGATGTCACGGTTAGGAGCTTGGTTGGCTCTCCCTATTCTCTCCGTCATTTTTCTCACCGCCGGTTGCCAGGTGAATGTGGGTGGGCAGACGCTGCCGAGCCCCTTTTACCTCGATGACGATGTCCAGTACTTTGCTCCAGGACCTGAATTTCCGCTGAGCCAGGAAGCCGCCGCACAGGGTATCGAGCGAGTCGAAGCGGGCGAATTGGACGAATAGCCTCCCGTTGCACGCGGTACGGTTACCACCTAGGAACTGCGGGGGTTTCTCTCCCCGTCTGTGGCCGCCAGGCGGGCAACCGCACGTCTTGCGCCTCCTGTCCAACCCATCAGCGCCGGTTTATAATTTCGCTTTCAGCGTTCGCCCTTTAATGGTTGGAAATTCGGGAGCTTAAGGCACGTGTGCGGGATTGTCGGTCTGTTTGCAAAGAATGCGGAACTGCAATCCCGGTTGGGCATGCATCTGGAGCGGATGCTCGTCACCATGAGTGATCGGGGTCCCGATAGTGCAGGGCTTGCCATCTATGGAACGACCGCGGCAGGTAAAACGAAGCTGACAGTCCAGTCGAGTTTACCGGATTCGGAATTTCCGCAGTTGCAAACCGTTCTTGAAGCACAGTTTCCCCAGGCAACTGACGTACAGACAATTGAAACGCATGCCGTCGTGAGTGTCGATACAGATGCGATCGATCGTGTGGTCGAAGTCATTCAGAAAGAATTTCCCCGATTACGGATTATGGGGCGCGGCGAAGCGATGGCCATTTTCAAGGAAGTCGGTTCACCATCTGAGGTGGCCCGTCGGTTTGGTATCGAAAAAATGAGCGGCACTCACGGTATCGGGCACACGAGGATGGCGACCGAGTCAGCCGTAACAACGCGCGGTGCACACCCCTTTTCCACCGGGCCCGATCAGTGCCTCGTACACAATGGTTCTCTCTCGAATCACAATAACCTTCGCCGCCGGTTGCGGCGTCAGGGAGTTTCCTTCGAAACCGAGAATGATACCGAGGTGGCGGCCGCGTATCTCTCGCATCAGATCAACTCGGGGAACTCGCTGGGCAAGGTCCTCGAGGGAGCACTCGAGGAACTGGATGGCTTCTACACGTTCGTGGTGGGAACGCGAACCGGTTTTGGTGTCCTGCGCGATCCGATCGCCTGCAAACCGGCAGTCCTGGCAGAAACGGACGATTACGTCGCTTTTGGCTCCGAGTACCGTGCCCTGGTGAATTTGCCGGCGATTGAGCGAGCGCGTGTTTGGGAACCGGAACCGGCGACGGTCTATTTTTGGGAGCATTGAATCGCGTGGGTTGCTTCGACTTACAACAAAATACGCTGCGTGATTTGAACGCAGAATTGCACCGACAAGGGGACCTGCTTCGCGACGGGGGCAAGGCCGATACCGAGTGGGAAGTACTCAATCCCCGGGGAAGCCATGCGGTGGCGGTGGGGGTCGATGGCCCTCTGCAAATCACAGTCTGCGGAAGCGTGGGCTACTACTGCGGAGGAATGAATCAGAAAGGTGAGATAAGAATCGAAGGTTCGGCCGGCCCCGGCGTAGGCGAGAATATGATGTCGGGGTCGATCCGCGTCACCGGAGATGCAAGCCAATACGCCGGTGCGACCGGTCGAGGCGGCCTGCTGGTGATCGAGGGCAACGCATCCTCGCGATGCGGAATCTCAAGCAAGGGGATCAACATCGTCGTTCGGGGCAACGTAGGTCACATGTCGGCCTTCATGGCTCAGAGCGGCAATCTCGTGGTTCTTGGAGATGCGGGCGATGCCCTTGGCGATTCGATTTACGAAGCGAGGCTTTTCGTGAGGGGACAAGTAAAAAGTCTCGGTGCCGATTGCATCAAGAAAGAGATGCGAGAAGAGCATCTTCGGTTGCTGAGCGACCTCCTCAAAGCTGCGGAAGTTACCGATGTTCGTCCGGAGGAATTCACACGGTACGGTTCGGCGCGCGAGTTGTATCATTTCGATGTAGATCGTGCCGACGCCTACTAACCCTTGCCTGAGTGAAAAAACGTGTCCTACACTAATCCGACAACCACGCCACGAAAAAGTTCGAAGTTCGACGATTACACTCTTTCGGAGATACGTCGGGCGGCGGCCACCGGACTCTATGACATCCGGGGTGCCGGAGCGAAGCGCAAAGTACCGAGCCTCGATGACCTGCTTTTTCTTGGTGCTTCGATGTCGAGATACCCGCTGGAAGGCTATCGTGAAAAGTGTGGCACCGGGGTTGTGCTGGGCGATCGCTTTTCGAAAAAACCATTGGAGTTAAAAATCCCCATTACCATTGCCGGGATGAGTTTCGGGTCGCTTTCGGGCAATGCCAAAGAGGCACTTGGGCGGGGTGCGACGCTGGCTGGGACGTCAACGACCACGGGCGATGGTGGAATGACGCCGGAGGAGCGCGGTCATTCGCAGTTGCTGGTCTACCAGTATTTGCCCTCGCGATATGGAATGAATCCGGATGATTTGCGCAAGGCTGATGCGATTGAGATCGTGGTCGGGCAGGGTGCGAAACCGGGCGGGGGCGGCATGCTTTTGGGACAGAAAATCTCATCGCGAGTTGCGGAGATGCGCAACCTTCCGGAGGGAATCGACCAGCGATCTGCCTGTCGTCATCCGGATTGGACGGGTCCCGATGATTTGGCCATCAAAATTGTGGAACTCCGCGAGATCACCGATTGGCAGAAACCGATTTACATCAAAGTGGGTGGCGCGCGTCCCTACTACGATACGGCCCTGGCAGTCAAAGCGGGTGCCGATGTGGTGGTACTCGATGGGATGGAGGGTGGAACAGCTGCGACACAAGAAGTTTTTATCGAACATGTCGGCCAACCCACCCTGGCCTGTATCCGCCCTGCCGTTGATGCGTTACAGGAGTTGGGGATGCACCGCAAAGTAAAACTTGTTCTCTCGGGAGGAATTCGCAACGGCGCCGACGTTGCCAAAGCATTGGCGTTGGGTGCGGATGCCGTCTCGATTGGTTCTGCCGCGTTGGTTGCCATCGGTGACAACGATCCGAAGTGGGAGGCCGAATATAAGGCAATTGGCTCAACGGCCGGTGCATACGATGACTGGCACGAGGGGAATGATCCGGCGGGTATCAGTACTCAAGATCCGGAGCGGGCGGCCCGACTCGATCCGGTGGCAGCCGGGAGACGCTTGGCCAATTATCTCAAAGTGATGACGCTCGAGGCGCAAACCATCGCACGCGCATGCGGTAAAAGCCACGTACATAACCTTGAGCCCGAGGATCTCGTCGCCCTGAGTGTGGAAGCTGCCGCCATGGCCCGCGTCCCGCTGGCAGGAACCGATTGGATACCGGGTCGCAGCCAGGCATAAGTGCCGGTAAAACGAACGAAAACGAAGCACTACCGAGAGGACAAAATGATGTCTCAGAGAGACCAGATTCGCAAGCAATTAAAAGCCGACAACATCGAATTTCTTCTCGCGCAATTTGTCGACATTCACGGCACGGCAAAGGTCAAAATGGTGCCGGTCGAGGCCCTCGATGCGATGATCGATGAAGGGGCCGGTTTTGCCGGGGCCGCCGTCTGGGGATCGGGTCAAGGCCCGCATTCGCACGATATGCTGGCTCGCATCGATCTCGACAGTTACACCCCGCTTCCGTGGATGCCGAATACGGCTCGCTTCGCGGCCGATCTCCACGTGGATGGAGAATCGTATCCCTTCTGTCCCAGGACTAATCTTAAACGCGTGCTCGCCGAGGTCCGTTCGGCCGGTTACATTTTTAACGTCGGTATGGAACCGGAGCACTTTTTGGTCACCAGGGCGGCAGACGGAACGATTGCTCCCTGGGATCCCGATCATGTCGATCGGTTAGCGAAGCCGTGCTACGATTTTCGCTCGATGGCCCCGGCCATGGGATATCTCCAAGAGTTGACCTCAAGCCTTAACGCGTTGGGATGGGGGGTCTATCAGACCGACCACGAGGACGCCAACGGGCAATATGAAATCAACTTTGATTATCAGGACGCGCTGACAACGGCCGACCGTGTCACCTTCTTTAAAATGGCGACTTCACAGATCGCGAAGCAGTATGGTGCCATTGCCACGCACATGGCAAAGCCATTTTCCGACCAGACCGGTAGCGGCCTGCACGTGCACTTTCATCTGGCGGATGTCGAGTCGGGCGAGGGTGTTTTTGAGGATTCGTCCGATTCCCGTGGGCTCGGTTGTTCCGAGATGGCCTATCATTTCCTAGGCGGGGTGTTGCATCACGCCCGGGCACTTTGTGCGGTGACCAGCCCTACGGTGAATTGTTATAAGCGATTAAAACTCGGTGCCGGGCTGACATCCAACCGAAGTGGTTTTACTTGGACACCTGCCTTTGTCAGTTATGGCGACAATAACCGCACGCAGATGATTCGGACTGCCGGTCCGGGGCATTTTGAAGACCGAACGGTTTCCGCCGGTTGCAATCCGTATTTGGCCCTCGCGGCGTACGTGGCAGCCGGAATGGATGGAATCGCTCAGAAACGCGACCCTGGCGAGCCGAATCTTGGCAACATGTATGCAAAAACACTGGAAGAAATTCGCGATGCGGGCACCGAAATCCTCCCCCAATCGCTTGCCGAAGCACTCGACGCACTCGAGCAGGACACGGTCGTCCGTGGGGCCCTGGGCGTGATCGCAGATGAGTTTATAACTCTCAAGAGGCGGGAATGGGAAACCTATCTCGGTCAGGTGACTGACTGGGAAGTGGATCAGTATCTGACCTTTTTTTAACGCGCCTTCGATCTGTCCCGTTAACGTTGATTTTCAGCCCCTCTTGTCATGCCCTACCGCCTGCTAAAGTTCGGACTCTCGAGCGAGTATTCAGAGCCGCGGATGTTTCCCGTGCAGGGCGATTTGCGAGACGCCTACGATGTGGTGATCATCGGTGGTGGCGGGCATGGCCTGGCAGCAGCGCACTATCTGGCAACCGAGTTCGGGATAACGAACGTCGCCGTTTTGGAAAAAGGCTATCTCGGTCGGGGAGGAACGGGACGCAATACCGCGATTGTTCGTTCCAATTACCTTACGCCGCAGGGGGCATCTTTTTATCAGGCGAGCGTCGAACTTTTTCAGGATCTCTCGCGACAGCTCGATTTGAATCTTTTTTATTCCGAGCGGGGCCACTTTACGCTCGCCCACTCTCCCGCCTCCTTGCGGACGCAGCGGTGGCGGGCGGAGGTCAATAAGCAACTCGGCATCGACAGTGAATTGATCACGCCCGAAGAGGTGAGAAAGATGGTGCCGGAGATTGATTTGCAATGCGGAGGGCATCAGCCACCGATCCACGGTGCGCTTTATCACCCTCCGGGTGCGATCGCCCGGCACGATGCGGTTGCCTGGGGTTATGCGCGACGCGCCGGAGAGGCAGGGGTTGAAATTCATCAACAGACGGCAGTCACCGATATCGAGGTTCGCGACGGTGCGGTCTGCGGGGTTCATACCAACAAGGGATTTATCAAGACAGAAAAAGTTCTCTCTGCCGTTGCCGGATGGACGACCGAGATCACGCAGATGGTCGGACTCCGCACGCCCCTGGTCATTCATCCCCTCCAGGCCATGGTGACCGAACCGCTCAAACCGTGGCTCGACAAAATTGTCGTCTCCGCGAGCCTGCATCTCTATGTGAGTCAATCCTCGCGTGGCGAGTTGGTTGCCGGTGCATCGCTCGATCCCTACGAATTGATTTCCATGCGTTCATCGCTCGACTTTGCCGAAGGGACGGCGGGCCACTTGATCGATTTATTCCCGATGCTCGGCGACGTCAAAGTGTTGCGACAATGGGCCGGACTTTGTGACATGACGCCCGATTTTTCGCCGATCATGGGTACCACGCCGATCCGGGGTTTCTATCTCGATGCGGGGTGGGGCACGTGGGGATTCAAGGCCACGCCGATCAGTGGGCTGACGATGGCGCATACGCTGGCAACGGGTCGCGATCACGAGTTGATCGAACCTTTCAATGTCTCACGTTTCTCCGACTTTCAACTCGTGGGTGAAAAGGGTGCCGCGTCGGTCGGGCACTGAGGGAGAGTGATATGAAAATTATCCATTGCCCCGTCAACGGCCCGAGGCCGCTGCAAGAATTTTATTTCGGAGGTCAATTCCGCGCGGTGCCTACCTCGGAACAGGAGGACGCAATGACCGACGCCGAATGGTCGGACTACGCGTTTAATCGCGACGGATCGCCCGGTATTCAAAAAGAATGGTGGTACCACACGCCGAGTGGTACGTGGTTTATTGCCGAGCGAGATATTGTCACCGATGTATTTGTGCGAACTTACCTTTTCGATCAAGCCGATCAGGAGTCGGGCAACGATGGCTGAGCGACTTCCTTATCGAGAGGGTGAATGGATCGATCGCACCCAGCCGGTCACTTTTCATTTCGAGGGCGTTGCCTACGAAGGATTTCACGGAGATTCTCTCTCGAGTGCCCTCTGGGGTGCCGGGCTCCGGGTACTCGGACGAAGCTTTAAGTATCATCGGCCACGGGGTCTCTACAGTCTCGCCGGCCACGACGTGAATCTCCTGGTGGAAGATGGAGAGCGAACCAACCTGCGGGGTGATTTTCTTCCCATCGCAGATGGACTCGATGTGCGGGCGGTCAATACGGCCGGTGGCCTCAAGCGGGACCGTTTGCAAATGATCGATCGGTTCGGCTCGCTGATGCCGGTCGGCTTCTACTACAAAGCGTTTCATACGCCGCGGAGCCTTTTTCCTTTCTACGAAAACCAGATGCGTAAAATTGCCGGTCTGGGAAAAATTAATCCCCACGCGCTTCGTCGGCCTTCGCCAAAAGACTATGCTTTTTGTGATCTGTTGGTGACCGGTGCCGGTCCCTCCGGACTTGCCGCGGCGATCGCTGCCGCCGAAGCGGGGCTTCGGGTGGTGCTGGCCGAAGAGCAACCGCAACCGGGCGGAAGCCTGCGAACGCAGCACGCCCGCACACCGCAGGCGGCAGAACAATTGCAGGAGCTCATTCGCCGCGCGAGTGAACTTGAGAATTTGGAGCTGCGGTGTTGCACCCAGGTTGCCGGCTATTATTCCGATCATTGGGCCGCCCTGGTCGATGAGCGGCGACTCACAAAATTACGTACTCGGGCAGCGGTCTTTGCCAGCGGCTGCATCGAACAACCGGCCGTTTTTCAGAACAACGACCTACCGGGCGTGATGCTCGGTTCCGCGGCACAGCGGCTCATCTATCTTTACCGCGTAGCGCCCTGTCAACGAGCTGTCATCCTCACCGCCACCGCCGAAGGCTATCGCCTGGCACTCGATTTTGCTGAGGCGGGCATTCCGGTCGTTGCGTTGGTCGATCTGCGACACGACGGGGAATCGAGCGAGTGTGGGCGGTTGGTGGAAGCGGCCGATATCGAAATATTTCGTGGGCATACGGTACTCGAGGCACAGCCGGGACCGTCGGGACATTCGGTGCGGGGAGTCATCCTTTGCCCACTCGATGAGGATGGTCATCCCGATGCGATAGGACATTTGAAACTCGACTGCGACGGGGTGATTATGAGCGTCGGATGGGCACCGAATGTGGATGTTGCCTACCAAGCGGGTGTGCGATTTACCTACAGCGATCAGGTGGGTCAGTTGGTGCCGAAAGAGTGTCCGCCGGGTGTATTTCTGGCGGGTCGCGCCGCGGGTGTTTTTGATCTCGAGGACCAGATAGCTTCCGGACGACGTGCCGGATTGCAGGCAGCGGCACTTCTCGATTCCTATGACGGAGCGATCGCGCCAGCACCGATCCATCGGGGACCGCCACCGAGTCATGCCTTTCCGATTTTCCCGCACAAGGGCAAGAAAAATTTTGTCGATCTCGATGAAGATTTACATCTCGTCGATTTCAAGAATGCACACCACGAAGGCTTTGACAACATTGAGCTGATCAAGCGCTATACAACAGTCGGCATGGGCCCGACGCAGGGCAAATTGGCAAACACCAATGCCATCCGTATTCTGGCCCGGCTCAATGGTAAAACAATCGATGAAACAGGGACGACCGTCTCTCGACCGTTTCACCACCCTGTGTCACTCGAGAAGCTTGCCGGTCGCCGTTTTCATCCGCAGAGGCGAACCCCTCTGCATGCCCTGCACCAATCCCTCGACGCGGAAATGATCCATGCCGGTGCATGGTTGCGCGCTGAATATTATCGCGATGGGTCAAGTTCGAGAGCCGACTGCATTTTGCACGAAGCGAGACAGGTGCGGCACAGTGTGGGTCTGATCGATGTATCGACCCTCGGAAAGCTGCAGATTTCAGGTCCCGATGCGGCCCGATTTTTAGAAACCATTTACACAGGCAACTTCTCAAATCAGCCAATCGGGCGACTGCAGTATGCGCTCGGTTGCGACGAATTGGGTGTGATCATCGAAGATGGGGTGGTCGCCAGAGTCGGTGAGGAGAATTTCTATGTGACTGCCACGAGTAGTGGCGTCACCGCATTTTACCGCGATCTACAGCGATGGGCCCTACTGCTGCGGATGCGAGTCGAGTTGATCAACGCAACCGGTCATCTGGCGGCCGTCAATTTAGCAGGTCCGCAGGCCCGCAAGGTTCTCACGAAGCTAACGGACTTATCCCTCGCTCCGGAAGACTTCCGCTATCTGGATGTGCATCGTGGTTGCGTGGCCGGCTTGGATGCACTGGTGATGCGGATCGGATTTGTCGGCGAGTTGGGGTTTGAAATTCACGTCCCGACAAGCGGGGCGCAGCATCTCTGGCGAACGCTCATGGAGGCTGGGGCAGCGCAGGGCATTCGGCCTTTTGGCGTTGAGGCGCAGCGTTTGCTGCGATTAGAGAAAGGGCATCTGATCGTCGGGCAGGATACCGATGCACTGACCCATCCGTATGAAGTCGGTTTGGATTGGGCTGTCAAAGAAGATAAGCCTTATTTTGTCGGAGCGAGGAGTTTGCAGATTCTCCGCAAGCAACCGCAGGAGCGAACCTTGGTCGGATTAGTACTTTCGCAAGATCACGGCGTGGAGGAGTGTCATTTGATTGTAGAGGGCGAGCGGATGCTCGGACGGATTACAAGTGTCGCCCATCGCACGACCCTGGGGATGCCGATTGCTCTGGCCTTCGTGCATCCGGATCGTGCGCGCGAGGGGACGGAACTGCAGATCTGTGGTACGGGAGGCGAGCTAATCTCGGCTCGCGTCGTGCCGCTTCCCTTTTACGACCCGGATGGACTCCGTCAGAAACTGAAGGATTGAGATGAACAGAAGCGAAAGGGTATCGACGCGCCAGAGTCCCTTGCAGTTTCTCGCTGCCGGTGCTGTCGCGACCAATCGAGTCGTGGGACTCGCTGACTTGAGCCTCCTTGAGAAATGGGGTGCGAAGGGACCGGGCGCAGCCTCCTGGCTTGCCGAGAGGGGCGTGGAAGTTCCGCAAAGCATCTATGCGAGCCGACCTTTGCCGGAGGGCGGCCTTGTCGTGCGGGTCGGCAGTGACGAATTTTTTCTTGAAGCGGGGCAACTCGATCAATCCCTCGCTTCTTTTGGCGAATTGGTACCCGCCTCGGCAGACTTCACGCCGGTGATCCGCGAGGATGCGGCGCTGCGGATCACCGGACGCGGGAGCCTCGACCTTTTTGCGCAAACGTGCGGTCACCCGCTTCAGCAAAGTCCGATGGATCAAATTATTTTTACCCGCGTCGCAGGCGTCAGCTGTGGAATCTTGCCGCAATCGTCGGGCGACGAGCTCCAGTACCGCGTGTGGTTCGATCCGAGCTACGCGGTTTATCTCGGAGAGGCGCTGCTGCAGATTGCAAGCGAATTAGACAACGCTGCAAGCGAGCCTTCGGTGTGATGCTCTTTCGAGAACCACTCGACACGATCAGTTGAGAAATTCCACTTCACCGGACGCCACCTGGTAGTAGGCCGCTTGGATCAGAATTTCACCCTCACTTTCGAGTTCCGCGAGGATCGCACTTTTTTCGCGAATTGTTGCGATCGATTGCAAAACATTGTTGCGTGCGACCGCATCCACGAAGTCCGCGTTTTTAGAGTTGCGCTCTGCTGTATCGCTCGGCTGCTCGGTGGCGTCAATCGCCGGAGTGACTTTGGCCAGCATGGGGGTCAAATTACCTAACTCCACGTTGTCGCACGCACCCATCACCGCACCACACCGAGCATGCCCGAGTACGACGACCAGTTTGGAGCCGGCCACCTTACAGGCGAATTCAATACTGCCCAGGAT
>CACOUL010000004.1 GCA_902630355.1 Planctomycetaceae bacterium
GGGTCTTCGTCGGCGGCGTGCTCTGGTCGTGGCTGCTACGGAGATACGAAAGCCTTGTGCCGGGATACGTAAGCCACATGCTGGTGGACCTCTCGATCTTTATCGTGGGCGCCTCGATGCTCTTCGGGAGCTGAAAAACAGAGTCCTGATTAGCTTAGGCCGCGAGCGCTGGCGCGATCGCTTCCCACGCCATGCTCAAGTTTTTGCACAATTCTTGACGCTTCCATACAATGAGTGTGTGTTTTAACTCTTTATCTCCGGTGTGGGGGGTGACGGCCACACCTACCATTGAGAGAACACAGCGATGATGAATGTTTATGCTCGACCAATAATGATCGTATCATTCGTCGTTGCGTCGGTCCTCGGCGCGAGCTTCGTGTTCGCCTTTTGGATGGATCAGAGCATTGCAATTGGAGCGACTCGCTCTGTCCTTTTTGTTGTCATCTTGGCTTGCGTTCACCTCGCCGGATATCTGCTCTACGTTCGGCAATTCGCCGAGGGGTGTACTGGTAACTTTACTACTCCCTCTGCTAGCGCTACCGAAGTTGCACATCGCAAGCCGCGGCAATGGTTTTTGGGTTCGGTTTCAGGTTATATTTTACTGATTCTCTGGATGTCATTGCATGGGTGACCTTCCCCATTCACTGTTGCAGTTGCAGCATGCTTTCTTCTGGTTCCTGCCATTCTTAGTTTGCGAGAAATCATTTTCCGCTCAGGCCATGGAGAGCGAGTGATTGGTCCATTATTAATGTTCTCTTTATCCTTTGTATTATTTTTTGTTTTTGCGATAGAGGCACGTGACCTTCATTTACGGCATAAAATAATGGGCGAACGTTTCAGGTCGGACCAACAACTGCATAAGTTGGCAGCGGGCATCGCGGCATATCGCGAGGCGAATAACGATGAGTGGCCTGATCGACTCACTGACATCCAGGATTGCATTGACGGAAATTTCGAGACCTTAATCGAAAACCCTTACACGAAAGATAACCCGGGTTATGAATACATAAAGCCCGCGGAGAACGCAGACCGTTCAACATCGATTATTCTATATCAACTACGAGACGGAAAACGTGACTTGAGTCTTAACGTTGGCTTCGGTGATTGTCGAGTATCGGCGAATACGACAGCGGCGAAACAATAGGTAGGCCCCCAACAAGTCGTGGCCGCTAGGCCCGGCTTTGCCCACGTCACCTTCGCTGTTTTTGCACAATTCTCATGTTTCCATACAATGAGTGTGTTACGTAAATTTTCATCCCCGGTGTGGGCGGTGACTCATGCGCCCGCCGTTGGACGCTTTATGAAGACCCGCCACAGCAAACTTCTGCCGGCTCTCTTGCTGCTGATTTTCGTTGTGCCGTCGGTGGACGCGGATGCCCCCCCCGAGAACGGCAAACACGTTACATACTACGAAAACGGCCAGAAGGCGTGGGAGAACCATTATAAGAATGGCAAGCAAGAAGGACTTGGGACTGGGTGGTATGAAAACGGCCAGAAGCAGTGGGAGTCTCACCACAAGGATGGCAAGCGAGAAGGCCTGTGGATAACGTGGCATCTCAACGGCCAGAAGGGAGGGGAGTTCCATTGGAAGAACGGCGAGCCAGATGGCCTGTGGACTATGTGGCATGAAAACGGCCAGAAGCAACAAGAGGTCCAGTACAAAGATGGCAACTGGGATGGCCTTGTGACTAGTTGGTACACAAACGGCCAGAAGAAAGCAGAGGGCAATTACAAGAACGGCACGCAAGAAGGCCTTTGGACTTGGTGGCACGAAAACGGCCAGAAGCAGTCAGAGGGCAATTACAAGAACGGCAAGCCAGATGGCCTTGAGACTAAGTGGCACGAAAACGGCCAGAAGGAATTAGATGGCAATTTCAAGAACGGCGAGCCGGATGGCCTTTGGACTATTTGGAATGAAAACGGCCAGAAGGCGGCCGAGATCCATTTCAAGAACGGCAAGAAAAATGGCCTAGTGACTAGTTGGTATGGCAAAGGCCAGAAGCATTCTACGTCCCATTGCAAGAACGGTAAGCTAGTCTCCGCATCTGTTTGGAAACCTGATGGCGAGCCTTGTCCTATTACAAGGATTGTCGATGGCTCAGGCGTCTTTGTTCAATATTATGAGAACGGCCAGAAGGAGTCAGCGGTCCATTTCAAGAACGGCGAGCAAGATGGCCTAGAGACTGAGTGGGATGAAGATGGCAATAAGACCCTAGAAATCCAATACAAAGATGGCAAAGAAGATGGCATTGAGACTGAGTGGGACAAGGATGGCAACAAGACGCAAGAAATTCAATGGAAAGACGGCGAAATAGTAAGCGAAAAAGAGTTCTAAGGGGCGGGATAAAATGCAAAGAAAGCCGCGCCTAAGGATGCTCTGCTAACGGTTCCGGAACTTCTGAAGAAATAACAGTTCCAACATTTCTTGAGACACTAGCGCCCCAAGGCAGTGCACGGAAGTAACAGTGAGTATTCGTTTAACTTACATCACCGGGAAACTCGCACTTGTGATCTCCGGGTGCGGTATCCTTATGTGGATGATAGCTGGTGCTTTTCAAATAACAGGAATTGCGGATGGGGCAGCTGAATCCATGTTTTGTATTGGTACGTACTTGATACCATTTTGTGTCGTTGGGTTCATACTCGGTGGTATTACACTCTTCTTTCGGCCGGATTGGCCCGCATGTACTGCAATCGTTCTGGGGGCTTTGGGAACGATTTGGTTGATTGGATCAATAACTGAATTGCGAACCGCCGGATCGGGTCACATCGCGCGCGAATTGGATCGATGGGACTGGGATGCCCAGCCGCAGGCCATCGAGTTGTTAGATGATGACGAAAGAACGGAGAAGAAAGAATAAAAGGCGACAGAAAGAATAAAAGGGATCAGGACTCATTGATTGAGAGGAATAAAAAAACTGTCCGCAGACTTATCTTGCCCCCAGCGCATGCAATCGCCCACGCCGCGCCTCGTACAACCCCGCAGCACTAGCGCGGCACGAGCACACCTGCCAGCGGCCGACTGATAAAAACGACGTGTCACATCCCACCCTCCGTAACATGACGCCGGCCGATGAAACGGCCGTGCTCGCCATGAACCGGCTGGCCGAGCAGGTCACCAGCCCGCTCGATGCGGAACGGTTTGCCGCCCTGTTCGACATGAGTGATCTGAAACAGCTGGCCCATTCGAATGGTGAGCCGGTCGGATTCGTACTGGCCATATTCAGTGGCAAGCCGTTTGAAAACCAGAACTATCGTTGGTTCAAACGCTGGTTCACAGAACGCGCCGGACACTTTATCTATATCGACCGGGTGATCGTCTCACCCGCCTGCCGCGGCCAAGGGCTCGGACGAACATTTTATGCGGCCGTGTTCGATGCGGCACGCCAAAGCCGAATCGCGCACGTGTGCGCGGAGATGGATCTCGAGCCTCCCAACCATGGTTCGCTGCAGTTTCACCGCAAGCTGGGATTCGTCGAGATCGGCACGCGCGACGTGGAGAGCGGAAAACGGCTCTCGATGCAGGTGTGTGAGGTGGGCACACAAAGCGAAACCGCATAACCACCATTCCCTGCGGCGCAGCTTTGCAGTGCCGGCTGTCCGGCTCTCCAGCTGTGACGATAGGAAGATAGATAGTACCCCGAGGCGTGCGGGCCTGTTACATTAACAGTCGCGCAGGCCGCACCGCGGCTCTGCCGTAAACGATTCCTCACGCGTTGGCGGCCCGACACGGGGCGATGGGAGAGCTTGCTGTGAACAGACGCTGTGGCCTGAAACGATTGCTGCTCGCGACTTCTTTGCTGCTGCCATGTATTGCCCTGGCAGATGAAGCAAGCCGGCACCACATCCGCGACAATGCACCGGCCGACGATTGGGATACGGGCCATCCGGTCGGCAACGGCCGGCTCGGAGCGACCGCCTTCGGCCGCTTCCCCCAAGAACGCATCCTACTGAACGATGAGACGATCTGGGCCCGCGGACCACAGGGCGTGATGGCCGACGATAGCTTCGAGCATCTGGAAAAGGTCCGCACCCTTGAGGCCGAAGGCAAATACGAAGCGGCCGATGCCCACTTCACCAAACACGTCCAAGCCGAACACCGGCCCTACAGCTACCAACTGCTCGGCAACCTCTCGATCGAACACACCGGGCACACCGCGCACACCGAACACACAGATAGCCCCGAGGACCAAAAGATCGATCGCGCGCTCGATCTGGCCACCGGTTTGGCCACCACGCGCATCGAGCTTCCCGAAAACACGATCACCCGCACCCTCTACGCTAGCGCACCAGACGATGTCATCGTGCTGCATCTAGTGGCAAGCAAGCCGAAGAGCCTCAACCTGCGGCTCTCGCTCGATCACCCGGGCAAAGTGAACGTGCAGACCCGCGGCGAGGACCTGCTGATCGACGGGGTCGCTCGCCGGAAGGTGAGCCAGAATGCGGACGGCACTCCGGATCCGGATGGCACGCATTTTTTAGGCCAGGTGCGGATTGCCGAGTACGATGGCACGCTCACGACCACGCACGACGCGATTGAACTGAAAGACGCGACCGAAGCGACCATCCTGATTGCCGCTGCCACCAACTTCAATCAGGCCAACTGCGATGCGCCGCTGCCTGACGGCTGGCAGCAGCGGGCAACCGACGCACTCGACCGAGCCGCCGCCCGCGATGAGCAATCTCTTCGCCGCCGTGCGGTCGCGGATCACCGAAAATATTTCGACCGCCTGGCGATTGAACTCGGAGAGACGGCACCGGAAATTGCCGCCCTCACCACGCCCGAGCGGGTCGAGCGGTTCCGCCAGGGCAAGAGCGATGACCCGGACCTGATGGAGACCTACTTCCAGTTCGGCCGCTATCTGCTGATCGCCAGCAGCCGGCCCGGCACGCTGCCGATGAACCTGCAAGGCATCTGGAACCCGCACCTCAAAGCGCCGTGGAGTTCTGATTTTCATCTGAATATCAATATCCAGATGTGTTACTGGCCGGCCGAAACGACCAACCTCTCCGAACTGCACACCCCGCTCTTTGATCTGATCGAATACTTTCAGCCCCGCGGCCGCGAAATGGCCGAGAAGATGGGTTTTGAAGGCTGGTGCATGGGCCACGCCAGCGATCTGTGGGCCAACGCCCGCGTGATGAGCGTCACCCCGTTCTGGGGCGGTTCCTTTTACGGTGGCCAGTGGCTCACGCTGCACGTGCTGGAACAGTATCGCTTCACCCGCGATCAAGAACTGCTGCAGCGAATGTGGCCGATGCTTACCGAGTCGAATCGGTTTTTACTCAGTTGGTTGATTCGCGATCCGGAAACCGGCAAGCTCGTCTCGCGTCCCTCCTGCTCGCCGGAAAACAGTTTTGAATATGTCGACGCGGCGGGCGAGAAGAAAACCGCGGCCCTCTCGTCCGGCAACTCGTTCGACCAGTATCTGGTGCGGCAGAGTTTCAGCGACTACCTCGAGGCGGCCGCAGCGCTCGGCAAAACCGATGAGCCGCTCGTGAAAGAAGTCAAAGCGGCGCTGGCCGACCTCTATGAACCGAAAATTGCCGACGATGGCCGGCTGATGGAGTGGCGACTGCCCTTCGGCGAAGCGGAACCGGGACATCGTCATATCTCGCACGTGCTTGGCGCGTATCCGGGCAATCAGGTCGATCTGGCCGCCGACACCCCGCTGCGTGATGCGATTCAAAAGTCGCTCGACTTCCGCCTGCAAAGTGGCGGGGCGGCCACCGGTTGGAGCCGGGCCTGGACGATCGGCATGTACGCCCGACTCGGCGATGGTGAGGTGGCCGGCGAGCATCTGCAGAAAATACTCGAGCGCTCGACGCTCGATAACCTGTGGGACAACCATCCGCCGTTTCAGATCGACGGCAATCTGGGCGCCACGGCCGCGGTGGCCGAAATGCTGCTGCATAGCCACGAGCAAACCGACGATGGCACGACTATTTTGCGACTTTTGCCGGCCCTGCCCCCGATGTGGCCCGATGGCTCGGTACAAGGCCTGCGGGCCCGCGGCGGCTTTGAAGTCGACCTCACATGGCAAGCCGGCAAGCTGAAAGAGGCAAAAATCAAGTCGCTCGCTGGAGAACCCTTTGTACTCATCGACGGCGAGAGCGAAAAGCGAATGCAACCTGCGCGGGGCGAGAGCGTGACGCACACGCCATAACAAACTGACTGCGAATTTTTTGAAAACTTATCTGCGGGGGCCCCTTATGCCAGTTTCTCTCACACTCTTCGCCCAAGCCGATCCGGCCAGCAGTTCACTGAGCGGTGCCGATATCGCCGTGATTGTCATCTATACGGTTGGCATCGTGATCCTCGGTTGCTGGGCCGGACTCCGCAAACGGGGCGGCGGGGAGGCAAAAGAATATTTTCTGGCCGGTGGCACGCTCCGCTGGCCGGTGATTGGTCTGGCGCTGTTTGCCACCAACATCTCCTGCGTGCATCTGGTGAGCTTGGCGCAGTCGGGCTATGACTCGGGGCTGCTCAACGGCAATTTTGAGTGGATGGCCGCCTTCACGCTCGTGCTGTTGGGTCTGTTTTTTGCCCCGTTCTACATCCGCTCGGGGGTGACCACCCTGCCCGACTTTTTGGAAAAACGCTATTCGCGTCAGTGCCGCGATTGGCTGGCCGTGCTCTCGATCGTCTCGGCTGTGACGATCCATATCGGGTTCTCGTTTCTGACCGGCGGCATCGTACTCAAAGAACTCTTTGGCATCGACATGTACACCGGCATTGTCGTGGTCGCGGCCCTGACCGGACTCTACACGATTATCGGTGGACTGATGGCGGTGGTCGTGACCGAAGCGATCCAGACGGTGGTTTTGGTGCTCGGTGCCGCGGTGATCACCTACTTCGCCTGGGACAAGATCGGCGGCTGGGAGCCGATGGTCGATGTGCTGCGAGAAAAGGGCGAGGAGGCCAAGCTCTCGATGCTCCGGCCGCACGGCGACGCGGACGGATTGCCCTGGTATGCCGTGTTTCTGGGCTATCCGGTGCTGGGTATCTGGTACTGGTGCGCGGATCAAACGATTGTGCAGCGGGTGCTCGGTGCCAAAGACGAGCAGCACGCACGGGTCGGGCCGCTGTTTGCCGGGCTGATCAAGGTGCTGCCGGTATTCATCTTTGTGCTGCCCGGCCTGATGGCGTATGCCCTGGTCGAAAGCGGCGGACTCGACATCGCGTCGCTCACCTCGGTCAATGAAGCGGGAGAAACCGAGATCGATTCGAAAGGCATTTATGGGGTGATGATCACGCAGCTCTTGCCGCAGGGTCTGGTGGGCCTGATGGTCGCGGCCCTATTGGCCGCTCTGATGAGCACGGTCGCCGGGGCGCTCAACTCGATCTCAACTCTTTTTAGCTACGATCTTTACAAGCGGTTCCGCCCCGATACCTCGGATCGCCGCCTGGTCTTTGTCGGACGTTTAACGGCCGGAGTGGCCCTGGTGGCGGCCATCGGTCTGGTGCCGCTGCTGGATGGATATCCGAGCATTTTTAACGGACTCAACGACATTATCGCCCACATCGCTCCGCCGGTCACGTGCGTGTTTGTGCTGGGCGTCTTCTGGCCGCGGGCCTCGGCCGTGAGCGCAAAACTGACCCTCTGGTTCGGCTCGGCACTCGGGGCGGGCGTCTTTCTGATTTCCAAACTGGGCGAGGGAACCGCTGTCGCCGAGTGGCTCAAGGATCTGAGCGGAGATTCGTTCATGATGATGGCCTTCTATCTTCTGTGCGCCTGCGTGGCGATGCAGGTCGTCTTTTCGCTCATCTGGCCTTCCGGCGAACGAGAACGCTCGAGCAAACTGTATTGGGCCTCGCCGCTTGAGCCGCTCCGCGAGAAGGGCTGGCCGGGCATCGGCAACTACAAACTGCTGAGCGTGCTGCTGATCGGGGGCATGGCAGTGCTGTATTACTTTTTCCGGTAAATCACCATGCGAGGAGCAGCCCGGATGGGCAGGCACATTAAAAACTTTGCATTTCTTGTATTCCTAGGGGGATGGATCGTGAGTGCCTATCAGGCGGCTGCGGATGAACGCAATTTTGGCCAGGACGCCAAGTTCCTCGCCGCCCACCAGCAGACCATTATTCTGGGCGATGCGGCGGGCGGACCGCGGGTGGCA
Source organism: Planctomycetaceae bacterium (assembly GCA_902630355.1). Taxonomy (GTDB): domain Bacteria; phylum Planctomycetota; class Planctomycetia; order Pirellulales; family UBA7805; genus UBA7805. Next base: position 8,122 of record CACOUL010000004.1, read on the forward strand.
ATTGTGCCGGCCTACCAGGGCCGGGTGATGACCTCCAGTGCCAAAGGCGACGCGGGGACCAGCTACGGGTGGATCAACTATGGGCTGATTGAAAGCGGCGAAAAGCAGCCGCAGATCCATGTGTTCGGGGGCGAAGAACGGTTTTGGCTCGGTCCCGAAGGCGGGCAATTCAGCATCTTTTTTGACCGTGGGGCGACGTTCGATTTTGCCGAGTGGCGGACCCCCCCGGTGATCGACACCGCGCCGTTTGCGGTGGTGCAAAAGAACAGCCAAAGTGCCTCGTTTCGGCATGAGGCGGCGATTGAGAATTATTCGGGAACCCGCTTTGAGTTTCGCATCGAGCGCGAGGTGGAATTACTTCCGGACGATGCGATTCGAGAGGCGCTCAAACTGGGCGATATGCCGCTGACGGCCGTGGCCTACCGGACCACCAACCGCTTGACCAATATTGGAAAAGAGGACTGGTCCAAGCCATCGGGCTTGCTCTCAATCTGGATGCTCGGGATGTACAAACATGGCCCAAAAACCACGGTGGTCATCCCCTTCAAAAAAGGGGGTGAATCGGCACTCGGAAAAATCGTGAATGACGACTACTTCGGCAAGGTGCCCGCCGAGCGGCTGAGCATCGGCGACGGGGTCCTGTTTTTTGCCGCCGATGGGCAATTTCGCAGCAAAATCGGGCTCAATCCGCAGCGATCGACCCCGCTCTGCGGCAGCTACGATGCGGCCCGCGAGGTGCTGACGCTGGTGCAGTACAACCAGCCTGCGGCCGAAGTGACCGACTACGTGAACTCGAAGTGGGAACTCCAAAAGCAGCCCTACGCGGGCGATGTGATCAACGCCTACAACGACGGGCCGGCCGAAGCGGGCGCCGAGCCGCTCGGACCCTTTTACGAGTTGGAAACTTCGAGCCCCGCCCTGCCGCTTGAGAGCGGCGCCTCGGGCACGCACATCCAGACCACCTTCCACTTTGAAGGGGACCGAGACGGGCTCAACGCGATTGCGCAAAAGACACTTGGCGTCTCGCTCGCTGAGATCGAAGCGGGACTCGCGGCCGGCAAATAGTTAGGCATGCCGCGCAGCAAAAAACCGCTCAAACCCCAACAGGCGCCAACAGGCGCCAACAGGTGCTTGAGCGGTTCTGTAAGTCGGGGCGAGAGGATTCGAACCTCCGACCCCCTGCTCCCAAAGCAGGTGCGCTAGCCAGGCTGCGCCACGCCCCGATTTATGTTGCGTTCTCGCAAGGCACCAATCGTAACGCCACCGGCAAAAGAACACAACGAATGGCCGGGGTGAACGGGAAGAGATAATGTACTAATGTACACCAATACTAACCGGCCATGCGGTCGTTGCCCTGACGATCGAGCAGGTCGTTGTAAAGGCGATCGAACTCTTCGCGGCTGGTGAAATGGATCGCAATCGTACCGCGACCTTTGGCCGCTTCGCGAATGTCGACCGACGTGCCGAGGGCCCTTCGCAGTTTTTGCTCGAGCGGAACCAGATGATCTCGGCTGGAACCCTGCGAGGGGCTGCCGGTCTCTGGTTGCTCCAGCCCGTGCGGATCATCCTCCGCGCGAATCCGCTCGGCCACCAAGCGTTCGGTTGCCCGCACGCTCAACTGTTCGTTGCGAATCTGCTTGGCCACTTTGAGTTGTTCCGGCTCCTCCCCGAGAGGCAATAGAGCGCGACCATGACCGGCCGAGAGCGATCCATCGCGAATGAGTTCCTGCACCGCCAAGGGAAGTTCCAGTAAGCGAATCAGGTTGGCCACGGTCGAGCGATCGATCGAAAGCCGTCGGGCCAGCTCGTCCTGCGAGGCACCGAATCGCTCGAGGTACTGGCGGAAGGAGACCGCCTTTTCGAGCGGCCCCAGATCCTTTCGCTGCAGGTTCTCGACGATCGTCATCTCGGCGACCTGTTGATCGTCTGCCTCGCGGACCGTGGCGGGGACCTCCTGCCAACCGGCCTGGATGGCGGCTCGCCAGCGGCGTTCTCCGGAGATGAGTTGGTAGCGATCGCCCTCCTTGCGGACCACGATCGGCTGCAGCAGACCATGGTCGCTGAGGCTCTCGGCCAGAGAGGTGATCTCGTCGGGGTCGAATTCGGTCCGCGGCTGATAAGGGTTGGTATCGATCTGGTAGACGTTGACCTGGATCAGCGTGCCGTCGCCCTCGGTCACCGCCCCACGATCGGCCACCGGCTTTTGCACCGGCAGGCTTCCCGATTGGGTGCCCGCAGCAACTTCGCCCAAAAGTGCTTCGAGTCCTCGACCGAGTCGTCGCTCGGGAGATTTATCCTGGGACTCTGACATGACGCGGTACCTCCTTGTACGTGATGCGCGGCCACATGCGGACCGCCTCTGCCACCCGCCACAGGGACATGGGAGAAATCACCCCGAAGCCCCGGCGCAGGCGGGGCGGGATTGTAGCGAGGCGGTGCAGGAGAGTCGAGGTCAGAGTGAAGAAAGTCGAGCCGCGGAGAAACCGCATCAGCGATTCACAGACTCAACGCGTTTCACGTGAAACACCCATCTTACCTAAACACCGATAGCAGGGCCTGCAGACCTCGCGCCGTGGCGGAATCCGGCTGCCACCTAGCGGTGCGAATGGATGACCATGCCGGCCAGCAGCTTGGGATAGAAGTAGGTGCTCTTGGCCGGCATCCGCTCGCCATGTTCGCTGATCGTGCGGATGTGTTCGAGCGAAGCGGGCATCACCAGGGCCCCGAGTCGGTACGGCTCGGCGACTTCACCCGCGCCACCCGGTTCGCTGTTCTCTTCGATTCCCCGCATGAATTTTTCCACCGAATGCACGTAGCCCGGCTTGGGATGTCCGGCCGCATCGAGCAGCTCGTCGATGATCAGCCGGTGCAGAATGCTCACCCCCAGGTCGCGCCAGTCGCTGCTGTGGTCGGGCACCAGTTCACTCATTCGCGCTCGTCCCGCTTCGTTGATCCGGGCCACGGTCCATCGCTCGTCCTGGGTGGTGAACAGGCCGATGGTCCCCTGATGGTTTTCCTTTTCAATCTCATCCCAGATCGGTTCGGCCAGATCGATCCCCTCGCCCGCGATGCGGGTGGTGAAACAGGTTTGCAACTTCTCGCAGAGCTCCTCGGCCGTCAAATCCGGAACCCCCCGAAAGAGCCGGTGCGTAGGCTGGACGATCAACCCCGGATCGTTCATTCCCACACACATCATCAACACCCCATTGGCCGGATCGCCGGGTGAGAGTTGCCCCTCGGCTTGGAGCTCATCGCGGTAATTGCAGGCCGTCTCATAGCGGTGGTGTCCATCGGCAATGAACATCGGCTTGGGGCCCATGATGGCCGCCAGTTGCGTGAGCACCTGCAGGTCGGTCACCGGCCACATGCGATGGATCACGCCCAAGTCATCGGTCGCCTCGAGCGGCGCATCGCCGGCAATTGCCGCCTCGAGCAAATCTTGCGCTTCGGAATTTTCATCCGGGTAGAGCCCAAAGATTTGACTCAGATTCGCTTGGCATGCACGCGTGAGTTTGAGTCGGTCGGCCTTGGGACCGGACATCGTTTCTTCGTGCGGATAGATGGTCCCTTCGCCGAAACGCTCGAGCCCGCAGCGGGCCATGAACCCACGCCGCTCGACCGAATGACCACAATCGTCAAAAACCTGATGATAGACATAAACGGCAGGATCCGACTCGCGGAAAAGCATACCCTCCTGCTCCCAGTTTTTGAGAAAACGAGCTGCCCGCGAGTAGACATTGGTTTCCTCATTATCGCCCTGCTCGGCCCGGTTGAGAATCAACCGCACCACGTTGGCCGGATGCCGCTCGTAGAGTGCATCCTGCATCTCCGGATCGATCACATCGTAGGGCGGAGCCACGACATTACTCAGCGAGCCGACGTGGCCGAGGTCGTAACGGAGTCCGGGAAAGGCTTCGATTTTGGGCATGAAACGGGGTTCCTCAAGGGGCAGAGTCTATGGGAAAGCTCGGGCAAAAATCCCCGAAAACGGGCTTTCCGGGCCGCGTACACTCGGGACTCGCGCGATGGTATCGCGAAGCGGTGCGCAATGGAAGTCCCATGGGATCAACATGGGACCGCCGCAGCGAAAACCCAAACCATCCTTCCCCCGAAGCCTGCCGCTTACCGGTGATCTTAGTACCGGTAATATTCGGGCTTGAAGGGCCCTTCCTGCGGCACATTGATGTAATCGGCCTGCTCAGCGGTCAGCTCGGTGAGCTTGACGCCCAACTGATCGAGGTGCAGACGGGCCACCTCCTCATCGAGCTTTTTCGGCAAGACGTGGATGCCGAGGGAATAGTTATCGGTCTCGTTCCAGAGGGCCATCTGGGCCAGCACCTGATTGGTGAACGAATTGGACATCACAAACGACGGATGCCCGGTGGCACATCCCAGATTCACCAGCCGGCCCTGCGCCAGAACGAGGATCGAATGCCCATCGGGGAAGGTGTAGCGATCGACCTGGGGCTTGATTTCCACACACTCGACATCGCTTTGCCCGTTGAGCCAGGCCATATCGATTTCGAGGTCAAAGTGCCCAATATTGCAGACAATCGCGTCATTCGGCATCTGCTGCATATGGCGGCCCATGATGATATCGCGGTTTCCGGTGGTGGTCACAAAGATGTTGCCCTGCGATGCGGCCTCATCCATCGTGGTCACCTGGAAACCTTCCATTGCCGCCTGCAGGGCGTTGATCGGGTCGATTTCTGTCACGATCACCCGGGCGCCATAACGCTGCATCGAGTGGGCACAGCCTTTGCCGACATCGCCGTACCCGGCAACCACCACAACTTTGCCGGCGACCATTACATCGGTCGCCCGCTTGATGCCGTCGGCCAGCGATTCGCGGCAGCCGTAAAGATTGTCGAATTTGCTCTTGGTCACCGAATCGTTCACGTTGATCGCCGGGACCTTCAGTTCCCCATTCTGATGCATCTTATAGAGGGCCTTGATGCCGGTCGTCGTCTCTTCGGAGAGACCGCGGATGTTACTCAGATATTCCGGATAACGCTCATGCACCATCGCTGTCAGATCGCCACCATCATCGAGAATCATGTTGAGCGGTTCGCCGGAGGGGAACGTCAGGGTCTGCTCGATACACCAATCGAATTCTTCTTCGCTCATGCCCTTCCAGGCGTAAACCGGAATGCCGGCGGCCGCAATCGCCACGGCGGCGTGATCCTGGGTAGAGAAAATATTGCAACTACTCCAGGTCACCTCGGCCCCGAGTTCGATCAGCGTCTCGATCAGCACCGCCGTCTGGATGGTCATGTGCAGACAGCCAGCAATCCGTGCCCCCTGCAGCGGTTTTTCGGTGCCGTACTTGGCCCGCAGGGCCATCAGCCCCGGCATCTCGTTCTCGGCGAGTTGGATTTCCTTACGGCCCCAATCGGCGAGTTTCTGAAATTCCTCGGGCGAGCAATCAACGACTTTATGACTTAGCTTGGCTTCAACCTGTGACACGGTTCCGCTCCTGATGTGTTCTGAGAGTGACGGGTGCACGACCTCGAAACCCGGTTCGGGCATCCTTGACCTGCTCCCGTATGATACGCATTTCATACCGCAAATCACAGGGCTTTTTCGGACAAATGTTCAATATCCCCGCAAAATGCGGCTCAATCACTCCGGGCAAATGCCCGTACCGCTTCGCGGACAAAATCTCCAACCCGCACTGCATCTTTTCGGCCCGGCGCACACTCCACTCCACTGGCCACATCGACTGCTTCGGGATGCACCCGCGAGATTGCATCCCCGACATTCTTCTCGTCGAGCCCACCTGCCAGAACGAGTGGCAAGTCACCGAGTTGACTCCTCTCGGCGGCGAGTCGCTCCCAGTCGGCAACCACTCCGGTGCCTCCGTAGTGATCCGGATCATAGGCATCGATCAGGATGCCCTGTAAATTCACCCCCGGATCACAGCAGGCTGCAAGATATTCTCGAATCGGCCCAAGCCCCCCCGGACCGAGCCGAAAGGCGCGAATCACCGGCCGACCCCCGAGGGAAAGCAAATACTCGGGCGGTTCGTCTCCGTGGAGTTGGATGAAATCGAGACCCAAATGATCGTAAGCGGTGCAGACTTCATCGTCGGTCGCATTCACAAACAGACCCACCCTCGCGACCGACGCGGGCGTTGCCTCGACGATACGGGCGGCCGTCTCAAGCGAAATGAACCGCTTGCTCCGAGGGTAAAAATTCAGCCCCAACGCATCGGCACCCGCCGCAGAGACCATGCGGGCATCATCGAGGTCGGTCAGGCCGCATATCTTGACACGGAACACGCTTCGGATCACTCCGTGGTCTGAAAAAAAGAAACGCCCAGAAATTCATCGCGGCAGACGGATTATAGCGCGAGAACCATCGCCGACCAAGTGCGCAAAGCCCGCAACTTGACCACATTCTCAGCGCAGCGTTGCTAGCAGAAAACCTGCAGAAACGCCTCTCAAGTCATCGCGGTCGGGAGTCGATGTCGAGTCATGGTGGGTGCTGCGCAAAGGCCCGCGTAACGGGAACCTTTCCCGAACTTTGGCCGCACCCAAAATCCCGGTAGACCCACATGCGCCCAGCTCTACTTCAACTGAAAAAACGCGCCGAAGGTATGCAATCGGCTGCGCTCTACCGGTCGATTGTCATCGGATCGACCATTTTCCTTATCGCCGTTGCGGCGTGCCGCTGGGGATCCGATTCGTTCACCGCCGAAACTCAACTCACACTCACCCGCAAGAAAATCCAGTCCGCCTGGCCCTCGAGTGAAGCGTGGCAACAAATCCTCGGCAGGGCACTCTCCTGGCAGCTCACCGCCACAGGGAAAGGCCGCGGGCTCGAGGCGGTATCACTGCGGGTCGATGCCGATTCCACCCCACTGTTTCTGAATGTCACGCTGCGCTACGTCGACCGCGATCGGCAAACCGCAATCGCCGGAGCCAACCACTGGGGCAACCGGTTGATGGAGTACGATTTTGCGATTGCCGACTTTTCGCAATCTGACGCCACCTGGCATATGTTGCCCGCGCGGAAGGCGGTCCGAGAAATTGCGCCGCTCACAACGGCAACGCTGCTCGGGTGTCTGCTGCTTGCGGCATTCACACTCGGCCTTTTCTCCCTTTGGTTTCACTATCGCCAAGGCACACTGCAAACCAAACAATCGATCGAAAACGTATTGAAAACGCGTGTGCTCGCACATCTGCCCTCTGCCACGGACGCCACTGGCAGCGAAAGAAAAAGTTTATTTCATTCCGCCTGTTTCATCGGCGAGTGGGTTTTGATGGGAATGCTACTCGCCGCACTCGCAGTGTCGGTGATAGACAAACATTTTGCTCATCAGTTTTTTCACCAACCGGTCTCGGCACTTGCCGACAGCCTGCGACAGCTGACGGCAATCACCTGGAGTTAAACGATGTACGAATCCTTTTACGGCTTTTCGACCCGCCCTTTCCACACGGTTCCCGCCAAGGATCGCTATTTTCCTGCCGAGTCGATCGAGACCGCACGGACCAATTTGATCCGGTGCCTCGACCGTGCCGAGGGCTGCGGACTGGCGATGGGACCGACCGGCAGCGGCATTTCCATGCTGTGCGAAGTGATCGCCGAGCACTTCCGGGGCAACCTAGCGACCGTACTGCTTGGCGGATTGCGACTGACCAATTGCCACGAACTGCTCCAGGGAGTTCTTCACGCACTCGGACAGCCTCACCTTCGCATGACCGACGGCGAACTGCGGCTCGCAATTGCCGATGCGGTTTCACCTGGCGGAAGCTGCCCGCAGGGTATCGTCCTGATCGTCGATGAGGCGCACCGTCTTCCGCTTCGCGTCGTGGAGGAATTGAGATTTTTGACCAATTTGGTGTACGACGCAAAGCCGAGCGTTCGTCTTTTGCTCGCGGGAGGCAGTGGACTGGAGGAGCGGTTTGCCGACCCTCGGTTGGCGCGCATGAATCAGCGAGTGGCTGTGCGATGCTATCTCTTACCTTTCACCGCCGAGGAGTCGTTCCAGTTCATTCGCGCGCAGACTGCCTCCGCAGGCACCGACCCGGACCGCCTGTGGGCACTCGACGCACTCAAGGCAATCCATCGCCATGCCGATGGATGCCCGCGACTGATCAATCAACTCTGCAACCATGCACTGTTGCTCGCCGCACCGGAAAAAGTACCCCAACTCACGGAGCGCGAGGTTGAACGGGCCTGGGCCGATATGCAGCAAATCCCCACGGCGGGTCATGCCGAATTGGCCCCGGATGCGGGAGAAGCAAGCAGCACGGTCATCGAATTTGCCAGCCTCGATGAGGAAGCACCAGATGCGGCAGATGCGAGTGGCTTCTCCTCTCTGCCGACGGAAGAAGAAGCCGATACTGCGGTCGATTCACTAGGGACGCACCCGTTTGTCGGACAGACCCATCCGGTCGCAGAGTCAGAACCGCTGCCGGAAACTCGAGACGGCGAGAGCAGCCACGAAACGGCCGAGGGCGACCGCCCGCAGAGTGAAATTTTGGAACATACGTTTTCACACTGCATCGAGGTGACGCCATCGGCGGGTGAAGAGCCGGCAACCGAGTTGCCGACCTCGAGTGAAGCGCATTCACCAAACGCAAACCGGCAACCGCCGCCCGCCAACACGGTCCTGGTGACCGAGTATGCGGGCATCGATGCGGGGAATGTCCTGCCGGTGAAATCGGCCCGCCCGGAGACAGCCACCCCATCCGACGAGAGCCACCCTGCCCGGGAAGCGAGCGTCCCACTCGAGAACCGCACGGATGACCCACTCGGTGCCCCCGTTGACCCGCACCCTCCTACGGTGGATTCTCCTGCGACGGACGACCAGAAGAGCGCCCCGGTGGCCCACGAGATTCCGCAACCGCACGAGACGTCATGCGAAACGGCACACGAACATGAGACGCTACAGACGCTACAAGAGATGGCGTCCCAATCTCACCCGGCTCAACCGGCTCACCCGCTGATTCCTCTCACGCCCCAAACCGTGCATACCCTCGGAGCCGAATTGCAATTTGCCAATGCGGCGAAAAATCCTGCTCTTAAACACCTGGTGCAACCGTGAGAGTGGATCTGCAAACCGCGCTGCGGGAAATCGAAGGACGTGCGGCCGATTTTGGCCCGGCCACTCAGTGGCAAGCAACCCGGGAAGCGACCGCTGAGACGGCGGACGACACTCCTCGGCAGCACGCGTCTCGGCTATCGTCTCTGAAATCTTCTCGGCGATCGTCTCGGCCGCCGCACCACGACGGCGAACGTAAGGTCAAACAAGCTGACCGAGGCACGTCATCCGGCGCGCGCAGCAATCGACTCCAAAGCGCCGGGGAGCAAATTTTGCGTCGGCTAGGCCAGCAAGCACAGGCCAGCCTTCTGCTCCTCTGTGAGTCTCCACTCTCGGCGTGCGATTCATCAGGGCAGCAGACACCGGGTGGAGCCTGGGCGAAGACGTTTGCCGACCTGCGAGAGGATCCCGTCTTGGCAGTGAAAATCGCCTCGGCGACAGAAGGCGGTCGAAGCGAGAAGCCCCCTCTAAGCGACACCCAAAGGCGACCGCAAATCATCCAGAGCCATCACCCGGGACTCTGTACCGTGCAGATCCCCTTCGGGTCGACTGCGTATGGATCGGTCGATGAATGGAATCAGTTGCAACAGCGATTCGGGCTGATCCTCATTGATGGATCGGGAGTCGACCTCGCAAAACTCAAGCCGTGGATGGCACGTTGTGGAAACGTTCTTTTTTTCGTCGACTACGGAAAGACCTCGCGCAGATGGGGGCGGCAAGTCTGCAAGCAGGTGGCCGCACAAGGAATCACACCCGTCGGTTGCATCACGCAAGGTCTGGCTGACCGATCTTGAGAGGCCGGATGACAAGGGCGTGGCCGGACCGTAGAATCGGGCCAGAATGTGAGACGATCGGACCGATGTCCCTTCTGCGGCACACCTCCCCCAAAAAAATCGACTTTTGCGAAGGAGCCCTGACACATGCGAACTTTTCTCGTGACCGGTGGCGCAGGATTCATCGGTTCTCATATTGCAACGGCACTGGTGGAGCGGGGTGACCGGGTTCGCGTGTTCGACAACCTGAGCACGGGACATCGATCAAACTTGGATCACCTCGGGGACGCGGTCGAGTTGATTGAGGCAGATCTCCTCGACGCGGCCGCCGTCAGCCAAGCGGTGGAGGGCGTAGACTGCGTTTTCCACCAGGCGGCGCTCGCCTCGGTACCCCGCAGCGTAGAAGCACCGTTGGATACGAATGCAGCGTGCGTGACCGGCACCGTCACCCTGCTCGATGCGGCACGCCGCGCCGGGGTCAGGCGGCTCGTCTACGCTGCCTCCAGCAGCCTCTACGGCGATAAACCGACCAGCTCGAAGCGGGAAACCGATGTACCGGAACCGATCTCGCCCTACGGTGCGGCAAAACTTGCCGCTGAGTATTACTGCCATGCCTTCACAGCAACCTACGGATTTGAAACGGTCGCACTGAGGTACTTCAACGTCTTCGGACCCCGACAGGATCCCGACAGTCCCTACTCAGCTGTGATTCCGCTGTTCATCACCGCGATTCTCGACAACCGCGCGCCGGTGATTTTCGGCAACGGCCTCCAGTCTCGCGATTTCACTTTTGTGGCCAATGTCGTCCATGGGAATCTTCTGGCGGCGGATGCCGAAGGGGTTGCAGGCCGCAGCTTCAATATTGCCGCAGGCCGGAGTGTGAGTCTTCTGGAGATGCTCGCCATGCTCAACAAGTATCTCGGGACCGACGTTCAGCCCGAATTTGCCGATCCGAGACCCGGCGACATTCTCGAAAGCCTTGCGGACATCTCCGCAGCTCGCAGGGCATTGAGCTACGCGCCGCAGGTTGAATTTGAAGAGGGGATTGCTCAAAGCATTGATTACTATAGGTCGCTTAAAAACGCAGTCACTTAACGCAGTCACTTAAAACCAAACAGCCGCTCGACATTGAGAGACAGGCGGATACGACGCATGATGACCGACTCGATCCCCGGAACTTCCCCCGAGGCCCGCCGGATTACCGCGCGGCTCCTGCTGCTGCTTAGTGGGCTACTGATCGGTTGCGACTACGTTCCCAGCAGCACTCCCCCGACTGGCCCAGTGAGCGGGCTGAAACCGGTGGACCGCGCCGGATTCGACCAGGTGATTGCCTCACACGCGGGCAAGGTGATACTCGTCGATTTTTGGGCTAGTTGGTGCCCGCCCTGTCAGCGTGCATTTCCGCATACCGTGGATCTCTACGCGCAGCATCGTCAGCAGGGATTTGAAGTGGTCTCGGTCAGCCTCGATGCGGCAATCGACGAAAGCAAAGCACAGCGGTTTCTTCAAACGGTGGGTGCTGACTTCGACAACCTGATCAGCATTTGGGGCAACAGTCTCAAAAGCTACAGCAAGTTCGAGATTCCTAACGCAATTCCCTTCTACACGCTCTATGACCGACAGGGCCGATTGCGGTATCGATTCTCCCCAGGACAGCAGGGCAATGAAAATCCCGCGTCGATCGATCAGCGCGTCCGCGAATTATTAGCAGAGTAAAACCTCGCGACGTCACTGCATCGCCTCGATTCTTGTCGTGGCGTACAAAAATCATAATTTGATGGGGCTTGCCGGTTGCGACGTTCTTCGCTCCTATGAATGACATGTGGTCATCTCATTTTTTCTGGAAGTTTCTGCTTGCGTCTGCAGGGATCAATTGCCTCGTCATTATCCTCTTTTCTTCTTTTCTGATGCGTTATTCAGAGAAGTTGCTGATTGAGGAATCCAATAATCGGCTTGGCTCTGCAATCGCATTTCTAGGATTGGATCTCAACAAAAAACTAGAGACACAAGACAAGGAACAACTTCAGCGGGCGGTCCGCTCGTGGTCAGACAAACTCGACTTGCGAATTACTGTCCTGGCCCCCAACGGCGAAGTGATCGCAGATTCCTTCTTCCACGATCCGACACAATTCAGGGATACTGAAAACCATAAAGATCGTGTCGAAATCACCCAAGCTGCTGCCAATGGTCAGGGAAGTTCACAGCGCGTCAGCGCAACGGTGGGTTCATCGCTCAGATATCTTGCGATTCGGGTCGGCAACAAAACCAATCCAAAGGGATTTGTTCGCGTTGCCATCCCAACTGAGAGACTGAACGCAGCGCTATCGGAAAAACGAAAAAATATTATTTGGGGGGGCAGTGGCTACCGGTGCGATTGTGTTAGGGGTCAGCATCTGGTTTGGCGGACGAACGGTACGTGCAGTCAAATCAATCGACGCGGCGGTTCAAAAAATCGCCTTCAACGGCCCACCCGCAAAAGTTTACCTTCCCGATCGAGATGAATTTGGCACCTTGGGCGATCATTTGAATCGCATGAGCATTGATCTCAGCGAGCGAATTGATCTTCTGCAACAAGAACAATCGCGACTCGCCACCGTACTGGAAGGCATGGGCGAGGGCGTAATTACGGTCGATTACACGGAACACATTCTTTTTGCGAACTCCGCTGCTGGAAAGTTGCTTGATTTCGATCCGCAGGAAGCAACCCAAAAACCTTTCTTAGAGGCCATTCGAAATCACGTGCTTCATGAAGCGGTCGTGCAATCCATTGGGGGAAACACTCCCAAGATCCAAGAAATCGAAGTCGGTGAAAATCATGATCGTATTTTGCGGGCGAGTTTCACTCCGATGCAAGGAGATCCTTGCCCCGGCATTGTGATTGTGCTGAATGACTTTACGGACCTTCGCAGACTGGAAATGATGCGACAGGAATTTATCGCGAATGTCTCTCACGAACTAAAAACCCCACTCTCTGCAATTAAAGCCTATGCCGAAACTTTGCAGAGAGGAGCGATTGAGGATGAAGTTCACCGCAAAAGATTTGTGGAACGGATTGAAGAACAAGCGGAGCGACTTCATCAGCTGATTCTCGACATGCTTCAACTCGCACGGGTCGAATCAGGAAAACAGGCGTTCGACATTCACGCGATTGCGGTTTCGGAAACGGTAAAATCCTGCATTGACGATTTCCTGGAGCCAACGCAGTCGCAACAGATCACCCTCACCTACGATCCCCCGAACGAAGATCTTTTTGTGCAGGCCGATGCAGAAGCCCTGCGGCATATCTTGAACAATCTGATCGATAATGCGGTGAAGTACACGCCCGAGAACGGATCGATCACCGTACGATGGCGACGGGAATACGAAATGGTTGTGATCGATGTGGTCGACACCGGGATCGGCATTGCGGCGAAAGATCAGGACCGCTTGTTCGAAAGATTTTTCCGGGTCGACAAGGCACGTTCGCAGGAACTGGGTGGTACGGGCCTGGGACTCTCCATCGTCAAGCATCTCGCGCTCAATTTCGGAGGGCAGGTGGGCGTATCGAGCGAGTTGGGCAAGGGAGCAACGTTCACTGTAAAATTACCCCTCGCCGAACAGGAATCTCGGAGCAAGCAAATCTTACCCGCATCCCACCCGACTTCTTAAAAGAAAAAGAAGGGGAATTACCCTCAATCGGCTACCATTCCCCCGAAATACCCCTTCACGTTTTCTTCACATTGGAACTTTACACTGCGTCCGCCTAGGGCTCAGCCCCGTTGCAGTTCGGGCCCATCATTTTTGTTACCAGCTACGGAGAGACGTGGATTATGAGGATCAAATGTGAAGTGCTTGTTGTGGTTTCGGGTGCCATCATGTTGCTCGCCACTCTTGCAGGCTGCTCATCGTCGCATTCAGCGGGGGGAGGAGCAGGAACTTCGACAAAGGCTACCGGGGCGGTCAAAGTTGATGGTTCGAGTACCGTCTATCCTATTACCGAAGCGGTGGCCGAAGAATTGCGGGCGGTCCATCCGCATATTCAAGTCACCGTCGGTATCTCAGGGACGGGCGGGGGCATGAAAAAATTCGCTGCGGGCGAAATTGACATCTGCGATGCATCGCGAGCGATCAAACAGAAAGAAGCCGACAAGTGTGCTGCAAAAGGAGTTGAATTTATAGAATTAGAAGTTGCCTATGATGGTCTTGCCGTCGTCATCAACCCTCAGAATGATTGGTGCGATTGCCTTACCGTGGAACAACTGCGCGAACTTTGGAGACCCGAAAGCGCAGTTAAAAAATGGAGTGACCTGAATCCGGACTGGCCGCAGGAGGAAATTCGCCTGTATGGCCCTGGAACCGATTCTGGAACGTTCGATTATTTCACGAAGGCCGTCGTCGGAGAAGAAAAGGCGTGTCGCGCTGATTACACGGCAAGCGAAGACGACAATGTGCTTGTCACCGGTGTGATCAATAGCCGCTATGCCTTGGGCTACTTCGGTTACGCTTATTACTCGGAAAACAAGGGGAAACTAAAACTTCTCGGGGTAGACGGGGGAAGCGGTTGCGTTAAACCTTCTGTGGAGACGGTTCGCAGCCTGACCTACAAACCGCTCTCACGCCCGCTGTTTATCTACGTAAGCACCGAGTCACTGAAGCAACCCGCAGTAAGAGATTTCGTGAAATTTTATCTCGAAACGACCGACCAACTCTCCACTGAAGTCGGATATGTACCCGTATCTGACCAAGCTGCCGAAAAAAATCAGCAGTTGTTCCAGAAGGCGGCTTCGACTGAGAAGGGTGCATCGTGAGCGAAGGAAGACCTGACATTCTTTCCAGCAATCAATCGCTGCTATCAGGAGCCACCACCTCTCCGGTTCGAAAGATTGGTGAGGGCTTGATTCAGTTTGCACTCTTCCTCTGTGCGGCCGTTTCCGTACTCACGACGATTGGCATCGTGGCGGTGCTACTCATTGAAGCCTTGCAGTTCTTTCGTGACGTCTCGCCCTGGGATTTTATTTTCGGCACCAAGTGGTCGCCCCTGCTCAAACCGCAGCACTTTGGAATTCTACCTCTGCTCTGTGGCACCTGCCTTGTGGCGGCAGGCGCGGCGGTTGTAGCAATTCCGATCGGCCTTTGTACCGCCATTTACCTCAGTGAATATGCGCCGAAGTGGGTGCGAGAAACGGTGAAACCGCTTCTGGAAATTCTTGCGGGCATTCCCTCGGTCGTTTACGGCTACCTTGCCATCGTGTTCGTCTCCCCCATCATTCGCTCGATGTTTGAATCGGCCAACGTGTTCAACGCGGCAAGTGCGTCGATTGTTGTGGGGATCATGATTCTTCCGATGATCGTCTCACTGAGCGAAGAAGTATTAAGAGCCGTGCCCCGGTCTTTGCGAGAAGCCAGCTATGCACTCGGGGCAACCAAACTGGATGTCACGCTCAAAGTAGTTGTCCCCGCAGCCTTTTCTGGCATCTTAGCATCGTTCCTCCTTGCAATCTCAAGGGCTGTGGGTGAAACGATGGCGGTCACGCTCGCTGCAGGAGCAACACCTAAGCTGACGCTCAATCCTCTTGAAAGCATCCAAACAATGACCGCCTATATCGTCCAGGTAAGCCAGGGCGATACGCCTGCCGGCACGGTGGAATATCGGACTATTTTTGCAGTTGGTTTAACGCTCTTTTTCACGACCATGCTGATGAACATTTTGGCGCAATGGGTGCTTCGCAGAACGCGGGAGAAATACGAATGAGTCTGCATGCCACAAAGCATCGCCGCTGGTCAAAGTTTTTATCGGCTGCATTTGCAACCGTCTGTCTGCTGGCCCTGTTAAGTTGCCTCGCGGCCCTGGTGCTTTTGCTATGGCAGGTATTATCGCACGGTATCGATTGGCTGAGTTGGGACTTCATTCGCGATCTTCCCTCGCGATTTCCCGCCAAAGCCGGAATTCGCACTGCATTAGCGGGCAGCCTCTGGCTGATGGGATTGACCACCATCATCTCAGTGCCGATCGGTATGGGGGCTGCCATCTATTTAGAGGAATATGCTGCAAATAACCGAATGCGAACGATCGTGCAAACGAATATTGCCAACTTGGCCGGTGTGCCGTCGATCGTTTATGGCATCCTGGGCCTCGGGCTCTTCGTTCGCTTCATGGCCCTGGAGCGAAGCATCCTTGCCGGTGCACTCACCCTGTCTCTTGTGGTACTTCCGATTATCATTCTGGCGTCCCAGGAGGCGCTCCGGGCGGTACCCCCATCGATACGTCATGCCTCGTTCGCATTGGGAGCAACCAAGTGGCAGACGATTTGGCATCAGGTGCTTCCCGCATCGCTGCCCGGAATGATGACTGGGATCATCCTGGCCATGTCACGTGCGCTCGGTGAAGCGGCACCGCTTTTGGCCATCGGCGCCGTGGCGTATGTGCCATTCGTGCCGAGCAGCCTGAGCGATGAATTTACGGCGCTGCCCATCCAAATATTTAATTGGTCAGCACGTCCGCAGGAAGATTTCCATAGCGTCGCCGCCGCCGGCATTATTGTGCTACTCCTCGTCTTGATTTGCCTCAACGCTGTTGCGGTCTTCGTGCGTTATCGCACAAGCAAACAGATTCGCTGGTAGCATTCGAATTAGTCTTTGGGTATGATCGCCTCAACGCATTGCATCGAATTGGATTTTTCATGTCAGCCAGTGAACCATCGATGACCATCTCCACTGATAACGAACAAAGCAAGGTTGTCGGAGTTTCCACAAGACTACACGAGTCGTCCGACCGGAGACCTAAACTTGCACGATCCAGCGATGAGCTGGCAGCGGCTCGGTCGAAAATATCTGTATCCAACTTAGACTTCTTCTACGAAGAACAGCAGGCGCTTTTCGACGTTACGCTTGATGTTCCAGAAAAATGCGTTACGGCCTTGATCGGGCCATCGGGCTGCGGCAAGTCCACCTTCCTCCGTTGCCTCAATCGCATGAACGACATGATCGACGGCACGCGACTTAAGGGCAAAATTCTTCTAGACCAAGAAGACATCTATCGGCCGCGGACCGACGTTGTGGAATTGCGGAAACGCGTGGGCATGGTATTCCAGAAATCGAATCCGTTTCCCAAAACTATTTTTGAAAATGTCGCTTACGGACCCAAGGTTGCGGGAATCCGCAAGCGGTCAGTGCTTCGAGAAATTGTAGAACACTCGTTACGTAAGGCAGCTCTTTGGGATGAAGTGAAGGATCGCCTAAATCAGTCTGCCCTACAGCTCTCCGGTGGTCAACAACAACGACTCTGTATTGCCCGAACTCTTGCAACAAGCCCTGGCGTTCTACTCATGGACGAACCGGCCTCGGCACTTGATCCCGCATCGACGTCTCGAATTGAAGATCTCATTTTTGAACTCCGGGAATCCTATACGATTGTGATCGTGACGCACAACATGCAGCAGGCAGCTCGCGTTTCTGATCAGACAGCCTTTTTCTTCCAAGGCAAGCTGATCGAAGCGGGGGCAACCAATACGCTCTTTACGAACCCCGAAAAAACGCAGACCGAAGATTATATTACAGGACGCTTTGGCTAAACCATTATGAGCAAGCACTGGCAACGTGACCTTTCTGCGCTGCAGCGCGCAGTTTTGGGAATGTCTTCACAAGTTGAGGAAATGATCGACAAGGCGTGCCGCGCTCTGCGAGATAGTCGCATCGAACTTGTTGATGAAGTCATTGCCTTAGAAGAGGGTGTCAATGAACGCGAGGTGCAAATTGAAGAAGAGTGCCTCAAAATACTTGCGTTGCACCAGCCTGTTGCGGTCGATCTTCGTCGGACCGCCATGCTGTTAAAAATCAACAATGACCTGGAACGCATGGCCGACCTTGCCGTGAATATCGCAGAACGTACGCGATGTCTCTCCAGGTTTGCAACTTTCGCGATCCCAGAGCGTTTCGATTCAATGGCTCGGTTGGCAACCGGAATGGTCAATGCGTCTCTCGACGCGTTTGTCCATTTAGATTCCGAAGCGGCAAGAGAAATATGCCACCAGGACAATCTGGTCGATGATATCAATCGACAAAACATCGATGAAATGTATCGACGGATGCGGCAAGATCCTGAAAGCATTGAACCCGCATTACATTTTTTCTCCTGCTCCAGGCATGTGGAGCGGATTGCCGATTTGGCGACGAATATTGCGGAAGATGTCATCTTTCTCGTTGAAGGAGAAATCGCTCGCCATCGGACCAGTGAATCTGATGTTCCCTTTGATAGTGAAACGAAGGCAACTCCTCGATAGAAATCGATGTGGGACATACGGGACGTATAAGATGAATAATAAGAAGATCCTGATTGTCGAAGATGATCGTTCGCTGGCTGAGGTGATCAGCTATAACCTTGAGGAACAAGGATTCGATGTTCACGTCTCGAGGGACGGGATGGAAGGCCTGCAATTTGCGCAGTTAAATCTTCCGGACATCGTCATTCTCGATCTGATGCTTCCCGTGATTGATGGACTGGAAGTTTGCCGACGACTCCGGGCAGACGTTAATACACAAGCGGTCCCCATTCTTATGCTCACTGCCAAATCGGAAGAGACCGATCAGGTCGTGGGCTTCAATGTGGGCGCTGATGATTATGTAACGAAACCGTTCAGCATCAAAATTCTCCTCGAACGAGTGAAGGTGCTTCTCCGACGCTATAACCGAAAAGAAGAAATGGGGGATATCGTTGCAAGCCAGGGCATTGTGATTGATCGGCGCCGGCATTTGGCAACAGTCGATGGACAGGCGGTCCCCTTGACCAGGACCGAATTTAGCCTGCTCGATACCCTGCTCCGTCAACCGGGCAGAGCTTTCTCTAGAGCGGAACTTATCCAAACCGCTATTGGAGACGATGCGTTGGTCCTGGACCGCACGGTTGACGTTCATGTCCGGTCGATTCGCAGCAAACTCGGAGATCGTGCGGAACTTGTCGAAACCGTTCGGGGAGTTGGCTACCGATTCCATCATCCGGCGACGGCTTTGGTTTGAGACCCTGTTTATAGGCAGACGGCGTACTGGGGCACTCACATTCGCCAATAATTCATTCCCTGCCCTCTTCTGCACCGCCTGATCCCCCAGGTGTTGCAAACAAATCATTTACGGTTAAAATCACGCCACGAGATTTCAGACGCAACCTCTCCTGTGCCAGTATGGCACCTCTAGGTCCTGTGTCAGTGCGGCGCCTTCAGGGAGACAATTCCGCGTGGAACTAGCTGTACTAGTCAAATTGCTCTTTAAACTTGTGGGCGGTTTGGGCATCTTCCTGCTCGGCATGAAATACATGTCGGACGGCATGCAAGCCGTTGCTGGTTCGCGTCTGCGCGGAATGATCAGCCTTGCGACCAATAACCGACTATTGGCAACCGGCGTTGGAGTTGTCGTAACCTGTATCGTTCAATCAAGCTCGATCACCACCGTAATGGTTGTCGGTTTTGTGAACAGCGGGGTGATGCAACTTGCCCAGGCGCTGGGGGTGATCATGGGCGCCAACATCGGCACTACCATTACCGGTTGGATTCTAGTGCTAAAAATTGGCAAGTATGGCTTGCCAATTTTGGGGGCAGCAGCAATCGCCTACCTCTTCTCCAAAGGAGATCGCTGGCGATTCTGGTCGATGGCTATTATGGGGATCGGGATGATCTTCTTTGGCCTCGAACTCATGAAAGATGCCTGCAGCCTGATCAAAGAGCACCCGAGCTTCGAGAGTTGGTTTCAGAGTTTTCAAGCCGACGATTATTTTGGCGTCTTGGGCTGTGCCCTCATCGGATGCCTTCTCACCATCATGGTTCAATCGTCTTCAGCAACGCTAGGTATTACAATATCGCTGGCGTCACAGGGCGTGATCAGTTACCCCACTGCGGCTGCCTTGGTTCTCGGTGAAAATATTGGCACGACGATAACTGCCTATCTGGCGTCGCTCGGAGCAACCACTAATGCGCGACGGGCCGCTTATTTCCACATCATCTTCAATCTGGTCGGCGTCCTATGGATTACGGCGATTTTCCATTGGTACATCGATCTCGTACAAGAGATCATTGGCGATGACGTCACTAAAGTGACTATGGTAGGAGGCAAACCAACTTACGATACCACGGCAACAATCGCTGCAACACACTCGATCTTCAACGTGACCAACACGCTCATCTTCCTTCCCTTTTTGCCGATCTTTGTAAAGCTGCTTACGAGATTTGTGCCGGCAAAGGCTTACAAAGAGAAACCACATCTCACCGATCTCGACATCCGAATCCTAGACACTCCCTTGCTAGCGATCGAGCAATCGCAAAAAGAGATCGAGAAGATGGGGGATGGGTGCGCCAAAATGATGGGTTGGCTCAAAACCCTCTACGAACAAGAAGATCGAGATCTATCGCTAGGCGAAAGGCTGCAACATCGTGAGCGAGTACTCGATTCGGTCCACGATGAGCTTGCTGTTTTTATTACATCGCTACTATCAGGAAATGTGCCGCATGCAACGGCCGAAGAAGCACGACTCCAATTAAGAATGGCGGATGAATATGAATCTGTCAGTGACTATCTCGCCAATCTAGAGAAATTCGATCACAAACTATATGACAAAGAACTTCGATTCACAAAGTCACAAAGAAGTGATCTGCTTGAGTTGAACGGTCTTTTACAGCAGCATCTTGACATGGTCAACGATTCTCTCAAGCAACGAAACACGAATGTTATTACGAAGTTGGAAACCATTGGCAAACGAATACGCGACTTACTAAAATCGCTTCGTCGTAAACATCTCGATGCCCTTTCTAGCGGCAACATTCGACCGCAAGTGAGCGTCGCCTATCTCGCCGCGCTCAACGCTTACGCACGCGTGCGGGACCATTCTCGCAACATTGCGGAAGCCGTGTCGGGTGAAAAGTGACCCTTACCCTCACTGTGTGACTGAATAGCCGCATGTACCCGGAATCAACTGCCATCCTCCGCCACGGGAGCGGATCGCTAACCAAAGAGCGCAGCAGCAAAAAATAGCGGTGGGATCGAGCAGAGGAATAACGCACCCGCTATCATCACGCGCGGAATGTGGACTTCGGCAACACGCACGGCGAACGGCAAAAAAATGAGTCCGAGTATGCCGGAAAACAGTGCCGTAAATGCGACGAGCACCGCCAGTGCCCGCAATGGGTCGGTGAGGGTAAAAAAGTAGTCGCAGGCCACCAACGCGATGGCAACCAGTTCACTCATCGCGGCGGTAAGTGTCGAAATGACCCAGCCCACCACAATCGCCCTGGAAAGGGGCGACGGTTCACTTGGTGGAATTTTGGACATCGACATACCTCGAGAGCTCGAAAAAAAAGCGTGAGAGGCCAAATGGCCTCTCACGCCATGAAATCAAAACGCGAAAGATCACGCTTAGCAGCGATAGCTCGTCACGACAATATCGCCACACTTTTTGATCACGACCTTCACTTTATAGCCGCAACACCACTTGTAAACGACCACACCCTTGCAGCAAACGCCGCAGCGATCTGTGACGCAGGGTTCACCCTTGCAGCAGGCTGGCAGGCAAATGGGAATGTCGTAGCAGGTCTTGCAACAACACGGGTCGGCTACTTTCAGCGTCGTCTTGACCGGGGGTTCGCATCCGCAGCAGACTTTACGACAGCGACCACGCTGACGGTACGTAATGCAGGGTTCGGGACAGCAGGCTGCTTTTTCTTCACTCTCACAGGGCTTCGCTTCCGATGCTTCTGCAGCTTTTTCCTGCCCACCGTCTGCGGCGTCGGCGGTTGCCGGAATGGCCAACAGGCTGACCGCACACAGCATCAGAGACAACAAGATCCAATTCGTTTTCATAACAGTTACACTCTCCTCAAAGGGGTCGGGCAGCACCACCGTGTGCTGCGAGGCGGGAATGGGGCTCAGACGCCCCATCTGATTTCATTCCCCAGAGTGTAGCCCAAGCAAATCACCTTGTTTACCCCACCCGCAAAGTCTCACAAAAGCGGGTCAATTATGCATGCACACTTATTGATCCAGCTTGTGTGCTAGCACTCTTTTACCCAGCTTCCGCCGCACGAGTCGGGGGCATTGCGGCACGGGCGATCGCAACGCTTCTTCAAGCTTCTGAGCCGCATTTCGCCCCCCCACCCTGAGAGGGCAAGACCGCACCGTATCGGTGGAATTGATGCATAAACGTGCATTTTTAAGGAATTATGAAGTTTTTTTTTTTGGAAATCCTGATCAAGCAGAATGTCAAACTTTGCCGATTTTAACGGTTGTAGCGGCTATCTGATCACAGGCGGCATATGACGCTCAGTATTGAATTGTGATTCTCTCAGTCCCCAATCTCCCGAAGACTCATTTGCAATCCAGATGAAACAAAGCATTAGTTTGAAATTCCTGCGAGATCTTTGGCGGCCGTTGGGGCCATTGGTTGGCCTTCTCGTCGTGGTCGCATTTTGCCGCGGTCTCTCAGCCCAGGAGAATGAGCTTCAAGAACTCGACGACCCCGACACCCTCGTACGGCAACTCGAGGTACCGGCTGTGGCGAGCGATATTTCCGGATTCAGCCGGGAGAGCGAGCCGCTTGCACTTGCGAATCTCCCGACAAGCAAGCCAGAGGGGGTTGCCGTAAGCAACGTGTCCCTGACGAGCCTGCTTGAGAGAATCGAAGCGCTCGAGGCTCAGGCAGAATCGGCAGACAAGTTGTCCGACGACGTGGTCGAGATCGACATCGTCAAAAAACCGAAGATCAAAATCTTTGGTCGTGCCATGCTGGACTATTGGGCGTTTCCCTCAAATTCTCCGCTGGTGAACTGGGTGGGTGGTAATTATCCGAATAATCCTCGGGCCTTCATCGGATTTCGTCGTTTGCGACTCGGAGCCAAAGGCCAGGCCTTTGAGAACATGGAATACAAAATCCAGATGGAGTTCGCTCAGCCCGATCAGATCACCTTCAAGGATGCCTACCTCGGTTGGCTGAATCTTCCCTGGAATGACAAAATTTTAATCGGCAACCAGAAGCGACCTTATGGACTCGCGCACCTGGACAGTAGTCGTTACATGGTCTTTATGGAACGGCCGTTTGTGGTTGATGCCTTCAATAATGATGCACGTCGATTGGGTGTCGAAGCCTACGGCTACTCCGAGAACGAGCGATGGAATTGGCGATACGGTGGATTCGACATGCAGAATATTGCGAAGGTTGGCCGTATCTATTCCAACAAATTCGAGCCCGAAGCGGCCGGTCGGATTGCCAATACGATTTGGTACGACGAGATGTCGGATGGTCGTGGTTACGCTCACTGGGCGCTCTCCGGAGCGGTATGTTTCCCGAATGGCACGGCCACCTCGGCACGATTTAAAACTCGCCCGGAGGCATACTCAGAAACGAGTTGGTTCGATACGGGACAAATCGCCAATGGAGAAACCTATCAACTTGGCGGCGTGGAAGGCGTACTGAATGTAAATCAACTTTCGGTCGTCGGCGAATACATGGGGGTCACCATGCAGCGAACCGGCCAATCCAGTCTCAACTTCCATGGTGGGTACGTGTATGTCGCCTATTGGCTTACCAATGACTACTCACCATGGAATCGTCAGCGCGGCGTGCTGGGACGCACCAAGCCGAATGAAAATTTCTTCATCGTGCGTACCGATCAAGGTCGCCAAAGGGGCTGGGGTGCCTGGCAGATCGCAGGACGCTTTTCTCGAGGCGATTTCAGCGACCAGGGAATCCAAGGCGGTGTCGGTCAGAGTTTTGGTCTTGCTCTCAACTGGTGGTGGAATCCTTACGCCCGTATGCAATTCAACTACATCAACGGTTCAATCACCGATCGCAACACCAACACGAGTCGTGGCGGTCCCTCCGGGGGCAATCAAATCGCCACCATCGGTACGACAAGCGGAAGCTACAACTGTTTCGGAACCCAGTTCATGATCGACTGGTAAAACTCAATTGCACTTTTTCAAAGAATCAACCAATGAATAGTGAACCATATCGGCCGAGACAGTCTTCGCACCCACAGGGTCGTAAACTGTTGTTTTGCTTTCTATTGCTTGCAACTTGCATCTCGCTCATAGCATCAACTCAAGCCGCTACCGCAGCACCCTGCGATTGTTTGAGCGAATGCACCACCTGCTGTCCCCAATGTAAAGTCGAGATAAAGAAAGAGGCTGTAAAAAAGCATTTCTATACGGTCGAGTGCAAAACCATCTGCATCCCCAGGGTCACGTGTCCCTGGGAGAAACCGTGCGAAAGAATTTGCGATGGGACGTGTCCTTCGGATTGCTGCACATGCCCCTTTCCCTGCAAAGGCGCACGTACCCGTAAAGTAAAAGTGATTCGTAAATTCGAGTATGAATGTGAAAAATGCAAGTACAAATGGACTCCCACGTGCTCCGGGGACGACTGTGATGGTGCGAGTTGCACCGCTGCACCAGGCACAACGAGCAAAGAAAATATCGTCCCTCCATCGCCACCGACCGCAGATCGTTCGGCACGGATTTCCGACTTCTTCAACTTCATTCCCCTGTGGAAATAGACTCCTGTGCCCAAAAAATATCGTTTACGGTTTGCGGCACATGGTCCTCACTGCTCGTACACGATTTATAATAGGATGCAGTTGTAAATCGCGAAGCAAGCTGGGGATGGTAGATGCCTAAAGGAAGTACGACGCGGTGGAACTTTCGCGTTCTGCTCGGACAGGGTATCTTACTTGACGTCAGTCAAACGCTTTCCAGCCCTCGGTTGGTACTGCCCTTTCTCTATATTTCGTTCGGTGCCCCAGCCATCTTTGCCGGGCTATTGATCCCTATCGTGCAGCTTGCGCGAATGATCGGGCAAATCGTCTCAGCGCCCTTCATTTCGGCTGCCGAAATCTGCAAATGGTATATGAGCCTCGGCATTCTCACCGCAACAACTGCGCTGATCGTGGTCGCCTTAACCGCCGATACGGCTGAGGATGCAAAGCACTTTGTCGTTTTAACGGTGATTTTTCTGAGTGTTGCCGCCATTATCGGTCTTGGCCAAGGCCTGAGCCGGCTGGCATTTCAAAACATGCTCGGCTACGTGGTACCGCGCAAACTTCGACGAAACTTACTCTTTTCCCAAACCGGGATCAGTGGGCTCTTGGCGATCATACTTGCGTGGGCAAGTCAGAAATTTTATTTAGGCGCGGCAGGCGAGGAAGCTGAAGAACATCTGGCACTCCTCTGGGCAGGCATTGCGGTAGCTGTCCTCTCGGGTTTTTTGAGTATGTTGGTCCGGGAATCTGCCGTTGCCGAAAAAAAAGTAAGGCCAGCAACCGGCAAAGAGAAAAAAAGCATCCTCGCCACACTTCGCGAGGGCATTAATCACGTGAAGCAAGTCGATTGGTTCCGGCAGTTTATCATCGCTCGGATTCTCTTTCTTTCAATTGAATTAGCGATGCCGTTTTATGCGATTATCGCTGCGCAAGAGCACGAAAAAACAGAAGATGCCCTCGGTAGTTTTGTAATCGCAACCAGCCTGGGACTGATGATTGGGGGCTTTTTCTGGCAGCGATTGTCGCCCTGGCCGTTGAGGCGGATCATGGGTCTTGGCGGTATCATCGCTTTTGTTGCTGCAATGATCGCGTTATTCAGTCACGAGGTTGATCCGAGTGAAAGAAGCCTCTGGCTGTATTATGTCTTTTTTCTGATCGCACTCGCCGATCAGGGAGTGGCTTCCACACGGAAAATTTATGTAGCCACCCTCGCGAGTGCGGAAACACGGCCTTACTATATTGCCGTGAGCGATACGCTGGTCGGTGCCGCGGCCGTTCTCTTTGCATTTTTTCTCGGGGCACTCGCCCACTTCCAGCATGCCCTGTGGCCCATCTTGGTGCTGGCTGGCCTCAATGCTCTGGCTGCCCTCTACGCGATGCGACTCAAACCGATTCCGGCGGACGCCGATTGAAACTGCCTTCGGCTCCCTTCACCGGTCGGCGCCGACCTAGCCGTAAGAATGAAAGCCGCTTAGAGCAGCGAGGCAAAGCGATCAAAAAGATAGTCGCTATCGTGGGGTCCTGCCGAAGCTTCCGGATGATACTGAACGCTGAAGGCAGGCAATTCGCGATGCCGTACGCCCTCGATCGTTCCATCGTTGAGGTTCCGATGCGTCACCTCAAGTTCCCCGGGAAGACTCTCTTCGGAGACTGCGAAGCCGTGATTTTGTGATGTGATCTCGACGCGAGACGTCTCCAGATTTTGCACCGGCTGGTTGGCCCCGCGATGACCAAACTTGAGTTTGTAGGTTTCCGCCCCACACGCAAGCGAAAGGAGTTGGTGACCGAGACAAATCCCAAAAATCGGTTTCTCGCCCAATAAGTCACGTATCGTTTGTATCGACTGCGTTAACGGCTCCGGGTCGCCCGGCCCGTTGGAAAGAAAAATACCGTCTGGTTTTTCCGCAAGAATCTCCTCCTTGGAGGCAGACCCCGGCAGCACCGTGACCCGAAACCCTCGACTCGCCAGATGTCGGGGAATATTCCATTTCATTCCAAAGTCCAGTGCCACAATATGTCCGTTCGAATCGCTGGCTGTATCCTCAGACCCGGGAAGCGTCGACCACTCACTCAACACCTGATCCCAGCGGACTGCCTCGGTCGGCATCACTTCCTGCACCAGATCGCGACCCACCAGTCCCGGGCTCGCCTGGGCTTTGGCTACCAGGCTTTCGTTATCCAGGTCGACTGTGGAGAGCACGCCCTTCATTGCGCCTTCGCGACGGATCCGACGGACCAACGCGCGGGTGTCGATTCCTTCGATCGCGACAACACCCCATTTTTCCAGATAGGTGGGAAGATCTTCGCTCGCTCTAAAATTGCTGTAGATCAAACTGTTCTCGCGAACGATGAAACCGGAGAGATGGGGTTTTGCACTCTCTCGATCTTCCTCATTCACACCATAATTACCGATCAACGGATACGTCATGGTAACGATCTGACCGCGGTAACTCGGATCGGTTAAAATTTCCTGATAACCGGTCATGGAGGTATTAAAGCAGACCTCTCCGTCAACTTCCCCCTCAGCTCCGAAACTGCTGCCTTCAAAAACGGTCCCGTCTTCGAGCGCGAGTTTGGCTTTCCGGCTGTCCACTACAGCAACCCCCTCTTCGTGTATTGTTTTGCTCTTGTCCGCCCTACGCGGCAACTCTGAGTACCGTCTGTGAGCAATGTCAAACCGTACGGCTTATACCGCAATTAGATGCCCTTTTTTCCTCTTTTATGCAATTTTATCCTCGGCTATCCGCAGCGAGTTAAGTTCTAGCACCGATAGCACCGATAGGAGTGTTACGGCTGTGGGTCTCCGAATTTCCAACCGTTGGTATTTCGGACAGCCAATTGGAGAGTTCCTGTCCCGGCGAGCAGGAACTCTCTTTTTTTATAGCCTCAGCGCCAGCGACGGGCATAAAACCGGGCCCAGTATACGACCTCTGAACCACATTCCTAGACCCTTCGTCGCTTCTGAGCCATTATCCGGCTCGCAAACCTCGATCGACTTGATCTTGGTCTCGCAAATAAACGGCCAGGACCGACTCAAACATCTCTCCGCTGATTTTCCAGGCCGGGCTCTCGTCCGTATGGGCGTTGCCATGCTCGATCAGAAGACGGTACATGAACTTAAATAAATGACGGGGCACGCGTAGATCGCGAAAAGCTTTCACTAGACGCTCTTCGGTCATACCCTCCTCAAACCAGTTGGCCAGCAAAGGCGTTTCGCCCGCTTCTGCGCACGCCCGCAATCGGGAAGAAGCCACATCGTAGAGCGCCTCTCCGGTCCATTCCAAGGACGGGATCATGTTTTGCTTATCGAGCCTGGCCCGCTGGAAGAAATCGCGATCCTCACGGTCCAGAAATTCGGCCACCTCGATCGGCAAGAGCAGTTTGAATCCGATCCCCGGATGCTTGAGCAATTTGTTATCCAGAAGAGGCCAGAGAAAAGCCTGCATCAGATCGGCTCGGCCGTTGATCAGATGGGGTTCGTCGATGCGGTCAACTAAAACAGCAATGCCCGTAAATCCCAACGATTGCAAAATCCCTTGTAATTTTCTTAGCAATTCGAAGCGGTCATCGGTTCGATCTTTGTTGGGAAGTGGTTGGCCTTCCAATTCGGAAGGCGAAAAATCCAGTAGCAACTGCGCGAGGGCTCGCTTTTGGCTCGGAATGACCCGCAAATGCCGGGCGACTCCATACGCCCGCAAGAAACTTTTCCCCATACGATAAGCCCGAGGAAACAACCCAGCCACGATCGCAATGTAGGGCCAAGGGCTATTGAGTGCGCTGAGACCTGATTGCCACCCCTGAGAAAAAATAATCGCAAGGACCACGATCGGTACCATGAAACAGAGAGCCAAATCCCATCGCCTCCACCAAGTGCGGAACCGCAACCGTCGTCGCAAACGATGCCAGCGACCTTTGAATGTTTCGGCGGTCGAGCGGTCGTAACAAGCAGCCAGGAGCAGGAGGTCTCTCGCTTGGTTGCGGTCCAGTGCCTTCAAATCGACCTCGACAGGAAATTCCTGTCGTGAAGTCACAGGGGATAAAATTCCATCGACCAATCGTGTGGTCCCGAGAGACAAAATGGCGTCGACATGATCCCATAGTTTCCACTCGCCGAGCACGCGATCGGGTTTCCGTCGCCTCGATGGCAGAGTTTCACAAAAGCGATCTAAAAAAGGATTGAAATCGACGTAATCGATCACAAAAACGCGATCTCGTGGATGCTTGAGGTTATGAAGAAGCAGGTGCTCCACCATTTGCAACCGCATCGCGGTTTTGCCCGAACCTTTTTCACCAAAGACGATGGACGTGGACGGATCTGAAGGGCTTCCGAAGATTTTTTCCCACGCAGGGTGGAACGTGTCTCGAAGGCAATGCTCCTTGAACACCCGATCGGTCTGCGCATCCTCTTCGACGAATGGATTCGTCGTGAGTGAGTGGTGGGACAGAAAACGCTGAATGTTCATGGCGATCCCCTGAAGATGGATCAATCCCCTGTCGTCTCTGATCCGAATTGTGGAAAACAGTCACCTGCCCGTTTCCAGTCACTCCACCCTTCGCGCCACACGAGATGGTCGCGCTCAACCCGCCCCTCTGCAATCCAGGCTCGTATGACTTCCTCCTTGGCGGGACCGTACTGCTGCCCACCCGCCTCAAGACACACCCACCATATGGTAGTCGCCGCGTCGACAGGCGGCTGATCCCTCGCTATTTCCGCAGTAGCATCCCCGCCGACATTGCCTGTGGACGAGGAAGCCGAGTCGAACTGCATCGCCTCGGTCGGCCGCTCTCCCGCCGCTACATCGGTCGAAGGGGCACCGATCAGTGTGGCAACTTCGGCTGGCAAAACGTCATCGAGATCCTCCAGCGGACTGGCCACCGGCAGAGCCGATTGTTCCGCCTGTGACTTTCCATGCAAATCCTTGCTACTCGGACGCGTCGAGGTGAGCGGTATCTGCATGCGCGCACTGCAGTGGGGACAGATACCCGTTTTACCCGCAAGAAAAGATTTCACATTCAGTTTGTGCCCCTGCGGACAATAAAAGCGAATCCCCATCTTGCTTTCCTTGGCAAATAGATCCCAGACATTGACTAAAAGGGCGGAGGACTCGGTCCCCGACAACAAACCAAGAACCGTTTTCTCCAGGCCCCAATCAAGCCTCCACTATAGTGCAACTCGCCCCCACTGAGAAGCGTTTCAAACGCCCTGCAAGCCTCTACTTGTACTCCTCGTGGCAGCGACTACAGGTCTTTTGAATCTCTCCCAAGTTAAAATGTATTTTGGAAAGATCGCCCTCCGTCGCGCCCTGCTGGAGACCTTTTGCCCCTTCCGTAAGTTTCCCGCTGTAGGTCACGAATTCATCATCATCATGGTAGTCGTACTCCGGGAGTGTAATGACCCGTGCAAGTGCAGCAACAATCTGTGACTCGTGAATGATGGCCGAGCGATTTTTCACCATTGTCTCCTGGTCGACGGACCACATCTTCAGCCCTTCATTGGTCGCCTGGTCGAGTCGCTGCATCAACGCGCGTCGGTCGGCCACGTTGCTCCAAAGCGTCGAGGCGGCTGGACTCAAATCAAGGCCTTCCCCCCGGATCAACTGGCCCAGATCCTCGTGCCTGTTTTTTGCCTCCCTGAACCCTTGCGCTGTCGAATCACGTGCACTGCGACTTGCCGCTGCAAAATGATCGCGCGCTGCAGCAGCATCGCCTGCGGTCCATCGCTCGGCCTCCGGATGTTCCGCCAGAATGCCAAACAGTACGGCCACCTCCGCAAATTGCTTCTCAATATCTTTGTGACCGCCGCTCTTGAAGGCACCAATCCTCGCAAGATGTTGTGCCATTTGCGGGTAAATACTTTTTATTTCATCCTCCAACACAGCGGCTGAAATGAACTCCTCCCAGGCCACCCTTCCGGCACCTGTGCTTCCCTTTTCAGATTGGCCAGAGGGAACATCGACGCCTGTTTCCAACCTGCTCCGTGGTTCACGCGATCCCTGTAATCTTTCGGTGGGATCCCCTCGAAAAAGTTTTTCGGTCTCCTCATCCCACTGCTCCGGTGGCACAACGCGAAGCGGTTCTTTTTCTTTTTTACGCTCCGCCCAAGAAGTGGTGGGAGCGACAAAAGACTGAAGGCAAAATAGAGCCAAAACGAGACGAAAACCGTTTCTGTATCGCATGCACCTCATTATGTGAACCCAAGATTGAAAGAGCAAGTTACACGAGCTACGCGAGTGAAATCAAAAAAATCATCGGAAAACGAAAACATCTTACGGATTCATTCTGCACCTTCGGCAACTTTTCTCGTAGGATACGTGAAACGCTATTCAAACGAATGAGTCCGACTCGTGCCCGAAAAAGATCGTCGCATTGGCTTCATCGCCCTGCTTTTTGTCTCGGTTGGTGGAATCCTTGGTTCCGGTTGGCTATTTGGACCGCTCTACGCCGTGCAACTCGCCGGCCCCGCCGCATTGGTCGCCTGGGTGATCGGAGGGCTTGCGATCATGGTGATTGCACTGAATTTCGCAGAACTGGGGTCCATGCTCCCCTTGAACGGAGGCATCACTCGCTATGCACTGCTGAGCTATGGCCGCACCGTAGGATTCTTCGCATCGCTTTCGAGCTGGTTGACGTTCACCGTGATTGTTGCAGCTGAGGTGCAAGCAGTCCTCCAATATCTTTCTATTTACTTTCCATGGCTCACTGAAAATGTAACGGGAGTTGAGGGTGAAACGACGACTCACCCCCTGAGTTTTCCCGCTGGCTTTCTTTGCGCGGCGGCCCTTTGGATTCTTTTTTCCTTGATTAACTGGCGGGGAATTCATTTTTTTGCACGCATCAACAGCGGATTGACGTGGATCAAAATCGGCCTGGTCATTATCGTCACCGTGGCCCTTTTTGCGCTCTCTTTCAGTTGGGAAGTCTTCGATGACCCGAAAGAAGGTGGCTTTTTCCCCAAGGGATGGAGCGGGGTCTTTCAGGCGCTTGCGTATGGCGGGGTCATCTATGCGTTTACAGGATTTCAACATGCCGCGATTGCGGCCGGGGAATCGAAGAATCCACATCGTGATGTTCCCATCGCTGTACTCGCTTCGATTTTTTTCTGTCTCGTGTGCTACCTCGCGATACAGTTTGCCTTTCTGGGGGGACTTCGGGAAGTCACTTTTTCATCGCCCGCGAACTGGACGAATCTGCAGTTCAAGGATCAGGTCGGCCCGATTGCCGGTTTGGTCAAATCGTTGGGTGCGATTTGGTTATTCTATCTTGTCCTAGGCGGGGCCATTGCATCACCCTTGGGGGCGGGGCTGATCAACCTCGGTTCGAGCATGAGGATTGCGCAGGGAATGAGCCACGACCGCTATCTTCCTCCTCGCTTGAGTCGCATCGGTCGGCATGGCACCCCGGGTTTGATTATCATTCTTACCTTTCCCGTCGGGCTTTTTCTTTTTTTGCCGTTTCCCGGCTGGCAGGCGCTGGTTGCTTTTCTAACGTCGGTGGTTGTTTTGGCTTACGCGATCGGCCCTTTGAGCGTCCTGGCGCTCCGGCAGCAAATGCCGGATTTAAAAAGGCCCTTCCGGCTATGGCTCACATCGTTTCTTTGTCCGCTCGCCTTTGTGATCTGTGGGCTTTTGATTTTCTGGACCGGCTGGGCGATCGTCTGGAAACTTGGATTAGTCTTCTCTGTCTGCGGCTGCCTCTTTGTGTCAACGCACCTGCTTCGCAGACAGCCGATGGATTTACTCTCCGCTGTGTGGTTACTGCCCTTCCTCGGAGGCATCGTACTGATCACGTGGTTAGGAAGCGAACAGGGCGACCATTGGCTCTCTGAGAAGCAGGCCACGTGGACAGTGGCAATCCTCTCGCTGGGCTGCTTTTACCTGGCAAGAAAATTGACCATCTCCCCGGAAGACACGCAAAAATATTTTGCGCAAATCGAAGCAGCCCGGATCGAAGGAAAGGATGTCGATTCAGGAGAATTTCTTGAAATGAAGTGAAGCCGGCGCAACAAACGGAACTATCGTTCAGCCCCAAAGGCGGCCCCTCCAGCGCTGCAAACGACGCGTCCATTTTGTTCTTGCGTAGCGTGCGCGATGGGCAAATCGATCTCGACCGGTAACCCGACGTGGCGACTCGGAAGATTCGACAATCTGCCGCAACCGCTCTCGGATGCGTTCGGGCCGGGCAAAGTCGGGAAAGGAATCCTCGGGGTACCTCGGTTGGCGGATAACCTCGAGGTAGGCATCATCGTTCTGATCAAGTTCAATGATGCGATCAATCACCGCGTCATTGCTCCCAAGATCGTGGTAATTGATAAAGCTGGCAGGATTAAAGTCTCGACCTACCTCCGGGTTTCCCCAATAAATTGGCAAGGAATCGGCAGCGAACGCGTCGGCAATCTTTTCGGTGACATAACCTGGATACGAACTGTTTTCGTAGGCAATCGTGAATTTATATTGCCGCAGAAAGGCGTGTTTGTCATCGATGCGTTGGCCTAGATTATTCTTGTAACGCCCCCCGGAATCAACCATTTTATACCGACTCAGCTTAGCGAAGAGTTCGTTTCGCAGACGGCACGAGGGATTCGAGTAAACGAAATTGCAAAAGCGATCTTTGGTGCGCAAGGCCTTTTCCGGATCCCATTCTGCCGGGACCTGGATGTTGCCCCACAGTGCCAAGGGGAAGCGATAGTTCCTCGGATCATCAAGATAGTCGAACGAAAATGCATAATCGCAGACGTCGAAATCGGGACGTATATTTTCGCCGGTGATAAATACCTTGCGGCATTCATAATGCAAATGGTCCGTACCGAACGGCAAGAAAAAAAGAATGTCCGGCTGATCGGAGTACGACAGCTCATACATCTCTGCGAGAAGTTCGCTGAACAGATTGCGCTGGCTATTCCATCCGCGATAGTAGTCGGTAAATTTGATTTTGAGCGGCGGCTTCATCTGATCGACTCTTTCCAAAGGAGAACTTGTCCTCACCGCAAAGCGGTCGCGAGGCAAGAATCCACAGTCGATCTATTCTAGAAGCATCCGCGGCAATTCGCGAAGAGCGATTCGGCACCTTCATCGGGATAAGGGGTAGCCGGTCGTTTCCCCGCCTTAATCCGACAACCGTGCTTTACAGGCAACAGTCGTCACACGGATCGCAGCACGGCTTGCATACGGGAACCCTCACGGTTTCAGGAACCATCTTGCAAACTTGGACCTGAACCGGTTTCTGAACCTGATGCGGGACACAGACCTTGTAGGTCTCGACCCGTTTTTCAGGGATCATCCGATACGTGGTGACGTTGTAGGTCCGCTGCTGCTTTTGCGGCACCATACAGGTGTAGCGAACCTGACGCGTCATGGGTACGCACTCGGTTTCGCAAACCTGCACATTCCTTTCACGTGTCTCCATCCGATAGTTACAGACTCTCACCGTGCGCGTTCGCACTTCGGGTTTACAAACTGTAACCTGGTATTGGTAAGGCTCCCGGACCTGTTCGGTCTTGTAGCATGTGACGGGAACTTGCTCGGAAACCATCTTCGGTACATACACCGGTCGGCATACGGTGCGCGTCACAGCGCGACCGCAAGGATCACATGCGGGAACCTGTGTGGCTTGGTTGACCCAGCACCCCGCATCGCGACATACGGTCTTCATGACGGTGACCGGCACCTTGCGACAGGTGGTACGATAGGCTTGACGCACTTCGACCTGAGGCACTTGGACCGTGTAAGATTGCGGAACCTCCTGCCAGACAGGGACTCGCACCTGGTAGGTCTGCGCAACGGTTCGCGTGACCGGTCGCATCACGGTATATTTTTCGACGCGGGTCCGTTGTTCGGGAACCATCACGGTCACATCACAAGAACGAGCAGACGTTTCTGCAACGCGTTTGTATACCGTGTATTCGCGCTCTCTCGTTTCGTTCCGATATTCCGTCACGGTACACATCTTCGTTTCGGTCACCATCTGCGGGCGCATGACGGTCCGTTCGATGTACTGGGGAGATGAGGCCGCCTCGGGCTCAGCGGTCCCTTGAGCAAATGCGCTCAAACCGGTAGTCGCAGCAGTCAGGAAAATGACGCAGATTTTAATTTTCACGGCGAGACTCCACTTCGGGGGCGAGGTTTCTCAGAGACGCGTCTTGGTCACCAGACAAAGTATCAATATATTCCGATACGTTCCTGTCAAGCTAATTGCAATCCGGGGGACTGTCAAGTATTCGAGTCCCTCCCGACCGTGCCGCGAAGGGAATCTCACCACAAAATCATCCGGTTGTAATTGTTATGCCGATGAGAGCATCGCGCACGATCGAAGAAAAACTACCGATTATTGAGGGAGGCGACTGCCTTCAACTCACATGATGCTGCGTGCTAGCACCGGCAGAAGAATCATCTTGCACTCGTGAGGGCCGCACCGGCGAGGTGCGCGCAAACGCAGACTGGATCGACTCGTATTTCAGATGAATGACTCGTCGGAAATTAAGCTCACCGGTCGATTCCAGGCAGCATCGTAATCTTTCGCTTCGATATCGAATTCGTATTCTTTCAGTTCGAGATACATTACGACGCACGCTAAAACCAATGCCACAAATGCAACGATCAGCATCATGGTATAAATTGTTGCTCGCTGTTTTTCCGATGATTTCACAGAACTACCACTCCTCTTTCGCGGAGAGTGATGATGGTTTTTTTCAAACTCAAAGCGGAAAACAATCTTTCCACCGCGCTAAAAATTCGCCGGATGCTAGGACGAGAGGTCTGCTGTAAATTTTAAATTCCGTCGCGTCTCCACTCGGTCACGCGCGCGAATCTCGCCCTGCTGGCGGCTTCGGTCGACTCGTCCGACCGATTTGTCGGGCGCAGTGCGAACAATTTCGATCTGCCCCAGATACTGACCACCCCTGTATACTTCCATCTTATTTCCCTGCCGGATTCCATCGTCACTCCCGACGGTGACCTCGACATAGATGTTATCTTTCATCCGTTTCACCGCGGTAATCACTCCATCGATCGGCGGAGGCGTATCATCAACTGGGGTGTTTTTGGTGAGATCGTTAGCCTGTAGTACCCGCTCCGCCAAGGCAAGTTCCTCGAGCAATTGACCTTTGCGTTCCTCCAACCGCTTTAATTCGCCCTGCGCCTGATGCAATTGCTCAGTTTGAATGAGATATTTTTCTAGCTGCTCATCAATGACACCACGGGTCGTGGCAATATCGACCCGCATTTTCTCATTCTCTTCGCGAAGCGCCTCGAGGACGTCTTGCTGCGCTTGGACTTTCGCCAGCAAGTCACTGAGCTCTCGTGTCTTCTCAACATAAGTGTCTTCCAGCTGAGCATTCTCGTCTTGCAGTCGTCCGTATTCGGCCTCGAGTTTTGCAATCTCTTGCCGTTTTGCCGCTTCCTGCGTCGCGATTTGATTCTGCAGATTTTCTTTTTGAGCCTGCAGCTCTACATTTTTTCGTTTTTCGTCTTCGAGTCGCTTTTTCCAACCTATCTTCTCGCCACGTGGCCCTACATCTTGACGAAGCACTTCATCACGCCAATTCTTATGAGTCGCGTAAATCATGACCGCGAAAGACATGAAAACCACGCTCATACAGAAGATGAGGAAGACAAATATTTTTCCGACGAGGTTCATCGAACCCCTCCTTGAAACCTTCTGCGGGCCAGCGATGCCAGCCAAAGAAGTCAAAAAACGAGGATATTATTAGAAGTATACGTATGTCTTAAATCGACTGTCAAACAAACCTAATGTGCTAGAAATTCTAATCGGGGCTCTGATCCGTATAAACGGCAAAACCGTTACCAAAAAAACCCCACTTTTGGCCCCTTTGCCGACTGCCGCATCCAATTTTCTGCAATTTTCATCCCGCCGACCCGACCCCCCGTGACTGTTTTCCACCATTTTCTTCAGGTGGTCTGTCGCCGCAGAGCTGAAAACAGACTCC
Source organism: Planctomycetaceae bacterium (assembly GCA_902630355.1). GTDB lineage: Bacteria > Planctomycetota > Planctomycetia > Pirellulales > UBA7805 > UBA7805. The sequence goes on from CACOUL010000004.1 coordinate 44,374, forward strand.
GGACGAGTAAAAACAAGATAAAAATCGTACAGCTCGCTCCGAGGATGTCGCCTGCCCGCAGATAAAAACTTTCCAGCGGTTCGAGTTGCGGTCGCACAAAGAGCACTTTCGCTTTACGACGCGGACCTTGAGAGGAAACCCGCCCCCTGCCATCGATCGAAGCCGAGAATCCCGTGTTTGCGGCAATCAAAAGTGGTAAGCGGAACTCGACCGCTCGAAAGACGCCGCAAATCAAATGCATATCGAGTGCCGCCGATCCCCAGAACCATCCATCGTTCGTTTGACTCAACAGGACATCGGGAGACTGTTCCTTCATCTCGAGTTCGAGCAGTTGGCCGCGGATCACATGCGGCAACACGGTTTCATAACAGATACTCGGCGCAAAGCGGGTACCGGAAATTTCGTAAACTGTCGCTTCCTTACCGGGGGTCAAACCTCCCGGTAATGGAGTCCATTGATAGAGCGAAGGAAAGTATTCGCCCCACGGAACGTACTCGCCAAACATCACAAGATGCATCTTGTGATACTGATCCAGGACCTCTCCTTGCTCTCCCAATAAGAGCGACGCGTTGTAGCGATCCACCCGGCCGTCTCCGTAGTGTTCCGCATCGGTTCCCACAACAAGAGAGATGGGAGAGGCATCGGGTTTATGCATTCTACGGATGCGCTGAATCTCCCTGCCGAGATCTTGAATCTCACGCTGCGAATGCGTCTTCAGCCGATGGACCACCTGGGGAAGTTGCCTCGCCGCCTCCAACAACTCGGCCTCCTCACGATCCATAATGCCCCAGGAAATCATCTCGCTCGCGGGGAGCCATGCGTGCTGGTCGATCTCGATCTGCGGTATCGTCGCCATCGATTCGGGCCAGACGACCATCGCAAGTGGCCCGGGGTCTGCAAGCGCTTCGCGCGTCAACTCCCAGTACTGCTGAGCGATCATCCGCTGCGATTCTTGTGGGTCACGATCGAAATGTGTGTCGATGTTCCCCTGAATAAGTGCCACGCGAGGCCCCAAACGCCCGGCAGGTGCTTCGAGTTTCTGATGACCGTAGTAGAGGGCAAGTACCATTGCCGCTGCAACTGCGGCGACTGGCCAGACTGCGCGGTTCGACCCACCATAGCCGATAATGCTCGTTAGACCCGCTGTGGCAAACATCATCAAAAAACTCAACCCGTAACTTCCCAGCAGGTCGCTCATCTGAATGATGGCGAGCCAACCATGCTGAGTATGTGCCAAGGCCCCCATCAAAAATCCAGTGATGATGTGGGCTCGAATGAATTCCAAGCCGGTCCAGACGAGTGGTGCGGCAAACAGGAGCGGAATTCGCAACTGATGAACGGCAACACGGGAAAGAAAGACGAAGGCGGGAAGGTAGCAACCCAAGTAGGTGGTCAGGGCAAGCCATCCAAAGATGGCCGCCACGTGAGGAAGCATAATCCAATAAAAGGTCGCGCCATAAAAAAGCCAACCAATGGCATACAGGATGAGATACGGACGACGACCCGACAGCTTTGAGGTACGAATCAGGAGCAACCATCCGCACGGGGCCAACCAAGCGAGCAGTCCCCAGTCGACTGGAGGAAAAGCAAGCCAAAGCAGGATGCCGCTTGCAAGTCCCAGCATCCACGTCGAATGGAACCAACGTGGTGGTAATCCGAGGGCATTATCCGACGCCCGCTCCGTCTTTTCGCTTCTCATGCTCGTAGTCCTGGCACTTGTAATCGGCAAACGCGTTTACCGAACGCCTCAGGGAAACCATAAAGGGGCGGAACGATTCCGACCATAGCGGTTTGGAGAGGGCGCCGTTTCTCAGTCGAGCGGTAAAAAGGCGACCCGCGCTTTCGCCTCATAGGCAACCGTGCTTGGCGGAAAGACGGCCAGTGCATTGGCCTCGCTCAGTGCTCTGAGATCTGCTGACCCCTGCCAGCGAACGCATTTGAGCATGGGCCCCTGGGGGTTCCAAAAAAGCTGCGCGGGGTGATACACGGCCCGATCGCCCACCCGATCAAACCGATCGGTTAAGGTAGCCGTCGGCAGAGAAGCGTGATCAAGCGACTCTCCCCCCATCTTTTTCAGCGCACTATTAACAAAGAGATGGAAACAGACAAAACTGCTCACCGGATTTCCGGGGAGTCCAAACACGAGAGTCTGTCGCGCATTTCCTGCCTTACCGAACCAAAGGGGCTTACCCGGTTTGACGCGCACCTTATGAAAAATAGTCCGTACACCGAGGTCCTCCAAAACCTGGGGCACAAAATCGCGCGTGCCGGCAGAAACGCCCCCCGAGAGAATCAGTACATCGGCTTGTAGTCCGCATTCGATCATTTGCCGCAATACTTCCGGTTCATCACGTCCGATGCCGAGGTCGGTCACATCCAGACCGAGTTGCCGGCCGCAGGCGATGAGCATCGGTCCATTGCTATTGCGAATTTTTCCCGGCCCCGGGAGTAAACCGGGAGCGACTAATTCATCTCCGGTCGGCAGTACCGCAAGCGTGGGCTTGGATACCACGCGAACTTCCTCGCGACCCATCTGCGCGAGCAAACCGATATCGGCGGAGCGCAACCGCGTTCCGGCAACAAGCACTCCCTGGCCGCGAACGAGTGATGTTCCCCGGGGCATCACATTTTGCCCTTCTTTCACCGACTTGGTGTTGAATCGGGCAACACCAAGCGGGATACCCGGCTCATCGAGAACATCGACTTGTTCCGTCATCACCACCGCATCGGCCCCCCGCGGTATGGCAACTCCGGTCATCACGCGGACCGTCCGACCGGCTTGCACCTCACACGTTGGAACCTGACCGGCGGTTACCTCCTCCACAATTTCCAATTCCACCACACTGCCTTCAGGCTGCAACCCGCGAATCGCAAAGTCTGAGGAGCGGACAGCGTATCCATCCACAATCGACTGGTCACGTTGAGGCACATCCTGATCACTTACGATGTCTTCATTCAGCACGAAATCAAGCGCGCGATCCACGGCAAGGAGTTCGGATTTTCGCGGCGTCACCTCGCATTGGATCGCCTCGAGTGCCTCTTGGACCGAAATCATATGTGCGAACGGAATCGAGCCCATCTTTCATTGATTCCACTGAGTGATCGCTACATGCTGACAGAAAGAAACTGACTGAGAATCGTGCTGCCATCAAGGGTCAAAAAACTTTCCGGATGGAATTGCAGTCCGAAGAGCGGATACTCTTGATGTCGAATACCCATAATTTCTTTTTTTCCATCGCGATCGAATGACCACGCTGTCACTTCAAATTCCGGACTGAGGGTATCGGGTTCGACGATCAGACTATGATAGCGGGTTGCCGTGATCGGACTTGGTAGCCCCGCAAAGAGCCCTTTGCCATCGTGGTGGATGTCATCGGTTTTACCATGCATCAATTGGCCGGCACGCACGATCTTGGCACCGAACGCCTGCGCAATCGATTGGTGCCCCAAACAGACTCCGAGCAATGGAATTTTACCCGCCAGTTGATCCGCTGCCTGCAGAGAGATACCTGCTTCATTGGGCGTACATGGCCCTGGGGAGATAATCACATGCGACGGCTGGAGCGAGAAAATTTCGTCGACCGAAATCGCGTCATTCCGCCGCACAAGAAGATTCAGATCGGGATCGTATTCGCCGAGTCTCTGTACGAGGTTGTACGTAAACGAGTCGTAGTTATCGATCAATAAAATCATTGTCTAACTGAGCCAATCGCCTCTCGAAGGATGCGGTGATACGTGCAAAGGCGTCACCCTGATGAGAACCTCTATTATCTCGCAGAAAAAAAGATTCGCCAGGGTGGTACCTCGGGGACTCGCCTTACGTAAAGGAAGAAGCGTACAATGGGGGCAGACAAAAAACACTCAATTGCACGTTTTCTCATGCCCACCACGAGCGACCCACTTCCCACATACGCTCTGCCCCCCTTCAAGGAGTCGGAGAACGCCGAACTATCGGCACGCATCGAAGCGGTTCGCCAAAAGTGGGGCGAGCGACTGGTGATTCTGGGGCACCACTATCAACAGGATGAAGTGATCGCACACAGCGATCTACGTGGGGATAGCCTGGGATTGAGCCAAAAGGCGGCAGCGAGTGAGCACTGCCGCGTCATCGCATTTTGCGGCGTTCACTTTATGGCGGAGACGGCCGACATTCTTGCCAATCGGCCCGAGAAACTCCAAGACCGCGGTGGCGAGCGCGTTTCGGTCTTGCTTCCCGACATGGCTGCCGGGTGTTCGATGGCCGATATGGCGGAAGTCGATCAAGTCGAGGCAGCGTGGTCCGAATTGAGTGAGCACGTCGACACAAAAAAAATAGTTCCCGTCACCTATATTAACTCAGCCGCATCGCTCAAAGCCTTTTGCGGGCGTCATGGCGGGATTGTCTGCACATCGAGCAATGCAGAGAGCGTCTTGCGATGGGCATTCGAACGTGGCGATCGCGTCTTCTTTTTTCCCGATCAACACTTGGGCCGGAACACGGCCATGTCGATGGGAATCGACCCCGCCGAGATGCCGGTCTGGGACCCGTATGCGGATTTCGGAGGGGGCAATGAAGCTGCCGAATTGCAGCAAAGTCGCGTCCTCCTCTGGAAAGGGCACTGCAGCGTGCATCAAATGTTCACTGCGGCCCACGTTGCCCAATTCCGACAACAGTACCCTCAAATAAAAATCTTGGTGCATCCCGAGTGTCCTCGTGAAGTATACGAAATTGCCGATGAAGCGGGCTCAACCGCGAAGATTATTGATGTGGTCCGCCAGGCCCCTGCCGGCACTCAATGGGCAATTGGCACCGAATTGCATTTGGTGAATCGCCTCAAACAGGAACATCCCGAGCAAGAGATTCACTTTCTCTCACCGGTGGTCTGCATGTGCGCTACCATGTACCGAATTGACCTGGCGCACCTTTGCTGGACGCTCGAAAATCTTGATGCGGGAACACCCGTCGGCACAATCGAGGTTGACCCTGAAATCGCCCGTTGGTCTTTAGTCGCACTCGAGCGCATGCTCGAGTTAAGTTGAGGCCGGTGCTTCGCCAGGAACGTACGGGGTAGGGCGGTACTCGTGGTCCCTGCGTCGCTCGACCTGGGCCTTCAGAATTTTGTCGGCTTCGATCGAGGGGTCCATTTTTTTACTCGGATCGCGTCGCTGAAGTTTTGCAAGGACATCCATCCCGTCGGTGACTCGACCGAAAACAGTATGTTTTCCGTCGAGATGGCTGGTTGGCGTCAAACACAAAAAGAATTGCGAACCACCCGAGTGCGGCTCGGCCGAGCGGGCCATGCTAAGGCTCCCACGGAAGTGCCGACGGGGATCTCCTTCGAGGCACTCGCTGCGAATCGTATATCCTGGACCACCCGTGCCATCTCCCTGAGGACATCCCCCTTGGACCACATGATGGGGAATCACGCGGTGAAAGTCCAAACCATCATAAAATCCTTGATCGATGAGATGGATAAAATTAGCGACGGTTTCGGGTGCATCGTTTTCAAAAAGTTCTAATTCGATGTCACCTTGCGAAGTGGAAAGTTTTACCCGTGGGAGATCGTCGGCAATCTGCTCTGCCTCCCGAATGCTTCGTTCTTCATTCCATGCAGCCTCCCGCACCGGAATGGCATCAAACAACTCTCGATTACGGCGAATGAGTGACTCTTTTTCATTTGCACGCTCCAAACAATCTCTTGCAACCTCGAATTGATTTGTCATGTACGCGGCAACTCCGGTTGCCACTAAAATCGGACGTTCCTGATAGCCATTCTCCATCAGCAATTGCCCAATTCTCGCCATGCGTTCAAAGTCATCCAATGCCTCAAGCCCTATCAGGCGAACCTTTAGAAAGTTGGCAGCCTCTTTTTTCCTCTCACCGTTGTCTACCAACTCAGCTTCTGCAGCAGCGGTAAATTTCATCAATGCATCATTTCCGTCTCGGATCGCCTCCAGATAGCGAGCGCGGAGCGGGGCGACCTCTTCTCCTGCGGCCACTGCAAGTTGGTTGCGGATTTGCTGCAAGGATACAATTTTATCCTTCCATGCAGCGAGAGATTCGGTGTAGGCATCGTCGCCACTTTTCGCATTCACTTCCTGAAGCGGGATGGCGACAAACGCATAAAAAACAAAAATGGTCACAAAACGCAATAAATTCATCTCTTCACTCTCGGTACCGTGTCGTCGATGACGATGACACTGTCGTCGATGACACTGTGATGGATATTAAAAAAATGATTCCGGCCATAATGATTCCGTCCATGAGGCCACTCCCTATCATTCAACTATCGCCTATCGATCGTTGCAAGGCTCTGTACAATAGAAAAGTCTCCGTCCGACCGGCCAAAGAAAATAAATTCCATGGCAGCGAACCCGAAAGGGAAGAAATCGAAATCGCCAGATGCTGCTTCTCCGATGCCGTTGCGGATCGTGGGGGGCAAGTTCCGTGGACACAAAATCAATTACCACGGTGACCCGGTCACCCGACCGATGAAGCATCGTGTGCGGGAGGCCATTTTCAACCTTGTTGGTCCGACCGTCGAGCAGTTGCACGCGATCGACCTTTTTGCCGGTACTGGGGCATTGGGACTCGAGGCGCTCAGTCGCGGCGCACAGAGTGCCACATTCGTTGAACGCCATTTTCCTACGGCGGCAACCATACAGAGCAACATCGATCAGTTAAATGTTGCACCGCAATCAAAGATCGCGACTTCCGATGTCTTCGTGTGGAGTCGGAAGCGATTGGACTTTCCTCCCGATCCATGGCTTGTGCTCTGTGCACCTCCCTACGACCTTTTTGTATCTGCAACCGACAAAATGATTCAACTCGTTACCGCGTGGGTCGAAATAGCGGCCCCGGGAAGCCAAATTGTCGTCGAGTCCGATGATCGATTCGATTACACCAAGCTGCCCCTGCTTGCGGACTGGGATGTGCGACATTACGCTCCGGCCACCATTGCCCTTTTTCGCAAATAAGCAAAAGGAGGACTGGATGGATATCCAGAATATTGATCGCGTGCCCGCATTCCGGACAAAAGATGGTTCGGAGATCAGAGAACTGCTCGCGCATCGAAACTCAGCGATTCGAAACCAGAGTTTGGCTGAGGCGCGCTTGCCGGAAGGTACGGGAACCATTCCGCATCTTCATCCGCAAACAGAAGAAATTTACTACATCTTGGAAGGCGAGGCCGAGATGATTATCGCAGACGAACGACAAAGCGTGGGTGTCGGTGACGCAATCGCAATACCCCCGGGAATCGTGCATCAAATCGTGAACCGGGGTGTTGGCACGTTGAAATTTATCTGCTGCTGTGCGCCCGCGTACGAAGATGCCGATACCGTGATGCTTGAGGGCGGAACGACGTAGGAGTCACCACCGTAGTTGATTATCAAACCACCTCAAACCTGCGAGGGGCGGACAGAAAAAATCACAACCCTTCAAAACTCCGAATATCACGAACCGCATAACCGCTACAAATTTACAGCGGGCCTCCAAATTGCATTGATTCAGCCGCTGCGAGCTTCCCGGAGTCGGTGAAACCCTTGATGGGCAGGGCGTTTAAGACCGATTTCTATCTTAAGGGACCGCAGTATCTGGGCGGACCGTTGACCCACGCCGGAGGGAATCGGTGATGCATCCGCAGAATGGCCTCAAATGGCCACACTTCTTGATTCTCACGCTCGTGTTCGTCCTCGGCATCCTCGTCCCACTCTCCTGGCATCGCCAACGTGGTCGGCACCCGATCGAACCACTTAGCGGTCGCAATCAGTTGTATCGGCAACCGGCTGTAGATCCTTCGACAGACGAGCAACATTCTTTTTGGCGCTTCGAGTCGGTCGCACATGGCAAATCCGATCTCAACCCGAATAACAGCGAATCGCCCTACCGCCGATGGAGTCCGATTGCAGATCCTGCACCGCGCTACACTGCATCAGCATGGCCCACTGCCCACACGCTGTTAAGTCGACTTCATCGCCTCGCGCAGACCGAAGTCACCCGCGTCTGGGCACAAAATGTAACCGATCAATTATCCGCTTTGGAGCACTGCACGAGCCTCACGAGCGAACAGGCGCCCGAGATCTTTAGTGCGATTCAAAAGTTAATCGACAGCGCGGTTGAGATTGCCCCTGAGATAGACGACCGCGGCACACTCTATGAGTTGAACGCCACTCGCTACGACCTCATCCGCAGACTGGACGTCTGGAAAGCGTCCTATCAACTGACCACCCACTTTCCACAGGGAGTCTTGCCGAGCGGTCAACCGTTCCTCACTGCTTCGCTCGTCAGTGGGGGAGACGATACGCCTAACGCAGATTTTTGTACGGTGAAGCTCTCCAACCTGCTCGCTGCCATCGAGCAATATGAGTTTTCGCGGCGAGGAAGCGACGCGACGCAGTTGGCTAGCGCCATCGACCCGCTTCTCAAGTCGGCAAATGAATCACAGCGAACTCTCGGCACCGTAATCGATCAGCACTACCGCAATGCGAACCTCCGGATTGTGGCAACTGGTAATCTGATGAACCGATTGTTACCACCCACGCGCAACGACGCAGGTAAAATCGACGATACCATTCTCGGTGTCCCGGTGTGGGGTAATAGCAGAACGCGGACGTCGCTTCGTACTCGTTTAATCCCCGATCCCCACCAGATTCGTATCGGCATGGAAGCCTGGGGCCACGTCTTTTCTGACACGGTAGCGTCCAACCGAAGCGTCTACCTTTACAACGAGGGTGAAACGGCGTTTCTGGTCCGCAAATTAATCCTGATTGACCACCACGGAGTCAAAGCAAAACCGACGATCGCCCATGCCATCAGTGAAACGGAGTTGATCGACATCGAGACTGACTACGACAACATCCCGTTTGTCGGCTCGTGGGTTCGAAAAGCGGCCCGGAAAAAACATGCCGAGGGACATGATCAAGCGCTCAATGAGACCGAATCTCGGGTCGCCACCCAAGCGCGGCGGACATTCGATCAACAACTCGACCCCCGACTCCGTAAAGGAATTGACGGATTTTATTACGAACTATGGAAACCACTCGATCGACTGGGGCTGGAACCGACCGCCGTGCAGTTGTATACGACCGAAAAACGCGCGACGGGCCGCTTACGCCTCGGGCACTCGCAGCAACTTGCGGGCTGCTCAGCACGACCGCGGGCCCTCTCTAACAGTCTGCTGAGTATGCAATTTCACGAAAGTGCAATCAATAATGGATTTGCTCAACTCGATCTGGCTGGAAAGAGTTTTTCTCTTCACGATCTCTACCTGCACGTGATGGAAAAAATGGGAAGAGACCCGGAGGAGGTCCCCGAGTCGATGACCAAAAAAGTACACGTTACATTTGCCTCACAAGATCCCTTTTCCGTTCGCTGCGAAGACGATCGAGTGACGCTGGTCATGTCGCTGAAAAAAGTGACCAAGGGCAGCAAGTACAAATGGTTGAATCTCCGCATTACGGCCGACTATGGCATCGAAAGCGAGGGAAACCGAGCCTATCTCGTGCGTCAAAATGCCATTCGACTCGAAGGAAAGAAATTACGCACACGTGACCAGATTGCCCTGCGGGGTGTGTTTAGCAAAGTGCTTTCCCGCGGAAACGAAATTCCCCTGATGCCGAAAAAAGTGACTGAAAATCCGCGGATGGAAGACGTCGTGGTCACGCAAAAGCAAATCCGCGACGGCTGGATCGGAATCGCGCTCGGCCCTCGGGACCCGCAGACCGCGAACCTGCAGCATCGCCCCGAAACGCGCAATCGCTAATCGCAGGGGCGTTTGCTGTCCCCTCCCTATTTCAACGGCGATTTGACCTCTAAAATCGTCGCCTATGAAGATTGCTTATCTTGATTGTGCCAGCGGGATCAGCGGCGATATGACGCTCGGCGCCCTCGTCGATGCGGGGATTGACTTGGAGACGATTCAAGCCGGGATCGATTCCCTTGGCCTGAAGGGATGTCGCCTCTCGTCGCAGGAAGTCACCAAAAACGGATTCCGGGCCACCCAGGTGCAAGTGTACCATCCGCCCGAGCACAAACATCGACACCTGTGTGATATTCACGCAATGATCGATGCGAGCGATATCACCCCAGGACAGAAGGAATTGGCAAAAAATATTTTCCGTCGACTGGGAGAGGCGGAAGCCAAAGTCCACGGAACCACTCTCGAGAAAGTTCACTTCCACGAAGTGGGAGCCGTCGACTCGATCGCCGACATTGTGGGTGCCGCGATCGGTTGGAATCTTTTGCAAGTGGACCGAATTTGTGCGTCGCCGGTTCCCACGGGAACCGGGTCGATTGAAATTGCCCACGGACGTTGCAGCCTTCCGGCACCTGCGACCACCGAACTTCTCAAGGGTATCCCCCTCGCTGAATCTCATGTGGATGCTGAATTGACGACACCGACCGGCGCGGCCATTCTCGCCGAACTGGTCGATTCCTTCGGCCAACTGCCCGCCATGGCCATCGAGACGATCGGCTGCGGTGCGGGACAGCGGGATCTTCCGGGACAGCCCAACCTCCTCCGCCTGATCTTGGGCACGGCGGCTGATGCGGCGACGACCAGCGAAATGATCTGGGTGGTGGAAACACAACTCGACGATGCAACGGGAGAATGGATTGGACACTTGAAGGAGACCCTATTGGCGAGTGGAGCGGTCGATGCCTTCTGCACATCCATTCAAATGAAGAAGAATCGGCCCGGAATTCTTCTCACGGTACTCTGCCACGCTGTGAATCTACAGCAAATTGAAACGACAATCCTGCAAAACTCGACAACGCTCGGTTTGCGAAAATGGTCTGCCGAGCGGACCGTCCTCCCCCGAAGAGTGCATCGGGTGAGTACGCCCTGGGGGGAAGTGGCGGGCGTCGTCGCGCAGCGACCGTCTCAGCAGATGAGTTTCGCTCCCGAATACGAGGACTGTCAGCGACTCGCCGAGCAGGCAAATGTCCCGCTTATTGAAATCTATCGCGCGGCCCAGCAGGCCTTCGAGCCGGGGGGCGTGCCGCCATTTTCATCCGAGACTACCGATCCTTAGGATGCACTCGAGGCGGCAACCAGTGCATTCGCCTCGGCCACACTGCGGGCCGGCTGCCGACACGTGAAATTCTCGCAGTAAAAGAGTTCCCACGCATGTCCAGCGGACGGCCGACCGGTAAAGAGCGGGTCCAAAAACCGACTCGTCGCATCCCGCTTCGGGTCGACGCGGCACGCAAGCACGTGAGCGGGCAAGTAAGCCTGCCGAAGTGACTGCACAACCTGGGACATTTCTTCCCCCGGTGTCCCTGCCGCCATCACCCATTGTCGCGGCGGTGCATGATGCCTCAGCAGGGCGAGTAGCGTTTGCCCCTGTGCCAGGGGGGCTCTCCGCAACGTATCGGCTGCCGCCTCGAGTGCCCGCGCCGCTGTGTGCCGCATCGCATCGTTGCCCAGCAGATTGCCGAGTCGCAAAAATCCTTCGGCTGCCAAAGCGTTGCCGTTCGGCGTTGCCTGATCGAAAAATTCTTTTCGGCGGACAATCAAATTTTCCTGATCCCGAGCGGTGAAAAAGAATCCACCTTGCTCGGAATCTTCGAATCGGCTCTGCAACTGCTCGGCTAATCGCACGGCACGATCGACCCACGCCTCCTCAAACGTACACTCGTAAAGTGTGATCCAGGCTCCCAGCAGAGCCGCATAGTCATCGAGAAAACCCTCGCCCTCCATCACTCCACGCCGCCAGCAGCGCACAAGTCGACCGTGCGAGTCACTCATTTGCTCGTGAATCATCCGACCGGCACGCCTTGCGGCATCCAGGTATTCGGGAATCCCCAGCACCACTCCGGCCCGTGCCAAAGGGTCGATCATCAGGCCGTTCCAATCGGTCAGTACCTTGTCATCCAGGCCCGGATGAATCCGTTGCTCGCGAACCTCGAGTAACCGCTGGCGTGCATCCTGCAAATCGTTGACGATTTTTCTTTCGTCACCGTCGATCGATTGGGCAAATTCCTCCACCGTCTCCGATACGTGAAGGATATTCTTGCCCTCAAAATTACCGACCGCCGTCACACCGTAGAACCGACAAAAAAGATGCCCCAGATCACTTCCGAGCGACTCGATAATCTCCTCTTCTGACCAGACAAAAAACTTACCCTCCTCGCCCTCACTATCGGCATCCTGAGTGCTGTAGAAGCCTCCGTCAGGGTGCTGCATCTCTCGCAATACATAATCGAGAGTCTCGCAAAGTGTGCGGCGATAGCGGTCGCGACCGGTCGCCAGATAGGCCTCCAGATAGCAACCGGCGAGAAGCGCATTGTCGTAAAGCATCTTTTCAAAATGCGGAACCTGCCAAAATGCGTCAACCGAATAGCGATGAAAACCACCACCCAGATGATCGTAGATCCCACCATTGGCCATTTTGTTCAAACTGAGTGTCGCGATTTCCTCAAGCGTTTTTTCCCCGAAGCGCCGCGCGAGTCGAAAGCAAAGATTAATCTCAAGCGGATGAGGGAATTTTGGAGCGCCGCCAAAACCACCGTTTGTGGAGTCGAACGCGGCTTCGAGTGCTGCGGTTGCCTCCCGAAAGAGTGCGTCCGGTTGAAGCGATTCCCCGACCGACGGGTGATCGACAGCCTGCAGACTCTCGGTTAATCGCGATGCCTGTTCGGTCACCTGCGGCCGACGATCCCGCCACGCTTCGGCGACGGAGAGGAGTACCTGATCGAATCCGGGCATCCCGTGCCGGGGTTCCGGAGGCCAATAGGTTCCTCCAAAAAAAGGCTGTCCATTCTCGGTGAGAAAAACAGACATCGGCCAGCCTCCGCGGCCGGTAAGCGTCTGCACCGCCTGCATGTAGATGTGATCCAGGTCGGGCCGCTGCTCACGATCGACTTTGATCGAAACAAAGTAATCGTTGAGAATTTTTGCGATTTCCGCATTCTCAAAACTCTCCCGCTCCATCACGTGGCACCAATGACAGGCGGAGTAACCGATGGAAAGAAAGATCGGCTTCCCATCGCGACGGGCAAGTTCAAAGGCAGCATCACCCCAAGGATACCAGTCCACCGGATTATTCTGGTGCTGCAGCAAATAGGGACTCGTGGCTTCCGCAAGCCGATTGCTCATGAACTCAACACCCTCCCTTCGGCGACTCGCATTCACTCGAAGGATTGTTCATCGGCAGGAAAGTTGCCGTTGCGCACATCGGTACAATAATCTTCAGCAACTGCAACGATTTGTTCGCCGAGTGCCGCGTAGGCCTTGACGTGCTTCGGGACATTCCCGTCCGGAATCCCCAAGAGGTCTTGGATCACGAGAATTTGGCCATCGCAACCGGCACCTGCACCGATTCCGATGGTGGGGATCGTCAGCTGACGGCTGACCTCCGTTGCCGCTGCAGCCGGAACACACTCGAGAACCAACGCAAATGCCCCTGCCTTCTCCATTGCCAGAGAGTCGACAAGCAATTGCTTCTCATCACGCTGCACGCGATACCCACCCATCTGATGAACCGCTTGCGGGTGGAGCCCGCAGTGGGCCATCACCGGGATTCCGGCTGCCGTCAACGCAGAAATTGCTTCCGCATCTGCGGCGCTTGACTCCAACTTGACTGCCTGCGCTGCCGATTCTTTCAGGACCCGGGCCGCATTGGCAATCAACTTCTCGGTGCCCACGAATTGTGCTGGAAATGGCAGGTCGACCACGACCAACGAAGAGGGAGCGCCCCGACTCACCATCTCGGCATGGTAAATCATCTGATCCAGCGTCACCGGCAGGGTATTCTCGCGACCCTGGACGACCATGCCCAAACTATCTCCCACCAGCAACCCGTCGACTCCGGCTGCTTCCAGCAACTTCGCTACTGTGTAATCGTAAGCGGTGAGCATCGCGATCTTCTCACCGCGTTTTTTTTTCTCAACAAAAGCAGGAACACTCATTTGGGGCATCGATCCCATCGCCTCCCGATCGACTTTGTTAAAACCGCGTCTGCAGGAAACGACCCTGTCGCATCCCATTCCTTCTCGCGGATTCTTTTTCAGAAACTCGCGCGATCCTCAAGCAGTGACCGCCGGTGCGAAGGTGCATTGTGACGGGCATAGGGACGTGTGGCAACCAGTCGGACGAACGTAAAACAATTCCGGTACACGCAACCGGAAACTCGAATGTCGGTCTTTTTTATGAAAAAAGCCCCTTTTTACCCCACAATCGTAAAAACGTCTTGGAACTTATTCCGGTCACCATCTCTGCACCTCATCGCGTGCGTCGTTTACAATCATCATTGAGCGCAAACCTACCTGATTCCCTCCCACACTACGATAATTGTGTCCGCATCGTACCCTCAAAATCCTGTCGCTTTAGTTACCGGTGCCGGCGCACCGCGCATCGGAAAATGTATCGCGCGCGTCCTTGCCGAAAAAGGATATCAATTGGCCATTCATGCCAATACGGCGATCGACGAGGCCGAGGCGGCCGTTCGCGAGTTTGAAAAGAACTCCGTTCAGGCAATCGCAGTGAAGGCCGATCTGAAAAATGAATCCGAAATTGAAAAAATGGTTTGCGAGATCACCGATCATTTCGGCCATATTGAAGCTCTGGTCAACACAGCAGGCATCTGGAAATCGGGCGATCTTGAAGATATCCGTGCCGACGATGTGCGGGAACATTTTGAAGTCAATGCCCTCGGCACCTTTCTGTGCTGCCAACGGGTCGGGATGCAGATGGTGTCGCAGGATCACGGGGGCAGCATCGTCAATATTGGCGATTGGAGTACGATCCGCCCTTGCGGAGATTATGCCGCTTACTATCCCTCAAAAGGCACGATTCCGACGATCACGCGCTGCTTCGCTGTCGAATTAGCACGTCGGAATCCTTGTGTGCGGGTCAATGCCGTTCTGCCGGGCCCGGTACTCTTTCCTGAAGACATGCCCGAAGCTGAGCGCAAGGCGGAAATCGCAGGTACGCTGGTCAAGCGCGAGGGGCATCCTCAAAACGTGGCAGATGCAGTGCTGATGCTCCTCGAAAATGATTTCATTACCGGCGTCTCGCTGCCGGTCGACGGCGGTCGTAGCATTTACTCGGAGTGAGAACAAAGTCCATGTCTGCTACCATCTCGCGATCGAACCTAGAAGACACGATTGCGATCCTCACGCTCGATATGCCCGAAAA
Organism: Planctomycetaceae bacterium; assembly: GCA_902630355.1. Taxonomy (GTDB): domain Bacteria; phylum Planctomycetota; class Planctomycetia; order Pirellulales; family UBA7805; genus UBA7805. The sequence continues at coordinate 59,493 of CACOUL010000004.1, forward strand.
GGGTGCAAACATTCTATCGAGCCATGTGCTTGAAGAACTCGAATCGCACCTCAACGCGATTGAGAAGGAAGACAAACTTCAAGGCTTGATTCTCTGCAGCGGCAAACCGGGAACATTTATCGCCGGCGCTGATTTGCGCGAATTTGTTGCGTCGCTCGACGTCGATCGCCAGCAAATTGTTTCCCTCTGCCGCAGAGGGCGTTTGCTTTTTTCCAGACTACGAGAACTACCCTGCGTCACGATTGCGGCAATCGATGGTATTTGTCTGGGCGGGGGTGCGGAGTTGGCAATTGCGTGCGACCGTCGTTTGGTATCGAATTCGCCGGCAACGCAGTTCGGCTTTCCGGAGGTTAAACTCGGCTTGTTCCCGGGTTGGGGTGGCACGGTTTGGACCCCGCGGATCGTCGGGCTCTATAACGCGGTTGAGATGATTACGAGTGGAGAATCAATCTCGTCTCATCAAGCGGTTGAAATGGGATTGGCTACGGCAAGCGTTCCCGCAGAGCAACTCCTGGAAGCTGCCACCCGGATGGTCCGCCAGGAATCACAATCGGGCGATTTTCTTGAAGATCGCAAGCGGTCGTCAGAACCGATCGTAATCAGTGAAACGGAAATGGGGTTTCTCGGTGTCACTGCTGCCGGCTTCATCGAGCAAAAGACAAAAGGGCATTACCCCGCACCGCTTGCGGCGCTCGAGGTACTTCTCGGTGGGGCGTCGCTTGAACCGGAAGCTGCCGGTGAAATCGAATCCGAGGAAATGGCCAATCTGTTCGGATCGCCGGTCAATCGCTCGTTATTGAACGTATTTTTTCTGACGGATCGAAATAAAAAACAGACCGGCAGCATCGGGAAATCAACAGAGTTACGTACGGCGGGAGTGATCGGTGCCGGCGTCATGGGGCAGGGAATTGCCGCAGCAAATATCAAAAGAAAAATACCTACGCAACTCACCGATACGTCGGAAGAAGCACTCAAGCAGGGCATGCAAAAAGTACTTGAGGAAGCCTCCTACAATCGCGAACTGAAAGGCCCCGATGTCGAACAGGCCCTTCGCCTGGCACCGCTTCTTGACGCTGTTCCGGATGCCAAGGATATGGCGGAATGCGACCTCGTGATTGAAGCAGCCGTTGAGAAAGTGGAAATCAAAAAACTTATTTTTGGTCATCTCGAAGATGCGGTCGACTCAGCCACGGTGCTGGCAACCAACACCTCCACCATTCCGATCGACACCATCGCGACCACATTGAAAAATCCTGAGCGGTTCCTCGGGATTCACTTTTTCAATCCCGTGCGAAAGATGCCGCTCGTCGAAATTATCCGGGGTTCGAAAACTTCGGACGAGGCAATCGCAATGGCTTTCCATTACGCCAAAAAAATCAAAAAAACGCCGATCCTCGTGCGGAGCGGTCCCGGATTTTTGGTCAATCGTCTCTTGCTGCCTTACATGAGCGAGGCAGTGGAACTACTTGCCGAAGGTGTCCAGCCGCGTCGCATTGATCGGGTGGCGACGCAATTCGGAATGCCGATGGGCCCCATACGCCTATACGACGTGGTGGGACTGGATGTCGCAGCGCATGCCGGAAAGACGATGATCGAGGCGTTTCCGGACCGAGTGCTCGATGCCCCTCTGCTTGTAGCGATGGTGGATGCAGGCCGCTTGGGAGAAAAATCGGGGCGCGGATTTTACAGCTACGAGAATAAAAAGCGGCGGGCCGAAGAAGATGCGGAACTCGGCCCGCTCATTGCGCAACACAAGAGGGAGGATAGCGATCTGACCGACGAGGAAATTCAAGATCGCATCCTGTTCCCGATGCTTCTTGAGGCAACGCGGGTACTCGATGAGCAAATAGTCGAAAATGCGCGAGATGTGGATTTGGGCCTGATTATGGGAATCGGTTTTCCACCGTTTCGCGGTGGTCTTTTGTTCTGGGCCGATTCGGTCGGTAACGCCGCGATTTTGGATCGACTTGAGAAGTACCAACAGCTCGGAGATCGCTACCAACCCACCGAGCGCTTTCTCCAGCTCGCGAAGACGAATGGCAAGTTTTATGACTAGAGTCGGTGGGCAAGGCGACGTACAATCGGATCTAATGAGTCCTGGGACTCGGAAGTCGTTCGTTGCATCACCCAATTTTGTGACATAAATGAATGGGAAGGGAGTTATGAATCGCAGTCTATTTTTCGCAAGCAGTCTCGTGGTATTTCTCGCCGTAGGCGGATTGGATAGCGCCGAGGCGGATCAGAAGGCAGCAATCGAAAATATTGAGAAACTCGGCGGCACCGTGCGGCCCGTCGCAGCAAACGACCCGTCGAAGGAAATTGACTTTCACCTTTCGGGAAAAGATCTGAATGACGAGGGTCTTGCAAGCGTTGGGGAAGTCGAAGGGGTGATATGGCTTAATCTAAAAGACACCAAGATCACCGATGCAGGCCTGAATCATCTTGGCAAGCTCAAACAGTTGAAGAAACTGCATTTGGAGCGAACGGCGATCACGGATGCAGGACTCGACAACCTCAGCGGACTTTCCGACCTTGAATATCTGAATTTGTACGGCACGAAGGTCACCGATGCCGGGTTGGAAAAGTTAGCAGGACTTAAAAATCTCAAGCAACTCTACCTGTGGGAAACGAAGGCCACGGAAGAAGGCGCCGATCGCTTGAAACAGGCAATTCCCGAACTCGTCGTGAACTTGGGGGCCGAACTCAAGCCCGTTAAAGTAGAGCCCGTCGATGAACCTGACGGCGAGGGTGGAGCGGCTCCGAAAGTCGCCTTGGCGGAAGGACAGTTTCTTCGCGTGCGTCATCTCGGCGAGGACAAAATTCTGACCTTGGCCGAAGTGGAAGTGATTGAGAAGGACACGGGAAAAAAACTGCATACCGACGGGAAGGCGAGCCAATCCTCGGTGGAATATGGCGCCGAGGCATCGCGTGCGATCGACGGAAACTCCGAACAGTCATTCGGGGAAAACAGCGTGACCCACACGCAACAGGAAAACTATCCTTGGTGGGTTCTCGATTTAGGCAAGATGGCACCGGTGGGTAGAATTAAGGTCTGGAATCGTTCTGACTGCTGTGGTGAGCGGCTTGAGGGCGCAATCGTTGAACTGCTCGATGCCAATCGTAATGTGGTCTGGAGCGAGGCGATCGAAGGTGCCAAAGACGGTAGCGTTCACGAGTTTGCCAAAGAATCGTCCGAATCCTGAACCTGCCATAAGGGCAGTTTTTCCGGACACAGCCTGTCAGTTTCGGCAATCTCGCGACATCATCCGGCCTCCGTACGCCGTATAAACTGCCGTGATGGCGATTGTTAGCGATTTTTGTCAGAGATGCCTCGCTTTGGTATTTTAATTGCACACCGTGGGGAGCGGACCCCGAGTACATCGTTTATTTTTGCTCCATCATGCGTGCTGAAACTCCCTCAATCTTAATCACCGACAACGATCAGCAGTTCCGCGATACGATACTCGAAGTGTTGCGGCCGACGGGATATCGTACGCTCGAGGCAATCGATGGCATGGAGGCGATGCAAATAGTGCAAGAGCAAGAGGTACACGTCGTACTTCTTGATATGCACATGCCGCGTCAGAATGGACTGGAAACGCTAAAACGCCTCAAAAGTTTTAGGGCGATGCTTCCCTGCATCCTGCTATCGGCCGAAATGGATGACCGACTCGAACGGGAGGCCCGTCAAGCGCAGGCATTTGAAGTACTCCGCAAGCCGGTAACTCGCATCGATCTGACCGGTGCAATCGAGCAGGCCCTCCATGCGACCTATGGGATCGGCTAGAGCGGCTTGCACGCTTCGCGGAACATTTGAGCCTCTGCACCCGGTCATTTGCCCGGCCGTCACGTTCCCCGGCAATGGAAGTCGATCACGATGGGCAAGTGGTCAGACGCCACTTTGGCAATTTGGCTGCGAACGACGCGAGAGTGGGTAATGCGGATGCCGGCGTTTGAGAAACATTTGTCCAGCGAACCGACCGGTAAGTAGGCAGGAAAAGTCCGATATCGGGATATCGGATGCGTCTCGTGTTCAAATCCACTCTCCCCGAGCACACCACCTGCCAAATTGTTGCGCCAGTCGTTCGAATCGCCCGCAATAATAGTTGGCAACTCTTCGCTGCGGCGAAAAAGGTGATGGCGACAAAGATGCCTTACCTGTTGCTGGCGCTCCTGCTCTGCCAACCCCAGGTGCCAATTGACAATCCGCACGGGCCCTTCGGGCGAGTCGACCACCATCAATTGAGCGCCTCGAGCTTTCTTTCCGGGCAAACCCAAGGAGATATTGTGCCGCTCGAGAATGGGCCATCGGGCAAGTAGCAGGTTTCCATACCCGCCTTTTTTCAGTCGAACATTCAACTGGAAGAGCGAACCGACAGAAAAAAATTGTTTTGTGAAAAGTTTTGGCTGATCGTGCAAACGAGAGCGGGGCACGCCACGATCAACCTCCTGAAGACAAAGAAAATCGGGGTTCTCGTTTTCGATCACCTCCATGATCCGCGGCAACCGATAGAGTCGGTCGCGTCCACCGATACCTTTGTGGATGTTGTAGGAAAGGAGTCGCATGCAGGGTGCCTTCAAACCGCGGTGATTCCTAACACCTATGCTCAGCCACCGGCCCGAGTCGATCCCTCATCTCGCTCCGACGTGGGTTCGGCCCCCTGCGTATCGCCCGCCTGCGAAACATCGTCGACTTGAGACGGTTTCTTGAATTCGTCACTTTCAGTACCCGGAACAATTTGAGGACTCTTGGAAGTCTGATCCACGATTTGTCGCAATTCGTCGGCATCCATCACTTCGCATTCCAACAAACGCTTGGAAAGTGCCACGAGCGTTTGTCGGCGGGTGCTTAAAATGTGGCGTACTTTGGACAACCCATCGTCGATGATTTGCTTCACTTCTTGATCGATCTCGTGTGCCGTTTGTCCACTATGATTCGTCGTCGGCATACCTTCGCTCGCACCGAGAAAGGGGTTCCGCCCCGACTCCTTGTAATTGACGCGCCCCAAGCGACTCATGCCGAATTGCATGACCATATTGCGGGCTATTTCTGTGGCACGCTCGAGATCATTCTGAGCACCGGATGAGATATCTTCAAAAATCAACTCTTCGGCAATCGTGCCGGCCAGCAATACTTGGATTCTCGCTTCCAGTTCGCTCCGCGTGATGAGATACCGATCCTCCTCCGGTCGTTGCATCGTGTACCCGAGGGCGGCGAGGCCGCGGGGAATAATCGAGATTTTATGCACCGGGTCGGTGTTCGGCAGGCTATCGGCGACCAACGCATGTCCGCATTCGTGGTAGGCAATCCGCTGCTTCTCATCTTCGTGGATAATCCGCTGTCGCTTCTCAAGCCCGGCGGTGACGCGTTCGACCCCTTCATTAAATTCGTGCATTGTGACCGCGGGAAGATCGGCGCGGGCAGCAAGTAGCGCCGCTTCGTTCACCAAATTGGCCAAATCGGCCCCGCAGAATCCTGAAGTGATGGCAGCGACCTTCGACAGATCGACTCCATCGGCCAATTTTACATTTTTAACGTGTACGTTGAGAATCGCCTCGCGTCCGCGAACATCGGGACGATCGACCAAAACATGCCGATCGAAACGCCCTGGACGCAACAGCGCCGGATCGAGGGTTTCAGGCCTGTTTGTAGCAGCCAGTACGATCACCCCGCTGTTGGAGTCAAAGCCGTCCATCTCCACCAGCAGCGCGTTAAGCGTCTGCTCTCGTTCATCGTGCCCTCCCACGACGCTGGTGCCACGCGTTTTGCCCAGCGCGTCGAGTTCGTCGATGAAGATGATGCACGGCGATTTACTCTGGGCTTGTTGGAACATGTCGCGAACCCTCGCGGCACCGACTCCGACAAACATCTCGACAAAATCGCTTCCAGAGAGACTGAAAAACGGAACACCTGCTTCACCGGCGACCCCTTTAGCCAAAAGCGTTTTCCCGGTTCCGGGAGGCCCCACCAGCAGGACCCCCTTCGGAATGCGCCCTCCGAGTCGCTGATACTTATCCGGGTTACTGAGGAAATCGACGACTTCCTTGAGTTCTTCCACCGCTTCATCGATGCCTGCCACATCGTCGAACGTCACTCCCAGTCCCTCTTGCGCGTAGAGTTTGCCGCGACTCCTTCCAAATGCCATCGGGGACCCGGCTCCACTCATCCGTCGCGAGATGAAGACCAGGACGAGAATAAAAATGACCGTGATCATGAGCATCGGGCCGTAGGTCTGAAAAAAACCAGGCTTCAGCCACTCATATTTCACGCTGTACTTTCTCAGCAGTTCACTGATACCAATATCAATTTCAGTCGACTTATTGACACGGAATCGAACGGTTCCCGGCTTTCGGGATGATCGGGGCTTCTCGCCTCCTGTACGGCCCACCTCCTGTTGATTCACCGTGCCGGTGATTTCGCGATCGCCCACCTTCACATTGCGAATGTCGCTGTAGCGCCAAAGGTCCGGATTCTTTTTCGTGCCCCGATTGACTTCAATAAACGCAGCAGCCGGATCATCGTCCTGGGCATTTTTCTTGACTAACTCTTCAAATTCCTGGTAGTCAAAAACAACTGCGTTTTGCCAATTGAAAAATAGCGCAAAGAAGCCCGCTGCGGTTGCGATCAGCAGCATATAGAGCAGAACTTGGCTGCTCGACGCCGCAGGTTTTTTGTCACCCGACTGTCCGGGATCGCGAGAGGGTTCATCCATCGAATGTGCAGCCTCGTTTCGTCATCAAAGAAATTACACCACGCTTATAGCACCCTCGACCCCCGCCGGTTTGCTTGCCGTTTCTAAAAGTGGGCCGAAAGATAAAATTTTGCTCTGAACCTTTAATTATACACCCGCTGAAAAAGTTTGGGGGGGGGCAGTCGTATCCTTTGACAGAAAGTTCGCACTTGCTGGGTATAAACCGGCGGTCTAAAATGCACAGGCGCGGCAGGGAGGGGGGACGGTTTCGGTGATTCGCTTTATTCCCAACCTCTCGCGCTTGCCTGATATCATCTTCTGGGAATACATCTTTCTTGCCTAAGTTGCAGAGAAAATGCTCCCGGGGTTCGCTCAGTCCCTTCTGTTGCGACTGGTGCGGCGATCTTCACTCTCCCGAAAGCCTCATGGCCTGCATACAAAAAAATGTTGCCGTCCTCGGGTCAACCGGAAGTATCGGCTGCAATACGCTTCAGGTGATCGCCGAATCGGACGGTGCGCTTCGGGCAAAAGCCCTTTCGGCACATCGCCAACTTGAGAAACTCATCGAACAGGCGGTGTGGCTCAAGCCGGACTACGTCATTGCAACCTGCGCCGAGGAGGCAGAGAAACAGGATTGGTCAGGATTACCCGCAGGCTGCCAACTGTGCGTCGGTGAAGATGCAATGGTCAAAGTGGCACAACAGGCGGACGTCGATGTCGTAGTAGCAGCCATTGTGGGTGCCGCGGGTCTGCAGAGTACGTGGGCAGCGGTCGAGGCGGGGAAGGCAGTTGCGCTTGCCAACAAAGAGACGCTCGTAATGGCCGGCCCTTTGGTGACCACGCTGGCAGAAAAAACGGGCGCCACGATTCTGCCGGTCGATAGTGAACACAGCGCTGTCTTTCAGGCACTCCAGGCCGGGCGGCAGGATGAAGTGAGCCGGATCATTCTGACGGCCAGCGGAGGTCCTTTCCGGCACCATTCACTCGAAGATCTTCAAAATGTACAGATCTCCGAAGCGCTTGCCCATCCAACATGGAAGATGGGGCCGAAAATCACGATTGACTCGGCGACCATGATGAACAAAGCTCTTGAGATCGTCGAAGCCCGCTGGCTTTTTGGTTTGACACCTGAACAGATCGATGTTGTCATCCATCCCCAGTCGATCGTCCATTCGATGGTCGAATATGTCGACGGATCGATCGTTGCCCAGATGAGCCCTCCCGATATGAAATTGCCGATCCAATACGCGCTCTGCTGGCCGCATCGCCTTGCTGGTTGTGGGGAAAAACTGGCGCTCAATGAGCCGCTCGCCCTTGAATTCGAGCCGGTTGATCATGAGCGGTTTCCCGCCGTCGGGCTGGGCCTCGATGTGGCCCGCGCGGGTGGTTCGGGCGGCGCGGTACTCAACGCGGCGAACGAGGCAGCCGTCGCGGGGTTTCTTGAGAATCGGATCCAATTCAGCGATATTGTTCCCGCCTGTCGCGCGGTCTTCGATGAGCACCCGTTTGAAGCAGCGCCAGGTTTGGACCGGCTTCTTGAGTTAGATCACTGGGCACGTGAGGAGGTTTCCCGCAGATGGATGTAATTTTCGCTGCTTGGTACAGCGTTGAAAACTGGCCCTACATCGCCATGGGATTGATGGGATTGGGGTTCGTCATTTTCGTGCACGAACTGGGCCACTTCCTCGTTGCCAAAATGTGTGGTGTGAAGTGCGAAAAGTTTTACGTTGGCTTCGATCCGCCACTCAAAATTGGTTGGGGTAAAGCCAGCATTCGCCTGCCGAGCGCCCTTTGGAAGAAGCAGTGGGGAGAAACCGAATATGGTATCGGAATCATTCCCCTTGGCGGGTATGTGAAAATGCTTGGCCAAGACGACAATCCTTCCCGGGAGGCGGAAAAAATCCGCGAGGCTCGCCAAGCGGAAACGGCAGAAACTGCCGAGAGCACAGACGACGCAAATTATTTAACAGACCCGCGAAGCTACGTCGCGCAAACGGTTCCCGAGCGGATGGCAATTATTTCTGCCGGCGTCATCATGAATCTCATCTTCGCCTGGATCTTTGCCACCATTGCGTTCTCACCAAGTTTCGGAGTCCCTTACATTCGCTGTGACGTCGCCGCAGTGATTCCGGGTGAAGCTGCCTATCAGGCCGGCATTCTGCCGGGAGATCGCATCGTTGAAATCAACGGCGTCAAAAAACCGCGATTCAAAGACTTGCGTCAGGAGGTCATTCTCGGAGATTTTGAAAATGGTATCCCGGTGACCGTCGAGCGTACGGCAAGCGGCGATACGGTAGAGACGTTTCAATACAAACTCCGTCCTCAGAATAGCGACGGACGTTTAATCAAGATCATCGGTGTTTCCCCCGCAAAGACCTTGGAATTAGCAGACGGAACGGTTGTGCTGCCGGGCAGTCCTGCGGTGGAGGTGGCGGACCAACTCAAAGCGGGCGACCAAATTGTCGCCGTTGAGGGCGAAGACGTAGAGGATTATGTCGCATACAGTGCGGCACTTGCAAAACATGCGGGGCAGCCGATCAGCGTCACCTTTGCGCGTCCGGAGACGGGAGAGCGTTTTCCGGTTGACGTCGGCGTTTACTTTATGCGGCGTTATGGACTGAACATGCGAATGGGTCCGATTGTGGGAGTCCGACCCGATTCGCCCGCAGCACGTGCCGGGCTGAAATCGGGCGATATCATCGAAAAGGTCAACGGAGTCGACGTGGGCGATCCCCTCACCCTCCCGCAAAGACTCCGCAAGGAAGACCGAAACCAGATTACTTTGCAGGTGCTTCGTCAGACGGAGAATGGGGACGATTCGCAGCAACTTTCCTTCACGCTCACCCCCGCTCCGGTACCGTGGGGCAGCGAGATGCGGGGCAAGATGGAAATCCCATCGCTCGGTATCGCCTACAAAATTTCCGACGTGATCGCCGGCGTGCAGGCGGACAGCCCCGCTGCAAAAGCAAAATTTTTGCCGGGCGATAAGATTGTTGCGATCGACTTGAAACCAGCAAACGAAGCGCAAGCTGAGAAAGAGCGGGCTCTCTTTCCCGACAATCGACTCCTCACTCAGGAGATCGGTGGGGCCGAGGGCGTCAGTTGGGTTCTCTGGTTGCGGTCGGTGGCGCAGAGCATCCAAGAAGATACGGGGGTCGAAGTCACCGTACTTCGAAATGACAAACCACTGAAGATTGCAGTGTCACCCGCTACGGCTTCTCGCACCGCGGTCCTGCCACGCGGGTTCGTCTTCGTCAATGAAACAGACATCATGCGGGCAAACAATCTGCGAGAGGCCATGGCGCTTGGTTGGCGCGAAACCAAATACTCGATGCTGGCCGTATATCGCTTTTTACATAAGCTGGTTTCAGGACAAGTGTCCCCACGGCTCCTCGGTGGCCCGGGAACCATTGCGACCGTGGCCGGCATGTCGGCAAAGCAAGGGGTCGCGAGCCTGTTGCTGTTCCTTACGATGCTCAGCGCGAATCTGGCCGTGATCAATTTCCTGCCGATTCCGGTTCTCGACGGGGGCCACATGGTCTTTCTCGCTTTAGAGGCCATCTTCCGCCGCCCCGTGAGTGAGAAAATTGTGATTCCCCTCACCTGGGCCGGGCTCTTGCTGATTCTGGCATTGATGCTGTTTGTCATCGGCCTGGATGTGGATCGCTTTATCCTTTGAACGAATGGGATACGATCCTTTGATCGCGTGCGATTGGGTTCGGTGGCCAGCCGCGTCGTAACTGCTAGCAATGCGCGCGGATACTCGGCACGGCTGCCTGCCTCTCGCTCTTGCCCCCGTCGCGCCGCTAAGAGTAGATTGCACGCTCTCTGGATAGCCCCGGCGGAAAGGAATCGACAGCCATGGGAACACCACTTGCGGAACTGGCCACCCTGGTCGGTGGTCAGTTATTGGGTGATGGAACAATCGAGATAGAAGAGGCAGCGACCCTCGCTCGCGCGCAGGAGGGAGAGATTTCTTTTCTCGATAACGTTGAAAAAAAAGATCTCTTACTCGACTCCAGGGCAACTGCGTTCGTGGTGCCCCAAGACCTCGCACCCGAAGGTGTGCCCGCAATCGGAGTGGAGGACGTCCACGCTGCATTTGCAAAAATTGTTGCACATTTTCGACCGCCGCGTTATGCAAAGCGGATCGGAATTAGCCCCGCAGCCATCGTGAGTTCCTCGGCAAAAATAGGCGACGACGTCGATATCCACCTCGGAGCCACCATCGGTGATGATGTGACCATTGGAGATCGGGCAACGATCCACGCAGGTGTCACCGTCATGGCGGGATGCCGGATCGGTGAGGATGTCACTCTTTTTCCGAATGCGGTGCTCTACGAGAATACGGTGATCGGACCACGGTCGATCATTCATGCGGGAGCCGTGCTGGGCGCTTACGGATTCGGTTACAACACCGTGGGCGGTCGACATCTCCTCTCGGCACAACTCGGTTACGTGACGATCGGGCCGGATGTTGAAATCGGAGCTTCCACAACGATTGACCGTGGCACCTACGGTCCCACCGAAATTGGCGAGGGGACAAAAGTCGATAACCTGGTGATGATTGCCCATAACTGCAGAATCGGCCGCCACAACATTATCTGCTCGCAAGTCGGAATTGCGGGTAGTACGACGACCGGCGATTACGTCGTGATGGCAGGGCAGGTTGGCGTTCGCGACCACGTCCATGTCGGCTCGCGGGCGGTGCTGGGCGCCATGTCGGGGGTCATCTCCGATATTCCCGACGGGGAATGCTATGCCGGAATCCCGGCAACTCCTCTGCGCGAACAAAGTTTCAAACAGGCGGCTCTCGCACGACTTCCCGAAATGCGCAAACAACTCAAACGCATCCAAAAGGTGGTCGAAAAAATCGAAAGCCAAGCGGCAGATGAGACGGGAGAGAACAAAAATTCATCCCATGCCGCATGAGTCTCCGCCGAAGCTTTTTATTGTTTTGATACGAAAGTCCGCAAAACACCGAGCGTAGTTGGGCCGAGAAAAATGGGAAGCGGATGTAACAATTCGAAACGGATCGGCCTGCTCGCTGCGTGGGGAGACTATCCTGTCGATGTCGCCCGTACGCTGCACGAATCGGGCCATGCAGTTTACTGCCTCGGAGTCGAAGGTCACGCGAATCGCACGGCACTCGAGCCCCTTTGCGAATCTTATCGGAGTATCGGTATCGGGCGTTTGGGTGCTGCCCTGCGCTACTTCGAGAAACATCACATTCGCCGGGCCACGATGGCCGGAAAATTCCACAAAACGCTGCTTTACCGTCCGTGGGTCTGGTTGCGACACCTGCCCGATTGGGCCGCAGTACGGCACTTCTTTCCCTACTTCGCGAACCCTCGCTGGTCGAAGGTTCATAAGGACTGCAAAGACGATACGCTTCTCGGTGCCGTGGTCGACGCATTTGCCAAACACGATATTCACTTTGTGCCAGCGACCGACTTCGCACCGGAACTGCTCCTCGGCGCCGGACAACTCACACAACGCGGTCTCACACTCGCGCAAGAAAACGATATCGGCTTCGGCTGGGAACTCGCCAAGGAGATGGGCCGGTTGGATGTCGGTCAATCGGTTGCCGTCAAAGGGCAAGCAGTGCTAGCAGTAGAAGCAATCGAGGGGACCGATCAGTGTATTCGCCGAGCCGGCTCGCTCTGCCCGAGCGGCGAATTTACGGTCGTGAAAGTCGCCAAACCGAACCAGGATATGCGTTTCGACGTTCCGACGATCGGTCTCGGAACGGTCCGATCCCTCGTCGAGGCGGGGGGCCGCGTTTTGGCAGTCGAGGCAGAAAAAACAATTGTCGTGGGCCGAGATGAATTAGTCGCGTTTGCGGATAGACACAAATTGGTTATTGTGGCGATCGACCGCCCGGAGGTGACCCGGCATGCCGCATGAGCAACTCGCCGCAAACCACATACCCGGAGGCCGTGCGTACTCGCAAGGGGGAGGTTGAAGAAGAGCGCATCGACAACGTCTTACCCGCAACATCAAGTTGTCGCTGTGTCCCGCACTCTTGCACAAAAGACGATCGCTTGACATCTCGCAAATCAAGCGATCATCGTTGAGGTACCTCGGTCTCCGGGCTCTTTTTTAATTGCGTCATCAAGACGATCCCATGGTGGGCGTGGCCGTCACCGCCCACACCGAGGATTAAAAGTTAAAACACACACTCATTGTATGGAAACATGAGAATTGTGCAAAACAGCGAAGGTGACCCGGCGAAACCGGACCTTGCGGCCACGACTTGTTAGCGGCTCGCGGGGTCATCTATGGTTTTTGATCTTGCTGCCATGCTTCGTAGTCTATGGTTGAACCTACGAAGAACGTAATAACGGGCGGATCATCATTGCGTTGACTTGTGCCTCCACCGTGGAAGACGACCACATCCTTACCAAGGCTCGGTGCGTCTCCGTTGGGTCCCGTCCAAGTCTCGTAATCTTGCGGTATCGTCATTCCGTCGTCGTAGCTCGCGGTTTGGACATGCAAAGGCTGGAATGGCTTGAACGATGTCACGCGAAGAACTCCGCTGGCCGGGATGTTGTAGACGTATTTGCCATCCGTAGGTGTGACCTCAGCACCCTCAGCCTCGTCCAAGATCAGACGAATGGGACCGTCGAATCCTTCCGGCAAAATGAAATGCACTGGCGTTCGATTATGAGAGCACCCACAACAGATAGCCAGCGCTAGAAATAGTGGCGTGACGGTACGGATCATGGCTGACAGTCTGGCATCGAGAATTGTTTTTTTACAGGTGAAACCGTGAAAACGACCGTCAATTAATTGAAGCCGACTAATGTCTCTCTTGCGGTCGCACGTCCTGTGCTTCTTCCGGATCGCATAGCTGATCAAACGCGATCCACAAACTGCGGGCGTAGCGAAAAAACCAGAGTGGAAAGACAACGCAAAAAACCATCGTCGACCATAAAACGATCTGGCCCGGCAATTCAAAAACGAACACGAGCAACGGATAGCCGATTGTGACGATCAATGCGGTCAAACCATAATTGAAGTAGATCGAACCGAGAAAGTACCCCTCTTCTCGCGCATACTTTAATTCGCAGTAGACACAGTGACTGAACATGCTGAAGGGCGTGCGAAAAATGCGGCCCTTGCCGCACTGTGGACACCGCAGGCGGATCGCACGAAAAAAATATCTCCACAACCGCATGTCTCACCCCACTCGCAAGTTACCCTGTGCCCACCACGGTCCTCCCGGTCGCAACGCTCTCGTATTAGAATAGTCAGCGACTGCGGGACGGGGAATCGGGCGGTAACACTATCGTAGCAGAGAAAGGAACTCGCATGCTCAGGTCGAATCGTGCCATCGCACTCGGGATCGCAGTGTCGTTTTTGCTTCTGCCCGAATCGACCCACAGTCGGGAAGACGTATCGAAGGATTCCGGGCGCAACGATTCAGTAGCGGCACAGGACCCCGCCACGACTCCACCGCCCCGAACCCACTACAAGGGTCGTGAAATTGCCGTCACGATGCACTACACAGGGGCACCCTGGTTGGTCCGCGAATCGCGCGAGCGGGAGGAGGAATGCAGCACGCTGCTGAAGGCGCTGAAATTGAAGCCGGACCAAGTCGTTTGCGACCTCGGATGCGGTAACGGTTTTTATGCACTTCCCATTGCGAAACTCGTGCCCAAGGGAAAGGTAATCGGTGTCGATATCCAACCGCAAATGCTCCGCATGCTCCGGGAGCGGTCCCGCGTGGCAAAAATCGACAACATCGAACCGGTCCTCGGCACCCTCACCGATCCGAAACTGCCGGAAGGGAAAGTGGACCTTGTGCTGTGTGTCGATGCGTATCACGAATTTTCCCACCCCGAACAGATGCTCCGGCACATCCGCCGATCCCTCTCGCCGACGGGCCGCCTGGCATTGGTCGAATTTCGGGAAGAGGATCCCAAGGTTCCGATCAAACCGCTGCATAAAATGAGCAAGCGACAGATCCTCAAAGAACTCATCCCCAACGGATTTCAACTGGTGGGCCAGTTCGACGCCCTCCCCTGGCAGCATGTGATGTTCTTCGGTCGCGATGAGAGTTGGCAACCACCTGAGAAGAAATAACCTGCCACCATGTTGATTCAAATTCTGTTGCTCCTCGGCGGTTGCGTCCTCCTTTATGCGGGAGCCACTTGGCTCGTGCGGGGCGCCTCGGAATTAGCGGTCGCGCTGAAAATCCCCAAAGCGATCGTCGGCCTGCTGCTAGTGGCCTTCGGCACGAGCGCGCCGGAACTGATCGTGAATCTGATTGCCGCCTATCAGGGTAAGACCAGCTTTGCGCTGGCCAATGTCTCGGGAAGCAATTTGACCAATCTGCTCGTCGGCTTCGGGCTCTGCGGAGTGCTCGGTGGGTTGATCATCTCCTGGCGGACCTTCATTTACGATCTTTGGGCGCTCATCCTCTCGGCAACCATTCCCCTGGCCGTACTTCTGTTGCATGACCATATGCCGCTCTGGGCAGTGATCCCTTTGCTCGTCGGCATCGTCGCCTACATCTGGACGATCCGCCGACGGTTCAAGGAGAGCGTGCCAGCGGAAATCGACCGCGATCACCTGCATCCGGTGCTCAGCAGTCTGCTCTTTCTCTTTGGCACCGCAGTGCTCTACGGAGGCGGACACCTCGTCCTAAACGGGGCGGTCGAAATTGCCGATAAGCTGAACATCAAAGCCTCCTTGATCGGCCTGACCCTCGTCGCCGCCGGAACCTCAATCCCCGACGCGGTGGCGAGCATCGTCGCCGCCCGACGAGGCGAACACGAGATTGCAGTTGGCAACTTGTTGGGCAGTAACATCGCAAACATTCTTGTGGTGCTTTCCGGTACGATGCTCGCTGCCTGGACGGGAGCAGACACCACCGTTCTGGAAGCGGACGAATGGACAAAATGGGATTACACGGCGGTGCTGGTCGCATCGCTGGGATTCTTCGGGGCCGTCGCCCGCTGGGGACGCATCAGCCGATTTGGTGGAATGCTGATGATCATCTGCTTCTGCCTCTATATGGGACTGCGGGTTTACTGTTCCCTCTAACAATCTTTCCAGCCGTCGACCGCCCATGGAATCGATCCACACCATTCGCCTGAGGGAACCCTGGGAGCAGCGGCAGAGTCCCGAAGGCTCCGTCCATCGCCGGACCTTCCATGCTCCGACCGGCATCACTCCGGAAGACACCCTATGGATCGTGATCGATTCGCAAGAAATTCCTGTCCGGCTGTGCTGTAATGGCGCCGTACTCGGTGATGTACACCGGCAAGCCTCTTTCGAGATCACCCCCTTGCTCGCACCCACCAATCACCTGGAGATGTTTTTTTCACCGAGTGAGCCTCACCCGCAACGCGGGTCGGTTTGCCTGGAGATACGCTGTCCCGAACCGTAAAATAATTTTTCGATTGCCAACAATGCTCAAAAAAATCTTGACTTTGTGCGCCTGTTGTATTTCACTCTCGATCAGTGCGGCTACCTCAATCGGTGACGCTGCAGACGAGTCGTCTCCCGCAGTTCCGAATCGGCTCACGGCAAAAGAACTCGCTGCGGGGTGGATTTTACTCTTCGACGGGGAAACCCTCTTCGGCTGGAAAGACGCGAGTAAAACCGACTGGCAGGTTGTCGACGGAGAAATTCGAGCGACCCGCGGCGAGGTGGGGCTACTGCACACGACCACCCAATTCGCCGATTTTGAATTGGCATGCGAATTCAAAGCAGACCCGAAAACCAATAGCGGCATCTTTCTGCGGACGAGTCCCCGGCCCGCCGGACCGACCCAAGGTTGCTATGAACTGAACATTGCGGGTCCCGAACAAAGTCCGTTCCCAACCGGAAGTCTGGTCGGCAGACAAAAGGGGACATTTTCGTGTGCCGATGATCGCTGGCACACCTACCACGTGGTAGCCCGGGGGGGCAATTTTTCGGTCCGCCTCGATGGGCGACCGGTCCTCGATTGGGAAGACGCCCGACCGCTCGGCCGCGGCTTTATCGGACTGCAGCACAATGAGGGGCCTATCGCATTTCGCAACATCAAACTGCGACCGCTGGGACTTGCGCCCCTGTTCAACGGGAAGGACCTCTCGGGATGGAGAAAGTATCCCGGCAAAGTGAGTCGATTCAGCGCGACTCCTGAAGGGGAGATTCTGGTACTCGATGGACCGGGGCAACTGGAAACCGAAGCGGTGTTCGGCGATTTCGTTCTGCAAGCAGAGGTGTTCGTCGATGGGGAAGCGTTGAACTCGGGAATTTTTTTCCGCAGCATACCGGGAGAATTTTCCAACGGCTACGAGAGCCAGATCCACAACGGCTACGAAGGAGACGACCGCTCCCGTCCGACCAATGCGGGAACCGGAGCCATCTTCCGTAGACAGAATGCGCGGCGTGTCGCATCGGACGACCGTGCGTGGTTTACCAAAACCATTATCTGCGAAGGCCCGCACATGGCGGTATGGGTCAACGGACTCCAAGTCACCGACTGGACCGACCGTCGGTCGGCCGACCTCAACCCGCGCCGTGGGCGGCGACTCGAAGCGGGTACGATTATTCTGCAGGGACACGATCCGACGACAAATCTTCGCTTTCGAAATATCGAGGCGGTGGAAATGCCACCGCGGCGATAAATCGTCGCGAATTGCCCGCGTGAAAAAAGCGAGGCCGAAGGTTACAATGCAGAAATGGGGAAGGGGAGGGCAAACCGCCTGCGAATCCCACCTGCCGACCTCGATTCCACATCGCTCGCGTCAGCCGAGATCACGCCAAGAAAATCAGACGAAGACCCCGTGGGGAAAACATCCATGTTCCGACCCGTCGCACTCTTTACCTTTGGGCTGACTGTTTTGTGCTTACTTCAGAGTTTTACGCCCACCGCTCGGGATGCATTCGCCAACAAGCAAGAAACCGATTTCACGCCGCCGGCGATGCAGATTCCGGACGATTACGAAATCGAATTGGTCGCCGGTCCCCCGCTGGTAAAACATCCGATGCTTGCGGCCTTTGATGACCGTGGACGCCTTTTTGTGGCCGAGACTGACGGAGAGAATCTGCGGAAAGAAGAATTGCTCGAAACGCGTAATCGATTTATCCGCATGCTCGAAGACACCGATGGGGATGGGAAATTCGATAAAAGCACGATCTTTGCCGACAATATGGTGATGCCCGAGGGTGCCTTGTGGCATGACGGTGCGCTCTACGTGATCTCGGCCCCCTACCTGTGGCGCCTCGAAGATACCGACGACGACGGTGTGGCCGACAAACGGGAGAAATTGGTCGGCAAATTTGATTTCAATGGCAATCCGAACCTTACCGGCCCGTACCTCGGTCCGTGTGGAAGAATTTATTTCACCGGCGGCGCGTTCGGTTACGACCTGGAAGACGCGGGAGGCCGCAAACTCGGTGCCAGTTCGGCAGCCGGAGTCTTTTCCTGCAAGGCCGACGGAACCGACTTGCAAATTTTCGGCCAGGGAACCATCAATCCCGTGGAGGTGATGTTTACGCCGGCCGGTGAGTTATTCACCACCGTGGCGATCTTCGACAATGAAGGGGGACGACACGATGCGTTAATGCACTGGGTCGATGGATGCCTCTCCAAGCAGGTCTGGGGCAAGCCGCTCTTACCACAAACGGGACATCCGCTTCCGGCCGTCTGCCGCTGGGGCCAGGTGGCACCCGCCGGTTTGATGCGTTACCGGGGTGCGGGGCTCTCGGAGGAATACCAAAACAATATTTTTGCCTGTCAGTTTGATACGCATCAAGTGATGCGGGTGGAGTTGGAACGTAACGGATCCTCTTTTTTGCCCACCCGGGACGAACCGTGGCTGACGAGCAGTGAGATCGATTTCCATCCCACCGACATTTTCGAAGACGCGGACGGGAGTCTGCTGATGATCGATACGGGGGGTTGGCTCTACTACGGATGCCCCACCTCGAAAATTGCCAAGCCAAATATCTATGGCGCGATCTACCGCTTGCGGCAGAAGGGGATGAAAAAGATCGACGATCCCCGCGGCAATCAACTCGACTGGGAGAACGCCACGGCTAGTGAAATAAGCGGTTGGCTCGCCGATCCGCGTCCGGTTGTCCGGGATCGGGCCATCGACACCTTGGCGCGCCGCAGCGATGCGGCTCTCGATGCGTTGGCGATGGTGGTAGGTGGCGAGCAAGCGCAAACGTACAGCGTCCAGGCTCGAAGAAATGCGGTCTGGACCCTCTCCCGTATCGGCAATGAGGCCGCGCGGGAAACGCTCCGCACCGCCTTGAACGATCCCGATGCCACGGTGCGTCAAGCGGCGGTTCGAAGCCTCGGTGTCCTCGCCGATGGACCGGCGGTGGTGAAACTTTGTCAAATGCTCAAAGAGGATGAGGCCCCGGTGCGACGGGCAGCGGCAACGGCACTTGGAAAAATGACGAACCAGGACGCCGTGCCGACCTCGCCGATCGTTGCCGCGTTACTCGGTGGGATTGCCCGGGAAGACAACGACGAATATCTGCTGCACGCACAAACCTACGCGCTTATCAAACTCGGGAATCCATTGGCAACGATGCAAGGTTTGGCGAGCGAGAATCCTCGCGTACAGAAGGCAGCCTTGATGGCGCTGAACCAGATACCGGATAGCCCCTTAGATCACGAAGATGTCATTCTGCTGCTCGACACGACTGATCCACTGCTCCGTACGACCGCAATCGAGGTCATCACCCAACATAAAGAGTGGGCTCAAAAAATTGCCGATGTCGTTACCAAATGGCTAAGTGACCCCGATCTCAATGAAGAAAATCGAGGCCTGGCGAAGGCGGTTCTGACCACCTTCGCCGGCGACTCCGACATTCAGCCGCTTATGGCGGCCGCCCTGGATGAGCAGGCGACGGTGAAGGCAACAAAGCTACTCGTTCTCGATGCGTTGGCCGAAAGCAACCTGGAAGCGATGCCGGATCGTTTTATTGAGGCATTGCGTCAACTCATGGCGACCGAGGACGCCGAGGCTCTCCAGCGGGTCGTCACCTCCATCGCGATGAAAGACACCGACAAACTGGACGATGCCCTGCGGACAATCGGTCAGTCGGATCGCTTCGAGGATCCGCTCCGCGTGGCGGCATTGGCCATCATTGCCCGTCACGGAGGCGCGCTCAATGACGAAGAATTTGATCTGCTGGTCGATCAATTCGATGAAGAAATTATTCCTCTCGATCGGATTCGCGCCGCAACTGCACTGGCGACCGCTGGACTATCGCGCGAGCAGACGTTGCAAGTCGCCGATCTTCTGGGCATTGTGGGTCCGCTCGAACTGCCGGTTCTCTTGGAACGATTCGAGCGAGATTCGGCGCCGGTGGTGGTCAATGTCGACGTCCAGCCAGCCAAGGCCAAATCGCATCGAGGCGTCGCGGCCTATCAGGACGAACCGCAAGAACATCTCGCGGTGTGGAACACGTGGGACCCACTGACCGGCAAAGGTTTTCTCTATCTGCGGGCGAGCGACGGAGCCTACAGCGGGCTCTCACTCAGTCCGATCGAAGGGGCCGAACTTCGGCCCTACAACATCAACCGGTTTGATCGCTTGATGGGAGATTTTGTCTACAACGGTCTTGAGGAAGGGGGAGGTGAACATCAGGCGTTTGAAAATCACTTCACCATCAGTGGATTTAAGCCAGGAGTGGAATACGACATCTACTATTACGGTTCAGCTTACCCCAAGCCCAACGCGCGTGGTGCCGAAGTCACGCTAACGGGCGGCGACGGACCGGTGATGCAGGAAATTCGCGGCCTGCGACCGGAGAACAAACATTACAAAGAAGGCATCACGCACACACTCTTCGAGGGAGTCGCCCCGCGTGAAGATGGCACGATCGACATCTCCTGGAAAAGTTTTCGTGACGACAAGGAAGGGAACTTTGGAATTTTGAACGGACTCACAATTGTGGCCCCGGCGGATGCCGAGGGGCGCGACCCGGAGATCGCGGACCGCATGCTCGATGGTATGAGCGAGTCCCCGGCGATAAGCAGTCTTCAACCGGAGCGAATTGAAAAACTGATCTCGCGGTTCCCGGCGCCGGTCGTCGAGAAAGGCAAGCCGCTGGTCGAAAAGTTGCGGGTCAGTAACGAGGATCAGGCAAAGCATCTGGCGGAATTGATGCCCCATATCGGCAGCGGGGACCCGCAGCGGGGCAAGGAAGTATTCTTTGGAAACAAGGCTGCCTGTCACACGTGCCATCGTGCCCACGGGGAGGGAGGAGAGGTCGGCCCGGAACTGACCCTGATCGGGCGGATTCGGACCGATCGCGATCTGGCAGAATCGATCGTCTACCCCAGTTCAACGATCGCCAATGGTTACACCACGTTTTCCGTGATTACCGGTTCGGGCCGGGTGGTCGACGGGGTCATTCATCGCGAGACTGCCGATGCGATCCATCTGCGGATGGCCGACAAACCGGAAGAAAAAATTGCCCGTGAAGATATTGAGGAAATGATCGCGCTGCCGACCTCGATTATGCCCCAGGGCCTTGAAAAAACCATTTCACGAAGTGAATTGAGCGATCTGATCGCCTATCTGAGGACACTCAAATAGACTCACTACCGCTTGAGCCCCGCCGCGCGTAGCTCGCGCGGAAGAGGAAATAAAACTTTTTCCGTCTGCATCACCCGCTCTTCGATCGATGCGGCAAACTGCTGTTCCAAATGGCGACAGACTTCCTGCACGAGTGATTCGGGCGCGCTCGCACCGGCAGTGATCAATACCGTATCGACATTCTCAAACCAGCGATCGTCCATATCGTCGACTCCATCGATCAACCGAGAGGGGGTTGCGCACTCCCGGCCGATGTCTGCCAAACGCTGACTGTTGGAACTATTTTGACTTCCCAGCACGAGGACAAAATCGGCCTCGTCTGCGAGCACGCGCACTGCCTCCTGGCGATTCTGGGTCGCATAGCAGATGTCGTCCTTCGGCGGCCCTTTGATTTCTGGAAATCGGCAGCGCAACCGAGAAATCACTCGATTTGCATCATCGACCGAGAGCGTTGTCTGGGTCAGATAGGCCAATTGATGCTCATCGGCGACCTCCAGGCGGTCTACATCCTCGGGAGTCTCTACCAGGATGATCGATTCGGGTGCCTCGCCCATCGTGCCGATCACTTCATCGTGTCCCTCATGACCAATCAAGATGATCGTCCGTCCCTCCTTGGCATACTTGACTGCTTCGAGATGCACTTTGGTCACCAAGGGGCACGTGGCATCAATGGCGCGTAAATTGCGATCTTTCGCCAGCTCTCGGATTTCGGGCGAGACCCCATGCGCGGAAAAAAGCAGGGTAGACCCGATGGGAACATCGGAGAGGTCTTCCACAAAAATCACGCCATCCGATTCGAAGCGTTCGACCACGAATTTATTGTGCACAATCTCGTGATAGACGTAGATAGGCGGGGGAAAAGCGTCAATCGCCAAGCGAAGGCTCTCGATCGCCATTTCCACTCCCGCGCAAAATCCACGCGGCGCTGCCAAAATTATTTTCATCGTCTAACGCTCCACCCGACCGAAACGAGATTGCATCATTCGTTGTTATCGCTTCATCTTAGTGGAATAAAAACGTCTCTACCAGCAAGCGCCACCGTATTCGCTCAGCGATCGCGCTCTGGTGGAGGGGTATTTTCTGCCGACGACGCCGACGAGTCGGACGACTCCTCGCGCGGTCGCAGGGGCAACCAGTGGTCGATCACGCCCTTCAAGAACGCTGCTAAGTGATCGGCGGAGTTTAGCGCGGCTTGCTTGTGCTGAAACCAGTCCCGGACGGTGCCCGGTCGGCGAAGGGTTCCGCCGACTAAGGAGCCGAGTCGCGCCGAGGCGGACTTTTGCTTGCTCGAATGCTGTATTTCGCGAGGCGGGCTCTCTTCCATATTTTCCCGAACGATTCGAATCACCAAACAGCGAACGCCCGCGTCGCGACACGCCTCGGCAATCCCCAGAGAGGTCGTATCAGCCGCATCGGCACCGTGGGTATCGCCAAGCGACCGCCGCTGATTCTCCGTGGTCGGGAGTTGATCGAGCGTAAGCAGGGCACCACACTGAAACGCTCCGGTGTTTGCCGCTGATTCGTCCAAGTCAATCTTCAAACACTTCCCCTGGGTATCGACAATGCGGGATGCCATCAGGAGGTCTTGTCCTTTCAACTGCGACTTGAGCGGTACGGCAAATCCCGTAGCGATCACCCATTGCGGTCGGTGCGCTCGAATCACCGATTGCGTTACCCGCGAAGCGCGGGCTGCGTCTCCCGACACCTGTGCCACCAAGACGTGCCGTCCCTCGCAGAGGCCCCGGTAGAGACGGAACTCTTGCGAGTGGATCTTGAGAACACCGGTCATCAAATCGAGCATACTCCCTGCTTCTGCACTTTCGTTTACGATTAGTGCAACATCCACCGCCGCTTCCAATGATGTGGCTGCCTTCAAATCGCTCGTGACCGTATCGAGCGACTCACTTGCCAAACGCTGTTTTGCTTCTCGCATCAAAAGAGAACGTACCCAACTCTTCCAAACCATCGCACGCACCTTCTCCAAACTCAAGCTGCCCTCGGTATCAGCGGCTCCCATCAGATGTGATGGGGCTGCCTCGCGCGGAATTAATGTTCGTGTATTGAGAGCCTCGTCGCGGAGATCGCCATCGATTTTTCTCTGCTCTCTCCATTATTCTCGAAGGAGGCCCATCGGCATAGAGTGCCAAGAACAGTGCAGGCATCGATTAAAGAAACGCGACCATCAGTATCGATCTTTGAATCAGGATCAAACAGAGCGGACTCCAAGAGAAAATCGATCCCCAGGGCGACCTCGGCTGAAGATGCAAAACCACTTTCGATCAGGGCGCTCAAAACGCACCCGGTGACCTCCAGCGAAACGGTCGATTCCATCTCCTCTCGACCAGCGGAAAACCTTTTTTCAATCCAGCCGCCATTTGCCTGTTGCGTGCTTCGCAGGAAGCTCACTCCCCGCTCGATCAGCGGATCCTGTAGCGCGATCCCCGCATGTCGACTCGCGGCGACGACAGACGCAGTGGTCGATACGACTCGATCTCCATGCATCGCTTGCCAGGAACCGTCCTTCCGTTGCGTGCGCCGCAGGAATCGAATCGCCGCTGCCATCTTCGGACACCCGAGATCGACACCCGCAGTGGAAAACGCTGAAATTGCATGAGCCGTCGCAAGGGGACACCCCTCCCAGTCCCCGGTTCGCTGCTGGCGCGCACGCACCGCTACCAAGTAGCGTGGGATATCACTTACCAAATGTTCAACCTCTTGCTGATGTTCAACATCTGTAGAAGAACGAGATCGTGGCGAAGCCACTTGCAGAGGTGGTGGAAAGAATTCATTCTCCCATTCCGCGCCACGCATCAGACAGGCGATACGCAAAAGGGCAGTTTGATCCGAGTGGGAGTGCGTAAGAGAAGCCTGCCGAAGCAGATGCGTCGCCCTCACCACCGGAGGCGACGTGACTGGCATACCTGAAAGAAGCATTGCCTCGAGACAACGCGCTTGCAGAGTCACATCGACCGACGCGAGTGAATCGAGCCCGTCGAACGGATCCTTCAGTTGTTCAAATAGATTCTGTAACTGTTCCGATCGCTGCATTCCGCTCCCCGGATCTTCGCTCGCCATCGTCTGATAGCATATCGATCGCGGAGAGTTTTCAGTTGTGCACGCAACATCGACTCGACGTCTACCGAACCGATCAAAAGTGCTTGCCATTCGCCTTCGGATCGCACGGAAACCGTCGCGCCACAGTTTGATCACCGACACCCAAATCCCCGATCGACCAGAATGTTGCTGGCAACTTCTCAATTCGAGCAATGCGTCTGCAGGAACCAGTTGGCGATGCACCCGCCGTTGCAGGAGTCGGCGCCACGCATTGGCCTCGACACCGTTTCGCAAGCTGCCAAGTTCGTCTAATTCTGGTTCGAAGGGAGCCTGCCCAAAGAGTGCCAGATAACCGCGCGCGATCGGGGGCGCGCAGGCGAGTCCCCCCTGCTTGAGAATCCAATGTCTCGCAGAAATCATCCTTTCATCGTGAGGAGCGACTCCAAAAAGTTTCAAGGCCAGATAGACCAACAGCGTGGGGTCCGTCGCATGAGACCTCGCAGAGCTGGTCACCCACTGACCGCACGGGAGTTGGGATTCGAGGAGAACATCGACGCACTCGACAAAAGTGCCCTGCAAGGTCGGGTCTTCATCAAGTCCGAGCCAGAAGGCTGTGAGCATACATTCGGCAATCTCGTCGGGCGCAACGCGACAAAAGCTTCCATTTTTGCGCTGCGCGTCGACAATACTTTGACGCGCAACGAAAATACAACGCCGAAGGGATGCAGAAAGTTCGCGACAGGAAATGACCCGCAAGCCGCGGTGCGCAACGGCCACATCATCAAACCCGACCACGCACGGAACGCGCCTTTCCTCAGGAAATTCTGGACGAAAAATCCGCGGGGATTCGATCATCGAGTCAACCTTCCGTGCAGGCTCTAATCCCCGGACTCCATATCCGAGAGATAACGCAGCAGCCCCGCCATGGGAGCAAACGCGCAGCTCCATACAACTTAGGCCAACTTTCCCCGGATGATCAATATCGCGCGCAAAAACTCATGGACTGCTATCGATCCGACCGACCGCTTCCGCTACAGTGCCGCCCCCTCACTTTCAAAAGTTACGGATACTTTGATGCT
Source organism: Planctomycetaceae bacterium (assembly GCA_902630355.1). GTDB lineage: Bacteria > Planctomycetota > Planctomycetia > Pirellulales > UBA7805 > UBA7805. The sequence goes on from CACOUL010000004.1 coordinate 84,879, forward strand.
AGCACCGTGCCGGTTCGCATTCATCGCAACTCTGACAATCAGCGTAATTCTGGTAACCGGGGCGGGATTCGCCGAGGTGCTGGTCGTCTGCCCTGAGCGGTTCACCGATGCGGTACAGCAGTGGGTCCGGTATCGCACGGCACAGGGTTATGAGGTCACCCAAATTCCCAGCGAAATTTCTGCGGACAAACTGAACCAGGAAATCAAGCAACGCTGCAAGCCGCAAATGCCCGAGGCGATTCTGCTGGTGGGTGACGTTCCCTCAACCGAACCTGCAGACGCGTCGCAAAGCGTCCCCACTCATTATCGCAAGGCAGAGATTATCGCACCGTACGGGGGAGACCAGAACATTGCAACCGACAACCCCTACGGAGACCTCGACGGCGATGACGTACCTGAAATTCCGGTCGGTCGATTCCCGGTCAATCGCCCCGAGGATCTGGAGCGGATGATCGCGCGATCCATCGAGTATGAATCCAACGAAAATTTTTCTCGCTGGAGAAGACAAATCAATCTGGTCGCCGGGGTGGGTGGATTCGGTCCCGTGATCGATTCGATCATCGAGAATTCGACCAAAACCTTTCTCATCACACAAATTCCGGCCGCATATCAAACCACCATGACCCACGCCAATTGGCAAAGCCCGTTTTGTCCGGATCCCCGTAACTTCCGGCACACGGTCATCCGTCGATTCAATGAGGGATGCCTCTTTTGGATCTATCTTGGACACGGACACCTCCACACCCTCGATCGACTTCACGTGCCGGGCGGCGCCTATCCGATTTTCGAATACCAGGATGCCTCTCGACTCGATGCCTCCCGAGGTTCACCGATTGCCCTCCTCTTTTGCTGCTACGCCGCGGCCTACGATGCTCCGGATGATTGCCTTGCCGAGGCAATGTTGCGAACGAAAGGTGGCCCGGTCGCCGTGGTGGGAGGATCGCGAACGACCATGCCCTACGCGATGACCACATTCGGATCCGCGTTGATCGACGGATATTTCCAACCTCATCCCGGCACACTGGGCAAAATTCTCATCCGCGCAAAGCGTGAACTTGCATCCTCCGCAGCAACGAGTGGAAACCGCTTTTGGTTTGACCGTATTGCCGGCTTGCTCGGTCACTCGGCATCCCAACGCAATGCAGAACGTCGCGAACACATCCAACTCTTCAACCTGTTGGGCGATCCTCTGCTCAGGCTTCCCGCCCCCGAATCGGTAGCGGTGACAACACCGCGTATTGTGAAACAGGGCGAGAAAATTCAGGTGCAGATCGAGAGTCCCATCGCCGGAGAAGCGACTGTGGAGTTGATTGCGCGAAGAGGCACACCCCGAAAACCAATCGTTGATCGAACGCAACTTACCTTCAAAGATGCTGACCTTGCGGATCTTCAGAAAGAATACGTACGAGCCAACAATCAAGAGTTGGATCGACTACAACAAGAGATCACTGCCGGCGCTCATCAGTTCCACCTCGCATTACCGCAAGATTTTTTCGGCCCTGCCCACGCGCGGATCTACATCCGGGGCCGCACAGGTTTTGCGTTGGGCTCGTCCGACATCCATGTCGAACGCCTCAAAGAGTCCAAACCAACGGATGGCGGGTAATGCTCGATGGCAGGGGCTGCCTACTGACTGTACTGCTCGTCGATTTTCAACTCCGATGCCGTCACCGGTGCATTCGAACGCCGAGGCGTCTCTTCCCGGACGTCGGCGGAACGATTCACCGCATGCTGGCCGGAAATTGATCGTGTGATGACTTCGTCAAAGAGGTCTTCCACTTTTTGACCCAGCCGACAAGTCCGTCCGAACGAACTGAGGAAGTGAGCCACTTTGCCCGTATCGATCGTCAGGGGAGGCTGAACCCGTAAGACGAGCGGATTTGAGCGAGCAACCTGCGTGTAGATGTGGTAGTGCTCCAGAAGAATCTGCATCTGGAACACCGCAGGGAAACTCGAAATCATCGCGTCAAACCCCTGCATCATGTACTGCAGCATCCCGGTCGAATCGGTTCGCTTCAGATGAGAAATGACTGACTCGGCGAGGGGCGAGAGTTCGATGCCAATCATGAGACCTTGACCGCGAATATCGCGAAAATAGTCCGGCAATTCTTGTCTTAAGACATTCAATCCTTCCATCATCTGAAAACCGCGTTCCGCGGCGTTTTCCGGAATCCGCTCCTCGATTAGCGTTTCGATCGCCGCTAAGCCCGCCGCACATGCAAGACTTCCGCCGCCGAAAGTACTGGTGTGCAAAGCAAACCGATCGACCGTGCCATATGCCCGCATCCAGAGGTCGCGGCGGGCGAGCATCGCACCGATCGGCACGAGTCCACCGCTGAGGCTTTTGGCCACTGTCATAATGTCCGGTTCGATCGCCGCTTGCTCACTTGCAAACATGGTGCCAGTACGGCCCATACCGGTCTGCACTTCATCGGCAATCAGGAGGGTACCGGTTTGGCGACAAAGCCGCTCCGCTTCGGCAAGGTAGCCTGCCGGCGGCATGACCATACCCCCTTCACCCTGGATCGGCTCGACAATGAAGGCAGCCATATTGCGCGATGCGAGCGTTCTCTCGAGCACCTCGAGATTCCCGTAGGGAATCGGATGGCAATCGGGAACCAGCGGTTGGAAAGGTTGCTGGTAACTTCGATTTCCAGTCACGGAGAGTGCGCCGAGCGACTTTCCATGATATGAGCCATGGCAATAAACGATGCCAGATCGCCCCGAGGCAGCGCGGGCCAATTTCAGGGCTGCCTCAACCGACTCGGTCCCACTGTTGCAGAAAAAGACCATCTCCAACCCGGACGGAGCCACGGCGATTAGTTTTTCCGCCAAGGTTGCCGCATAAGGATTAATTGCCGCCGGGGAAAACCCCGGGGCTTTGTCATCAAGAGCGTGGCGCACTGCCTCGACGACGCGCGGGTGATTGTGTCCCAAATTGACCGATCCGAATCCCGAAACAAAATCCAGATAGCGGTTTTCCTCCGAATCGATCAGTACCATATCTTGTGCACTGGCGAATGTTTTATTGAGTCCACCCTGCTCTGCGAGACTTACCAAGACCGGGTTCACATAACGATGAAAAAGAGTTCGTGCCCGCCGATTTCTCTGGCGTTCCAAATCACTTTCGCCGGCATCGCCCCCTGCGCGGTCCCGCCCGTTCGATGAAGATTGTTGTGTTTCGCCCTGCTCTCGATGATCGCCGAGAGATGCAACGGCACCGTGCTGCGGGAAATGCCGACTCACGACCTTATTCATGCTTGCCCAACGAGAATCGGCAACCGGACGACCGAATGACGAAAGCTGTGAAAAAGAAAATCCATGTTCCGTTGCAATCGCGCCGATCTCTTCAATTTTCTTGACGCACAAATCGCGACCCAGGGAAAAATTTTCTGCGCGATCTTCCAACGCCAGATTGATCGTCTCGGCCAGGCAACCGGGAACAAGACCGAAGTGGAAACTCAGAAGCATCGACTTACCTAAAAATTGCGATGGAACATCCACCAGTCCGCCCGAAATGATCAGCACATCATCGCGACGACGCGTTGCCCGCGTGACATCGGTGGGAACCCCCACATCGATAACCACACTTCCGGCCTGGAGCATTTCTTGCGCAATGCAATTCCCACTCGAGGTTGCAGAAATAATCAATCGTGATTGCGCGAGTGCGGAGGGAATATCGAAAAGAAGTTCGCTCTCCAACTCGCTGGCGATGCGACTCGCCCTCTGCGACGGTCGGCGAGCCACCAGCAGCAACCGCCCTACCCTCTCTCGAAGCATTCTCGCAGCCGCTGTCGCAATGCTGCCCGGCACCCCGATCACCGCGACCGTCTCCGAACTCAGATCAACATTCAGTTCTTCGCACGCGTGCTGAAGGTTCTGCAGGGCGGCATAAACGGTCAAGCTATTGCCTGTGGTCACGGGAATGGAACTTTCTTCCGCAATGTATTGGCCGTGACCACCCACCACGCTGGTCAGCGATCCCAGGCCGACAACACCCGCTCCCCAATCCGCCGCCATCTGCACAGCCTGTGCCGTATGCTCGATTGCAGTGGCCGGATCTTCAAGAATTTTTTTAGGTGTGCAGGGAATTTCGTAAACCCGACCTTCTGCAGAAGCGCCGCGTTTTGTCTCGAGACGCGCGAACTGGTCGAGAACGATCGGCCCCGTCTCGTTGCGCCGACCGAAGGCGACACCCTCCGCCATTGTGCCTTGAACATAATCACATATTTCAAGCAGGTTGCCACTTTCCCAGTGAGACAACAATTGCCCTCCATCATCCATTTGCATGAGGGCCTTGCTTTCCTCAGAAAGAGGATGCACTACGAAAGCGAACTTCATGGGCAGATCGGTCGAATGGGGTGCTATGAGCTTGTTGGGTCGTTTCTAAAAACGCGGGCCCCTGCCACAATCTGTGCCGCGCGTCCGAGCACGCCCGCCGATCTCACCACTCCATTGTCTCACCACTTTACGTCACGGATTCGAGAAAAAATAAATCGAAGCATCTCGAAACCAGCATCCCAGCATACCCCCCCAACAACCGGTCTTCAAGCAATTCTGGGCGTAAATGTACTGTAAAAACACTGTTCATACGGTTTCCGTGCCAAGGAATTGCCATAATCGGTCTACTCTTCCAGAATCGTGCTCTCACTCTGCGTCTTTCTCCATCACGCGTCTCCTCTAGGGTAAGTTTGAGGGAAAGGGTAAAAATACCGGAATGCTCGGTTGCCGGTCCGGACGGGTTCGATGAGGAGCAGGTACAGACAACCTCAGCCGACTAATTGTGATTACCGTTTCCGCGACCCTGCCTTCCGTAATCCCGATACTCTATTCACGACACGACGTAGCCTCCCTCCCAGCCTCACTCTTGTACCTCGACCACCGGAATCTGTGGTATGTCGGCATCGAATAAACCGACCTTTTACGATCGCTATTTCGTCGGGATCTTGATCCTCTTTTTGATCTCGATTTATCCGATCGATTATGGATGTCGTAAATCGGAAGAAACCAACAATAACAATATCAAGCAATGGCTCCCCGCAGACAAAGATTTCGAGGAAAAAACGGTATACGAAGATTTCCTCGCGCACTTCGGGACGGACGAATATGCAATCGTGAGTTGGAAAGGATGTACACTTTCCGACCCGCGACTCGCTCAATTTGCTTCTATTGTGCGCGATTATAAAAATGCCTCTGGAGAAAAGCTCTACTCTAAAATTACCACCGGCCCTGAACTGCTCGAAAAATTACAGGGCAAACCTTTCGACCTCAGCGAAAAAGTTGCCCGACAGCGACTCGAGTCGGTTTTGATCGCCAAGGATGGTGAATCCTCGGCTGCAATTATCGAATTGAGTGAGGCGGGTGACAGGGACCGGAAAGAGGCGGTTGATTCGCTAGATCGCATCCTGATCGACCAACTCGGAGTACCACAAAAAGATATTCACATGGCGGGGGATGCGGTGACCAACGCGGCCGTGGATGTGGAGAGCGGAAAATCAATCGACTCGCTGGTCGCCTACTCAATGCTCCTGGCACTTAGTTGCGCGGTGGCAAGTTTTTACTTTGCTCACGGCCGTCGTTCAGCGCATCGCTGGAAGGGACTCTTTTATAGTTTGACGCTGGCGATGGTTGTCTTTATTGTCGCCGTTTACAGTTCGGCTCTTGCGCAATCGCTCGTCCCCTTATTCGGCGGGAAAGTAAATCTGGTGCTGGTCGTCATGCCGGTTCTGATTTATGTGTTGAGCCTCTCGGCCGGCGTGCATTTGATTAACTACTACCAGGATGCCATCCACGAGGTAGGACGACCCCTGGCACCGCTCGAGTCGGTCCGTCAAGGTTGGCTGCCGTGCACGCTCGCGGCAGGAACGACGGCGATTGGCCTCGCCTCACTCATGGTGAGTCAAATTATTCCGGTCAAGGATTTCGGTAAGTATTCGGCGATCGGCATTGTTTCCAGCCTGGCGGTCTTGTTCCTGCTGCTGCCAGCGCTTCTCGTCTTCGTACAAAAATGGATTAAAAAGCGACCTGATAACGAACAGGTCGTAGAACCTCCCGAGAAAGGACCGTTCGCCCGTGCTGTCGAATGGCTTGCCGACCGGGTGATTGTCCACCGCCGAATCGTGCTGGTGATTTGCCTTGCATTGCTCATCTTTTTTGGTTGGGGTGCCTTCTATATCAATACGTCGGTAAAACCAGCCCGTTTTTTTGATCGCGAGCATCGGTTGATCCGGGATTACGATTGGCTGGCGAGTCCCGATCGATTCGGAAATCAAATTCCACTTGAAATTGTAGTCGAATTCGACCGTCAGCAATCTCCCTTGACGACGCTCGGTCAATTGCAGCTTGTTTCCGCAATTGAAAAAGACCTCGCCAAAAATCAATCGGAGTTAATCGGCAACTCAATCTCAGCCGTCACCTTCGCCCCACAACTCGATGAAGCCCACTATACGCGATACGTCATGAACAGACGGCTCGCCGATAATCGCAAAGATTATCGCAAGGTCCATTATTACAGCTACGAAGATGATGCTCACAAAGTGGCGCCGGTACCGGTGGCTGCCGACCAGGACGGAAAAGCGACTGCCGGAACCGAGGAGGAACCGCAGAAGGGAAAGGATCTGTGGCGGATCAGCGCGAGAGTTCGCCCCGGAGAGAAAGACTACGATCAGGTGATCGCGCAAATCGAACAGCATGTGGATGCATACCTGGCAAGTCGTAGTCAGGAGAGCAAAGAACGCCAAAATAAAGCCCAGCAGCGATTTGAACAAATCAAGCAGCAGATTGCCGAAAAACTTCAAGAGGAGCGTTTGAAGTGCCAAGGTGAAGCCGATGTTAAGGAATGCGTCAAACGGGCCGAGCAAAAATATGATGTCTTGCTGACGAACCAGCAAAAAAAGTTCGACAATATCATGAGACAATCCGCCGACGACACGCTGGGTGTCGATGTGGAATACACTGGCATGGTACCCCTGTTCCACATTGCACAGCGAGAACTATTCCGGGGACTCGTCAAAAGCTTTGGGCTCGCTTTCATTTTGATTGCGATCATGATGGTCTTCTGGTTCCGCAATATCCTCTCGGGAATGGTGACCATGCTTCCCAATGTTTTTCCGGCGGCGGTGATTTTTGGCTGGATGGGCTGGACCGATCGTATCGTCGATATCGGTTCGATGATGACCGCCAGTGTGGCCATGGGAATCGCCGTCGACGATACGGTGCACTTTCTCACCTGGTTCCGCCGGGGGATGTCCGCCCAGATGAATCGAGCCGAAGCGGTACGCTACAGCTATCGCCGTTGTGCGCTGGCAATGACCCAAACGACGCTGATCGCGGGACTCGGTTTGGTCATCTTTTCCCTCAGTTCGTTCCAACCGGTATCGCAATTCGGACTGCTGATGTTTCTGCTGCTCGCGGCGGCACTGGTGGGTGACCTGATCTTTCTACCGGCGCTCTTGGCGAGTCCCGCCGGACAACTCTTCAAGCCCGCTGAGCAAAAGAGTCGTTCCAACGCCTGAGCAGAACGACCGGCAATTCGCGTTCCAACCGTGATTCAGTGCTGCGGATTAGAAATACGACTGCAGCGAACCTTTGCGCCTGATGTCGAGGGTGGAACAATGAAACGCGCCGCCATAGACGTAATGATTGGTATACGGGCACGGAATGGGTTCGAATCCCCACTCGCGAAGTTTTTCAATGAGCGGTTCCTGCGTTGCCTCGCACACGACGCGCTTTTCATCAAGCATCAACACGTTCATGCTGAGCCAGGCACTACTGAGATCAATCATTTGAACCATCGTGCTGACCGGTCGGGGCGCGGGGAGTAGTTCCCAACTTTTGAGAACTTCTGGAACCTGACTCGGATCGAGAAAATCAGGACTGTAGAGTGCGCGTCCCGGACAAAGCGGAACAAAAGTCGTATCGATATGCATCGGTTGCCGCGACTGCGTCTTGATTTCGTGAATATTGTATTCATCGCCGAGGTGGCGGCGAAGCCATTCGATGCCGAAATAGTTCGTCACGTTACTCCGGGTCACAAAGAGGTCGCGACCACAGCGCGTAAAATCGGCTGCATCAAAGCAACACTCACTCTCGTTAATGGCAAACTGCAACGGTGCGCCCTTCTCCGGCAGTTCCCAATCTTCATTGTAGAGAGAATCGGCCAATTGAGGTCTTGGGGCAGCAGTCCACTTTGCGCCGGCCTTAAAATACTCCTGGAGCAGACTTCGATACGCATTCATTTCGAAGTATCGACTCCGCCAGGCCATGGGGGTTTCGATAATCTCTTCACCCACCACGAGAAGACCGTCGCGCGGATTTGCCACGTTATATCCCGACTCGACTTCCCAATCGGGACTTCGGAAACTTGCTGTTTGCGGTACAGGATCGGGTCGCCGTACGATAACCCCCTCTCTTTCGAGTATTTTTACAAACTCTTCCTGGTCGCGCTGCGCCGCTTGCACCATCGCATCGGGCGCAGGTTTTCCGGAAAGTAACTTGAGCAGTTCCCACGATTCCTGAGGGGTGGCCGCTTGAAGCGTCACGTGCCATGGCGGAACGGCACCCCCATCGACGCGACCGACGATAACCTCCTCCAGCGGGTCCCATTCGTTGTAGGAACAGACCACCGGTTGTGACGCTTCGTTTGCCTCGCTTTGCGAGCGCGTGTCGTTTTCTGCTATCGCCATCGCTTCGATCACCCTCCTGCTGCGAATCATTTGACCACGGCGTCCCTGAGAGAACACATAAATCAAGATAATTATGTTACGTGGGCGGGTCAAACCGCAGAAGCTTAAAAGCGGAGAAAAAAAGGGTGATTCACACCGGGCTCTGCCGACTGGGCAAAGGATAACGGCGACCGTATCGCTGAACGACGGTATCGCTGAAGATCACAGGGAGAGGAAAGAATGAGCCTATCGGTCGGAGTAAACCCGCGTACTCTCTTCTTTCGTCACCGGGGTTTTCAGATCATCGCTTTGGATCTGAATCTGGACCCGTTGATCACCCGGTTGTACGCCCTGGGCCCGCACCGTAAACGTGGCATCCGCTTTCGGCGCCAATCGCCCGAGCGGTTGGAACACCACTTGGTTGCCTTGAATCGTTCCCTGCGTTGGTCCCTCGGTAGAGAGCGGCTTGAGATCGTTTGGTAACAGGGCAGCAACGACAATGTTGCGGGCGACCTTCGTTCCCTGATTGAGTACACGGATTTCGTAGGCCGTATCACGTCCGACCTCAACGGGGTCTTCCACATCGACGACCTCGAAGAATAGTGCGGAGAGTCCTTCGACGCGAACGGTTTCTTCACTCGAATCACTTAACTCACCACGCGCTGTGCTTTCAACCCGTACCGTATGATCGCCGGGTTCGGTAGGCAATGTGACCAGTTGGACCTGACCCTGTTCACCTTTAGGAAGTTCTTGCAAGCTCCAGTACACCGCATGGGTTGCCGCATCGTAATGCCCGGCATTGTTTGCGGAAACAAACTGCATTGCCCTTGGTAGGCGCGAGACTAATTCAATATCTTCGGCCGGCGCAGTACCCGGATTGGCTACTTTCACAGTATAGGTTGCTTGCCTTTCGAGATAACGACGACGGGGACCCGAAATAGCAACCGCCAACTGCGGCGCGATAATCTCAAATTCAACGTTGGTTTCTGCCGCCAAACTCCCCTCGCCGCGCGCGACCAAAAGGTTCTTGACAATCCCCGCTCGCGCCGCCGTCATTGTCAGATTGATCTGACGACTTTCTTTGGGAGCCAAGTCACCCACGGCAAACTCGAGATCGGCTCCTGCAGGGTGTCGCAATTCGGCAGGCAAACTTTCAAAGAGTACCACATCCTTCGCCACCCCGGTGCCCAGATTGGCGATCGTGATTGCGAGATTGATTTGGTCTCCTATCATGACTTGTCCGGCACTACTCGCATCGATCTTCAACAGGGGTCGGGTCGCCAAGGTACGCGCCGATGCGCGCGTCGAGAAGGTGACCGAAGCAACGCTCCCCACTTCACCTTCGTTTTCCGGCATCAAACGAACTTCGACAAATTTTTCCTCGCCCGGTTCGAAGTGTCCCAAGTCCCAGACAATCCCACCCCGCACGGACTGGGCATCCGGCTTTGTACTCAACAGTCGCGTGCCTAGCGGAATTTCATCTTTCACCTGAACGTCGTACGCCGTCACGTTGCCGCGATTGACTACCTTGATATCGAACGTGGTCGGTTTACCAACTTGGATTTCGCCTGGCGCAATTTTTTCGACGACCATTTGAGGTCCCTGGGGACCCTCTTGATGCCGACCTCCCGGTCTGCCCACCGCCTCGACTCCACTGATGGTTGCAGCCGTTGCTGGTGGATTCGGACGTACCTCACCCCATCGCTTGACCGAGGGATTTGCGGGCTTGGAAGTTGGTGACCGATTCGGTCCGGGAACTCCTCGAGGGCTTTCACTTAGCCGGTCCCCTCCCTCAGATCGAGAATCTGGAGTTGTTTGAGAACTTGTCGCAGCCGCATAGCGATTGTCGCTCACCGTGGTACCGGCTAGGGGCTGGGCATCGCGGGCCGCGGCAGGCAGACTCGCGGGCGCTTCCGCTGAATCGGCCGGTGCTTGATATCGATTACCGACTGCCCGATCCGCATAGCGATCGGCCGGTTGATTATCCGGCAAGTTCGTTTGTTCCTTAGGTGCCGCAGCGGGCGGGGGCGCAAGCCCAAAAGGATCGCGGCCGGCGCCGCCTGCAGACTGCGGTGCGGATGGGGTCGATTGTGCAGAAGGATTTGCGGAAGGAATCGTATCGCGAGGCGCGTTTACCACCTGTGCATTGCCTGCACCCTCGGCGGCCGCCGCGAACGCTGCTGACTGATCGGTCACCGGATGAATCGCTTGAGAGGCATTGTTCGTGGACGAAATTGCAGCGCCCGGTGAAGGAACCTCATCTTTCGCTGCAATCGAACGGATCACCGGTTCGGTTTGTGCGCGCTGTACTTCCGCAATCGCAAACCAACCAAAGACCATGCTTCCACAAAGAACGGTGAGTCGAATAATCCAACGTTTCATAAGACTTTCCTAATCATGGATATCGATTCCAGCAATTTCCTCATCCCCAAAGCGGTCGACGGGCCGCAACGAGGGTGTGGGGCGAGCGGGGTAAGTACCAAAATTGTGGCAATCGGGGAAAGACCAAATTCCCTCACCGGGCAATCATGCCACCGGTTCGCCGGAGAGACAGCGGCCGATTTGCCGCACCGCTTGACGCAGGCGATTTTCGTTTTCTACGAGTGAAAGTCGCAAAAAACCTTCCCCGGCCGGACCGAAACCGGTGCCAGGACTGACAGCAACATCCCCCTTCTCGAGGAGCATGGTGGCGAATTGCAGCGAATCGCTTTTCGATCGCCACGGTTCCGGGATGGGGACCCAGCAAAACATTCCCGCCCGGGGCCGATCCACTTCCCAGCCGAGTCGCTCCAAGCCGTCACAGAGTACATCGCGACGCTTTTGGTAGATTTCACTCTGCCGCACGACGGCCGCCTCGGTGTGCCTGAGTGCCATGATGGCAGCCACCTGTACGGGCGAGAAGAGTCCGTAATCATAATATGCCTTAATCGTACCGAGAGCGCGGACCATGTCGGGATGGCCACAACAAAAGCCAACTCGCCAGCCAGCCATGTTGTATCCCTTGCTCATGGTAGTGAATTCGACACCCACCTCCTTCGCGCCGGGAGCCGCGAGGAAACTCGGAGGCTGGTAACCTTCGAAGGCAACATCGGCGTAAGCAAAATCGCTGATCACATAAAATCCATACCGCTTTGCGAGCGCCACGACATCGGTAAAAAACTCCGCCTCCACCGTGGCCGCCGACGGATTGTGAGGGTAATTGACGACCAACAACTTGGGTTTGGGGAACAGGTGCTGGCAGGTATATGCCACATTCGAGAGAAACTGCTCACTGTCGGACACCTCCAGGGCAATTGTATTTCCCGATGCGAGCATCACGGCATAGGCGTGGACGGGAAAATACGGTGCCGGAACGATCGCCGTATCACCGGGGCCCATCAGCGCCAAACACATGTGCGAGAAACCTTCTTTGGAACCGATGCAGACAATTGCCTCCGACTCCGGATCGATTCTTACCCCATATCGCGTGAGATACTTGCTCGCAACTTCTTGCCTTAACTTCTGCAATCCGGCGGCGTGACTGTAGCCATGATTGCGCGGATCGCGAGCAGTTTCGGCTAACTTTTCAATCACTAAATCTTCGGGAGGATCAGATGGATTGCCCATCCCCAAGTCGATCACATCGCTCCCCGCACGTCGCTTTTCCAAAAGCAACTGATTGATCCTTCCAAACAGATAGGGCGGAAGGCGGTGCACCCGAGAGGCCACGTCCACATCAAACGGGCGGGAGTAATCAACCGGATTGTCGGAACCGGCTTTGTCAAAAGACATCGGAGGGGACCTTTGCGACTACGGAGTGGAAACCTTCAGGATAACTCCGCCCCGCATTTTTACCAGTCACCGGATGGAATGCAGGAAAGACATCAGCTACGACTTTGCTGCAGAAGACCGTGAGTTTAATTTCTTATTGTCGGATACTGGTGCCTTCGAAAGTTCCGGATAAAGCCGATTTTCAATGCTCGCCTGCTCCATGATCTGCTGAAAACGACGGGCCATCAGAACGCGATGCTTCTTTTCGAGAATATCGGTGTAGAGCACCTCCCGAACTTCCTCGGGATCGACCTCCACCGGTTTTGTAATTCCCTCACAGAGAAGAAAAATAAACTTGTCCCCCACCTGAATAACGCCCGAGTGTTCGCCCGGTTTTAATTTGAACGCCTCTTTTTCAAGCGCCGCCTGGCCCCCATGGCGCTGGATAGGTGGAACCACGCCTCCCAACGACTTGCCACCCGGATCAATCGAGTACTCCGCAGCAAGCTGTGCAAAATTTTCCACCGTGGGATTACCCCGATACATTGCCCATACTTCCTGCGCACGTCGCAAGTTGTCCATCACAATCGCTCGGCAACGAATTCGCGGCCCGTAGTTTGCCTCGTAAGCCTTTTGCAAATCTTCATCGGTCACCTCAATCTGCCCCTCCACGAGCTTGCGCAACGCGACGCTGGGCCAAACAATTTTTTCAAGGTAAACGGATTCCGAAATGTTTTGTTGTTGCTGCATCAATTCGTACCACTTTTCGAAATCGACCTGGCCGTCGACGGTGGTAACTCCAGCGGCATGTGCTGCGCGGGCAACTTCCAGATTGAGGTCCTCCTGATTGATTTGGATACCTGACTTGCTGACCTCCATCTCAATCAACTGGCGATTGATCAAACCGTTAAGAACCTCTTTTCCATGACGCGATATGCAGGCTTTGGCCAATTCGTCGGTCGTGATGGGATGTCCATTGATTGTGGCGGCCACACCCGGCATCGCGGCTTGCAGTTCGGCATTATTGAGAATGTTCTGCACGTTTGCCCGTTGCTGTAATTCCTGAAAAAGTTCGGTCCCCGCTTTATGCAGTTTGCGGTCGCGGATCGACTCGGTAATGGCAAGCCTCACCTGCTGCATCTCGCTTTCGCTCGGCTCGCGAGCCTCGATGTGATCGATGCACTGCAAAATGACATATTGATCGCCGACAGGAATCACTTCCGAGATCTCTTGCGGTTGCAGGGCAAAAGCAGCGACCTCAATTTGCGATTCTGCCAAATGCCGACGGATCGGTTGCACGAGGCCCCCCGAACTGGCACTGTTGATATCGATTGAATGTTTGACTGCGAGACTTGCAAAACTTTCGGGATCGGCGCTGACTGCCTCCTTGATTTTTTGAGCCTCTTGGGAATCTTTGAGTACGATCATGCGTACTTGGACCTGCGGACCGAACTGCGACTCGATCTCCCGCTGAATTTCACTGTCTTCCACCGTGAGTTGCTTGCGAGCCAGTCGCCTCAGCGCCACGGTCGGCCAGATAATTTCTTCCCGGTAACGATCGGCCGGTATGTCCCGCTCATTTCTCAACAGGGTAAGCCACTGTTCGACCGGCAGACCGAATCTTCTCGAAACACGGTCGATCTCGGCATCAATTTCTTGCTCCGAAATCCGTATATTCTGTTTGCGACACTCAATCGCAATCAGATGTCTATTCATCACCGTCTCAAGGACACTCTCACCATGTTCGCGTAGGCACTCGCTGGCAAGCTGTTGCCGCGAAATTGTTCTGCCGTTCACGCTGGCGACCCAACGTTCGACTGCACTATTTCTGTTTGCCGATTGCGATTGAACCGGTTTGGCTTGAGATCGAGTCCGGGCAACGGCCGTCTTCGATCCTTCGCTATATCGTAAAAGAAAACATGCGCCGAGTACCAAACACCCGGTGCCGAGCAGCAACATGACGCGCCGTGATCGGTTTTCGAAAGACTTAACGCGAGAAGAGGCGGGCGAATGCATGACGGTTCCTCCTTAGACCGTTTTTCAATCGAAAGATTGTGATATCCAAACCAGCGGCTCGGAGCGGGAGCGGGATAATAGAACGTGTCTCAGGGGGGGTCAAGGCGGATGAATCCGCCTTGCGCCTCTGGAAAAAAGGTATCACTGCAAGCTATGCTGTCGGCAAGATACGCTGTAGGCTCGCTTATCTCGCCACCGGCACGCAACGCGACTCCTCCTCATGGACTCTTCCGCCACCGAATTCCCACTACCGCTGTTGATCACCGGCGTCGCCGGCGTCGCGGGTTACAATGCCCTGCACTATTTTCGCGATCGATTTCCGGGACAGGTGATCGGTATGCGACAGGAAAATAAGTGGCCTCTTACGGGTCCCGATATCGAAGCGTGCGATGCCGAAGATACCGATGCACTGCGACGGCTATTCGATCGTTACCAATTTCAATCCGTACTCAATTGCGCGGGAAACTGTGCCCTCAAATCATGCGAACTCGATCCCGCCCTTGCACGGCGGACAAACGTTGAGGGAGTCCGGAATCTGCTGGACGTGATCGAAGGCACTCAAACGCGCTTGGTGCATCTCTCGATCGATCTAGTGTTTTCCGGTCTCCGGGAGGGCGCCCATCGGGAAGAGGATCGGACCGACCCGGTAACGGTCTACGGTCATTCGATGGCAACGGCAGAGCGACTGATCCTCCTTACCATGCCCCGGGCATGCATCCTCAGAATTTCCCTTCCCATGGGCAGCAGTTACAGCGGACATGCAGGCGCAATCGATTGGATCAAATGGCGATTTCAAAACAATCGGCCTGCCACGCTGTATTTCGATGAAATCCGCACTCCCAGCTACACCGACTGCATGAATCGGCTCTACGAAACTGTCTTTCTTCGCAACCTCTCGGGCTTGTACCACGCAGGAGGACCGCGGAATTTGAGCCTCTATCAGATTGCCCAGATCGTTAATTGTGCCGGAGGCTATGACCCGCAGTTGCTGAAAGGCTGTTACCGGCGAGAAGCGGGCCCCATGCCACCCCGTGCGGGCAACGTCTCTCTCCATTCCGGAAAGCTGGCGCAAACGCTTGGGTATCATCCGCTCATGCCCTGGCCTGCTGACGAGGGCTTGATCCCTGCGGATCGAGAATGGCATCTGCGGGCGCCGTCGGTGGTTGATGGATCACCTGAATTCCTCGCAGAAAATCTGTATCGAAACCCGGTACTCCAGGCGACCGGGCCCTGAGTCGCAGTAAACCACTCGACTCATCCACCTGCAAATTCACGATGTGCATAGAGCAGTAGTCCGACGATGCTCTTTGCATCGTGTATCCGGCCATCAGTTGCCATTGCGATAGCCTGCTCACGCGGAATAATCGTTGTCTCGATTTGCTCGTCCTCCTGCAAATGAGGATCCCCGGGGGTGAGTCGACGGGCAACAAAAAAATGCATCCGCTCCTGCAAAATACCGGGCGACATATAGCACTCGCTCAAAGGAATCATCTCCTCGGCCTTATATCCGGTCTCCTCATAAAGCTCCCGGTATGCTGTCGCTTCCGGGTCTTCTCCTTCCTCTAGCGTGCCAGCGGGCAACTCGATCAAGGTTTCCCCAACCGCTGTGCGACGATTTTTAATAAGACAAAGATGGTCCGCATCAACCAGCGCAACGATCGCCACGGCTCCAGGATGCAGAATCACCTCCTGAGTCAACATTCCCGCATCACGCGTCACGGTTCGGCGAACGACGCGAAATTTTTTTGCACGCAATAGTTCCGTGTCTGATACTTCCAAGGTTTTTCGCTCCTGCTTGGGAGAAGGATGGCCGCAAACCGGTATTCTGTTTGCCGGTTCAAATAGTAGTTGGTAGGATAGAAGCTTGGCAATCCCGAGAACCTTGTGGGAAACCGCGACCTCGGCGGTGACGCGTTCCATGTACAGCGGCACGACACTCGGAAGCATCTACTTGGGTCGTTGGAGCGGAATACCGGCGCGCCTTCACGTTTCGTGTCTACTCGTCGCAGTCTTTACCTTCTTTTTTCGGAATCTCGTCGATAGCCAACATTTGCTACGAGATGGCTGTTTGATTCTGTTCGTCTGGTTTTCCTGCGTGCTGTTGCATGAACTGGGGCACTGCCTTTCGGTAAAACGGGTGGGCGGCACCAACGACATGCTGGTATTCACGCCCTTCGGGGGCCTGAGCTTTCATACCTACCCGCAACAGGCCGGCCGCGATTTGTGGGTTGCGCTCAGCGGCCCGCTGATGAACCTCGCTGGAATGGCGCTTGCAGCGGTATTGCTGCTCTCCCTGCAGGAACATCCATGGCAAACACCCTTCGCAACCGATGGTACGCTTGTAGAGGCACCTCCGCTGGTGACCGGGATGCGATTAGCCCTCTGGATCAACCTGGGACTGTTTGTCCTCAATCTGGTACCCTCGGTCCCGCTCGATGGCAGTTGGATACTTCAGTCACTCATCTGCCCTGCCGTGGGAGATCGTCGGGGTTGGCTCATTGCACGAAGAGCCTCCGTCGTATCGGTCTTCTTGCTCATCGCGCTCGCGATTGCGACCAGGGGGCTGTCGTACGGGGGAGTGCCTCTTTGGTTACCGCTCACGGTGATTGCCGTTTATTGCCTCTGCTTTTCTTCCGCTCCCCTGTCACTCGCGATTCACATCGAAGAAGAAACCGAATTAACCACCACGCTTGAAAATACATCCGAGGATTTATCCGAGAGCGAATTTCATCCGCTCGGCAGCTGGCAGCCGCAACAAAACGAAAATGGTGATGTCGGCAGCGAAGAGGAAGATGAAGAATACATGGTCGATGCGATCCTCCAGTGCGTTCACGATCGGGGGATCAATTCACTCACGCGGGCTCAACGAAAAATCCTCCAACGCGCCGCCCAACGCTATCGATCTCGACCTCCGAAATAATCAACGGCTAACGTAGGCGACGTATGGAATCGCATGGCCCGCACGAGGAGGACCTCTTTGCGGAATCGACGGCCTTGGTTGAGCGGGCGAAGGCAATCTTGCCCGCAGTTCGGGAACCGCTTGTTTTCGGCTTCAGATCGAGTGGTGCCCTGAGTATTTACTTTGATGCGACCCGCGCGTATCACTTCAATCCGCAGAATGAACTGCGGCGCATTTTTTTGGACGACACACTCTATAAAGCACATGCGGGCCAATTAATTCGAATCGAGCAAATTCCGGAATCTGCTGCTGTTCGGCTGCGCAATATCGAGCTTTCGATCGACTTTGCCTCAGAATTAATTGGTGAAATGAACACGTATCTGCTCTCCCTTCAGGATGCGGTCGATACCGAACAAGTGCGAATCGTGAAGCAGATTCCAGAGCACGCTCAAATGATCACGCGACTACGGCATCGACTTCCCCAATTGCTGGAAAATCGGATTGCCATGTCACCACATGCAAACGGATGAAAGCGTCGTCCCCTCCGCTACCGGTCGCGGCCGACCACGTGGTATGATGCGGCAACGAGATCACCCCTCAGGGCCCCGATTGTGTCAACGTTTTCTGTGATCATGCCGGCCGCAGGCAAAAGCCAGCGATTCAGGGACAAGCACTATAAAAAGCCGTTCGCAGTATTGGATGGTCGCGCCGTCTGGCTTCACTCGGCCGAAAAATTCCTCAATCGCGACGACGTCATCCAACTCATCCTGGTGATCGCTCCGGAAGACCGCGAGGACTTCGACATAAAGTTCTCGGCCAACGTCACCATTCTCGGTATCGATGTGGTCGAGGGCGGTGCAGAACGAAGTGACTCGGTAGAAAAAGCCTTATCCCGCGTCAAAGCGGAAGCAGACTTCGTCGCCATCCACGATGCAGCACGACCGTGTCTTGCGGATGAGTGGATTGAGACGATCTTTGAAGCAGCCACACGAAGCGGGGCTGCCCTTTTTGGTATCCCGGTGACCTCCACGCTGAAGCGGGGCAATTCAGAGGGAGGGAAATCACCCACGGTCACCGAAACCGTCGACCGATCGAACTTGTGGGAAGCCCAAACGCCTCAGGTGTTCCGCCGAGATTGGCTCCTCGATGCATACGCTCAGCGCGGAGATATTCAAGCAACCGACGATGCGCAATTGGTCGAGCGAGCGGATCATCCGGTCACGCTGATCGAAGGTTCACCACTGAATCGTAAAATCACGACGAAACAAGATCTCAAACTTGCTGGGCAGATACTTAAAATTCTTCCCAAACCGAAGGTCGCCGGGACCGGTAATCCGTTTGCCGATGATGACCTGTTCCGTTAGAAATCTGCGCATTTCGAAATGGAAACCCCACTACCGCGCAACTCGTCGATACGACATGATACTTGCATCGCACGATACCCCCCTATGAACATCTGTCGAGAGAATTGATGGATATCTTTGCGGAACTCGATTGGAGAGGATTGGTTCACCAGACGACCGATCCTCAAAATTTACGGCAGTGGCTTTCAGAGGGAAGCCAAATTGTGTACGCCGGGTTCGACCCCACTTCGGATGGGCTGCATGTCGGGAATTTTGTACCGCTGATGATGCTGCGAAGATTCCAGAAGGCGGGGCACCGTCCGATCGTGCTTGCCGGAGGTGCAACTGGTATGATCGGCGACCCGAGTGGCAAGAGTGAAGAACGCAATTTACTCTCTGCTGAACAGATCGAGCACAATCTCGAAGGAATTACGCACGAACTCGGGCAATTTCTCGACTTCGATGGCCCGCAGGCGGCCCGACTCGTGAACAACTACGATTGGATGAAGGAGTGGGATTACCTCACATTTTTGCGGGATATCGGCAAGCACTTTCCGGTGAATGTCATGCTCGGCAAAGAATCGGTGAAGGCAAGACTCGAAGAGACCGAGACCGGCATGAGCTACACCGAATTCAGCTACATGCTTTTGCAAGCCTATGATTTTGTGCATTTGAGCAAGACCCATGGCTGCGGCTTGCAGGTGGGTGGAAGTGACCAGTGGGGTAACATCACAGCCGGCATCGAACTCGCTCGACGGATGGGAGAAGGCGGACTCCACGGCC
This sequence comes from Planctomycetaceae bacterium, assembly GCA_902630355.1. Classification (GTDB taxonomy): domain Bacteria; phylum Planctomycetota; class Planctomycetia; order Pirellulales; family UBA7805; genus UBA7805. The sequence goes on from CACOUL010000004.1 coordinate 104,333, forward strand.
TGACCTGTCCGCTGCTGACCAAGAGCGACGGCACGAAGATGGGTAAAACGGAACAGGGTGCAATTTGGCTTTCACCCAAAAAAACCAGCCCTTACGTCTTTTACCAGTACTGGTACAACACCGAGGATGCGGATGTCGATGCATGTCTGCGAATGCTCACCGAACTTTCGGAAGAAGAAATCACCTCTATAGCGGACGAGCGGGCCAACGCACCTCAACAGCGCCGCAGCCAACAGGAGTTGGCAAGTTCACTCACGCAACTCGTTCACGGAGACGAAGGATTACAGAAAGCCAACAAGGCGAGCGAGGTGTTGTTCGGTGCGACGATCGAGCAGATGTCGGACACCGATCTGACTGATATTTTTGCCGACGTTCCCAGCCAAGAACTTGCCAGAGACCAACTCGCGGATGGGGGCCTATCAATTATCGAAGCACTCTGCCAATCGGGTTTGGCGAAAAGCAAAAGTGATGCACGACGAACCGTGGATCAGGGCGGTGCTTATGTGAACAACAGACGCGTCGAAGATCAAAATCGGTCCCTAACTCAAGCCGATCTTGCAAGCGAAACCGTGATGGTGCTGCGTTCAGGAAAGAAAAGATACGCTCTGTTGAAGTTTGTTTAATCGACTCCGATCCCTCGCAAGGATGGCACCGATGCCGCGTTTTGTCATTCTTCGCCATCAGATGCCGCCCGATTCGGTCCGACCTTCGCACTGGGATCTGATGCTGGAGAACGAAGAGTACCTGATGACCTGGGCACTTCCCGCGATACCGGAAAACGGAGAGGAACTGCACGCCTTGCCTCTGCAAGATCATCGCCTTTGCTATCTCGACTATGAAGGGCCGCTCTCTGAGAATCGAGGGGTCGTAACCCGGCACGATTGGGGCTCGTACAAAGAAATTTCCGACGGACCGGAACAGTATGTAATTGAATTACAGGGTCAGCGACTCTGCGGCAGGGCAACCATCGGCAAAAGAATATCGCACGATGAGTACGTACTATTCCAATTCAATCCGCGAACGAACGATGCAACGTAGGTCGAGATCGTTATCGATCCTGAAACACGCTCGATTCTTCCGCCTTGATCAGAGGTCGCCGCTGACCATTACTGGTCACCCGTATCTGCGAACTGAACTGCCCCGGTTGTTCCGCGAGAATCGGTATTCGATAAATCAGTGACTCGCCCGGTCGAATTTCTGCTACCGGATTGAAGCGAATGACTCGCTGTCCAATGTTCGGGTTACTCGGTGCTACAATCCCGACCCCTCCGGCTGTGGGTGCTAAACCTTCTGGAACGGTAACGATAACCACGATGTTCGCATCGGCCACATTGCGAAGATTTGTCACGGTCACCTCGTACACAATCGTGCCGCCCACGGCGACCTCATCCCGCAGGTCAGTCACGGTCAAGGAAAGTACATCTCCCGTCTCCGCATTGTCAGCCTGTGCCGAGGAGGCTGGTGGCGGTACGGTTGTCGGCGGAGCGGGATTCACCGGGGGTACGGCCGCCTCCGTAATCTGGACGCACGCCTCCTCAGCCACCAAGAGATCCCCTGCGGCCGTCACCGTAACACGACTGCATGCGCGAACCGCTTCTTTGCAAATCACCTCCACCTGCAATCGTTCGGTCTGTCCGGGGGCGATTTGGGCAAATTTCCAAGTCAGTTGATCCTCTTCAATCTGATACCCATCGGAGACTCGCGTCGGCTCGAGACCGCGTTCGAACGTATCGATCACCGTTACATTTTCCAGAGGTGCCGTCCCCGTATTGGTAATCAAACTTTCAAAAACAAGCGTCTGCCCCACGGTTCCCGTACTCGGCCCCCGCTTTTCCACCTTGAGTGCCGGCTTAGCCTCCGGTGGCGGACTCACCGTCAGACAAATGGTCTCCTGAACCTCCAGTGCACCGGCACCGAGTACCTCGACCGTCTGACACAACTTACCCGGCTTGGTCACCTGGAACGTCACTTGAATATCTTCGCGGATTCCGCCCGGCTCCAGGATTCCGAGATCCCGCTCGATCGGACTTGCAGCGACCGCATGCTGTAAGCCCTCATCAAACGTATTCTTGACAATCAGTTGAGTGAGGCGACTCTGGCTGCGATTGGTGATCGAGATGCGGTAGGTGACCTGCTCTCCCACCGTCGCCGTCGTCGGTCCTGAAACGTTGAGCTCCAACTGAGGTACGGTCGTGTTGATGTCGAGGCACGCCTGGTCTTCGACTCTCTCGGCACTCGTCGCCGAGAAACAATTCCTCGCACTACCGGAACTGCGAACCTTGTAATTCACAATGATGGTTTCCGACTGTCCAGCTGCGAGTTGGCCCATGTTCCAACGCAAGAGACCACTCTGCTCGGATGCCGCAATATTGCTATTGATAAATTCGAGCGGCGCAGGCACACGGTGAGAAACCGCCACGTCATTGAGAGGCATGTCTCCGTTATTGGTCACGACAACCTGAAAACTTGCCTGAGACCCGATGCTTCCCGTTGCCGGCCCGGTCACATCGAGGGCAATGCCGGGCGCGGTCCAGGTCATCGATGCCGTGCCTCGACCCACTTCCAGACGACGGTCTGCGGCATTCGCACGCCCGGCCGGGCGAATCACCTCCATCTGAACCTGTGCCGTGCCACGCCCCGGATTCTGTTGATAAATTTCGGCCGAAGCTCGCCCTTCCGCATCCGTCAACACTTCGACCGAAGGTGTTCCACCCGGGGCAAACACGGCATTCGGATCGGTCGATGTGAAACGAACTAAAAATCCTTCGAGCGGCGAGCCGTCACTCAACCGCGTGACGACAGAGGTGAACGTATGCCGTTCACCAATCGGGGCAATTGCGGGCGCCGGAAAACTGAATTGGGCATCGACCCAATAGATCACTGCATTCTGCTTTCGCAAATCCCATGCTGGCACGTGAGGAGCAAACGCGGTGACATAACTTGCGCCGTCGGTAGGAGAACTCACCGTAACGTACGTTTGCCCCCGCTCCACAACAACATTATCTTGTTCGGTAGCAGTGCCTCGGCCAATTGCCTTGCGACCGGTGGTCGTGCTACTAATCGCATAACTGTTGGTCACCTTCCGTGGTCGATTGGATGGAAAACGTAAGAGGAAGCAACTGGCACTCTGATCAACCGCGACAAATTCACCCACACTCTCCGGCGAGAGCATCCAATCGACTCGCTGACTTGCGGCACCCCGACCTTGGCTGTCGACAATGCCACCGATCAAGACGACCTCACTTCCCACAGGCGCGACAATCGATTGGGGAGAAAGCGTCAATCGCGCATCGGCCAGCCCACCGAAACCGGTAGAATCGAATAGACCGAAGAACGGCGCCGGTGGTGGGGCGGCAGGAACTTGGCCCGGCGGCGGTGGTGGAACGGCGCTTGCCGGGGGTGGTGGTGCGACCGGAGCGATGCCGTCGACCGATGGAATGTCGACCGGCCCAGGAACACCGACGGTGGACGGGGGAGGCGGTGGAGTCCGATCGTAAAAACTTCGACAACCGGTGATCGAGAAAAGCACGAGAATAAGCAGAGGGATTCCGATGGAACCCCGCTTCTTTTTCCGCACAATTGTATGTTGCCTTGCAGCCGCCATGATCCATCAATCCCAGCGTGCATCAATCAAGGGGCGCCCGGCAAGCGACTTCATCGGAACCACGATAAGCATGCCAACCAACCACCCGAGAACAGTAGCCCCTACCAGGAACCGCAATCATGGAAATGGCAGCGCCGTACACTGCACACCTCCCATGCATTCCACCACCCGAAATGCATGAAATTCCCGAAAACCGGGGACTCAACGCTACTCAAGGTTAGCACGCGCCAGATTGAGACGTTGCCTTTTTGCAACACGCGTTGCACCTTGGAAACCGGCGAGGGCAGTACGACCGTCACGATCTGTACGACCGTGCGCTTTTCAATCCACGCCCCCGTCGCTGCCAGTCGCTCCGGCAAACCGTTTGAGAGCGAAGAAATCGATCGGCAACGGTGATTTGCCCTCCGTGACGATGTCTGCCACCGCCCTACCGACAACCGGTGAGAACTTATATCCGTGACCGGAAAAACCGGCGGCCAGAACAACCTGAGGCAGATGGGGGTGGCGATCAATGATGAAGTGTTCGTCTGGGGATCGCGTGTACATGCACACCTGGTGGTCGGTTACCTGCGGGGAAATATCCGGAAGATGGTCGCAAAGAAACTTCTCAATCCGCCTCTGATCGTCTCGATCGATCGTGGCGTCCAATCGACCCGGATCCGCGACACGCTCGCCCCCACGATGGTCGGCGACCTTGATACCTCGCGCGTCGAGTTCAGGAAAACCATAAAAATATCCTTGATGCGTCTCATAAAAGAACACGGGACTTTGGTGGCGGTAGCGAGATGATTTGTTGGCAAACCAGTACATGTGTTTTTTCACCACCTGCAACTCGACCCCCAGATCGACCACCAGTTGATTGGTCCAGCTGCCGGCGGCAACCACCAGTTGACCGGCAGCGAACACCTCCTCGCCCAACGCGACTCGAATGCCTTGACCGTCCACAGACCACCGGGCGGGTTGCCTGTCGGTCAGTATCTGTGCCCCCGCGTTGATCGCCTGATCGAGATAAGCGGAAATTGCCTCTTCGACCAACAAATATCCAGCCTGTCGTTCGAAGAGTCCCACGCAATCTTCTGCGGCATGGAATCCGGGAAAGTTCTCCGCGATTTCGCGGCCCGTAAACGTTTCGATCGGTAGCTGATGTGCGTCCGCACTGGCGCGAACCCCAGGGACCAAAAATCCATCGGGTGGTCCCACCTGCAACAGCCCCGTCTGATGCAACAGTTTCTGGCCTGCGCATGCTTCGAGTTCGACCCACTGGCGATAGGCCTCGAGCAGCAGCGGTACGTAATCTGGATGTTCGAAATAGGCCTGGCGAATGATTCGCGTCTGCCCGTGCGAACTACCTCGACAGTGCGGCACCGCATGTTGGTCGACTCCAAGGACGCGCACGCCACGCTGTGCCAAAGCACAGACTATCGAACTTCCCATCCCCCCGCAGCCGATGACGATCGCATCATATGTTTGCATGATCCGGAACGACTCTAGGTTTGCTCCTTGACCCGCCAACGCAAATAGGAATCGAGGAATGGCTGAATTCCCCCATCCATCACCGACTGAAAATTGCCGACCAAATAGTTGGTTCTGGCATCTTTCACCCGCTGATCGGGATGCAGGAAGTAGTTCCTAATCTGGGATCCAAAACCTACCCTCGCCTGATCTTTGTACCGCGCGGCCTGTTCTGCCTCCCGTTTATCTTCCTCCAAACGTGCAAGTTGCGCTCTGAGCATCTTATACGCAGTGGCGCGGTTCTTATGCTGACTCCGCTCGTTTTGACATTGCACGACGATTTGTGACGGCAAGTGAGTCAAACGAACGGCGCTGTCGGTTTTGTTGACGTGCTGACCACCAGCACCGCTGGCTCGGTAGGTGTCGACGCGAACATCGGAAGGGTTGATCTCAATTTCGCCTTCGTCTGTTATTTCTGGCGTGACATCGACCGAGGCAAAGCTCGTCTGTCGCTTGCCCTCGGAATTGAAAGGGCTGATGCGGACGAGGCGATGCATACCGGTTTCTCCCTTCAGGTACCCGTAGGCCATGGGCCCCCGAATGGAAAGCGATGCACTATTGATCCCGGCCTCGTCGTTATCTTGACGGTCGAGTATTTCGCACGCGTAGTCATTTTTCTGCGCCCACTGCAGGTACATTCGCAAGATCATCTCTGCCCAGTCGTTGGCATCTGTTCCGCCGTCGCGGGCATTGATCGTGAGAATTGCTCCCGAGTTGTCGTGAGGGCCATCGAGTAATGACTTGAGTTCAAGATCCTCGAGCGACTGCTCCATCTTTTTAAGTTCTTGGAGTAGTTCCTCCTCGAGCGAACCGTCTTCCTCTGCCATTTCCATCAGCGCGCCGAGATCATCGCCCGCCGCGAGGAGTGTTGCCAGGGGTTTGATAATGGCATTAAGGGCCTTGAGTTGCGATACAACAGCCTGCGCCTGCTCGGCATGATCCCAGAAGTCGGCCGCTGACATCTGCTGCTCAATCGAAGTAGCCTCTGCGGTTTTGCCCGCATAGTCAAAGAGAGTCCCGCAGTTGGACGATTCGCTGCTGCATCTCGTTAACGCGATCCGTGACTTCTTTATCCATTAAATCTCTCCCTCAAAAGGCATACCGACTTCATTCTAATATCACCCCCGAGGAAATGAAGCCCACGGAGGTCCGCTTGCCGGTTCCAGTCGGCGTCCGTAGACTGAATTGTGGTCGCTGTACAGTGGCGGCACCACTGTGATCCACATCCGTTCACATGTCCCTCGGGAGAAGTCGTGTCGCGAATCGTTCTTGCCATGTCGGGAGGTGTCGACAGCAGTGTCGCAGCGGCCTTGCTCTCTGAGCAGGGGCACGAAGTCATCGGTGTCTTCATGCGTCACGGACAGCAGTCTCCGGTGGCGACTGCCTGTGCTTCGACTCCCGGCAGCACATCCTCGGAGAGTTTGCCGATCGTGACTGAACGACTTGATCACAAACAGGGTTGCTGTAGCGCGGCCGATGCCGAGGATGGCCGCCGCGTGGCAGACCGCCTCGGTATTCCGTTTTACGCGTTGAATTTAGAGCGAGAATTTTCTGCGATCATCGATTACTTTGTCGACGAATACACCGTGGGTCGCACCCCGAACCCGTGTGTGATGTGCAATAACTGGATCAAATTCGGAAAGTTGTTTGACTATGCCGACAGCGTCGATGCAGAATATGTGGCAACGGGACACTATGCCCAATTATTGCCGGACGAAAACAATGACAAGCCGCTTGTCCGTGGCATCGATCGGCAAAAAGATCAGTCGTATGTCCTTTTTGGTATTCCCCGAGAGCGACTCGCTCGGATGATGCTTCCGGTGGGACCTTTTGAGAAGACAGAAATCCGTCGCATCGCGAAAACGATCGGACTACGTGTTGCCGAAAAAAAGGACAGCCAGGAAATCTGTTTCGTACCCTCCGGTGATCACGGTCGCTTCATACGCGGCCGACGTGCCGATCAAGAAACCGCCGGAGAAATCCTGACCACCTCGGGCGAGGTCGTGGGGGAACACCAAGGGATTGAAAGTTTTACGATCGGCCAACGCAAGGGCCTGGGGGTCGCACTCGGGGAACCGCGTTACGTGGTTCGCATCGACGCCGAGAAGCACCGGGTAATCCTCGGCACCAAAGAGGAATTGGCCCGTACGGCATTGACCGCTTCCCGGACGAATTGGCTTGTCGATCCGCCCGAGGGACCGTTTCAATGCGAGGTTCAGATTCGCTACAACAGCCCGAGCACACCGGCAATCGTCGAGTTACAAGGCGGTGAAAAACTGAGCGTCCAGTTCGAAAAACCGTGTTACGGTGTCGCCCCCGGGCAGGCGGTCGTCTGCTACCAGGCAAACCGCGTCTTGGGTGGTGGCTGGATCGATCAGTAGACGCGGATGCCTGCGAAGAATCGATCTTTTCTCAATCCACAAAGTCTGGCAGACTTTCCTGCGTATCGGAAACCGGGAGATCGCACGATGCGCTTCAATGCTTTACAGGCTTTCTTATTATTGACCCTTCTCGGCAGTTCGGGATTCATTTCTGGCATCCCCGGATCAGCCGAGGAAACTGCAGAAGTCAAAGCGGAGGAGAGTACAACCTCAGAAAAAGAGGATGCCACCACTGCCACCGACCCGTCGCTTGCAGTGAAACTCAGTTCGCCACGAGAAACACTAAAAACTTTTTTTGGAGCGTTTAAAAAGGATGGCGATCAAAAAAATGCCGTCCTGACTCTCAATCTTTCAGACGTTCCTGTCAATGTACGTCCTACCGTTGGCATGCACGATGCATTCAAACTGAAAGAAGTCATCGACCGAATGGTTTTTGTGCAGTATTACCAGGTCCCGGATGATGGAGACAGTAAAAAACCCTTCCGGCTGAGTCAAATTACAACCAAACTCGACGGCGCAGACGAGGACGATGCATCCCTGATTGAAATCGCCCCCGATCAGGAGGGCTACTGGCGGTTCACCAAAGGCACCGTGCAGGTGATCGGAGATCTGTACGAACGCTGGAAAAACAGGCCCACCGTAGAGGGCATCATCCAGGCCGAACCTCCCTTCTGGACCCCCTTCTGGTTCCGAAATCTTTTCCCCGCGAAACTCACCGATCAACATTTCTTGCTTGCCGACTATCAGTGGATTTGTCTTTTCGGACTCATCTTTATCGGCTTTCTCTTGGACCGATTGACCCGGTTTGTACTCAGTCGCTTCGTACGTGGTTGGTTGCACTTTTTTGATAAAGACAACGACACAACGATTAAAAGCAAAGTCTTTCGACCCATCGGTTTGCTGGCCCAGGGATACGTCTGGTACGAGGGGACGAAGTTGCTCGGTCTTCCAGACTTTGCCCTGAGTATTCTACTGATCGCACTCCAGATATTTACCGTAATCGCCGCAATCTGGACCTGCTTTTTGCTGATCGATGTGGCACGTCACTACCTCTTCCGCAAGGCGAGAAAAACACCAAGCAAATTCGATGACCTTCTGGTCCAACTGCTCTCAAAATCGCTGAAGGTGTTCGTGGTATGCGTCGGCGTTTTAACCGCTGCACAGGCCTTCGGACTCCCCATCGCCGGGTTGATCGGCGGCATGGGCATCGGGGGTGCTGCGATCGCCCTGGCCTCGAAAGATACATTTTCTAATATTTTCGGTTCGTTCACCGTACTTGCCGATCGTCCTTTTGAAGTTGGCGATTGGGTGATTACCAATCATGTAGAGGGGACTGTCGAGGCAGTCGGTTTTAGAAGCACCAGGATTCGCACTTTCTACAATTCACTGATCACGCTGCCGAATAGTCTGCTCACCACCAGTTCGGTCGATAACATGGGTGCCCGCCGATACCGCCGGATTAATACTATGTTGGGAGTGCAATACGATACGACACCCGAGCAGATCGATGCCTTCTGCGAGGGGACTCGTGAATTGATCCGCCGACATCCCTATACCCGAAAAGATTACTACCACGTCTATTTCAATCAATTCAGCGACAGCAGTTTGAACATCTTGCTTTACTGCTTTCTCGAATGTCCAGACTGGGCGATTGAGTTGCGTGAGCGGCATCGACTCTTTAACGATATTCTGCGACTGGCAAAAGACTTGAATATCCAGTTTGCCTTTCCCACGCGCACGCTGCACATGTTCAATCATCCGGATACCCTGCCCGAAGAGATGCCGCTGCCAGACCCCACACATATGGGACAGCACACCGCTGCGCACATTGCCGGACCGCTCCAAGGACTCGCTGATCGACCCGGGCCGGTTGTTTTCACAGGTCCCAGCGACGTCAAAGACCTCGGTCAGGGGAACTCCTAAAACGGAATCGCCGCCGCAAGATCGCGTGTGGACATGAAGGTATGAAAGATACAGACGAACAATCTCGTAAGTTCCAGTTCGAAGCCGCAACTCAAGGCGCCGGATTCTGTTTCGCGCTCGATACGACCCTGATCGAGATCAGCGGGACTGACCGGGCAAGTTTCTTGCACAATCTCTGCACGGCGGATATCAAGTCGCTTCCCGTCGGAGAAGGGTGCGAACTCTTTTTTACCGATGTCCGTGGCAGGACCATCGGTTATGGCTGGGTCGTTGCCGAGAGCGACTCGCTCGTCGTTGCCACGGAACCCGGTCAGGCCGATACGATATTAGCTCATCTCGATCGCTATCTGATTCGCGAAAACGTACAACTGTTCGATCGCACTGCGCTTTGGCAGCAAGTGATCCTCTGTGGAGAACGCGCTGAAGCGATTGTTGAAAACGAATGGAATATTCAACTGGGAGCATCAGACTTTTCTCATGCACACGGGACAATCGAAAGCATTGACATGCACTGTGGTCGCATTCCATTTTATGGTGTGCCCGGATTTACGATTCGAACGGCATGTGATGACCGGGAGACGGTCGCTGCGCAATTGGAATCGCACGCCGTCGAATGTGATGCATCTATTTTTGAATTTCTACGCATTCGGGCCGGCACACCGCGATTTGGTGTGGATATTACTGACGCAAACCTACCTCAGGAAATAGATCGAGACCGGCAGGCGATCAGCTTTAATAAAGGCTGCTATCTGGGGCAGGAAACGGTCGCCCGTATCGACGCTTTGGGGCAAGTGCAAAAATTATTTCGACGATTGCAAATCCACACAGAAGACGCGATACCCTCCCCCGGCACCAACATCGAACACGAAGAAAAATCGGTGGGACGGATCACCAGCGCGATCCGATCTCCCGCCGATGCTCACGTTTTCGCGCTAGGATTTGTGCGCCGCCCGCAGGCGAATCCCGGGACGCGACTCCACTGCTCCTGTGGCGACGTGGACGTAATCGAGTGAAGGGTCTGTGACTCCACGTATCGCCAGCGTCGCAACGCGAATTGGTCACCCATCCATCACGTCGCCGAGCGAGGCATCAAAAGCGTCCGGAAAATGGGTCACCCTCGGCCGCTTGTGTTGCTCCGGCCATTCCACAGCGATCACATCGAATCTCGCGGGATAGGCCTCGACGTTGTGAACCGCTCTATAGTGTTCCGCGAGTTGTGACAACTTGTGCTGCTTGCGACGATCGACCGCCTCTTCCGGATATCCCGCTCGAGTTCCCTTCCGCGTTTTGACCTCAGCAAAGATGATCGTTGATCCTCGGACGTCATTCGGATCGACGGCGACCAGATCCAGTTCACCGATCGCGGTTCGATACGACCGGGCCAGAATTTTGTAGCCCTTTTTTTTTAGAAATCGGGCCGCCACCGCTTCTCCCCGCTGCCCGAGCGTACGCGGACGTGCAAACAACCGCCGGCAATCGAATCGCATGGAATACCCGTCACCGGGCCGGGATGATCAACTTCTATTTTTTCTGGTCGACCCGACGTTCTTTCAGTCGCACTGCCTTGCCCACGCGGTCGCGGAGAAAATAAAGTTTGGCGCGTCTCACGACACCCTTGCGTTTCACTTCCACTTTTGCAATCCGCGGAGAATTCGCCGGGAATTTACGTTCGACTCCCTCGCCGCCAACAACGCGCCTCACGGTAAACATCTCCCGGGTACCGGAACCGTTGATCGCAATCACCGTACCATTGAAGATTTGAATGCGCTCCTTGTCGCCTTCCATAATCCGCGTGTGCACATCGACCGTATCGCCGACTTCGAACTCCAGCGGTTCTCCTTTGAGACTTTGCTTCTCAACCAAGTCTAAAATTTGCTGACTCATGGGATTCTTCCTTCGCCGCTATGTTTCTTACCTGTGTTTCTTACCTGTACTCTATAACCTGTGCTTTACAGCCTGCTCTTCGCCTTCAATTAAATCGGCACGTCGCTGACGCGTGCGATCCAAACTCTCTTGTTTCCGCCAACGAGCAATCTCTTCATGATTGCCGCTCAACAACACCTCCGGTACGCTAAGGCCACGGTAACTTCTCGGCCGGGTGTATTGTGAAAACTCGATTCGATGACGATTCTCTCCGGAGAACGAATCGCATTCCGAACTTTCGGCATCTCCCAAAACTCCCGGCACAAGGCGAATCAGGGCATCGATCAAAACCATCGCTCCGACTTCACCACCATTGACGACGTAATCGCCAATCGAGATTTCATCCGGGCGTAAAATTTTTCTCACTCGCTCGTCGAATCCCTCATAGCGCCCGCAAAGTAATGTAAATTGGGGTTTTTCCGCCAACGATTCCACAATTGCTTGATCGAGTCGACGTCCTTGCGGCGTGAGCATGACGAGGTGGCTCGGCGTGGTCTGCATCGACCGCACCTCCTCCACCGCTTCCACAACCGGCTCAGCCTTCAGCACCATCCCCGGTCCACCACCGAAGGGTCGATCGTCGACCGCGTGATGCGGCCCACTCGCCCAATCTCGCAAGTTGTGCAAATGCACTTTCACGAGTTCCGCATCAATGGCGCGACGGAGCAGACTCTGCCCCAGATAGCCCGGAAACATTTCCGGGAAAAGGGTCAGCACATCGAACCGCATGATAGGTCACTCGCTTTTGTCTTCTTCGCCAGCTTCGTTTTCCGCCCCGGCTTTTTCCTCATCGGCAGCCGCGGCTTCTGACTCCGCCGCTTCGCCCTCGGTCGGTTCGGCTTCGGTCGCCCCCGTCTCGGCGACAACCTCTTCGCTTGCCGCGTTGCTGACTGCACTCGCTGTTTCGGTTGAGGCGTCCGCCTCTTTCACCTCACCAGATTCACCCGCCTCGGCTGGTTCCGTTGGCTCTTCGCTCGGCACGTAGGCCGGCGCGCCCTGATCCGGGATCACCCGCGGACCGGATCGCTTACTCAGCGCCTCCTCGCGGGCAGCCACATGGGTTCCTTCCGGTCCATATTTGCGGAAAAGCACACTGACTTTATCGCTCATCTGGGCGCCCACTCCCAACCAGTAGGAAAACCGATCGTGATTCAACTCCGCTCGAGCATCGGTTTCTGGAATCATCGGATCGTAGGTGCCCAACTCCTCAAGCACCCGACCATCGCGGGGCGACCGGCTATCCACGGCACAAATACGGAAAAAGGGCCGATGCTTCCGCCCCAGTTTTTTCATACGAATTCTAACTGCCACTACGTTCTCCTCACCTGCGTCTTATACCTCGTCGAATCGAGACTCGTTATTGTGGCGTTTTTAGGGAAGCGATGTCAGCCCTCCCCACCCTTTTTTTGCGGTGATTCCCTCCTGAGCAACCAATGCCCATTTCACGGGACGCCGGCCTCTACTGGGGACCTCCTCGCGAAGCCCGCTTCTTACGGCGCGCCTCTTTTTCCCGCTGTTTTTTCAGTTTTTGCCGCTCTTTATTGGTCAATCGCTTTCCGGTCCCCTGCTTGGTCTTCGCCAACTTGCCACCCGGATTTGCCATGGCCTGGGCCTGCATCTCTTTTGCCATCTTCATCCGCTCTCGCATGCCTTTGCCAGCCATTTGCTTCATCATTCCGGCCATGCTGTCGAATTGTTTGACCAGATCGTTGACCTCGCCGGCTCCGACACCGGCTCCCGCTGCAATCCGGCGACGGCGTTCCGGGTCGATAACCTTGATCGGATTGCGGCGTTCTTCGGGCGTCATCGAGTCGATGATGCCGAAAAGTCGTTTCATGTCCTGCTCGACATCGGCCCCCTCCATCATGTCCGCCATGCCCCCGTCCATGCCGAGCATTCCCATCACTTTGCCCATCGGGCCGAGACGCGTGACCTGAGACAGTTGTTTGCGGAAATCGTCGAGTGTGAACTCCCCCTTCCGCAAGCGCTCTTCCTGACGCTCCATTTCCTCCTGGTCGAATTTCTTCTGCGCCTGCTCGACCAACGAAAGCACATCGCCCATCCCCAATATCCGTCCGGCCAAGCGATCGGGATGAAACTCCTCGAGCCCATCGATGTGTTCTCCCGTTCCGATAAACTTGATCGGCACCCCGGTCACGTGCTTTACAGACAGTGCCGCACCACCGCGAGCATCGCCATCCAGTTTGGTCATGATGCAGCCGTCAAGTTCCAGCGCATCATTGAACCCCTTGGCACTTTTGACGGCGTCTTGACCGGTCATCCCATCGACGACCAGATAGACCTGATCGGGCTGCGCCTTGCGGTCAATCGCGGACAACTCCGCCATCAATTCTTCATCAATCGCAAGGCGACCCGCTGTGTCAAGAATCAGGACGTCCACTCCCTCCCGCTTCGCTTCACTCTGCGCTGCTTGGCAGACCGCCACGGGGTCGGTCATTTCCCGCTGTGAAAAAACGGGGACACCAATCTGTTCACCGAGGATGTGCAATTGGTCGATTGCCGCTGGGCGCTGTAAGTCGGCCGCACACAACATCGGTTTCTTGCCAAGTTCAAGAATCCGCTGAGCAAGTTTTGCGCATGAGGTCGTCTTACCGGAACCTTGCAGTCCGCAAAGCATGAACGTGGTTACATCACTACGCAGGTGAAGGTCGTGATCGACCGGCCCCATCAATTCGATCAGTTCCTGATTGACGATACCGACGAGTTGCTGGCTCGGGTCGAGGCTTTTTAGAACCTTCTCCCCGACCGCCTGCTCGGTGACCCGTTCCATGAAGTCCCGCACGACGGAAAAACTGACATCTGCTTCGAGCAGTGCGGCGCGGACATCCTCCAGTCCTTCGCGCATGTTCGCTTCGGTAAGCTTTCCGCGACCGCGGAGCGACCGCAACGCGCCGGATAAATTTTCCTGAAGTGCGTCAAACATGACTCAATGATGCGAAAGGCGAGGTGAGACGTATGCCAATGAAAATATAAGCCGAAGGGCAAAGTATGTCGCACCAAGAAGAAACCGCTGCGACCCCCAAGAGTCTACCGCATCGAGCGGGCGATTGGCAATCGGCAGCCACTTCCCGTGATGCCACTCGTTCTTTGCCGACCGCTTTATGCCGACGCTAACGGAACAACTCCTCGAGTCCCTTCTGCAGCCCGCGTTCGATCGCGTCGTTAAGAACCCCCCCGGCGGCGCCCTGCAACATCTGCTTGCTCAACTGTGCAATCGCCTTGCCATCGAGTTTCGGGTTTTGAACCGTGCCCCGAATAGGAACCTTGAGGGTTTGGCCCGCCAGGCTGCGGAGGACCGGGTCGCGCTGAACCCATTTTTCACGGATGGGAATTTCCGCTACAAGATCCAGGGTCTGATCTAATCCGACGGACCCGCTTGTCCTCACCACCACATCACCCACTTCGATTTTAAAATTTTGATGCTCCACTCTGCCGCGCACCATGCGAAACGGAATTTCTTGGGGATCGATCTTCAAAACAGGTTCATTGGTAGTCGGCCGCCGATTGATCAATGCATCGACTTGCGACGCAATGTTGGCAATCTCGCGAGTTACCGGTCCGGGCCGGATATTTGCTTCGTGAATAGTGAACGTTCCCTCCAGAGTCCCGGCCCGAGGTGTCTCGATCGGAATCACCGACCGGTTCAATTGAAGCGAAAACTGCCCCTCTGCGCGCGTTGCATCGGCCATAACCGGAGCCAGATACTGTAGCCAATCGCGACATAGTTCCTCGGTGATCAACGCCCTGGAAATTTGTGTGGCCTGACTCAGCAGGAGCACCGGGGGTCCGCTATCAAAGCGTACGAAAGGCACAGTGCGAAGTTGCCCTCCACCGAAGGAAATGTCGATCGGCGAACCGCGGACGATGCCCTTGGTCAACTCCGCTCGAAAATCTCCTCCGCTCCCGCGCAAACCAATCACCTGAAAAAAGTCCCAGGAAAGTCCGGCTCCCGCTTCGATGCCCTCCCACCAGGCCCCATCAGCCCCGGAAGCCTCAGGGCGATCGAAGGCAAGAGGTCCGCGATAGAAAAATGGACGTTTCCCCTTGCCTACGATCGCTAGCTGATCGTCGAAACCGCGGCCTTCAAGCATGCGGGTCACCGCCGCCAAATCATATGAGAGTTCCCCCTTCAAATCGGCGAGTGGCTGCCCAGCAAGGCCCGTGAGGGTCCCCGTACACTGGCTCACCCCGAGGGCTTGCGATCCCGCTGCCAACTGTTCTATGCGAATTTGGTCTTGCCGAGTGTCGTAAACGAGGCGTCCGTTCAACGAAAGTTCCTGATCCTGCCAGACGGGAGTGAGACTCGTAGGCTGCACGGTTGCAGTTGCTCCCCGATCCACCATGCGACCGTTCGACTGCTGCAACTTCTGCAATGAAAACTGTCGGATTGCAAGATGTGGTGTGAGCGAGATTTTCTGCGATTCGGTTTGAAATTCAAATTTCCCCTCGGCGCGGCCCGTCACCGAAAAGTCCGCGGCCCCACCGCGGTTCAAAAGCAGTGGTGTTAATGCGGCGAGGTCTCCGCGGAGAAAGAGGGTGCCATCCGCAACGGGCAAACGCTGTTGCTGTATCGATACATCACCGCCGTCAGGGATTTGAATATTCATCTTCTCGGTCCAGGCCGCAAACGCCGGTGCGCGGATGCCAATCGCCAAATCGGTAAACTCGCCGCCCACCTGCTTCCATCCTCCGCGGCCTGTAAGCGTGAGATCCGGCTGTTTGAGTACACCTGACTCGAGCGGCAGCTTGAGATTTTTGATCTTCATCTCCCCGCGATCGAGTTGGATTTCGGCGAGGGAAAACCGACCCTGTAATTCCGCATTGAACGTTCCCTCCGGAGGACCTGCGGAAAATACTTGCTGAAGTGATGCCCGATCATGCCAGGAAGCAAGATCGCCACCGGCGCGAATTTCCAATGGCAGCCCGGTCAACAGATGTGCCAGGGTTACGGGCGAGGCAAGTTTCACTTCCGCGTGATCCTGTGCAGAGTTGACGCGGAGGAGAGCCTCGCGCAGGGCAACGAGTTTATTTCCCTTCATACCCGCCTGCCCTTGGAGCCTTAAGGTCATCCGCGGCTCGGAAAATTCTTTTCCCTCGGCCAATCGCAGATCAAACGCTTCGATGATTCCTTGCCCGTCGACATCGACGCGACCCGAATCCTTGCGCGTCAGGTCGATGCTCGCCTGCATGCGGCCGGCCAATTCCATTCCATCGAAATCGACGAGGGGCTGGATATCCCTCGCCAACTCGGTCAGGTCCGCTTGGAAAGCAAGCGTGGCTGCCCGGGGCGACCCGGTCGCCTGAAGCGCAAGATGGTCGCTGCGACAGACGGCGTTACCTCGCCAATGACCATTGCCTGTCTCCTGAAGGTTTAACTGCATGGCAATCGGTCGTTTCCAGCGGAGCGGGCGACCGTCGGCGATGGCCGCCAGTTCTGAAGCGGTGACGTCGGCTTGCCAACGCCTCCCGTTCTCCACTGCGGCGAGATCCACTGAGAATTCAAGTTGACCCGATCGGATTTTTGTCCCCTGACGCAGACGTAAGGCAACCGGGAGTTGGGCGGCGATCCGTGCAAGATCGACGCTGCCTCGCGCTTGCACTGCCTCAAATCGAAGAGGCAGCCTTTCCGTCTCCTCGCCACTCGGTTGCAATTCGCGATGGCAGAGTGCCGTCAGATCAAACTCGGCAAGATCCGAACCGAACCGCAATCGATCGACCTTCAGAGTGGTCCCCTGCTGAGTCGCTCGGACTTCAAGGTTTCCCTGCTGCATGGCCAGCGTCTCTCCGGAGAGAACCCCTGGCGATTGAAAGGCGCACTCGTGTCCCATCAGTTTAATCTCTGCACGCGCGGTATCCTGTTGCCAGTCGAGGGTCGCGATCGACGTAAGCCGGCCGCGGAGCTGCGCCTCCGGCAGCAGTTGATGCAGGACCGGTGCAATCGAATCCATCTGGACGCCAGTGGTTTCCCACGTCAGTTCACCCGTTGGCGAGTCTCCCGCACCGGCGGGAGCAAAACGAAGCACCGCGGAAATCTGGCCAGGTGTGTCGGCGGCCTGCGTTGAAGCGATCGTTGCCGATGTTTCCACAGCAAGGGGTAACACCTCGCCGGGACGGATTTGCGCCACGAGGTTCCATTGACTCAGCCTCCCGGTTTGTCGCTCAGCGCCATAAATGTCGACCGTTCCCTGCTGCAACTCGATCGTGATCGCGGGTACCGAACCGCCCGCGTCCGACTCGGAGAGCAGCGGCGCGAGCGCCCGCTCCCAATTCGTACCCCGATCATCGGCAACCAGATCAATGTGTGGATTAGCGATCGTGAGCGTCGCGCCGTCGATGCCTTCAAAAAGTAATTCCAGCAGCGTCCGATCCAATGTGATTTCCGCATCGCTCAGCAGGGGGGCATCCTCTCGACTCATCACATCAACATCCCTCAGTTCGACGGTTGAAAACCAGCCGAGCGATGCTTTACCGATCGTACAGGTCCCTTGGAACTGCGGGGCAATCCAGGAGGCGAGTTGTTGTCGCAACGACGTTTCGACAAGAATCCAGGGGCCCGCCAACACCAGCACGAGGGGAAGACCGAGCAGGAGAGAGAGGCAGACTACTTTCAGTCTGGGACGGGCGCGAAAGGGAGCCCGAAGGGAATGCCATATCGATCTCGCCATGAAGGCCTCGCTGTTGCAATGCGGCACGCGCGACGTATCTCCCCTGAGAGTTCGTCGCTGTCTCGCATTTTACCGCGACGATGCACCGGGAAACATACGAAGATTGGGAAAACGGGCAAGGTCGCAGCATTTCAACCATTTCTGCCTGCCGCAAAGTGCTAGCAGGGGCGGTCGACGGCGACGGGGAAGGAACTCAAGCTACCCGGCCTGGACTCGAACCAGGAATGGCGGAACCAAAATCCGCAGTGTTACCATTACACCACCGGGCAATGCGTACCATTTACCCCAGAATGTATATCCCAGCCGCTCACTTTCGGGAAGTCCGCTATCGCGAAATGGCGTGATGGGACGAACTTCCGCGCAGAGGCCTGCCAATTTACGATTGCTGTTGCGCGTGCCACCGCTTGGCGACCGCAAAGGTAATTTGCTCCAATTCGCTCGCCAGATCGACCCCCACGTGACTGACATGCTCGGGGAGATTGATCGTCATGGGTGCAAAATTGACGATTCCTTCCACCCCTGCCTCCACCAGTTGATCGACCACATTTTGTGCGGCCGCTGCCGGAACCGCCACCATACCGAGGCGAGCGCGGCATCGCTTGACGATCTTTCCCAACTGCTCGATCGGGTGGACTTCTACCCCTTCCACCTTCAAACCGGCTTTCTTGGGATCCGCATCCACTGCCGCAACAATTTGAAAACCCTGACTGGCAAACCCCTTATAGCCTAAAAGTGCCCGGCCCAGGTTGCCGATCCCAACGATCACCACTCGCCACTCGATGTCCGTGCCCAGAATCTGACGAATCGCCTGCACCAGTTCATCCGTGCGATATCCGATTCCGGGATAACCGAACTGGCCGAAATAGGTGAGATCTTTGCGAACTTGTGCATCGGTGAAACCGAGTCGACTTCCCAATTCCCCCGAACGCACCGTTTCCTTCCCCTCGCTCAGCAATTGCTGCAGTTCACGAAGGTAGAGGCTGAGACGACTGACCACCGCCTTCGGGACCGCAGCAAAGGTCGTTTCCTCATCGGACTTGCGATTTGAATTGGCCATCTCACTCATCCCACACACACAAACCTCAACGAAACCCGGGCTGACACTCTACGGCACCTTGCAAAAGATCACAACCTGATTCGTTTGCCGCCCAATCGTTACTTAACACAAGTTCTCTACAGTAAACGCTTTAATGCATCCTTCCCCTCGCATCACGCGGCCGACGACTCGCGGTCCTCCTGCCTAGTACACCAATCCGTCGCGCCAATCTGATTAGCGAAATGCCCCGCAGCGGTAGGCTGAGCAAAACCGCCGACCGGTCGATTTCCGCTCGCATCGAAACGCCCGAGAGGCAACACAACAGGCATTACCCCGCGATCCGCGAGAATCGTTATAGTCGGAAGATCGAGTCCTCATCGTCGCAAAAGTTGAGCACACAGTGACTTTTACAAACCGCGCGGACAAATAATTCTACTTTTATTTCCCAAATTAAATATCCGCTATATCTCAAGCTACCTTTTTATTGTGACGATATAAATCACCTAGATTGCCCTAGATTCACATTCTGGGGTAATTGGTGAATATCAATCGTTTAGTAAAAGTTACCGCATAAGGACATATGCGTTTTTTGAGGTGTTTGTGAGGCAAAGGCCCTTTGGCCGCAGGATGACACGCACCAGACATTCCGTGCTACCCAGCGCACGGATCGTACCAGGAGGCAAATCCATGTATCGCGTCTTAACTTTCACAATTCTTGCTGCGGCGACACTCCTTGCCGGCCGCTCCACCGAAGCAGGTTACTGCGGCGCGGCTCGACTGCGCTGCTGCCGTCCGTCGGCTTGCTCTGCCGATTATGGTTGCTGCAAACAACAGTGCCATACGGTCATGAAGACCTGCAAAGAAGTGGTTTATGAAAAGAAGCAGTACACTTGTTACAAGACGTGCTACAAGCCGGTCTGGGAAACCAAAACGATCAACTGCGTGAAGTACGTTCCCGAAACTTGCTATCGCGAGTGTCGCTACACCGTCTGTAAACCGGTTTATGAGACCAAGTACCGCACGTGCACCTACACCGTCTGCAAACCGGTCTGGGAAACGCGGACAAAAAACGTCTGCTACACCGTCAACAAGCCGGTCTACGAAACCAAGACGCGCTGCTACACCGTCTGCAAACCGGTCTACGAAACGCGGACCAAAAACGTCTGCTACACCGTCTGCAAGCCGGTACATTACACAAAGACTGTCAACGTCTGCTGCGGTCACTGGGAAACTCAAGTCACCTGTTGTCCGGGGCCGGTCGTTACCAAATGTGTTCAAACACCGGGAACCTGGGAATGGGATTCCTGCCGCTGCCGCTGCTGCTACAAGCCGGGGTGCTGCAAAAAGGTCCAAGTCCAGTGCCCACCTCGCAAAGTTTGCAAGAAAGTGTGGGTCCCGGAAGTCAAACAAAAGTGCATCCAATGT